>JAGVBZ010000024.1 GCA_020059465.1 Brevinematales bacterium
ATAGTCTATACTAAAATACAGCCCGTGATGAAAATATTCGCATTGTTCAAACATAATATACCCCCTGCGTACGGCTAAACCCGATATAAACCTAATAGTTTAATCTAAAATACAGCCCGTGATGAAAATATTCGCTTGTTCAAACATAATATACCCTGCGTTCGGCTGAACCCGATATAAACCCAATAGTCTATACTAAATACAGCCCGTGATGAAAATATTCGCATTGTTCAAACATAATACACCCTGCGTACGGCTAAACCCGATATAAACCTAATAGTCTATACTAAAATACAGCCCGTGATGAAAATATTCGCTTGTTCAAACATAATATACCCCCTGCGTACGGCTGACATGATACTGTTTCATCCTGATTGAAATCGGATTTAGCGTGCGCAGCACCTTGCAAAAAATCTGAAGTATAGTTATAATATGGTACGTTTAAGGAGAGAAAATGTCACATAATAAAAGAAGACACCGCCCGCCGGGCACTCCGGGAAAACCGCATTATCATCGAGTAGACGGACAGCCGGGGAACGCCGCAGGGGAAAAACCCGCCGAAGGCACGCCCGGAGAACACCCGTTTCAGGGCGCGGCGCAGCCCGGTCAGCCCCAGCAGAACAGGCCGAGACCGCAGGGACAGGGCCCAAAACCTGCGCAGAACCGCGACAACAGTCAGCGCCGTCAGGATTCCCCCCAGCAATCGAGGGATTTCCGGAACAGACGCCCCGACGGAAACCGTCAGCAGCAGCCCGGATGGAAACCCCAGCAGAATCAGAACAGGGATATCCGGCCCGAACAGCGCCCCCTGCCCCCTGTCAGAACACTGCCGCCCGTAGAAATATCCGACGAAATAAAGGAACAGTTGGGAATGAACGGCCTTGAGCCCAGCAAAAAATTGATGGAATTAGAGAAAGAAGAAAATATATGCCCTATCTGCGACAAACCCATACAGGGATTGATTTTCGCGCTCAAACACCAGCCGACCGGCAAGTTTGCGCACTTTGACTGTATCATGGGGGAGATCCAGAAAACCAAGCCCGACATCCAGCAGAAAGGAAGAAAACTTTATTATATCGGCGCGGGTAATTTCGCCATAGTCCGTGAAATTTTCGATAAGCGCGGACGGCTGAAAAATTACACTATTCTCGAACGCATCACCCATGAAACAAAGGAATGACCCTCCGGGTGAAGAAACATTCAAATCGAATCATCTCAGATTTAACGGTATCATCCTCCGCGCCGACAGTTTCGGCGACGGAAACCGTATCATCACCCTATTAGACGAACATCTCGGGAAAATCAGGCTATTCGCGTTCGGCGCGGCGCGTGAAAAAAGCCGGCGTAAAAGCGTCATTATGGCTGGGAATCTGGTCAACGGTATCGCGCTGAAAACCAGGAATCCCGACAGCGGACTTCCCCTCTCTGTCAGGGAAATTTCGCTCGGAAATAATTTTGACGGTATCCGCGCCGAGTTGAAACGGTTGTCTTATCTGTATCTTGTGTTCGAGACCCTCGATACCGCCCTCTCAAACGAGCATCCGTTCCCCCTATTCGATTTAACCGAACCCCTGCTCATGAGAATGGCGTCCGAAAAACGATTCGAGAAGTACGTGTTTTATTTTATTATCCTGACTCTGATCTCCGAGGGCATCTTTCCCGAGTATTCCGCCGATTTCGCGGAGGAACTGAGAGAACTCACGTCGGAAAAGCACAGTTTCGGCAACGGCACCCTGCGTTTTATCCATGACTGCGAAGCCGCGGAGGGTATGGAGTTCTGGGACGGGAAGGAGATTTCCTTATCGGTGCAGAACGAATTGATGACGCTGATCGCGCGGATATTCAGGTATCATTTCGGACGGGAATTGAACTCGCTGTCGCTGCTTCCGCACGTTCTTTAAAGCGGGGAGAATCGCCCCATTCGTTTAATCCGACTTCTTCCCCGATCATCCTGATCCGGGCGTTCAGACATCCCATGCACTGCTCCGGTTCCTCGTCGGCGCACGGTTTGCCCTGATAGAGGGTATAGTCCGGACGGTACTTGGACGGGGTAATGTTCGGCATAATGATGTTCGCCCCGGCGCGCAACGCCTTTTCTCGCCCGGCGGGATCGAGCACCTGCAGGGCGGTAGTCGCCGCGATATTCACATCCCTGAGCAGTATCCGTGTCAGCGCGACCATCTTCAGCGAGAGCCGGAAACGTTCCGTCTGTGTGGCGTGTGCATCCTCGAAACCGGAAGCGAGCGGCGTGTCACTGTGCAGGATATACGGCCCCATCCCGATCATATCGATATCCATGTCGCGGAAGAATTCGATATCCCCCGCGAGATCGCCGGCAGTCTGGTAAGGCAGCCCGATCATCACCCCGGTACCGGTCTGATACCCGATCCCTTTCAGGACGCTGAGACACTCGACCCGGCGGCCGTAATCGTGGTCGGCGGGATGCAGGCGGGCGTAGAGAGCCGGACTCGACGTCTCGATACGCAGGAGGTAACGGTGCGCGCCAGCGTCGAACCATCGGCGGTATACATCGGGAGACTGCTCCCCGAGCGACAGGGTAATCCCCAGCTTCCCGCCGGAAACTTCCTTCAGCCGGACAATTAAATCGGTAACCGTATCGATAAACGCCCCATCGGTGCGTTCCCCGGACTGCAGGACGACCGAACCCATCCCCTGCCGGTACGCCAGCATTCCGGCGTCGGCAACCTCGGCGGGGGTCATCGTATACCGGCGGGCAGAACGGTTATCTCTGCGGATACCGCAGTAATAACAGTTTTTTATGCAGATATTGCTGTATTCTATCAGTCCCCGGAAGTACACCTTTGTGCCGACCGTTTTTCGTTTCACGTCATACGCATAGTCAAGCAGTCCCTGGAATAAACCGTCATCGACGGAGTTTAATATATCGGGGATATCGTTAAATCCAAGTGTTTCCCATTTCATGCGGGCGACTCCTTAATCTATTATGGACGCTCCTAAAAAACCGCCGATTACCGGCGGTAGGGAAGCGCCCATTGTGCGTATTCCAAATAATGATAATGTAATATGTAAAAATAGTTATTTGTGTCTGCAACCGCCCTTAATTTACCGGGTTTCGGCACTTCTGTCAAGAAAAAGCGTTTTGTTTGACAATTTCCGATAAGTCGATAAAATATGTAGGTATAATTCAGAAGGAAATTTATTTGACGAACACGAATTATTTCGCCCTGTACAATACTGAGTTTCACCTGCTGCCCGGCACGTTTTCCCCGTTTGCGAATTACTCTGCTTTTTGTACTGTTCTGCTGGGGGTGTTTTTGTCTATTGTGATGATGCTGATCTTGAGAACACGCCCCGAGAAGAAATATTTAAAATTATATATCATTTCGATTGTTTTAACTATTGCAGGCTTATTAACTTATTTTTTAAGATGGCGTTATGAAATCGATTGGCTATTCATACCCACTGTGGTATTTTTTATTAGTCACTATTATTTTATCGGTTGGTTCATCTTTCGATCCGGATTCCCCAAAAAACTGCTCATCGCAGGATTAATCTTAGTTTCGCTTGGGAGTATACCGTTATTTCTCAATGTCCAGCATGTATTCCGCCTTCCGCTATTCCTGTTAACGTTTTTTATATCAATAGGGGGATATCTTTCGTTAATACGCTATATGAGTATGAAAATGAGTAAATTAAAGATAGTGTTATTCATTTTCATCACCTCGATGTGCATAGGAAGCTATTTCCATGTATTCCGTCTGCTGGATACTCGCAGTGAATTCTTTTTTTCTCTTTCATATATCCATCTTGGAATACTCTTTTTAACCCTGATGCTGTTTTTCATAAACGATTCACTCATTTTTAAAATCCGTCAAAGGATACTCCTGAGTTCGGGAATTGTATTTTTTATCGGAATAATGGTGATAGGCTGGTTATTTACAAGATTTCAGATCGGGTTTTACCTAAACAGATTACAGATTATTCCGGACGCAGGGATTATCAATGATGTCTTCCGTAATTATCTGTTCTTCTCAGAGGTAATCGTCCTTTTGCTCTTCTTCGGGATGGTTTTCTTTATTCTGTATAACTTCCAGCAATTAAAAAATCTCCGGCGTCTGGACGAATTGAATCACCTGAACCGAAAACTGTTTAATTCCACCGGACTGCCTCTCATGATGATCGGGGACGATAAGATTCAGAGCTTCAATCCCGAAACCGTCAGACAATTCGGGTATAGTTCCAAGGAATTCAAAAAATTGAACCCGAAATCTCTTTTTAAAGACGATCAGATCTATGAAAAACAGAATAGTATTCTCCGGCAGCAGAGCAGCGTGGATTTTGAGACTGACTGCAGAATGAAGGACGGGACATACTTTAAAGCATCGGTACATTTATCTCTTTTTACGGAGAGGGATAAGCAGTATTATATACTTGTAGTCAAGAATATTTCCGGGATCATTAAGAACCTGCAGGCAACGGAATTGCTGAATCTTGTATTCAACACACTGCTGAGCGAGGCATCATGGGAAGATACGTTTCCTGATATCCAAAAAGTGCTGGGAGAATATTTTTCCTGCGAGACGTTCTATATCTATCTTCAGACTTATGAAGGCTTATTCGAGTTCGGTTCACTGACGGAGACTGAGAGTATTTTAACCCGGGAGTTTTCTATAGATTATTCAAAAATGTTTGAAACTGAGATCAGCGGCGATAAGCTTCTGATACTTTCCAGAATTTCCACACCGAAACAGCACTACGGTTTTCTGTTCCTGAAAATGGATCCGCATCTTTTCGACGAACTCGCCGCATCGACAATAAAAAATATTTCAAGAATTATCGCCGAGGTTCTGGAAACCGACACTTTGTTCAGAGAACTGGATAATTCCGAGAAAACATACCGAACTTTGGTCGATCATTCTCTTTCCGGTATTTATCTCATGCAGGAAAACCGCATCTTAATCGCAAATTCAAAGTTTTATGAAATCACAGGGTATTCGGAAGAAGACCTTGAAAATAATATCGACCCTTCGATTTTATTTCACCCGGATTCTGATATCGAAGTGAAGCCGAATGTGCAAAAAGCAGGAATCATCGACGAAAATCAGGGGATTCTATATACATTCAAGGGTTTAAAAAAGGATAGAACGGTACGCTGGTTCTCGGCCTACGAATCGATCATCGAATACAATCATAAACCCGCTGTACTCGCCCATTTACTGGATATCACCTCGCAGATCGAAAACGAAGAGCAGAAAAAAAAGATGACCGCTCTGATGATTCAGCAGCAGAAAATGGAGACGATGAAAAATCTTGTTGCCGGGATATCTCACGAGTATAATAATATTTTTGCCATCATAAAAGGGTATGCGGAATTATTGCTCTATTCCGTAAAATCGCCCGACATCCGGAATGCCGAAGAGGATATATCGAATATCACGCAGGCGGTCGAACGGGGTATAAAGATTACGAACCGGATGCACGTTTTCGCGCGTCACGAGCAGATCACAAAAAGGCCTCTCGACCTGCACGATTTCTTCAAATCGCTCGAACCCGTATTCCAGAACATGGTACGAAAGAAAAATACTTCCATCACTCTGAAAATGTCCGCGGCGACTGAAAGATTTATTCTTGACACCGATGAAGTAGGCTTGGAGGAAATCCTCTACAACCTGCTCCGGAATTCCATCGACGCGGTTTCGGAAACCGGCGTAATCGCTATCAATGCGTATCAGCCCGACCCCGGCCATATCCGCATCGATATTTCCGATAACGGAACCGGCATATCCAAGACCGACCTGCCGAATATCTTCGACCCTTTCTTTACCACAAAAGACCCGCAGTATGCGACCGGGCTGGGACTTTATATCGTTTTCGAATTATCCAAAGCGCTCGATGCCGATATATCCGTCGAGAGCAAACCCGGCAACGGCACCACCGTCAGCCTTCTGTTCAACTTATAATCCCGCCGCACCCTTTACCTTTTCCGCGCAATTCCGATAATCATAATGAAACCGACGGAGGAATTATGGATATCAAACTGGGAAGCGAATATCTTTATTCGGCGCAGGAAAAACTCAGTCTTTCCAAGGCTACCGCGATGGGCAAAAAAGATTACGGTGCGATGGAAGATAAACAGCTCCGTCAGGTCTCGGACGAATTCGCCTCGCTTCTGATTCAGGAAATGTATAAAGCGATGAGGAATACGGTGCCTAAAGACGAGTGGCTGAACGGCGGACTGAAACAGGATATTTTCGAGGATATGCTCTATACCGAATACTCCCGTCAATCCGCGTATAACGGCGGACTGGGACTGGGAAAAATGATCTACGATTTTTTAGAACGTACGGAAAAGTAGGATTTTCGATATCACGAAATCTGCCTTTATATACGAAAAAGGGGGACTCATTAAGAGTCCCCCTTTTATTATTCTCATAGTAACTATTCGATCAATAATGTCAGGTTGAGGTTTTTTACCGTATGAGTCAGTTCGCCCATCGAAACAAAATCCACACCGATATCGCCGAGTTCCTTGAGCCGTTTCTCGTCGATATTTCCGGACACTTCGATATGCTTAGCCCCGTCGATAATTTTCATCGCCTCGCGTACTCTTGTATTATCCATATTGTCGAGCATCAGAATATCCGCCTCGGTCTCGACAGCCTCGGCTACCTGTTCCATAGTTGAGGTCTCGATCTCTATGGGAACCATCGGGTAGGCTTTTTTCGCAAGTTCCACCGCGCGTTTGACCGATCCCAAAGTAGCGATATGGTTATCCTTAATCAGTATCATATCGTAAAGGCCGACGCGGTGATTATAACCTCCCCCGGTCGCAACTGCGTATTTTTGCATTTCACGCAGACCGGGCAGTGTTTTCCGGGTATCCAGAAGCTTTGTCGGGGACCCGTCGAGAAGCTTCACATAACGGTTGACTTTTGTGCTGACGCCGGAAAGAAGGCCGAGGAAATTCAGGGCAATTCGCTCGCCGGTAGTAATCGCTGAGGGTTTACCCTTGATCACAAGAATAGTGTCCCCTTTCTCTACATAATCGCCGTCTTTTTTATGATGCTCCACATCGATGCTGATTGAACTGGAAACCATGGAATATACTCTTGCGGCGATATAAGTACCGCAAATTATCCCGCTCTCTTTTGCGAGAATCCGACCCGTACGGGATATCTCGTTCAGCCCGGCAAAAAGTGATGTTGTGGTGATATCGCCTCTGCCGTCCAAATCCTCGATAATCGCCAGACGTACGACGGATTTCATCATGCTGTCAGAGAGCCTTTCGATTCGTTTCGGAAAATCGATCCCCTGTTTTTTCTTCATAGTATCCCTTTCTATTATTCTTGTGACTGCGCAGGCGAACCTTCTGGCGGGGTTTCGGCGGGGTTCTCGGGCCCCTTTACTGGAAGTTCGGATGTCCGCGATATCTTATCGAAGATAAACTGGCTCATCGCTTCCCTGTCCTGCTGTGAAAGATGCGTGAAGCGGAAAGCGCAAAAATTCTTCTGGTATGCGACTACTACCGCATTCACCAAAACATCCCGCGAATCCAGCATAAACTGCATGTTTTTCACTTCCATCCCGTTCTCGATCGCCTCTTTATCAAATGTCCCGACCAGTTCGACCGCGATCCCCCCCGCGCTGATATCCTTGATTACCCCGAGGATAAGCTGCATATTTAACGTAGACCGGAATTTTACCCCGATTCGTTCGGATTCTATCGATGTATTCAGAGAGACGCGGACATACTTGCGCTCAGGAGGGATTCCCCTGATTTTTTGATAGATCTCCATAGTGTATTTCGAAATCGTTTCTTCTGAGGCGTTGCTTTTTATAAACCCGATCACCCCTAATTGAAGCGCGCGAGTGATCTGCGCTTTATCAACCGATCCGATCAGCATCAGGAGACTGATTTTTTCCGGCAGCCCAGTTTCGGTGCCCTGTTTGATTTTGATCAATTCGGGAAATACTTCATCATAGTTTTCCTGAATGACATCGAAAACTATCATCTCGATCGAATTCTTTCTAACAGTGTCAAATAGCGTAGTGAGATGGTCGGTTTGAAAAACCGATATTCCCATTGGTATGAGTGCGTTGATAAACGTCTTTCGCACATAAAAAGACTGGGTATAAACCAGAATATTCATGGTACTTCCTAAAAGAGAGTTCCCCCCAGAATTTCCAAAACTTAAAATCCTTATATCACGATGACTTATTATACAGCGACTTCAGGGAATTGTAAACTTTTTCCGCGATACCGGAGGGAATGCCCTCGTCGGTTAAATCCTTCACAGTCAACCTTTCGATTGTCTGCCGTTTCAGAAACTTCCGGACAATGATACTTTTCCTTTTATCGCCGATCCCTTCTATGTCGTCGAAAACCGATTCGACCGCCGACTTCCGTTTCAGCCGGTTATAACACAGGTTGGAGAAACGGTGTGATTCGTCGCGCACCCGCTGAAGCACATGAAGCGCGGGAGAATTCCGTTCCAGAACAATCGGCTCGGCGCGGCCGGGCACAAATATCTCCTCGTTCTTCTTAGCGAGCGACACGACATTCAGGCTAACCCCTATCTCGGCAAGCGCGTCCGCCGCCGCGTGTAACTGTCCCTTCCCGCCGTCTATCAGTACAAGATCGGGATATTCCAGCCCCTCGTCCCTGAGACGTTTATACCGCCGCAGGACCGCCTCATGCATCATCGCAAAATCGTCCGGCGTTTCCTTCGAACGGATATTGAAATGGCGGTAATTGTCCTTATCCGGATCGCCCCCGTAAAATGAGACCATCGCCGCGACAGCCTGCTGACCGAGGATGTTGGCGATATCGAAACCTTCAATCCGCATCGGCGTCCTGTCGATGCCCAGCACATCGCGGAGAAGCGCGAGGCTCTCAGAATTATCGACCTTAGAGAGCACCTGCGCAAGATGGAGTTCGGCGTTTTCTTTAGCGATCCTGAGCAGCGCGGTCTGGTCGTTATCATGGGGTATCCCGACCTTTACCCCAGCCTGCCCGGTGTCCGCAAAGTATCCGTTCAGCGCGGAGACCTGCGCCTCAAAAGCGGGATCGATAATAATAAGGTCGGCTTTTTTATCCGATTGGAGGCAGTACTCGATTACAAAACGTTCCATCATCCCGCTCTCTTCCTCGTCGATACGCGGGGATGCGGTATAGCTCCGTTTCCCAATCATCCTGCCCTGCCGGATTATATTGACCACATAGAGTATTTTTCCGAAACGCGAGGCGGATGCGATAAAATCCGCGTTTATCCGCGACTGAAGATAGACGTGCTGACCCTCTACGAAAAAAGTAACCGCTTCGATTTTTTCCTTTATTGCCTGCGCTTTTTCATACAGCAGTTCTTTGGACGCGGCGCGCATTTCCTGTTCGAGGTCGGTCATAAGTTCGTCGGTCTGCCCCCTGAGGAGTTTTAACACCAGTTCGACCTGCGCCTTATACTCCTCAGAAGTCACCTTTTGAATACACGGGGCGCTGCAGCGGTGCATATGATAATAAAGGCATTCCCGCTTCGGGAGTTCGCGGCATACGCGGAGCATAAACAGCCGCTGCACCATATCGATGTACCTCCGCACCATCTGCGAACTGGTATACGGGCCGAACACGAGGGAACCGTCCTTCCGGGGTTCGCGGGTAAGGAATATTCGCGGATATTCTTCTCGTATTGTGACTATTATAAACGGGTAAAACTTATTATCCTTAAAATCGACGTTGTAACGCGGATGATATTTTTTTATAAAGTTGGCTTCGAGTATCAGCGCTTCCATCTCGTTCCCGACGGAAATATAATCGATCAGGGCAATGTTTGCGACAAGCGACCTCGTTTTTATATCCGGGTGATTCTTCTGGAAATACGACGATACCCGCTTCTTAAGGCTGACCGCCTTTCCGATATAGATTATCTCGCCGTCCGCGTTCTTCATCATATAAACCCCCGGAGACGACGGCAGCTCCGAAACCCGTTCGGGAGTAAGATAACCTTTGTTTTCTTCTATATTGCGTTTAGCGGACATTTTGTCCTCACATCATTCTTTTTATGCCACTTCGGCTGCGCTCACACTTCGGCTGCGCTCAGTGCCGGACACTATTATGTCTCGCCGTCGTCCTGAGAGTTTGTCTTACGCGAAAGCGCGGAATCTTGAGGATAACGGGCTTCCTCAGAAACCCGAAGTTCCCAGAGGGAGCGCACTGCCTCATCACAGGCTGTATTTAACTATCGTCAACCACTCTGAAACCGGGTTAGCCCGCGCAGCGGTCAATGGCCGTCGCAGAGTATTGTATCCCGCGCGTACTTCCGGGTCTCCGGCTGAATCACGATATGGGTGATCCCCATTGTCTTCAGCTTCGCCCGTATCCGTTCCAGAAGCGCCTCCACTTCCTCCATCGGCATCTTGGACGGCACCACGATATGCGCGGTGAATAAGGTGTCCTTCGATGACGGATGGGTCAGGTGAACCCCGTGGATATTCTCAACTTCCTTGAACTCTTTCATTGTGTCGATAATTTTATTCAGATTGCTGTCGGTCCTGTCCATCAGGCTGAAAAAAGTTTCCTTAAGAACCCCCGCGCCTTTGACGGTAATAAAGACCGCAAACAGGATTGAAATAATCGGGTCGATAGCCGGAATTTCCCAAATCCATATGGCAAGCCCGCCGAGAATAACCGCTGCCGATATCGCGACATCGCTGAGTAAATGCAGGGTCGCCGCACGGATATTCATATCCTGTACTTCTCGCTTGGGAATTTCCGTATGCCCAATCCCCTCGCATATATTGTCCTCGTGATCGTGCTCATGGTTATGATGGTGATGGGCATGCCCTGCTCCGGTACCGCGAAGGAGTATTACAGATAACCCGTTTGCAAGCACAGCCACTCCCGCGACAATCATCATTGTCACACCCTGTACAGGTTCGGGCGAGATGAGCTTTTTGACCGATTCGAACACGACATACATCATTGCAAGTATCAGGAAAATGGAGTTTACAAATCCCGCCATCATTTCCGAACGGATATACCCGTATGTCATTTTTTCACTGACTTCCCGCTCCGCATATTTAATCGCGATAAACGCAATCCCGAGCGCAATCACGTCGCTGAAGTTGTGGATAGCGTCCGCTACCAGTCCCAATGAATTTCCGATCACCCCGAAAATAAGTTCGGTCACAACAATGACTATATTTAGAATAATGACCGCTATAAGCCGCTTCATCTTCATTTCAGTCTCCCGTATAATTATAGCACCTTAATCCCATTACGTTATGCAGTTCTGCCGTTAAACGCAAGCCTGCACCTGAGAGCTACTCATAATTATAGCAAAGAATGTGTCTTACGTCAAGTCTCCTTCGGAGTGTAAATCCGGTGCAGATTATCGCTATAATTCAACCGCAAATCCGTGGCAGGACGGATGCTATAATGCAGAAAATTCTGTAAAAAAAGTCTTCCCATTATTTTGACAAAGAAACAATAATAGAATATTGTTGAGTAGGGATTCCGTAAAATATTTAAAACCCCAAAGAACAGAATTATTCGAAAAAAGTTAAAATATTTTAAGGAGGCTGTATGAACAGCAAATTTCGTTTCATATGGTGCATGATTGCCGCGGCGATGTTCCTTTCGTGCGGCGGCGGGGATGGCTCCGCAGTGAAGGCGGAGGCAAAAGTGAGTGTGAAGGTTTATATTCCGAAGACGTATCAGAACCAGTTTTCGGATAAGTACGCAAAGTATGACGACACTCTAAGAAAGGCGAACGATATCAATGAGTTGCTGGTGAAAGCCGCCGAGGATGTCGACAACTTCACATCCAATTTAAAGATGATAATCGGCGATACTAAAGCCGCGATCAGCGATCCCGCTTCGGCTTTAGCGGCATTAGTCGATTCCCTCAAAGGCACGAAAGTTTCGGTAACACTGAAGCTTGAGATCTATGCCGAGGGCGGTAAAGCGAAATTCAAAGTCAAACCCACGGCAGCTGCGGAAATTCCCGCTGAAATTCAGGAAAAGATAACCGCATTCGAGACCGTGATTAAAGCGCTGCCGTCCGCGGCGGAAGAAGTCGCAGCGGCCGCAAAGACCAGCGTACAACTTGCCAAGGATTGCAAAGCCCTCGCGCAGAGCGCGCCGAAGGATTTCACCGGTCTGGACGCGATGAACGCGCCGAAGGCGGCGGGTGCGCTGACCGATGCAGCGGCAAAACTTGCCGAGGTACCGGCTAAGGCTGCGGCGCTCGGAAAGAAACTTTCCGATCTCCTCTTTGCGGTCAATTCCGCGTTCTAAGTAAAGCAATTTCCATACGGGGCGGTTAATACCGTCCCGGAATTTTTTCTCGTTAATCATAGCGTACTTACTTGATAAGAATACATCCGCGGTTCTTATATCTTTTACATCTCCTATATTTTTCTTGCCTTTTAGGAGGTTTGTGGTAGAATATACGCATGAAGGATTTTTTCAGGAGAAACAGTGATGATTTTGCATGGAATATACGATAACGGAAGAATCGAGATACTAGAAAAGGACCTTCCAAATATTCGCGCTGAAATCGAAATTCAGTTACCTATTGAAAAAGCGCAAAAGTCGGATTTTAATAAAGCTCTAGCGATTATCGATGGTTACCATGGGACAATTACTCGATGGATGAGGGAAGAGCTTCATGAACGGTAGATTTTTTCTTGATACCAATATTCTTGTTTATGCATTCGATAGAGCAAACCCTGTGAAACAGGTGAAAGCAAAAGAATTAATTCAGCATCTTTTCGAATCCCCCAATTGTTTCATCAGTACTCAAGTCATTACTGAGTTTTGTAATATCGCATTGAAGAAGATGAAACCGGCGCTGAGTGGAGAGAAAACACGGGAGTTTATATCTTTAATCCCAGAGACACAAATCCGTTTAATAACTCAAACGGATATTCTCACAGCGATTGAAGTTTATACCCGTCTTAGCTTCTCCTTTTGGGATGCACTTATTATTTCATCCTCCATTTCCTCTGAATGTAATATACTTTATACGGAAGACCTGCAGCATGAAATGAAAATTGAGAACGGTTTAACAATAATCAATCCTTTTAGATAATCCTCCGGGAGTACGAAATGAATGCACAGCAGTTCACCGCGAAAAACCGCGATTTATGGAGCCGCCTCACAGAGCTCCTGAAGAACCGTAGGCGCACGTTCGACGAGACCCGCGAGATGGGCGGACTATACCGTACGGTCACCGAGCATCTTTCGTTCGCGCAGACAAACTTCCCGGAGCATCCGATCGCAGCCTACTTGAACCAGCTCGTGCGGGAATGCCATATGCTGTTCTATCGCCCGGAAAAGACCCGATTCCAGCGCCTGATGCAATTCCTGTTCCGCACATTCCCTGAGACTCTCGCCAAATTGGGAATCCCCATACTCATTTCCGCGGGTATTTTTATCGCCGGAACAGTCATATCGTTCGTGATGGTCACCAATAATGTCAAGCTCGCCGAGATGTTCCTCGATCCCGCCACCTACCAGATGGCGCGCTACGATCTCGAGAACAAGCAGAAATTCGGGAACTTCGATAATATCCCGGAGGATCAGCGTGTTTCGGTATCGTTCTTTATCTGGTACAATAACAGCAGGGTTTCGCTGTACTGCTTCGCACTCGGTATCACGCTCGGACTGGGCACAGTGTATATTCTCGCGAGTAACGGGTTCATGCTGGGGGCGCTCGGAGCGTTCTACTACCTCAACGGGAGTTTCGACGATTTCATATCGCTCATCATGATACACGGTTCCATCGAGCTTCCCGCGATCATGATTGCCGGGGGTGCTGGGCTGTATATCGGATCGGCTATTCTGATGCCGGGGCGGCAGCCCCGCGGGATGCGCCTGAAGAATAACGCGCGGGACGCATTCAGGGCGCTCGCGGGTGTCGTATTCCTGCTGTTTATTTCCGGCCTCATCGAGGGATTGATAACCCCGATGAAGATCGCTATCCACCTTCGCCTGTTTGTCGCGATGATAAATACGGTGTTTATCCTGAGTTATTTCCTGATCGGTTTCGTATGGAAGCGCCGAAACGAGCAGTTTACGGGCGCGGCCCCGGTAAATGCTTGATAAAAAATATAGAAATTGAAATTTATTTGTCATTACGATACCGCGCTGCAATAAACTCCTGAAACGCGGCAGAAGCAATCTATTCAACAGCCCGCTTCTCTTCTTAGCAGTGACGGAAGGATATAACTGGGGTTAAGAACAACCCTCGTCTATATTTCCCGTCTTTGCGGGAAACGAAATAACGATGCAATCTATTTGACGGATACTATACCCGAAGCTTATACCGACAGATAAGTGTTCACCACTTTCTGCTTAATATTTTCCGAATTGACGCGGATAGTCCGGATGCCCTTCTTCGAGAGTTCGCGGACAATAGTTTCCTTCTCGGCGATCTGTTCTTCCTGCAGGATTCTCCGCGTGATACTCCCCAAATCCTCGCCCCTCGCCCATTCCTCGGCCTCCTCGAAGCTGACGAAATAGATCTGGTGATGCGACGACATCAGCCGGAGCAGGCTAACAAGTTCTTTCGAAACGATCCGGTCGTAGAGCTCCGAGAATACGAAGATGATCGAGTTCTTCCTCAGGCGGTGCATCAGGTAACTGTACGCAGCGAGATAATCGCTGCGGAGGAAATCCGCCTCCGTCTTATAGAGCGCGGAAAGCACCTCGTTCAGAACGCGGTTCTTCCGGCTGGGTTTGATATAGGAATGGACTTTATCCGAAAAGGTCAGCAGTCCGAAGAAGTCCTTTTTACGCGACGCCGCTCCCGCGAGTATCAGCGACGCGTCCACCGCGTAATCGAGCTTGGTGAGGTCGCCGTAACGGGTCGTCATCATGCGCCCCGCGTCGATCAGTGTGAATACGTTCCGGTTATACTCCTTCTCGTCCACCTCGACTATCGGGTAACGGTGCTTCGCGGTGGCCTTCCAGTTGATCTTGCGATAGTTATCGCCCCAAAGGTATTCCCGCAGGAAATCGAATTCGTTCTCGCCGCCGTGCATGGGGCGTTTATACCCGATCTGCTCCAGACGGTTCGCGCGGAACATCATCAGGTATTTCTTCAGTTCGAGGATATTCGGGTAAACCTTCACGTCGGTGGAGATATCGTAACGGTACTGCCGCGCGGTCAGGCCCCATCGCCCGGACACCCGGAGCTGAACGCCGCCGAAATGGTAATCGCCCTTACGGAGGGGTTTGATCTGGTAGACTGCGGCGGATATCGACATCGGCGCGGAGTCGATCATCACACGGTCGTCCGCGGTCTCCATCTCTTCGGGATACTCGTCGCGAAGTTCGATCTTTCCCGCGAACCCGCTTTTATTGACCACCCGGAACCGGATGATGTTCGACGCGCCGATGGACAGGAACTTCTCATGCTCGCGGGTGACAGTCAGTTCGCGCTTCCGGGGAATCAACGCTATATCTATTCCGGCAAGGACGACCAGTACGAGATAATACACGTACTGCAATACGCCGAATACCGGGGCGAGGAAACCTAAAAGCGAGAGCGCGAACCCGCAGGCAAGAAGAACGAGAAACCTTCGGCGCGGGACTATCATCTCGGCACCTTGACGCTTTCTATAATCGACTTCACCACATCGTCGGTCTTATATCCCTCGATCTCCGCGTCGGCCTGCAGGATGATACGGTGACGGAGCACCGGAGACGCGGACAGCTTCACGTCGTCGGGTATCACATAGTCGCGGCTGTCCAGACCCGCGCGGTACCGCGCGATATTCATGAGCGCTATCCCCGCGCGCGTGCTCGCTCCGAGCAATATTGCGGAATTCGTGCGGGTCTCGCAGACGATATTCATGATGTACTCCATAATCCAGTCGTCCACCCGAATCTTAACCGATTCCTTCCGGCACTCGGCCAGCATTTTTTTATCGATAGTCTCGAATTTTACCTTGTCCAGTTCCTTCGAGTCGAACCCGTCCCGGAATTTCTTCAGCACCTCGGTCTCGGTGTCCTTTTCGGGATAGTCCACATTGATTTTCATCAGGAAACGGTCGAGCTGCGCCTCGGGCAGAGGGTAAGTCCCCTCGAACTCCACCGGGTTCTGGGTCGCGAGCACCATGTACGGCGGCTCCATCGGGTAGCTTTTTCCCTCGATCGTCACCTGCTGCTCCTCCATCACTTCGAGGAGCGCGGACTGGGTCTTGGGCGACGCGCGGTTGATTTCATCGGCAAGCATGATATTGGTGAACACCGGGCCCGCGTGGAAAACGAACCGTCCGCCCTGCACGTCGTAAACCATCGTGCCGAGGATATCCGACGGCATCAGGTCGGGGGTAAACTGGATGCGGGAAAACTTCACCCCGGTAATCATCGCGAACGTCCGCGCGATCATCGTCTTCGCGAGGCCGGGCACTCCCTCGAGGATGACATGCCCCCCGGCGAGGAACGCGAGGGTGATGAGGTCGATCACCTCCTCCTGCCCGACTATGACCTTTTTCATTTCTTTCCTGATATGTTCTCCGAATTCGCGGATTCTCATTTGATACTCCTTTCCTGTTCGTTCATCGTTCTCATCAGTTCCTTTAACTTATGGAGCGCATCGCCGTCCCCGGTCTGGGAGCGTTCGAGCGCCTTGTCTACCAATACTTTAGGGTAACGGTTCGGGAGGAGCACCGCAAGGCGCGTCAGGTTTTCCCGTGCGAGCGTGAGCAGCCTATCGGCGAAACGCCTATGCCCGAGTATCCCCGCCATCCCCTCGGAATAATAATATATCCTCTCCGCGCGCGCGATGTTCGTATAACGGTAACGTCCGAAACGCACACCCGCCGCGAAGAAATAGATCAGCAGGAAAAGCGCGGCCTGCACGATCAGGTGACGGAACTCCGGTTTCGCGAGAAAATAAAATATAGTCATCTGCCCCTGTATACCGTGATGGTACTCGTCGAAGTACACCGCGCCGTCACCCGCGAAGTGTGCCACCAGACGGTAGATAAACGCGCCGTTGTCGCCCTCGCGGAGTTTCAGGTTCGACAGGAATCCCGAGTCCGACATGAGCACGATATGCCCCTTTCCGATTTTACGCGAGAGCGCGGACGTACCCTGACTGTCGATCACTAGCGGCTCCCATTTCATGCTCCACATCGAGAAACGGCGCATATCCGGCAGGGCAAGGGATTTGATATCCTTGAATAACCCCATAGTATCTTTCACGATCTTCGACGTGTTAGTGAATACTTTATTAAATTTTACCGCGTCTATCAGATCGGCGTCATGCGTATCGGGGTTTTCCCCTTCCGGCGCGATGAAACGCCCAATCTTCATGGAATCTCCCGTGAAGATCATCACGGTAAATCCGCCCTCCGCGATATGCTCGAAAAGCGCGACGTCGTCCCTGGAAAAAATAACGCTCGGCTCCACGCAGAGAATAACCCCCGTCTCAGCCTTTTTATCCTGCCGGACAAACCAATTCTCCTGATTAGTATAGAACTCCGTACGCGCGTAAAAATCCACGAGCGGTTCGGTGATTTTATCCGGCTTCATCCCCAGCATCTCGAAGTATTCCCAAAGCGCCATAGTCCCGGACGAACCGGGATTAAAGACGCTCCGGTCGGGAAACAGGTCGTGCTCTTTCGGGCGGTCGGCCTTCATCTGTTCCATAATATACAGCGCCGCGATCAGCACGACGGACAGTACAAAAAGGATGACGGCGGTCGATTTAAACGACTTGTTCCGATAAAAAGGTTTCAACTTGTCCCAGTATTTCCCTGCATTCATCTTCTTCCAACCTGTCTTTATAGAATACCGCGATTTCGGATCGCCTCACTATTGTTTGTAATTCCCAGTATTTTCCATGCTGACGCAGACGGGTAAGGTACTCGCGGTCGGTACGGCTTTTATCGTACGCGACCGTACCGTTCCCGGACAGATACAGCCAGAGCGCGTTCAGGAAAAGATCGACCGCCTCCTTGAACCTGCCGTCCTTCATCAGGGATTTCCCGCGCTCTATCTCAAGCTGGTAATCGAGATTGAGGATTTCCTGCACCGGGAGGTCTACGGCGGACTTCTTCCGCTTCGAGAAATTCATATTCCGGACTGCAGTCAGGACCAGAAACGCGATCAGCCCGCCGACCAGCACAATTACAATGACAAGAAAGATTCCCGATAGGTTGCCGAGCGCGGTAAAAATATCCTCCCAGAATTTCCCGAACGACTTCATGATATCCTGAAGCCATTTGATAAACCCGGAAGTTTCTGGCATTTCCGGTTTGACATACTCGGTGTACTGGAACTTGGGCTGACTGATTACCTGGTTTAATTTGGAATCGAGCTCGTCCTTGGGGACACTTCCCGCGAATAATCCGTTGACTGAAATCATCAGAAGGAGAAGGATATTGAATATCCGCGCGCTATTTCGATGTTTCATTCTGCAGCTTCGCTTTTTTGATTCTTTTTATCAGCTCCGCCCCGTCCTGAACATTCTTCAGATTATAGTAGTACAGTGTCATCGATAGATTCTGAAGGGGGAGGAAAAAAACCTGAAGGATGATAATCAGTCCGGTATTAATCGCGTAAATCAGCAGAATCGACCCGCCGGCCATATCCTGCGCGGACGGGGCGCTGTATCCGCCCTGCTGGATCATCTTCACAATACTTTCGATCAGCGGAACGATATATAGGGCAAGCGTGACTATCTGCCCGACCGACATCATCAGGATCCCGTACACCAGAATAATAACCGCCACCGGCAGAAAACTTCGGGTGACCAGCTTGAAACTGGTATCGATCGCGCGGACATAGTAACGGTCGTCGATCATGACAGCATGGGGGATAAATGTCAGGAATACGCTGAGCACCGCGATCGCGACAAAACATGCGACCAAGCCGAACGCATACATGAGGATTATCAGCATACCGGTGAGAAACAGCGGTATCAGCCGTTTGAACGTCTCCCGCGCGACCCCGCCGAGCGTCATTTCACGCCCGGTGAGCTTTCCCTCGATCGACTTGATCGACGCGGCTTGTGTCAGACCGAACCCTAGAAGATATACCACGAACGCGAGGAAATAGTAGAGCAGTTTTATGGAAAAAAAGAGGTTCTCGAATTCCTCCAGGCTCGGCAGTCCTGTGAACGTTACGATCAATCCGCAGATAATCATAGTGGGAACGAAAAAGACGGCGATCACCTTTACATAGTACCAGAAGTCGCGGCGGAACAGTTTTACCGACCATGTGAGGATATCGTCGAGGGTCATCCGTTTGGTCAGATCAGGCAGGTTGTCCATCGCCGCCCCCTTCTCCGCTCAGTATCGTATGGATCGAAATAATATAGGTACGTTTCTCGAACCCGTCGGGGCATTTCACCCCGGTTTTCTGTTCGAGCCACGAAACCATCTCGTTCTCAATCTCTTTTATCGAATGAAAATGATTGGTCTCATAGAGGAAAATACGCGCCGGGAAATAATCCTCGACAATCCCGCGCTCCTCGTCCGAAAAGCCCCGGTTCAATTCGGCCTCCTTTCCCTTGAATAGGTCCGTGTCGACCGTATAATTCCGAAGGTCGGGCAGAACGGAGGCTTTCTCCCGCACAACAATCGTCCCGGCGACCAGATCGCCCAAACGCTTCTTATCCTTATTCACCATCGCGCATATCCCGCCGGCAAGATACGCGGCCGGGAGAAAATCCACAAGCCGGAAAATATTCCGCAGAACCAGCGATAACGGAGTTGCCAAACTGCCGTTATCCTGTACGACCCGGATATGGAGCAGCTTCTTACCGGGCGTCTGCCCCTTCCATAATAGCTCGAATATCAGATGGTACGAGGTTACCATAATTGCGAGAATGATGAGAAATATAATGAGCGCGGCGGTCGGGAATTCACTGTTATTAGAGTCTACGCATGCCCCGCCTAAAATAACGAATGCGAGGATGAAAATAAGCCCGGCCGTAATCAGGAATTGGAGAATCATGTCTACCGCGAGCGCCGCGTAACGCAGGAACACTCCCGCGACCTCGAACTCGACCCTGATCTTTTCGGACGTCTGGTAGGATTGCGACAGATCCTGCATCGGCTTTACTCCTTATCCGAATAGATTATATCACCCGATACGAATTCTCGCAAGGTGCTTCGCACATCTGCCCCGATATTTATCTCATCCCCGTTATCGATACTAGCTCATGATGGAGGAGATAGAATATCAATTTATCATCACGGGATGATTGTTGATACTGAACTCTGCCTTAGCACAGGGACATTACATCCGTTCGACAGTCTCCACACCTAACAGATCGAGGCCGGTCTTAATCACCCGCGATACCTGTTCCGAGAGCAGGAGGCGCGAGTAGAGAAGCTCGTCCTTTTCCTTCAGCACAGGGAGCGCGTTATAGAACGAATTATAGCTCTGGCAGAGGTCGAACAGGTAATCGGCGATCAGGTTCGGCGAGTAGGCCTCGGCGGCCTTCATCACCGCAACCGGAAATTGAGTGACCCGTACCGCAAGCGCGCGTTCCAACGCATCCTCGAACAGGATGGAGGCGTCGTCACGGAGGTTTTTGCCAGCGTCCTCAGCCTTGCGTATCATCGAACGGATACGCGCGTAGGTATACATCAGGTACGGCGCGGTATTGCCGTCGAAACTCAGCATCTTGTCCCAGTCGAATATCACGACACTGACGCGGTTTTTGCTCAGATCGGCATACTTGACCGCGCCTATCCCGACTTTCTCGGCGACAAGGTCTTTTTCATCTTCGGGCAGTCCGGGATTCTTCTCCTCGATGACCGCGCGGGCGCGTTTGACCGCCTCGTCCAAAAGATCGTCCAGCAGGATAACGTTACCCTTGCGGGTCGAGAACATCCCGTCGGCGAACTTCATGAACCCGAACGGAACATGCACCTTAGGCTCGTTCAGTCCCATTCTCTCAGAAATACGGAAGACCTGCCGGAAATGGTCGATCTGACGGTCGTCGGTAACATATATGATCCGGTTGATCTCATAGTGTTCGCGGCGGTACTGGATACACGCGAGGTCGGAGGTGGCGTAGAGGAACGCGCCGTCCTGTTTACGGATGATGCATGGCGGGAGATGCTCGGCCTCCTCGAAGAATACGACCACAGCGTCCTCGGATATCTGCGCGATACCCTTATCGAGAAGGGTTTTCACTATCCCCGGCATCCGTCCGTGATAGAACGATTCGCCGTGGAAGGTGTCGAACGATACGTTCATCCGCCTGTATATTTTGCCGTACTCGGTAAGCGACATATCGACAAACTCCTTCCAGAGCCGCGTATTTTCCGTATCGCCGTCCTGCAGTTTCTTCAGTTCCTGCCTTGCCTCCTCAGCAAGCTCTGGTTCGGCCTCGGTACGCCGCTCAAACTCGACATAGATCCGTTCGAGTTCCCCGATGGGGGATTTCTCGTAATCCGCGCGGTTCAGCCATTTCCGGTAACCGACGATCAGCTTCCCGAACTGGGTGCCCCAGTCCCCGAGATGGTTATCTCCGATCACTTTATACCCGAGAAATTTATATATCCGTTTGATAGCGTCGCCGATAACCGTACTGCGGAGGTGCCCGATATGCATCCGTTTTGCGATATTCGGCGAGGAGTAATCGACCAGCACATCCCCGCGGCGGGGAATGAACGTAAAATCGTAGGCGCGTGTATTGGCGGATTTCACATATTCGCCGAGGAACTTGTCGGATAGGAAGAGGTTGACAAACCCCGGCCCTGCGACCTCCGCGCGTTCGACAGTCCCGCTTCTTATATATTTAGCGGCGATCTCTTTCGCCATTTCCACCGGGTTCCTGCCGAGCGCCTTCGCGCTGACCATCGCGAAATTGGTCTGGTAGTCCCCGAACTTGGCGTCGCCGGTCTTCTGCACAAACAGTTTGCCGGACATGTCGAACCCGGGATAAAGCTCCTTCACGATCCCGAGCAGTTCCGATTCCAGCGTCTTTTCGATTAGCGTCATGATTCCCTCCGTAAATAGTACAGGTTATATTATAACCTCTCCGTCCATCTTTCGCAACCCACTGCGTGGGAGCTAATTCCGATCTCAAGCAGTATACAATCATTCCAATATAGCCCGTGATGAAAGCGGGAACATTATAGTGAGTCTGCCGAACTACGGTCACTGCGTGGGAGCTATTCACGATCTATGATGAAATAGATCAGCGCATTTCTACATCACAGGCTATGTTCATATACTACCGAATGGCTTGATATCGGGGTTAGCCGTATGCAGCACTTTCTTGCGGAAATCTCATTCGTTTTCTATAATATACGCCACCCGGAGGCGTCATGAATGTAATAGAAGTAAAACATGTGTCCAAATCCTATCCCGGCATCAAGGCGGTCGCCGACCTGAATTTTGAGGTCGGGCAGTCGGAATGCTTCGGGCTTCTCGGCCCCAACGGCGCGGGGAAGACCACAATGATGAAAATGCTTTACGGGAAGGCCTCCCGCGATAAGGAATGCGACTGCAGTATCTCCGTGTTCGGCTACGACCCGCTCCATCACGAGCTGGAGATCAAATCGCTGTGCGGGGTAGTCCCTCAGGATAACAACCTCGACGAGGAACTGAACGTACTCGATAACCTCAGGGTGTTCTCGAAATTCTACGGCATCCCCCCGCGCGAGGCGGGGAAGCGTATCGACGAGCTCCTCGAATTTATGGAACTCTCCGACCGCAGGAAAGCCAAAGTGAGCGAACTCTCCGGCGGTATGAAACGCCGCCTCACTATCGCGCGCGCGCTGATCAACCAGCCCCGCCTCCTGATCCTCGACGAGCCTACCACCGGACTCGACCCGCAGGTGCGTCACCTCATATGGGAAAAGCTCCGCAACCTGATGAAGAACGGGGTCACTGTCGTACTGACCACCCACTATATGGAAGAGGCGTTCCAGATATGCGACCGGATTATTATTATGGACAAGGGCGCGAAGATGCTCGAGGGGAAACCGTCGGAACTGCTCGCGAACAATGTCGAACGATATGTCCTCGAGGTCATGACGGTAGAGGCGTCGGCGAAAATCCAGGACGAGGCGCTCCGGAACGGCGCTCGGATGGACGATACGTTGTCTGTCGTGTTCTATTACTCCGGGAGTATCGACCTCCTCAAGCGGATATCGGAAAAGCTCGCGCCGGGCGACTACATGCTCCGGCAGTCGAACCTGGAGGACTTGTTCCTGAAGACCACCGGGCGCGCGTTGAACGACGAGCAGTGAGTACTGCGCACCCTAATCCCATTACATAATGTGGTGCTGAATAGCAATCGTAGGCCTGCGACGAATCGATTGTCGCTCCAAGCACTGCCGGGGGAAGGCGTTGATGTCGTAGCCGGCGGCTAATCCCATTACGAAACATGATATCTATGATTAATAACTCTAACCACTATATACTACACAAGATATATGTTGACATAGTAACGATAGTAATTTTTCTCGTTTTACTCCGAAGCTCCTATGTAGAGTAATACGCTCTAACATTCGATTTTTATCTTCAATATCTAAAAGTGCAAATTCATCAGCTGTCATTGAATAATAGAGAATACATTCTAAAAACCATTCTGGATTTAAACTTATCCAACCAGTACTTTTATCTACTTCATGATAGTTCGTTTCTTTCATAATTTTTTTCCCTGAATTTTCTTCAAATA
Source organism: Brevinematales bacterium (assembly GCA_020059465.1). Lineage (GTDB taxonomy): Bacteria > Spirochaetota > Brevinematia > Brevinematales > GWF1-51-8 > GWF1-51-8. The sequence goes on from JAGVBZ010000024.1 coordinate 23,640, forward strand.
GAATATTGTTAAAAACCTCTGGATAATACATGTATAGAACTAACAAAAAAGAAATTATCATATATACGAAATTTTTGTCCCGTATATTTTTATACTTATCTAATGCAACTAATAAAACAATTATCTTAAAACAGCTCTCTATTTGCCGTAAAGATAGTGAATAAAAATAGAAATAAGCATTAAATACTTCAATAAATCTTGATCCTGTTTGTGCGGAATCAATTTTATAAAACTCAAATAGTCCCTTTGTAAAATTACTATAATCGAAATGGTCAACTCTCATCTCTTTTTCTGGAATCGAGATACATACTGTAAAAAACTTTTGTAAATAAGTATAAGCATCGATACCCTGTCCATACACACACTTTACATGGTTTTCAAGCTGTTCCAGATTGGTTAATAAAACGAAGGAAACGTTATCAACCGAAAAAAGATGCTTGATTCGTTCTATCAGCTTCAATGCAAAATCGGGGCGGCATCGGTCGAGTTCATCCACAATGATTAATAAGGGAAATCCAATTTTCTCTTTAAGTACCGACCCTATTTTCTTTAATTCATTTCCAAATTCAGTTATTGTTTTTTTATCTTCATTATAAGAACCTAATTGCTCTTCTATTGTTTTTGAAATGAACCCTGTTACATCGGAAGAGGTATCTTTAAAAACTCCTTTAACAGAATCTACTAATTGCGGTTCAATAATTCCAAAAGAGATTAATTTGAGGGCAATCTTGGAAAGGGTAGGTAAAACCATTTTTCCAACTTTTACAACTTTCTTTTTAAAGTTTCCGGTAGGCATTTTTAATTCTTTATATTCATTCTTCAATAACGAAAGAATTTCTGCTGAAAATGATATAAAAGGGTCTTCTGTATAATCATGTTCGAATGCATTGAAATGAATGTATTTATATTTTTTATCCGTTAAATCCTGCATCCACATTTCCGCGAAGGTGGTCTTACCGTCCCCCCATTGCGCATCGATACATAAAACCATACTTTCTTCAATGTTTTTTATTATGGAAGTGATGGAATCTCCGAATTCTTTCCTGTTACCGAAAATATCGTTTTTGTACGGATCGCCCGGAAGAATCTCCGGTTTCGGGGGATTAATTTTCATATTCATATTTTACTCCTGAATGAATAAATACGAAAAATATTCGTTACCCCATTCTAGAGCGCTATATAAAATATGTCAACCGATTTATATCTTTCCCATTCGTGTGCCCATGCGAAGCGGGGGCGTAACAAAGAATATTTTATTGCAAAGGTTTGAGGAATACCGGGCTGGAATGACTGAACGGGGGGATTTCCCCGCCGCCGAGAAAACTCAGGGTATGCCGCGCGAGATTGACCGATTCGATCACGCAGTCGATTATCCGCCGGTCAGTCCCGTCGACCATCGACATTACTTTCGACGCGGCCGCTTTTTCGAGCATTTTATTCGCCCGTTTCCGGATATCGTAGAAATAGTTCTTCACGCTGATATACGGACGGTGGCCGCTGCCGGAAATCTCGTTCCCAATGGGGACATCCATTTTCCTCGCCTCGTAAAAATAATCGGGATACCCCGAGGGTACGAGTACCCATCTATCGATAAATACCAGTATTTTCATCATCGCGTCGTCATTTCGCCCCATACGGTTGTCCCGAATCAGTTCCTCGATATCCCACAGGATAAAATTGAGATCGGCGAGAATGGATTCCCACGATCCGCTGCCCGGCAGAGAGGTGCGGTATTTCGCCGCGGATTTCCGGTTTCCCGCGACCGAGGGACTCGAACCGAGGTAACTGTCGTATTCAGCGCGCTTTTCGGGGTCGGTCAGCACCGAGTAAGCGTGATGGATCACGATAAATCTCGCCGCGGAGTCGGGAGTATTCCCGTTCTTATCGGGATGATAGATATGCGCGAGCTTCCTGAACGCCGATTTTATTTCGTCGGCTGCCGCGCTTTCGGGGACATTCAGTATTTCATAGAGGGTGGAGAACTTCCGCATCGAACCTACTCCTTCTCTTTCCATACCGGCGTCCCGCGCGGGGTCTTTCCGATTTTATGGGTGCGGACGAACTCGATATTGCTCGCCAGATTGACGAACGCCTGTTCGATCTTCTTCAGCCGTTCCTCCGAATCGTACGCCCAGTCGCTGTCGGGATACTCGTTCAGCACCCGTGCGAAATATTCCCGCGCAGCCTCTATATCCCGTTTTTTCTCGAGGAGTTTATCCATATCGAGGGTGATATCCTTGAATTTCAGCGAGATCGACCCGGTATACCTATCATAGATCGCCGCGCCTTTTTTGTAGAGAGTGTAGTCGTTTTCCGCGGGCGCGGGGGATTTCCCGTGTTTTTTCAGGCGGGCGATAATCTCCCTGTAGGCGTTATTGATTCGCGCCATCGTCTCATCATCGTTATGGTTCAGGTCCGGATGATTCTTTTTCGCGAGCGCGCGGTACGCTTTCTTGACATCGTCGAGGGACGCATCGGGGGTCAGTCCGAATAAGCGAAAGTCATCGTTTATCATGTTATGTAGTATAATACGCGGGCGAGATTTTTACAATCCCCGGCGGGTTACTCGTTTATCAGCAGATTGATGTATCCGATCACCTCGGCGACAATCTTCGGTGATGCCCCGGTAATGAAACTCGCGTCCCGCGCCCGCCAGTCGAGGCTTTTTATCTGGTCGCACAATACTGCGCCGTCTATTTTATCGCCCGCGTTTATCCTGACCTCGAACGGATATCCCTTGATTTTCGCAGTGATAGGACAGAAAAGCGCGAGCCCGGTTTTAGCGTTATACGATTTAGGGGAAATCACAAGCGCCGGACGGTGTCCTGCCTGTTCGTGCCCGCTCTGCGGATTGAACATGAGCCGCACGATGTCACCCCTTTCCGGGATATAGTTACCAGATTTCATTGCCAACCTGTCCTCCAGTGTCGGTCTCTCCATGCAGGTTATTCTCATCGATGCGGGAAAGCATTTCCTCCAGACGTCCGCCCTTCGTTTCAGGGAAAATCACAATCCGGTTATCCTCGACTGTTAATTCCACAGCCGATCCCTCGGTAATATGGACATCTTTCGCGTAATTCGCGGGGATTCTCACCGCGAGACTGTTTCCCCATTTCTGTACCGCAGATTTCATATCGCCTCCATTGTATCTACAATGAATATACACCTGCAGGCGTGATTTGTCAATAAAATGACTACATGTGGTCTCTTCCGTACCCCCAATAAAAAGACCGCCCCTTTCGGAGCGGTGGTAAAAAGATGGGCAGGAAACAGATTAACCTTTTACAAATTTCTTTTATTTGTCTATAATAACTTATGAGTAAATGGACAAAACTGATTTAGAAAACACTTTCCGGGACTTCGGATAAAAATTTCCCATTCGACGATTTGGTTTCGCTATTGCTATACTTAGGATTCGAACAGAGAATAAAAGGAAGTCATCATATTTTCTTTCGAACAGATATAGAAGAAATAGTAAATGTTCAACCTGTGGGGAATCTTGCCAAACCGTATCAGGTCAAACAAATCAGAAACCTGATACTAAAATATCAATTAGGAGACCGCGATGAATGATATAAAATACGAAATCCTGATATACTGGAGCGAAACCGATAGTTCATTTATCGCCGAAGTACCCGAACTCTCCGGCTGTATCGCGGACGGTTCTACCTACGAGGAAGCATTAAAAAATGCCGAATTGGTAATCGCCGAATGGATCGAGACCGCGAAAGAACTCGGACGCCCTATCCCGAAACCGAAGGGAAAACTCTCCTTCGCGTAAAAAAAAGACCGCGTGCAGTCTTTTCAGCTGTACCCCAATAGAACAGACCGCGTGCAGTCTTTTCCGCTGTACCCCAATAGAACAGACCGCGTGCAGTCTGTTCCTCTCGCAGAATAGAAAAGACCGCCCCTTGCGGAGCGGCCTCTATTGTTAGTCTATACATTCAAACTTTATACCCTATCCCCGAGCGCTCGCACCGAGCGAAGTCGAGGTGTAGCCGAAGGGCGGTCCCTGAGCGCAGCCGAAGGGCTACTTCTTCGCCTGCTTTTCCTTGATCGCGGCCTGCGCGCTCGCAAGACGTGCGAGAGGTACGCGGAACGGGGAACAGCTTACGTAGTTCATACCGAGGGTGTAGCAGTATTCCACTGTCTTCGGCTCGCCGCCGTGTTCTCCGCAGATACCGATCTCGAGGTCCTTTTTGACTTCGCGGGCCTGTTTGATCGCGTACTGCATCAGTCTGCCGACGCCGCTCTGGTCGAGAACCTGGAACGGATCGTAGTCATAGAAGCCCTTCTCCACATACGGCGGCAGGAACGAACCCGAGTCGTCGCGTGAGAAACCGCAGGTCATCTGAGTCAGGTCGTTGGTACCGAACGAGAAGAATTCCGCGATAGTCGCAATCTCGTTGGCGGTCACAGCCGCGCGAGGGACTTCGATCATCGTACCGAGCATAATATGGATATTCACACCGGCGGCCTTCATCTTTTCATCGATGATAGGCTTGGATTTATCGATCAGGAACTGGAGTTCCTTGACGTTCCCCACAAGCGGGAACATGATTTCAGGGATAACATTGATGCCTTTCTTCTTCACAGCGATCGCGGCGTTCACGATTGCGGAAACCTGCATTTCCGTGATCTCGCTGAACACGATACCGAGACGGCATCCGCGGAAACCGAGCATCGGGTTGAACTCGTGCAGGGATTCCACTCTCTGGTGGACTTTCTCGTAAGGCACCTTCATCTGCGCTGCAAGTTCCTTCTGCTCCTTCTCGGTATGCGGAAGGAATTCGTGCAGAGGCGGGTCGAGGAGACGGATGATGACCGGATAGCCGTCCATCGCGGTAAAGAGCTGTTCGAAGTCGCCCTGCTGCATCGGCTCAAGTTCCTTGAGCGCGGCGCGGCGACCTGCTTCGTCGTCGGCGAGGATCATTTTACGTACCGAGTCGATACGGTTGCCCTCGAAGAACATGTGCTCGGTGCGGCAAAGGCCGATACCGACAGCCCCGTATTCGCGGGCGCGTTTCGCGTCGATAGGAGTATCGGCGTTGGCGCGGACTTTCATCTTAGTGGCTTCGTCAGCCCAACCCATCAGGGTCGAGAAGTTCCCGGTCAGCTTCGGCTCTTCGGTCGGGGACGACCCCGCCATCACTTCACCGGTCGAACCGTCGAGCGAGATAAAATCGCCCTTCTTGAGGGTGACATCCCCCGCGGTCATCTTCTGAGCTTTATAATCGATATTGATAGTCGAACATCCGGCCACACAGGGCTTACCCATCTGACGGGCGACCACGGCTGCGTGGGACGTAGCCCCTCCGCGTGCGGTCAGGATACCCTGAGCGACATTCATACCGCCGATATCTTCGGGAGAGGTTTCAATCCGGACCAGCACGACCTTTTCACCGTTCTTGGCCATTTCTTCCGCTTCGTCGGCGGAGAATACCACCTTACCCACAGCGGCGCCGGGGGAGGCGTTCAATCCCTTCGCGATTACCTGCTTCTTCGCGCCCTTCTGGAACGTCGGGTGCAGAAGCTGATCGAGCGCGTTAGGCTCGATACGAAGGAGAGCGGTTTCCTTATTGATAAGTCCTTCCTCTACCATTTCCACCGCGATCCTAAGCGACGCCTGAGCGGTACGCTTACCGTTGCGGGTCTGGAGGAAGTACAGTTTGCCTTCCTGAATGGTAAACTCCATATCCTGCATATCTTTATAATGCTTCTCGAGGCGGTCTTTGATGCCTACAAGCTCTTTAAATACTGTGGGCATAGTTTCTTCGAGCGACGGGAATTTCTTCTTGCGCTCGTCCTCGGAGATACTGTTATTCGCGGCCCATTCCTTGGAACCGTCGAGAGTGATTTCCTGAGGGGTACGGATACCGGCGACCACGTCTTCGCCCTGCGCGTTGATGAGGTATTCGCCGTAGAACTTGTTTTCACCGGTCGCGGGGTTGCGGCTGAAACATACGCCTGTCGCGGATGAGTCGCCCATATTGCCGAACACCATCGCCTGAATATTGACAGCGGTGCCGAGAAGGCCGCGTATATCGTGAATCTGGCGGTACTTGATCGCGCGGTCGTTGTTCCATGAACGGAATACCGCTTCAACCGCGCCCCAAAGCTGTTCGCGTGCATCGGACGGGAAATCCTTCCCTTTGACTTCTTTATACATCTTCTTGTAAGACGCGACCACTTCCTTCAGGTCATCGACATCGAGGTCGGTGTCCTTCACGTCCTTAAGATTGATGCCTTTCTTCTTGGCAACTTTTTCCTTAGCGGCTTCGAGGATATGCTCGAAATTATCGTGGGGTACGTCCATCGCGACATCCCCGAACATCTGCATAAACCGGCGGTATGCGTCCCAAACGAAACGGGCGTTGCCGGTCTTAGCGCTGAACCCCTCCACCACTTCCTCGTTGATACCGAGGTTGAGGATAGTATCCATCATACCGGGCATCGAACTGGCTGCGCCGGAGCGGACGGACACGAGAAGGGGATTGTTCTTGTCCCCGAACTTCATCCCCATTGACGCTTCGAGCTTGGCGATATTATCGTTCACCGCTTTCTCGAGACCGTCGGGGTATTTTTTGTTATTCTTATAATATAGGTCGCACACCTCGGTGGTGATAGTGAAACCCGCGGGTACCGGAATACCGATATTCGTCATTTCCGCGAGGTTCGCTCCCTTTCCGCCGAGGAGCTCCTTCATCGACTTATCTCCCTCGGCTTTTCCGCTGCCGAAGAAGTATACCATCTGATTACCCATTATGAAACCTCCTGGTTATTTTCATTATTATCTTTGACTTTATCGCATTCTACTTCATCATGGATCATGAAATCTGAACGAAGGATAAGTACAGAGTTTTGCATGGTGAGCAGGTCGCTTTTTATTGTATCGAATACGTGCTTTTTCCAGAAGAACAGCTTACTGACACAGTCCAAATTCTTGAACGTTTCTGAATCTACCAAGTCCTTGAGGGATTTTTTCATCGAATACATATAGAATCCTTTATGAAATTCCGGCAAATTCCCGCCTACCCATTCCGCGGTCATAGGCGTTAGACTAAATAATGGCAAGTTGATTATAATATATAATCCGAAAAAACGCAAAAATATCTCCCGTAACCCGGAACGCTCGCCGATATTTTTGAAATTTTCAGGTTTTTAAATAGCAGTGCAGAATTTTATTAAGTATTAATCACCGCGCGGGATTTTGATTCTTTTCTCCATCCGCCTTAAAATACTGATAATGAGCGATTGTTTTGCTGAATAGATCGATCATCCCAAAAACTGTCCTATTCAAGGAGCGCCTATGGGTAGCACCTATAAGGAACTGAAAAAATCATTCGGGAAATATGCTGTCCCAAATATGCTGAAGGAACTCTGCGATTATTGGGATGAGAACCCCTATTTTTTCGCGGGCAGTATCGAGATTCAGCCCGACGATTACAATACTGTGAAAGATTGGTTCGGCGATATCGAGGAGGGGTATTCAAAGGTACTCCCTTTCGCGATAGACGGCGCCGGGTCAATGATCGGATTCTGGCTGTACGGGGACGGGATGACCCCCGATAGCGCCCCGGTGATTTTTCTGTCCTCCGAGGGCTCCGGGTCGACCGTGCTTGCGGACAATATATCCGACTACATGGTTATGCTGACCGCCAACCGGGACTATATCCCGTTCGACGGCGAATTCTACGACTACGAGGAGGAACAGAAAGAAGAGAGCGACGAGTACCGGAAATGGCTCAAATCGAAGTTCGACCTCGACCCTGTGGACGATCCCGATCCGTTATGGAAAAGAGCCAAACTTCGCCATCCCAATTTCGAGGAATGGGCGGAATCGTTATAAAACGTCTACTCGAACCGGGTGCTTTACCCCTGAAAGAACCTTTTTTCAAGGCTTACCGATGGCAGTAATAAAAAGATATACCCCCGTTAAAATAACAAGGATTCCGCAGACCTTCCTGAAAATCAGCGCCCCTTTCGATTTCTCGTTCCATTTGAGGTAGCGCTGCACATGATTGGCGAACGTACCCGCGAGGACAATCGTTGCAGTGTGGCCAAGCGCGAAGGCGGATAACAGTCCGATCGACAACGCGAGGTTATGATTGACCGAATTGAACACGACCAGCAGAAGCGGCATCATAAACCCGAACGAGCACGGCCCCAACGCCAGCCCGAAGAGCAGGCCTAAAACCAGCGCGCCCGCTTCGCCCTTCCCCTTCACATCGGGAGTTATCACAGGGAGACGCAGGAACGGCAGGATATCGAGCATCCATACGCCGATCAGGACAAACAGTACCGCGACTATTATCCCGCCGGGTTTCCCGATATCCCCGAGCATCAGGCCGAGCGCCCCGGTAATCACCCCGATAAGCGCAATAGAAACCAGCACGCCGGCGGAAAAAATCAGCGCGAGAATAAACGCCCGCTTCGTTTCGACCTTTCCGCTCCCGTTTATATAACCGATAGCAAGCGGGATACCCGACAGATGGCATGGACTGAGCAAAATACTGAGTATCCCCCACCCGAACGCGGCGGCTATCGCGACAATCGGCGCGGACTGGAACGCCCCGTTAAATGCGTCGAAGATAGCGGTAAAAAAATCCACTACTCTATCCCTTTCAGTTTCAGGATACTTTCGATCTGCTCGAGCGGGAAATATCCCTCATGCCGGAAGTACTCGTTCCCGTTGGTATCGAGGAATACCTGAGTGGGAATCACCCGGATACCGTACTGGTAGGCGTACGGCTTTCCCGCGATAGTATTAATGTCGTAAAATACGATATTGATCCGGTTGGAATACTTCTTCTCCATTTCGAGCATCACCTTCTGCATCATCTGGCATGGCTTACAGGTGGACGCGCCCAGTTCTACGAATGTCACTTTTCCCAGATGGGAAACATTTGTTTTTTCCTGCGTTATGGTTTTGGAATCGCCGCTATTCCCGCAGCTCAATATACCGAAAAATACCATAGCGATGAAAAATACTTTTACATACAGAGTTTTCATCATATCCGCTCCTTATTATAGTGGAATCATCCCGTATATCCATCCGGCAAACGTGGAAAGCACGACCACAAGCGCGATATATACCAGCGTCTTTTTCGCGCCCAACTCCCCGCCGATCACAAGCATCGACGGCAGCGAGAGCGACGGCCCCGCGAGTAAGAGCGCGAGCGCAGGCCCATGTCCCATCCCCGACCCGAGCAATCCCTGTACGATCGGCACCTCGGTCAGAGTGGCGAAATACATCAGCGCGCCGGAAACGGCGGCAAAGAAATTCGACAGCAGGGAATTCCCGCCGACCGCCGACGAGATCCATTCGCCGGGAATCAGCGCCGTATGCCCCGGACGTCCGAGCAGGAATCCCGCGATCATCACTCCCCCGAAAAGAAGCGGGACTATCTGGAGGGAGAAGTCCCGGGTCGCGACGACCCATTCCTTCAGTTCGTCCTTCCTGAACCAGAATATCAGCATAACGATCAGCCCGATCCCGAACCCGCCCGCGATCCACCATTTCAACTGATAAATGAAGTCCCATACCGGAAGCGATCCGTCCGACGGCGCCCAGTTCAGGAAGACCAGTATGCCGATCATCGACGCCATATACAGACCAGTCTGCCCTAAGTTTCTTGACGAATCCTCATGGACGCCCGAAAACATTTTTTCGTCCGTCACCCGCTTTTCCTCGTCCTTCCTGAATATCAGGTGCATCATAAGCCCGATTACGACCGCGAAAACCACCGCGCCGATCATACGGGCGAGGCCGAGCTGCCATCCGAACACCTTGAACGATAGCACGATGGCGAGGATACTGATCGCCGGGCCCGAATACAGGAACGAGACCGCAGGGCCAAGCCCCGCGCCTTTTTTGTATATCCCCTTGAACAGCGGCAGAACCGTGCAGGAGCAGACCGCGAGTATCGCGCCGGATACCGACGCGACCGTGTACGCGACCGCCTTATTCGCCTTCGGCCCGAGGTATTTGATGACCGCCTGCTGGTTCAGGAATACGGTGATCGCCCCTGCGATGAAGAACGCCGGAATGAGGCATAAAAGGACATGCTGGCGGGCATAGTCCGCGAGCATGAAAAACGCTTCATGGAAGGCGTTCTGTACAACCGGATTACCGAACGGGATAAAATAGGCGAGCGCGAAAACTCCTATGAAAATCAGGATTTTCTTATTCGGTGATAATTCCTTAGAGGCCATTTAGGATACCTTCCATGATGACGGACTTTACCTCTTCGATAACTTCCCCGGTAACCGGTGTCTTTCCCTTCTTCACCCCGTAATCGGTGACAACGAATTGTTTATATGCGATACCGAGCTTATCGAAAATCGCGCTCCCGCACCCGACCCCGCACCCGTCGATAACGATATTCATGTCGGCGGCCCGCGCCGACGCGACAAACCCGGACAATTCCGCGCCGAGCGCCGCGAGGCATGTCATACTCCCGGCATTATCCTGCATGAGTCCGCGAGCGACCTGATCGGCTAAAAGCCCGGTATTCGCCGCACCGGAGCACGCGTAAATCAGCCGTGATTTTTCTCCCGACCCGCAATTGCATTCCGTCATTGAATTTCTCCTTTATTTCAACCCCGGATACAGTCCGGCAGGTTTGCCATGACAATCCCGGTGTGAAAAAGTATATTTTTATTTCTCCCCGATCATCCGTATGACCTGTTCCTTCGTCAGTATCTTTCCCGCGCTGACCACATTCCCGTCGATAGCGAACGCGGGAGTAATCATGACTCCCATATCCATGATACGGTCGAGGTCGGAAACCTTCTCGACCTCAGCGTCGATACCCGTTTCCGCCGCGGCGGCGCGGACATTCGCCTCAAGCATATTACAGCGGGCGCAACCGGTGCCCAGTATCTGTAGTTTCATATTTATCTCCTCATGTTAATTTGCACTATTTTCCGCAGGCGCATCCTTGTCGAACCATTTCCGGCTGCGGTTGGAAATCATCACAAGCGTCAGCATGACCGGGACCTCCACCAGCACACCGACCACTGTCGCGAGGGTAGCGCCCGAATTCAGCCCGTAGAGCGAAATCGCCACAGCCACCGCCAATTCGAAGAAGTTACTCGCCCCGATCATCGCGGCAGGGGACGCTATCTTATGCGGGAGCTTCCATAGCCTCGCCCAGAAATATGCGAGCGCGAATATGAACAATGTTTGGATTACGAACGGGACGGCTATCAGGAAAATATGCGTATAATTGCCGAGGATAGTCTCGCCCTGAAACGAGAAAATAATCACGAGGGTCAGCAGCAGTCCTATGACGGTGACGGAATTGAACCGTTTCACGAATCTATCCTGAAAATAATCGATGCCCTTCCGCCTGATAACCGCTACCCGTGTCAGGTACCCGGCTGTCAACGGTACAACAACGAACAATACAACCGATAGGATTAAAGTATCCCACGGGACGGGTACGTTGGAGAGGCCGAGGAGGAACGCCACAATCGGCGCGTAGGCGGCCAGTATCACAAGGTCGTTGACCGCGACCTGCACGAGTGTAAACGCGGGGTCGCCCTTCGTCAGGTGACTCCAAACGAACACCATCGCGGTACACGGCGCCGCGCCGAGGAATACCGCACCCGCAAGATATTCGGTCGATAACGTATCGGGGATAATCCCGTGAAACACGACCTTGAGGAAAAAGACGCTGATCCCGTACATCGTGAACGGCTTGATGAGCCAGTTTATCACGAGGGTGACGGCGAGTCCCTTCGGCTTCTTCGCGGCGTTTACGATACCTGAAAAATCGATCTTCAGCATCATCGGGTAGATCATCAGCCAGATCAGCACGGCGACCGGAATAGAGACATGCGCGTATTCCAGCCCGCCGAGGAATTGCGGCACCGCCGGCAGGAATTTCCCGATCAGTACGCCCAGCGCCATGCAGACGATCACCCATACGGTGAGGAATTTCTCGAATATCCCTAATCCCAGCGGCTCTTTCGCCGTTTCCATACCGCCTCCTATATGACTATCTGCTCATATAGTAATATTATACAAAAATCGCGGGAATTTGTCAATAAGTCCGTCATGAGAGATTGCAGGTTTTCATGCAGAGCATCCCGGATTCATGACTGCGGGCGAGGTTCACGATATCGGACTGATGCACCGGAACCGATTCCAACGCGGCATGCATAAAGGAGTCGAAGCCGGGGTAGCGTGCGGAGAGCGCGGGGTCGATCCGGTAAAACACGAACTGCGCGCGTTTCTCGGAGACAATCAGCCCCGCCTGCGCGAGCTTGGTGAGGTGGCGCGAAAGGTTGGACTGCTTGATCCCCAGCACGCATTCGAGCTGGCAGACGCAGAGTTCCTCGCGCAGGAGCAGGTTCAGTATCCGCAGACGGTTCTCGTCGGCGAGGGCCTTGAAGAGGGATGCGGGAGTATTATTCATAATTATTTCGCTTTTTATCATTACAGTTTTAGAAAAAATAACTTCTAACCCCAAGAAAGTTATAGCAATTCTATCTCAATACTACAAATATTCTTAAATCTCATATAATCTTTATCATACGAACATAGTTTATCCGCATGTTTTTCAGCAAGGGCGACATGAACCGCATCGTTAAAATTCTTGAAATCATCGACTGCGATACAAATGTTTCTCGCACGGCTTAGAATGCCGGTATCAACTTGACCTGAAGAGAACGAAAGAAAGAAGTTGAAATTTTCTTCAATAATTGAATTGGCGATTTTTAATTTTGCTAAAGAATACATAAATTCCTGTATCACCAGCGGAGAAAGAACCAGGGACTCTTCCGAAATAAGGTTTTCAATATACTCTTTAGACTGTTCATACTTCAATTTATCCTGAATTACTGAGGAATAGATGAGGACACTCGTATCAAGATAGGTCATTATATACACCGTCAATAAAATCATCTATATCTTTTCCTTCAGGGAGTTTCAGGTTTAACGCCGCCATTTTTCGGTTTAATTTCTCAAACTCTTTTATCCTATCCCGCTTTTCCGGTTTCTCGGGAAGCACAATCTCAATCTCAACCTTCATTTTCGGTAAGTCCTTTTCCTTTATTTCAATCTTTCCATTATTATATATTCCATGCAGTGTAATCATACTTCTCTCCCGCAATTCTAGATATATCTTACCCCCGAAACACCCGTGTGTCAAATTGTTTTGTCGATTTTAGGATGTAGGAGGGAGTATTATTCATAGGATCACGCTTCTATTTATATTTATAACTATCGACGAATAAATAATATACTACTGATTTCCACCATTTTACGGATTGGTACTGACGGTTTTTTTATAGGCATAGACCATGTCCGCGTCATCATCCCCGCCCCCATGCTCTCCGTCCGTCCTTTTATTATTCATAAAGAATTCTTCAATTTCTATCGCTTCGTCATGAGAATCCGCAGTGTAGTATACCCATAAATTGGCATCTTCATTGACATGGTGTTCTTTAAACAGACTTTCATCGGCATCCAAGCCTATTCCGACATACCATGAACCGAAATCGCCACCGTTCTTTTTAATCAGGTTTTCAATCCCCATGATGATCTCTTCTTTGGAAGACATATACTCTCCTATAGAGGTCTGAATGCTAATTTAATCCTACCCTAAATGAAACTTTCCCTTCAGGATAATCATCATATCCTCCGGTATATTTTATCCGTAATATCATACTTCCGAAACCTCATAGTGTCAATTTCCTAATTAAAATTCACGTATGCGAACTTTGGGAATTTGAAGAAAAGTTCAATAATTTACTGAATAATATTCAACTAGAAAAGATTCTTTGTTTTAAGATAGGTGCTTATTTGAGGGATTTCTACCAGACTATCTAGAAAGAATTTAAAATTAGCTTTCTGATCTTTTTCCCTCATTGAAACAACCTTATTATAATCTATGTTTAATATATCACACAGTTCTTGTCCAGTTAACGCTTCTTCTTCAGAAATTCTTCCCTTAAATCCGTTCACTATCATATGCCTACTATTTTGGTTAAAGCAACAAAAATGAATTGATGTAGTAAATTGAATTTTTTTAGAAATATGATTTTCAAATTTCTTCATATTTTCTTTTTCGCCTGAAGATTTTTTCGTATCAAAATTATCCCCGTCTTTTAATTCGACAATATAACAATGCTGATGTTTGTTCTTAATTTTAAAAATCAATAAATCTGGTTCTAAATTTGAAAATAGTTTTAGCTTCGATTTTTTTACAGAGTTTTTTGTTATTAAAAACACTCCCTCGAAAAAGTTTTCATCTATAATATCGTCCAATGTAATTGTAATATTCGCAAGTGATGATATAATCTTTTCCAGTTCATTCCCTGCAGAAATTGACGTAGCATGCACTCTACTTATAAGACTCCCAAGTTGTTGGTTTCCAAAAACTCTTGAGTATCCAGAATTTGCATCTCTTCTTCCTTTTCTTTTTTCAATTAATGCCATATAGTTCTCCATAGGAAATATCACAGCCTATGAACCTTCTATTTGTCTCAATCGCAGCCTTCATTACTGAAAAAGTTCCCGCCGCAGGATCTAGAATAATATCATTTTCATTACTTGTTGCTAGAATTAATTCCTTCTGAAGTCCTATTGGTTTGGGATGTGCATGATTAATGTTTTTTACTTTTTCAGACCAAATATCTGGAATATTATGTTTCGACCACACACCTTTTGCTCGCAACGGTTCTTTTTGAAGAATAACTAGATACTCTACTTGTCTTCTTGTTCTATACCCCATTCCCATCTTCTGTTTATCCCAAGTTAATAAATCTACAATGTGTAACTTGGTATTCTCTAACCAATCATGAAACCCTTCACAAAGATGAAATTTATCAACCCATAAAAACATATGCCCAGAAGGAATTAAAACCGAATCAATTCTTTGAATAAACTCAATAATTATTTCTTCAGACATCTGTTCCATTTTTGCCCTAAATTTTTGTCGCGCTCCTTCGTTTCCATAATTCATTTTATCCATAATACCTCGATACTGAGGATCAAAAAAACACACAGGAATACTTTCATTTTTTATATATGATAAAAGCTTAAGTCCATCCATTTTTAATGTTGTATTATATGGCAGGTTTGTTTTATGAAAAGCATTTTCTGTAATATCTAAGTCCCTTTCTAAACTAAATACACTCATTATTATTCCTTTTTGAAATTCTAAAATACAAGAGATGAATTATACGTAACCCCAAAAAGCCTTTACAAGATTACTTCGATTAAATATATTACTCCCTATGAAATAAACTGTCAACTACCTGTTAATTAAAATTCATGTACGCGAACTTCGGGAAGCCGTAGAGCATGCTGTAATAGTACCGCGTCAGCATGATCCGTTTTACATAGTTCCGGGTTTCGTCGTACAGTATGCATTCAATCCACAGTTCGTTCTTATATTTTACATCGCTGCGCCACCTGTTCACCGCGCCCTCGCCCGCGTTGTACGCCCCCAGCGCAAACACATAGTTGTCCTTGTACAGCTTGAACAGATAATTAAACAATGTTATTCCCATCCGGATATTGTCCTCGAAGTCGCGAAGCTCGAGGTAAGGTTCCTTCATATTCTTCTTCAGGCCCTCGGCGGTATAAGGCATCACCTGCGCGTAACCGACCGCGCCTACCCATGAACTCACCAGCTTACGGAAATGGCTCTCCTCGCGGAACGACGAGAGCATCCACAGGCTGCGGTTCGTATCGCCGACCATTTTAGCAATCATCCCGAACTCCATCAGCGGGTACAGGTCCTCGAACGACTCCTTCGGCAGGACGGGATGGTACATCCGGCCGCCGATCAGGCTGAACGACCAAGTATTGAAGCGGCTGACAACATTCCCCCAAAGCTTCAGCGCGCCGTATACGTCTTTATAATGATAGGTGTATTTCCATTTCAGTTCATCGTTAATCTTGCCGTCCTTAGCGTTCCGGCATACTTTATTGAGGGCGTCCTCGACATACCTGAAAAGTTCGAGATTCCACCCCTTATCGGCAAGTGTCATCGCCTGGGCGACCTCAGGGATTTCCTTCGATTCGTTCAGGATTCCTTTCATCGACGTCCGGTAGCTCGTCAACTGCTTCTCGATAGACTTTATCCCGATTTTCTGTTCGAACGTTACCGGGTCGGCCTCGGCAAAACCGAGATAGACCTGCAGCATCTTTTTCAGCGACTGGGATTTCGCCCATTTCATCCAACCGGAGAAGATTTTATCGAATACATCGGGGTATTTTTCACGCAGGACGGGTTCATAACGCATCGCGACAACCCATTCGTAGGTAAACGGATAATACAGCATTACCTTAAGGAATTGGGGGTACGCTTTTTCCAATTCGCCGCGTTCATGGTACAACAGCGCAGAAACAAGAAGGACGTTATAATCGTCAGCCTTTTTCAGCATCGTGTCCATCAACCCGCGCGCCTTATTCTCGTCCTTACGGAGCAGGGTCTGAACCGTGACCGCGCCGTACTTGTCGACTAATTTGGAATTATTTATATGTTTGAGGAGCCACTGCGAGAGTTCGTCGGCATACCCGAGATTCTTGAGGATTGTCACAAAACTGTCGGTAAATTCCCCGGGAAACTTCGCCTCCGCGAGCTTAACCACATCATATGCGTCTTTCCATGTCCCTTTCTTCTTCAGGTTGCGAAGCAGGAACGAAAAAGACGCCGCCGATGCCTTGCCGGACTGTATATGCTTCTTCAGCCCATCGATGGCCTTCTGCTTCTCTCCCGCCCGTATCAGCAGAATGCATTTATTGCGCTCGTAATAATCCTTGTCCTTCTCCATCTGGTAGATCCGTTCGAGCAGTTTCGATGCGAACGGATTCAGGTGGAGGTCGAGCGCGATCGTGTACGCGCGCTTGAGACTCCACAGGTTGGGCAAGTCCTCAATGCTAAGTTTATCGAGTATCGTCTTATAAACGCTTTTATTGGGGATATCATAATAACGGTTCAGGGCGGCCCCGATCTGTTTTTTATCTCCCAGCATATATAGGGCAAGCGGGATGAACGGGTTGACGTTCGAGAGCTTGAGAAGCTTGTTATTCGTCAGAGTCGTGTACTTCTGGTTTTTCCACAGGAAAAAAAAGTAGATTTCTCCGACATCCTCGTAGAACATCGATTTGGGATTCATCCCGACGAGAATATTGGAAACAATATCGAGGGAATCGGCATAAACTTCTGGAGAATCGATCAGCGCCTTCGGGAAGTAATACTCATAATTTTCATTGAGGAATTTCCCGTCCTTGCATTCCTCCAGCGCCTTCACGTCTATCTTGCGGAAATATTTGACCGCCTCGGCATACTTTTTCAGTTCCTGCAGACTCCGGGCGGCAAGGTAATAATCCGCCGCAGTCGGGGCGTTCATCTTCTCAACATACTCGAAACTATGACGGTAAAGACCCTCCGAGTACTCATCAAGCGCTTTCGGGTCGACGGCTTTCTGTACGGCATTCTCGCCGGATAATGTACATATCCCGGTCACAACCATCGCTGCCACAAGCACGGTAAACATCCCAGCTTTTATCCAGAAGCCTCTCGGTTTCGCGTTTAATATTTTCAATCCATCCTCCCAATATTCAGCTAAATTTTATATGATAAATAGACCCGGTATTCATCGGGGTTTTTAAGAACGTCCATAAGTTAAAGGAAAAACCGTTATTTTTCAAGATTCAGGCAGTGTTTTTCTGACGACAAGTACCCGTTCGAATTGGTTATAATCCTTCACGGGCGTCTGGACAAAATACCCCTTCTCGGCGAATATCTTCGCCGCCCGCTCCCATTTATAATCTGTCTCCAGAAGGATAATCCCCTTCTCATCGAGAAGCCCGCCCGAGATCTCCGCGATACGCCGGTAGAAATCCATCCCGTCTGGGCCGCCGTACAGCGCATCGTACGGCTCGTAATCCCTCACCTCCGGGGAAAGCCGTTCCATATCGTCGTCCGAAAGGTACGGCGGGTTCGATACAATCAGGTCGAACATCGTCCCTGGCGACGGCTCAAGCGCCATCACATCCTGATACAGGATATGCACGTTGAATACGCCGAGGCTCCTGACATTCTTCCCGGCGGTCTCGGTCGCAATATCGATCCCGATCACGGCGGCGTCGGGGAAAAGCCGTGCGAGCGATACGGTTATCGCGCCGCTTCCCACGCCTATATCGAGGATTCGCTTAAACCCCCCGCGCTCCTTTCCGATCTTTTCGGCGGTATAGATAATATGCTCCGTATCGGGGCGCGGAATCAGTACGTCGGGATTGACGGAGAATTTGTCCTGATAGAAATAACGGTATCCGAGGATATACGCAACCGGTTCGAAACGAAGCCGCCGCCGGATCATTTTCATAATTTTATGCCTGCGGAAAAACCCGAGGGGTTCGTCCTTCCTGAGAAATATATCGATTCGTTCCAGCCCCAAGCCATGCGCGATCAGCAATCCGGCGTCGGTCTTGGGTGTCGGTATCCCCGCTTGCGCGAACTCCTCCGAGGCGTATTCGTAGATTTCCCCTATCGTCATACTAATCCAGTGTTTTGAGCATGGACTGCTGCTCGTCGAGAATCAGCGCGTTTATCAGTTCGTCCAAGTCGCCGTTCATGATAATATCGAGCTTATAAAGGGTGAGATTGATCCGGTGGTCGGTGATCCGGTTCTGAGGATAGTTATAGGTGCGGATTTTTTCCGCGCGCTCCTGCGACCCGATCATCGAACGCCGGGCCTCGGTCTCCTCGCTCATGTTCTTCTGAACTTCCATATCGTACAGTTTCGCGCGCAGCACCTGCATCGCACGTTCGCGGTTCTGCAGCTGGGAACGCTCGTCCTGGCAGGTCACAACGACTCCGGTCGGGAGGTGGGTGATGCGTACAGCAGAGTCGGTCTTGTTGACATGCTGGCCGCCCGCGCCGCTCGCGCGGTACACGTCGATACGCAGATCTTTCTCATCGACCTGCACGTCCACTTCCTTCGCTTCGGGCATCACTGCCACCGACGCAGTGGACGTATGGACTCTTCCCCCCGCTTCGGTCAGCGGCACCCTCTGCACCCGGTGTACTCCGCTCTCATACTTCATGTATCCGTAAAGGTCTTTCCCCTTCATGGAAAAAACAATTTCCTTGTATCCGCCGAGACCGATCTCGTTGAAGTCGATGATCTCATACTTCCAGCGCTTGAGTTCGGCGTAACGGGTGTACATCCGGAAAAGGTCGCCGGCAAAAATCGCCGCCTCGTCCCCGCCCGCACCCGCGCGGATTTCTACTATGATATTGCGGGATTTCCTCTCGTCCTTGGGGAGAAGCATCGTCAGTACTTCCTGTTCGAGCCTTGCTTTCTGCTCATACAGGTTCTCGAGTTCCGCTTTTGCCATGTCCCGGATTTCCGGGTCGCTGTCCCCGCGCATCAGAGCGTCGTTATCCTCGATCTCCTTCTCGACCGCAGCCACTTCGTTGTACTTATCGACAAACGGTTCGAGATCGGCGCGTTCCTTTGCGGTCTTGATATATTCCTGCGTGCCGGGGCCCTTATCGGATAACGCGGCAGTCAGGTCGTTGTATTTTTTCATGACTTCAAGAGCCTTGGGGTGCATATCCATGCCTCCTGTGATATTGAAATATTATAGCATGGAACATGAAAAATGTGAAGGTACTGCGTACGGCTAATCCCGATATCAGCATGCTCCCCTATCCATACCGTCAGACCGTGCTGTGTGTTTTCCTATTCACCGTTTCTCATTCGTACGGCTAATCCCGATATCAGGATACTGGATTATTCCCCGGACCGCTCCCCGAATCTAAAAAACAATCCGTAGTTTGCATAAAGAGAGTGTTAGAATAATTTCGGGGTTTTTTCTGTTTCAATGCCTGATTTTTTCTTTGACGCGCCCTCAAATCCATGTTATAATATTCCGCATATTGTCGGGCAATATAGGGTACAACTCTTATTCCAGACAGGTCATAAATATATTGAAGGGAAACGATATGAAAACCTTTGCGGAAATCAGTTCCAAACTACGCCTGAATCCGGAAATCGAAACGTTTTTAAAGAGCGCGAAATCCGTCGTATTTGTAGAAAACCATGCCGAGCTTTTCGGTCTGACTGTACCGGAAACCAATCCGAAGGGATTCTATAATGTCGAATATGAGCTTCCGAGCAAGCGTACAATTCAGGAAGCGTATGTCTGCAAGGTGACCAACGGGATTGCCGTAAACTACTTCGAGCCGTATATGCGCCGGCGCGATCCGGACACCATGCTCATCGGAGACAGCTTCCCGACCGATAAAACCCGTTATACCGACGTGTATGGAAAACCGTTCGATTCCCTCCGTGCGGAAACGTTCGAATGGATGAAAGGTGTCGACCTGATCGCGATGCCCTTTGTTGCGGGGAACGACGAGACAGGAGTTCATTCGCTCGCTGTGGTGCCAAAAAACGCCGCGTTCTTCGCGTTCGGCCTCTCCCTTCTGCAGGGAATAACCGACCTTTCGGAGTTTAACGGGGTATTTGCGCCGAAATGCGTAGCCTATGTGGCGCCTCCCTTCCGGCACACCCATTTCAACGGAAAACAGAAAGTGATTCATAACCGTCTCAAGGACCAATACGAAATATTCAGCTATAATCTCTATCCCGGCCCGAGCGCTAAAAAAGGCGTATACGGAGCCCTGCTGCATTTCGGTGAAAACGAAGGATGGCTCACTAACCACGCCTCGCTCGTGCAGGTTGTTACGCCCTACGACAATAAAGTGAACATCATGCATGAGGGTGCGAGCGGCGGGGGGAAGTCCGAGATGAACGAGCATGTGCACCGCGAGTTCGACGGATCGCTCCGTTTCGGAGTGAACACTGTCACCGGAGAGGAAAAGTTCCTGATACTTCCGAAGGGATGCAGCATCAATCCTGTCACCGATGATATGGCTATGTGCCCGCCATTAGCGCAGAAGGGTAACGGTAAATTGACCGCGCTTGACGCAGAGAACGGATGGTTTATCCGTGTCGACCATATAAAGAATTACGGTACTGACCCTGATATAGAATCCCGTTCCATCCATCCCAAAACCCCGCTATTGTTTTTAAATATCGAGGCGCAGCCGGACAGCACCGCGCTCTTATGGGAGCATATCGAGGATGCTCCGGGCACCTCCTGTCCGAACCCCCGGGTCATTATCCCGAGGAAATGTGTCCCGTCCATTGTCAATAAACCCGTCAGCGTGGACATACGAAGTTTCGGGGTGCGTACCCCTCCATGCACGCGCGAGAATCCGACATACGGTATCCTCGGGCTGTTTCATATACTGCCTCCTGCGCTCGCATGGATATGGCGTCTCGTCTCGCCGCGCGGACATGACAATCCCAGCATCATCAATACGGAAGGGATGAGTTCCGAGGGAGTCGGTTCATACTGGCCGTTTGCGACCGGTCTTAAAATCAATCATGCGAATCTTCTGCTGAAACAGATCACAGATAATCCGCGCGTACACTACAGCATCAGTCCCGTAAAACACGTCGGGGCGTGGAATGTCGGGTTTATGCCGCTTTGGATTATGCGTGAATACATTTCCCGCCGCGGCGGCATCCGTTTCACCCGTGAAGAACTGTCGCCGTCGAGATGCACCCTGCTCGGGTACTCGGTCAATAAATTAGTAGTCGAGAGTCAGATGTTCGATATCGGATACATGAAAGTCGAGCATCAGCCGGAAGTGGGGATTGAGGCATACGACAAAGGCGCAAAGAGCTTAACCGATTACTTCAAGGCGGAGCTTCGCGCGTTTAATCAGCCGGAACTCGACCCACTCGGCAGAAAGATCATCGACTGTTTCGAAAAAGGCGGCTCAATGCAGGACTTCGAGAGCATGATCGAAACAGAAACGATTTTTCTCGACGACTGATTTCGCCCGAACATCATGGATTCAAACCCAAGCGGGAAAGAACAAAAATCCCTGAGTGTGCCCGGTGTTTTTAGTTGAAAGAACAAATCAAACTTCGATAACACACCGCCCGGTATTAACCTCAATACGGGGCGGTGCGGGTAACGATACCGTCAGTCTCCATAATTCTCTTCGCCATCAAAGCTCTCCGCCTGATCAAACAATATCCCTTTCTCGAAGTCTTTTTTCGAATAGACTTTTTCGTTTATTGTAATACCGGCCTTATCGTAGAACTTGCATTTGTCGACAACCAGCCTGACACAATCACCGATATTAATCCCGCCCCCGTTGTTCTTAAATTCGCAGCCGAGTATCTCGAGGTTTTGTACGCCGTAGATTTCCAGGCTGGAATCGACATGATTGAGGAACTTTGTGTTCTTTATGGTGATACTCTTTAAAGTACTCAGCCATAATCCCCAGTAACCGGAACCGTCGATTGTGCAATCCTCAAGGGTGAGCGATTCGTTGTCGTACCCGTAGATAACATTCCCGGAACAAATCAATTCCTTGGGAGGATTGTAATGCTTGAAATGGAGATTTTTCAGGACGATATTCTTACATTCATAAATATCCACTACATTCGCGTTCTCATCTTTAATATAAATATTGACCTCACCCTCGCCGGCTAAGGTAAGATTACCCTTATTTTCAATCGATAAGGTGCTTTTAAGGTAGTACGTTCCTTTTGCAATAGTAATCACCTCCCCCGATTCTGCGCCATATATCGCGTTTACCAAATCCTCTACGGTGGAAATCTTATTCTTAACCGCTTCCGGTTCGTCGGGTTTCCCGTCCAGTACGTTCTTAAGATACGGCGCAGGAATCCATCCCTTATAGCCTTTGGATGTTTCGACCATCACCCAGACACCTTGGACAGACTTCCCGCTTACCTTGAACATTTCTTTCTGATCGGTCTGATACTGCTTGTACGATACGATCTCACCCTTTTTACACGCGGTTAAAACAAGTGCTCCGCTATGCGGGTCGGCAAACAGGCTTGTTTTATCAACGGTAACTTCCATCGCGTTTTTCTTCTTCAGCGCCCCGGCGAATACCCATCCCTGTTTTCCGTTCTCGGCCTGCACCAGCACCCAAGGCGCGGTATATTTTACCCCGCGAAGCTCTATGGTTATCTCATCCTTTGTCTTTTTACCGAGAAACACCACATCCTCGCCCTCAGCAAGCTGGTGTACCACCTTTGAGGTGAGGCTTGGTTTATCGCGCAGGTTCAGCTTATCCACCCATGCGTAGTACGATTTGTCCATCAGCACTTCTTTTGAGTAGCCAGCACCCGAAATCAGTACCAGCAATACGGCTCCCATCAATTTTTTCAAATTACCCTCCCTTTCCATAATTTTTCATACATAAATAAAACGTTCCCCGTCAATAATCGCCGGGATTCATTCTGACATCATCGGGGATTTTTTTCAATCTTTTCGATGAAAATATATGAAAATGGCTGATGAAACGGGGTATCAGACGAACAAAAAATTACGGTCTTTTCCTGTGATGCGATACGCAACGCGGTGAATCAGTTTGTTTATTTCATGAAATGATATATCGATACTTGGCAAACCCGGCCGGATTCGCTCGCGATATTAAAAACACTTTATCGACACACCAAAAAGCGGAGCTATGTTTTCAGGCTGTTGATCGATTCGTTCAGTTCGGACATGGACGACATATAGATATGCACGCTGTTTTTAATATGCACGATATAATCCGAAAGCCCTGACAGAAAACCGATCATGTTGGACATCTGGGACTCGAATTTCATAAGCGAGGCTTCCGTACGGACAACCGAATCGTCGATAAGGGAGATTTCATCCACCACCCGGTTCGACTCATTTTCTATATCCAACGAAATCGTTTTCAGGCCGTCGACGGATATTTTTATTTTATCGTTATTCTGAGATAAACTCTCGACCCCGTTTTGGATACTCTGAAGCGAAACATCCACCTTTTCGGACTCGCTTTTTATCTTATCGAAAATTTCATTCAGGGCGTTCCCCGCCGTATTCAGCATATTGATATTGTCAATCGTATGCTGGAGGGATTTTGAAATTTTCTCGGTGTTCTGATATGTCACCCGCGAAAGATTCCGGATCTCCTGGGCGACTATACTGAACCCCGCGCCGAACGCTCCCGCATGCGCCGCCTCAATCGCGGCGTTCATCGCGAGCATATTGGTGCGGTCGGCGACATCGCTGATCAGCATTACGATTTCCATCATCTCGTCGGAATCCTTTTCCAGCCTCTTCAGGTGGTGATTATTTTCGGTGATCCGCTGAACTCCCGAATTGACCGCGTCGCTCAGTTTCACCATCTCGGTTTTTCTATCGGTAGCCGAAAGATTGATAAAATCGATCGAATGTGAAACCTGTTCGAACAGCGTGAAGAAGTCCTTAAAAATCTCCCCCTGAGCCTCGATCTTTTTCAGCATCCCGTACATTTTATTGGTCATATTTTTCAGGGAAAGGGAGATATGCGAGGTCTCGTCACGCAAGGCTTTCCATTTCTGATCGGTGTCCTCGCTTACCTTTTCAGCCTGCTCGCGGTTTTTATTCATCTCCGCGGTTACCTCCAGACATCCCTCCGCCGAGGTGGACGCCGTCTGAAAACTCGCATGGACTTCCCGTATCAGTTTCCTGAAATTATCGATCAGCAAATTGATTATCCCGGCGGTAATTCCGATTTCATCGTTACTGGAAACCGAGATCGACTTGCTGAGATCGCCGTTCTCGATCATACTGTTGATCTGATTTTTCAGAGTTTGAAGCGATTTGATAAAGGTCGATTTTGCGATAAAAAAAGACGTCATTACGACAAGAATACCCGCCCCCACACACAGCAGGGTAAACGGCAAAGCGAGTTCGGGAGATTTATACTCCGTAAAGAATCCTGCGAATACGGGAAAAACCAGGCCCACCCCGATACCGATAGATAATGAAATAACGTAGAACCGCCGAAAGAGATTTTTCTTCATCGGTTTGCCCCCAGACCTCTGATGTTTTTCTCCACACTATTATTCGATATACCCTAAATCTTTCAGGTGATTGATAATCGCCCGCATAGGCGCCCCGACGACGTTGTCGAAATCCCCGGAAAGTATATCGATCAACTGGTCGTTGTCCTGCACACCGTATCCCCCCGCAAACTTTGTCACCGGATGGTTTTCCACATAATCTGAAATAAATTCGTCGCTCAGGTTCTTCAGGTAAAGCACCGTCTCGACCTGATCGTTAATCTCAAGCCCGAGCCGTTTATTGACTATCGCATATCCGGTCATAACAATCTGCCGTTTCCCGCGTATCTGCTTCAGTATCCGTATTGCGTCTTTTTTATCACGGGGCTTGCCGATTATTTCCCCATCGCAGACCACTACCGTATCGAAACCGATGGTTATATCGTCTGGAAATTTCTGCGCGACTTCCACAGCCTTCATCAATGCAAGCGTGCAGACCAGTTTCCTCGGGTCGGTGATAGCCACCGCTTCCTCGTCAACCTTCGACACGGCAATCGCGAAATGTTTTATGTGAGCCTCAAATAAGCGCTTCCTTCCTTCGGACGCGCTCGCGAGTATCACTCTATTCATCATCACTCCGTTTGAGTATTTCTACAAACGCTTCCTGAGGAATATTAACATTCCCTATAGTCTTCATCCGTTTTTTACCTTCTTTCTGTTTCTCAAGGAGTTTGCGTTTCCGCGAGATGTCTCCCCCGTAGCATTTCGCGGTCACATCCTTCCTTAACGCGGATATCGTCTCACGGGCGACTATTTTCGCACCGACAGCCGCCTGTATCGGTATCTGGAATAAATGCCTCGGGATCAGTTCGCGCAGCTTCTTCACGACACCGCGCCCGCGCCGTTCGATGCCCTCTTTATGCACCATCTGAGATAACGCATCCACCGGCCTTCCGCCGACCAGTATATCCATCTTCACCACTTCGCTGTCGCGGAACTCGAGGAATTCGTAATCGAAAGACGCATATCCCTTCGTGAACGATTTCAGTTTATCGTAAAAATCGTATATGATCTCCGCCAGCGGAAGTTCGACAAATATCTCGATACGCCCGGTGTCGATATAGATCAGGTTGGTCTGAATTCCGCGCCGTTCCTGTACCAGCTGCATGACCTGACCCATAAAGTCCTTCGGCATGATAATATTCGCCTTCACATACGGCTCTTCAACTCTGGCTATTTTACTGATATCGGGGAATTCCGTCGCATTCTCAATAGTGAAAACCTCTCCGCTGGTCAGGGTAATCCGGTATTCGACAGACGGGACTGTAGAGATGATATTCAGATCGAACTCTTTTTCCAGCCGTTCCTGAATGATTTCCAGATGGAGAAGCCCCAGAAAACCGCATTTATATCCCATCCCGAGTGCCGCAGAGTTCCATTTTATAAACGACAGCGATGCGTCGTTCATCTTCAGTTTATGGAGCGCCTCGGTGAAACCCTCAAACTCTTCCCCGTCTGCGGTAAACAGTCCCGCGAATACGTACGCCTTGGGTTCCTTATAGCCGGGGAGCGCCTTAGCGCAGGGTTTTTCCGTATGAGTGATCGTATCGCCCACACCGAACTCGCTGACCGACTTGATCCCCGCGATAATATATCCGACCTCGCCGGCGCGGAGAGAATCTTTTGGAATCAGTTTGAGCTGATATGTCCCGACCTCTTCCAATTCGTATTCTTTGCCCGACCGCATAAACCGGACGCTTTCGCCGGGTTTTACCTCGCCCGCGATGATGCGTACTTTTACTACAACCCCGCGGTAGATATCGTAATAAGAATCGTAAATCAGCGCCTGAAGCCGTGCGTTCTCGTCCCCCTTCGGCGGGGGGATTCTGAGCGCGATACCCTCCAGAAGCTCGGAGATACCCAGCCCGCGTTTGGCGCTGACCAACAGCGCGCCTTCGGGATCGAGGCCTAAATCCTGTTCGATCTGCTCCTTGACCATCTCGAGATGCGCGGTCGGCAGATCGATTTTATTGATAACGGGAATAATTTCCAGATCGTGCTCGAGCGCCACGAAAAAATGGGATAGCGTCTGCGCCTGAATCCCCTGCGATGCGTCGATCATCAGGAGAACGCCCTCGCATGCCGCGAGACTGCGCGACACCTCGTAGGAAAAGTCTACGTGGCCGGGGGTATCAATCATATTATAGGTATACTGGGTCTTATCCTTCGCACGGTAGGGAACCGACACTGTCTGCGCTTTTACGGTGATTCCATGCTGCTTCTCGACCTCCATCGAATCGAGTACCTGAGTTTCGCCTTTCGATGCGTCATACATACCGTTTAATTCGAGAATACGGTCGGCGAGAGTGGATTTCCCATGGTCAATGTGTGCGATAATTGAAAAATTCCTGATAGTATCCCTGTAGGACGGCATATTAGCTCCAATTAAATAGTCGAAATATTATAAGGTAAGTAGGAAAATTAATCAATAGTCAGTCCGCACCGGTTGAAGGAAACGCGCGACAGCCATGAAATCAATAAACAGTTTTGCTATGAATGAACGAAGGGATCGGTTTATCATGAAGAAAGGATTATACAGGGCTATTCGCTTTTATTAATCGTTTTAATTGCGGCGATCAACTCCTTTTCACTCAGAAACCCCATTTCCAGCAGGACAACCCCGAGCTTCTTCTGTTCGCCCGATTCTTGCTTGGCCAATGCTTCGTTCAACTGCTGTTCGGTGATCATCCCTTCCTGAATCAGATATTCTCCAAGTTTCATAAATACTCCAAAATAAGTATTATTACCCCTTTCGTTATAAGCATAGTATAAATCTGAAAAATGTCAATAGCAAACCGGATTAAAAATAAAAAAGAGGCTGTTGGGAAAAACAGCCTCAAATCAGCCCCAATCTGCACTAGAAATCAATAAAACCTTGGGTAGTATGCGCGGATTCCCCGCGCACCGCCCGGTTTTCCCGAAAGCTCATCTATCGTCTATGAAACACTTCCTATCTACACTGAAAATCAAATAGCCTTTGCCTCGTGTATCCCCGATTGCCTATCGCTGAATTCGCGCATTTCGACCACTTCGTCGGAACTCAGGATTCTGTCCATATTCAGCATCATTATCATGTGTTCCCCGACCTTCGCTATTCCCTCGAGATACTGACTCTTCAGACGAAGTCCGATATCCGGCGTCTTCTCGACATCTTCCTCCTTGATATCCACCACATCCTGTACCGCGTCCACGGAGATACCAAGATTATAGACTTCCTTCGCGCCGAGAACGTCTACGATAATAAACACCGTCCTGTCGGAATAAGCCTGTTCCTGCATACCGAACTTCGCGCGCATGTCGATAATCGGGATGATTTTCCCGCGCAGGTTGATAACCCCCTTGAGGAAATCGGACGCCTCGTGGATAGGGGTGATTTTCACAAAACGGATAACCTCTCTGATCTTAGAGATGGGTATCCCATAGTCTTCGTTATTAATGTTAAATACCAGATGCTTCGTCGAATTGCCTGCCATAATAACCTCCTTGGCTTACTTCTTCAGGAACATTTCCACCACTTTGATGAACTTGTCCGCATCGAAGGGTTTAATGATCCATCCGGTCGCCCCCATATTCTTCGCCTGCACCATTTTCTGTTTATCCGATTCTGTCGTCAGCATCACAATAGGAGTGGCGGGATCGAGTTTTCTAATCTCGCCGATCAGGGTTATTCCGTCCATATTCGGCATATTGACATCGAGGACATAGAGTTCGATGGACTGAAATACGCTTTTTATCTTATTCATCGCGTCTACACCGTCTTCAGCCTCGATAACATCTCTGTACCCGTATAGATCGAGCGATTTTTTTACCACGCTTCTGACTACCCCAGAATCATCAACGATTAAAATCGACATACCCTCTCCTTGATAGAGTTTATTCCTGATTGATTCCCATTTCTATTTCGGTCTTCACCGCTTTATGCAATTTACGGCTGGTCTTTTCTTCCCTGTTCTTTACTGCATCGAGAAAACCCTCAATATCCACCACGAAACCGATCGCTCCGTCGCCGAAGATGGTACCCCCGGAGAATACGGACATTTGGCTCAGACTTTCCCCGAGATTCTTGATGACTATTTCCTGTTTACCGATTATCTTATCAACTAATATACCATAGTTTTTATTTTCATGCGAAATAATGACCGCTAAAAGCTGCTTATTTTTATCAGATATATCTATTTCATGCGTGAAAATCGCGTTCGAGAAAATCAGCGGGATATAATTACCGCGGTTGAAAAGCATTCGGCTGCCGTCCTCCATATCCCTGATCTGATCGGGCTGGGGAACTAATATTTCATCCACAGCATTGAACGGAAGAACATAATTATTTTCCCCGATCTGGATGACAAATCCTTCGATTATCGCCAATGTCAGCGGGAGACGTATGATAAAGCGGGTGTATTTGCCTAATTCCGATGCGATCTCGACCTTGCCGTGAATCTCGTCGATATTCTTTTTTACCACATCCATACCCACGCCGCGGCCGGAAACTTCGGTGACCTTTTTCGCGGTGGAAAAACCCGGCAGAAAGAGGAGATTATAGATTTCCTTATCGGTCATCTCCTGAGCGTCCTCGGCAGTGATCAGGCCGCGCTCGACTCCCTTCCGGATGATCGCGTCCTTATCGATACCCGCGCCGTCGTCCTCGACAATAATCTGGATACCGTTCCCGCGATGTTCCGCCGATACGGATACCCGCCCCACCCTGTCTTTTCCAGCCTTCACCCGTTCATCGGGAGATTCGACACCATGATCCACCGCGTTGCGAACCATATGTACCAACGGGTCATAGATCGCTTCGACGACATTCCGGTCGAGTTCCGTATCCTCGCCGTGGATATCGACGATGACGGTTTTATGAAGTTCGTTGGATGTATTCCTGATCACTACACGAAGCTTATTAAATACTTCCGTAATCGGCACCATACCCATGGATAGAACAATATTTTTTATATTGGTGGTGATTCCTTCGAGCTGGGAGATTATTTTCTCGACACTCGTCCCGTTGTCGTCCTTCGATGACGCCTGCCGGGACTGTTTCAATTCCAGATCGATTACCTGCCTGAGCATCGACTGGTTGATGACCAGCTCTCCTACTATATCGATCAGCGTATTCAGCCGTTCGTTGGATACTTTTACATAACTGACTTTTTTAGCCACTGACGTCTGTTTACGGATTGCGTCTTTTACATCATCGGCCGAGACCATTTTTTCACGGATTGCGATAGTCCCGAATTTATCGTCGGTTTCCGACTGTTTCTGCAGAATGGAAAGGATATCTTCCTTGGTCAGTTTTCCTTCTTCCGCAAGAATCTCGCCGATCTTCTTGGTCTTATACTGAGACAAGATTCTCTTTATCAGATCGATGTATGAAAAGATATCCACTTTATAAAAACTTTCCCTCATTTTTTCGATATTGAAGTCCAATGTTTCCATAATAGAAACAAGATTGCGTAGAAGATCGATCCCGTAGAAGATTACATCGATTAGGTCCCGGGATATCCGGAACTTCCCGTCGCGGATCAAAACGAGCAGGTTTTCCATCTCATGCCCGATCTCCTCGAAGTTCCTCAGACCCAGGAATGCGGAAGACCCTTTGACAGTATGAAATGCGCGAAACACTTTGTTGATATTCTCATGGTTCGTTTCATCGTACTCAAGTTCGACCAGTGTAAACTGCGCTATATCCATATGCTCCTTTATTTCATCGGCAAGCTGGGAAAGCATTTTTTTATCGTCAACAATAGCGCTGAAATAAGCCGGCCCGTAGTGTTCTTCAAGCGAAATATCGTCCGGGATTACCGGAGGCGCATCCGTTCCGGAAACCGCGGGTTTTTCCCTCACCGCGCCATCCTTTCTCTTCTCACGGCGCAGAATCTCTTCAATCGCGGGAGAGATTTTATCGATGAGTACCGCTGCGTTTTCCGGGGCAATTTCCTCAGTTAAAACTTTTTCAAGAATCCCGTTAGCAGTGTCCATTAACCCGATTATTTCGTTCTCATGGCCGGTTTGGGACAGTTTCATTACCGTACGGGCCAGTTGGCTGACAAATTTCGCAATCTCCCGGAATGAAGGATCGGCATAGAGTTCGGCTTGGATTGTGAGGTAGGTTTCTTTTAACTCAAGTACGGCCATCAGATCGCCGCTTTCAAATACAGATAAGATTTCCTTCGCTTTGTCGAGGATAGAAGACTTTTCCTGTCGATTCATGAAACACTCCGTTTCTGAAATATTAGGAAATCCTTCCCCTTCCTCATATCAGAGTATGCTTCATAAATGGAATTTCATGCACTTCAAATCCCTTTGATATTCTATACCGCTTCTTGCATAACGTCAAGTTTTTCCCGTAAAATATAAATTTTTCTTGACTTAAACCCGTCCTCTTTATATTATTAGACATAGTGTGCGATACGAGGGGGATTTCGGAAAAGTCGAAATCGAATTTTGCAGGATGTAAACAGATGAGCAAGCGGTTTTTTTATCCCCGTGAGTTGAAGGCTCAATTCTTACTTTCAACCCTTTTATTCGGGTTAGTTTTTATTGCCGGCTGCGGGATAATTCTGTATTTAATCGTATCCGCTCCGCAAATAACCGTTACAGGGATCGTACTTTTTTCGGCATATATCGCCGCCTCCGCAGCGTATCTTATCTTCGGAATTCTCCGCGACACTGTCAAATTTAAAAAATTCCTTCTGGAATCCCGAAACCGCATGCTGACATCTTTTTACTCCGTCCGTTCGATCATCAATGTCATTATCAACCTATTCATGCTTTTAGAAAAAGTCCGTTTACCCGGCGAAGATACCCTGATCGATATGAAATTCGAAAAGCTTAAAGCGAATATTTACCGGATAAAGGAGACCTTGCTGTCTTTTACCGAGTATGAAGAAATGCTGAACAGCCCCGAGACGGTTGACGAGGAACTGATTGAGAACGGGTTGAAAGAAATCAACAATACCTTTTACGCGATAAACGAAAATATCGTGTCCGCGATGAAAGATTTTGTCGAGGCTTTTTTCGATAAACGCGAGACTCTGAAAAAAGGTTCCATTTCTATGGCGACCCTCATCTATTTTCTCGCAAATATTATCCCCATCATCTCCGACCTGTCCTCCTCGTCGAACCGTTTTTCTCAGGAGGTGATTCTCCAAGTGATCGCTCAATTCGAGGAGATTGCCAGTTTCAGTAACCGTATCACCGACGATATTCAATCGACCATGTCCGAACTGATGAACGAAAATAATGAAGACAGTCTGGCGTTCATTATCAAACGCGCTCATACGGTGGTTGCGGATTTCGATACGTTCTATAAGAGTATGGACACCCTCAAGGACGTATCCAATCATTTTGTCGATACAAGCGTGGATAAATTAAAAAACATCTCGGATATCGCCAATTCTATCGAAGAGATCGCCGAAACCATCAAAGTGATTTCGCTTAACGTAAGCATCGAAGCGGCGAACACGGGAAATGTCGGCAAGGGTTTCCAAGTCCTATCGCGCGACCTCCGTCAGTTCGCTCATACCACGATGCAGTTCGCGCAGGACGTAAAAACCCGCGTGCAGGAAACGATGCTGACTACGGAGAATTTAAAGAACGGATATCTGGAGAATATGGAATCCGTCTACCGTTACGGCGACGAGATTAAACAATCGATCGAGTCATTCGAACGGATAATCGTCAAGTCTTTCGACAGAATAAAAAGTATCATCGACACGCTCCGCGGATTCTCATCAAAGATCGATACCGGAATCAAGGATGTGGTCGGCAAACTCCAATACTACGATATTACCAGTCAGGAAGTGGAACACCTCGGCCAGTTCATCGAACAGATTTTCAAGATCTCCAGCTCGCGAATCGACGAATTCCAGATCGATAAAATCCTCGATAATACGTCGCGGCAAACGATTAAAATGGAAATTCTCGAGACCGTAAATCATATCATTACGACCAAGAATGAACGCGAGATTTACGATACCTATACGAACATTTTCGGCCTTCGCTCCGCTGAAATCAGCATCGATAATAAGGCCTCCGAATCCCTCGGTGTTAAATTTTCCGATCAATCAACTGCGGGCACATCGAATGCCGACGATATCATTATTTTCTAAACATATCGCGGGATGGCATATCTGTGACGTGAAAATCTTCGGGGCTTGCTGACGAACAAGGAATTCCGTTTGTTTTATGTCACTGCGAGGCGCAATACGGCGAAGCAGTCTGCTTTATTCCTCATACGGAAGTATAATAGATTGCTTCGACTCAGGCCTCGCTATAACAATAGCAGTTCATCATCAATCCCTTCGCCGTACCTTTTTATTTATAATACTCTTTAAGAATTTTTTTAGCTTCAGCTAATCCGAGCTCGGCGGCTTTTTGGAAATATTTTTTCGATTCTGCAGTCTGCTGCGAATTATAATATATTTTCCCCAAATTATAATACGCCTTCGCGAATTTTGGGTCGAGTTTGACAGTCTGATTCAGATCCGCTATCGCTTCGGATTTTTTTTGAAGCGCAAGATAGGTAATTCCCCGATTAAAGTAGTAATCCGCGACCGTTTTATTGATCGATAACGCCTTCTGGTAATCATCCAGCGCGGCTTCGTACTTTCCCAGTTCATAATACACGTTACCCCGATTGTTATAAGCCTCGGAGTAATTCGGCGCCAGTTCAATAGCGATATTATAATTCTGAAGCGCTTCCCCGTACTCCTTTTTCGACAAGTGCAGATTCCCCAGATTGAAATGCGCCTGCGGAAGCTGGGGGGTGAGTTTCAGCGCGGCCTGATAATCTTTCAACGCATTCCCGTTGTCTCCAAGCTTTTTATACGCTATTCCACGGTTGATATAGGCGTTGATATATTTATCGTTCAGTTTCAGAACGTTTCCATACTGCAGGATTGCGTCAGTGAATTTTCCCTGGATAAAATAGGTATTCCCCAGATTATAATACGCCTCGATATACGTCGGATCGATGGATACGACTTTCCGGTAATCGGCGACCGCCAGATCATACATCCCGGTCAGTTTATACGCCACCCCCCTGTAGAAATAAGCATGGGGGTTTTCAGGCGTTTTCGCGATCACCGCGGTGTAATCCGTTATCGCGCCGGTATATTTATTATTTATCAGGTTCAGGTTCGCGCGGTAGAACACCGCCTTTACCATCTGAGGATTCTTCTCGTAGGCCGCCGAATAATCCCTGATCGCGTTTTCATAATCCCCGTTTTGTTCGTACAGCACACCCCGCATGAAGTAGGCTTCCGCCATATCTGGATTCAGTTCCAGCGCGGCGGAAAACTCGGTGATCGCCTCGGTCTCCATTTTCTGCTTGACATAGAGAGACGCCATATCAAAATGAACCTGCGCGGTCGCGGCGGACTTTGCCGGTTGTCCCGCTGAGTCGGCCGTGTTCACAGCCGGCGTATTGGTTGCGCTAACCGGGAGGGATAGATTTGTCGCCTGTACCGGCGTCAAGGATTGTCCTTTGACATCATTTTCCTTGTCTATCAGGCCGAGCACCTTTTTATAATCGTCGAGCGCGAGGGAATTTTCCTCCAGCGCCGTATATGCTTTGGCGCGTTCCTGATACGCCTCCATATAATCCGGGGCGATCTGAATCGCGCGGGTATAATGCTCGATCGCCAGCCGGTACTGCTCGGCTGACATCAGTACTTTCCCGATCTTCACATACTCCTTCGCCTCGAACGGGATACTTCCTGCGTTCGTCTTATTTCCCGGTTCGACAGTGACCGGCTCGACAGTCTCACCGTTCGTGATCAGCGAAATGTTCCCCGGCGCGATATCTTTCGATTCGGACGCCGGGCCGGTGATTACCGATTCCGCGACTGTCTCCAAACGGAACATTTCCACATACGTCTTGATGATATAGGTAAACGCGTTGGTGTAATTAGGGTAAAGGTCGGTGGCATGATAGAAATCGGCGAGCGCCGGTTCGTATTTTTTCCAACTGAAGTAGATCAGCCCCCGGTTGTAGAACGGAAGCGCAAAATTCTCGTCCGCGCCGATCGCACTATTATAATACTCCATTCCCTCATTGGTCGATCCTGTTTTCACGGAGGCGTTCCCCAAATTGTTATAGGCGTAGGCAAATTTAGGATTAAGCTTCACCGCAGTAGAATAGTAACTGATTGCTTCGGCGTACTTTCCGCCGGCAAGATAGATATTTCCGATATTATAATACGGAGCGGGAAAATCCTTCTTGAGCTTGATAACAGTCTGATAGTCTTCAATCGCTTGAGTGAAATCCCCGGATTTTTTGTAGGCAATCGCTCGCTCGAAATATAGGATTTCGTTTTCAGGATTCTGCGCGATCGCGGCGGTCAATTCTTTTATATTATTGTCCATCTGCTGAGCAAACAGCGCCATAGCGGGAACACAGAGAAAGAGTATCAGGAATCTGACGATTTTCATTTTTCTCCCCTGTAGTATTATACTATGCTTTTCTGTTAAAATAAAAATATACTCGATTCTAAAATCTCTATTATTAGGGAATAAACAAGCACTATGTCTCCGAGATACCGCGCTGTATAATACTTTTAATGCGCGGAAGAAGCATTCTGTGTCATTTTTGATATGTTAAAAGTGATTGCTTCGCTATACCCGCAAGAACGAAGCAAATTCTGCAACCCTGAACACTGCTCCGCTGTTTTCGAGTACCCGGAACCGCAAATAGATTACCGATACCCTTATCTCATTTAGACCGTTCTTTCTTATACCATTCGATCGTTCTTTCCACCGCGGCATCTATGCCTGTTTCGGGTTTCCACCCCAGCACGTTTTTCGCTTTTTCGATTGAAAAATGATAATTCGAGCTGACCTGCTGTGTCCGGTAGCGTGTCAACGGCGGCCCTTCCTGCGAATTAGCGAGCCGGTAGAGTAACTCCATCGAACTGCCGATAAAACGCGCGATCGCTCCGGGCACGGACAGCCAGTGAGGCTTGACTTCCAGCGCGGCGCAGAGCTTCTCAGTCCATTCCCGCCATGTGATCCTCAGCCCGTCGGAGATGATAAACACCTCCCCGACCGCTTCGTCCTTTTCCATCGCGGCGATAATCGCGTCCACCAGATTCCCCACATAGACCGGGCATGTCAGCCTTCTGCCGCTATCGACATGAGGCAGACTCCGCGTACGCAGAGCGTCGGCCATATTCAGGATTGTCACCGTATCGTTCTCGCCGTACACGTTCGCCGGACGGATAACGCTTACCGGAAAGGAATGTTCCTTATAAGCGTTCAGAACACATTTTTCGCCCTCATGCTTAGTCAGACAATAAGGAAACTCTGTCGGGAAGTACGGGCCTTCCTCGTCGGTATCGATATGGTTCCCGAATCCGTGCACCGCGACGGTGCTGATATGCACGAATTTTTTTATTCCCGCGCGCATCGATTCGTCCAGTATGTTCTTGACACCTATGATATTCGGGACTACAAACGATTCGTACGTCCCCCAGTCCCATGCCCTGCCCATCACATCGATCACATAGTCGGCGCGTTTCAACGCGGCGCGGATGCACTCGGTGTCCGTAATCTGACACACTATCCGTTCAGCGCCCATTTCCTCCAGCATCTCACGGTTATGGTCCCCTCGTACAAGAGCGAGTACCTTATATCCCTGTCCGATCAGAGTACGGCACAGGTTTGTGCCGACAAATCCGCTGGCACCGGTCACCAGTACTGTTTTATTCATCCTCCGGTTCTCCATCTATATGTTTTGCATAACCATCACCCATTATCCCTTTCAGCCTGCTTTTCAGGTCATCCGTATGAAGCCCCGCCTTCGCGGAGATGAAGATCGCTTCGGGGTATTTCAGACGAATGTCCAGTAGTATTTCACGGGGGACCAGGTCGATTTTATTCATGCATAGGAGCGCGGGTTTATTATCCGCGCCTATTTCCTTAAGGGTTTGGTGTACCGATTTAATATGTTCGCCGAACGCCGGGTCGGACACATCGACGACATGCAGCAGCATATCCGCATAACGGGCGTCGGCAAGGGTGGATTTGAACGATTCGATCAGCCCTACCGGAATATCACGGATAAACCCGACGGTATCGGAAAGCAGCGCGATAGTCCCATCGCCGAGCCATACCCTGCGGGTAGTGGTGTCCAGCGTAGAAAAAAGCTTATCCTCAGCCAGCACTTCCGCCTTCGAGAGATTATTCAGGAGGGTGGACTTACCGGAGTTCGTATAACCGATGATGGACACTTTAAATTCGCCCATCCGTTTTTTCCGCTGGGTCTCCTTTTCGCGCTCTATCTCCTCAAGCTTGGTCTCTATAAAATGAATCCGTTTACGGAGACGCCTGCGGTCTACTTCGAGCTTCTGTTCGCCGGGGCCGCGCAGTCCGATACCCCCGTCGGT
Organism: Brevinematales bacterium; assembly: GCA_020059465.1. Classification (GTDB taxonomy): domain Bacteria; phylum Spirochaetota; class Brevinematia; order Brevinematales; family GWF1-51-8; genus GWF1-51-8. The sequence continues at coordinate 60,968 of JAGVBZ010000024.1, forward strand.
GCGGGACAGATTCTCGTAATGCCCGACCAGACGCGGGAGCTGGTACTTCATCTGCGCCAATTCGACCTGCAAACGCGCGGCGCGGCTGCGTGCATGGATTGCGAATATATCCAGTATCAGTTCCGTACGGGTAATCACGCGCCGTTCCAGTACTTTTTCGATATTCCTAACCTGCGCAGGGGATAGTTCGTGATTGAATACGACCAGATCGACCGGTTCGTCGGCGTAAAAATCGCGTATCTCATCGATTTTTCCCTTCCCGATATAGAAACGCGCGTCGATGGCGCTCTTCGCCTGTATCAGGATATCGACTACTTCTGCGCCCGCTGTATCGGCAAGCCGTTTCAGTTCGAGCATCGATTCCTGAATATCGTTAAAATTATCCTGCGGGAGCTTCAGCCCCACGAGTACCGCTTTTTCGTTCATGGGTTACTGTTTTAGAAGAACTGTCAATTCCTGGACTCCCTGAAGGATTTTCATCCCCTTCTCAAGAGACTGTAGAAATTTAACATTCCTGAACCCGCCGATGGAACGGATGTTCCTGATATACTTCGGGGGTTTCGCGTCGATATCTTTGTATACCTTGGTAATAATAGTAAGAATGGATGAAAAATGGCGGTTAAACTCCTCGAACAAGTCGCGTGCTCTCCCGTTGATGGTCACTATATGCTTTTCGACAATTTTCCGGTTTTCGGGGTTTACACTGTCCTTCCGGGCGAGTAAAGTCAATAAACGTTTCCCCTCGCTGCCTTCCGGGGAAACATCCGCCATATATTCATTGAACCGTTCGATGAACTTATCCATCGCATAGAACGTATCCGACATCAGTTTATGAAAATTCTTCTCCGAAAACACCCCGTTCAGAAGAAGGATATTTATCGTGTTTTTCAGGAACTCGTTATAGTATCGTTCGAGGAACTGGGCAACCGTCCCGACATGGAATGTGAAAAAGAACCCGGTAAACCCTATTTTCTCGATTTCGTCGGAAAGTTCGATATTATAAATCCCCACCCATTTCATTTGCCCGAACATCTGATGGGATAACGATTCCAGCGCGCGTTTCTTTCGCGAGTGTATCACATTCTTCGACACCACCTTGATGCGTTTCTCAAATGTCTCGACATACATTTTGAACAGGTCGTATCGCGTGTGAACAAACGACGGGGCGTAAAGCGGATCGACTTTTATCATCTGGATCAGAAGGGTCAGACTTTTTGTATAAAGAAGTTCTTTCAGTATCTCGAAGAGAATTAAAAGTTCTCCCTCCAGTTTCTCGGGCGTAATACTGTCACCCATTCCCTGTATTGCGGTTGTTTTCGGGGAAATACTCGACATCGGATCGCTGCTGTCGGACGACGAACCGTCCATATCGACATTCTCGAATTCTTTGGATACCGCGAATAATTTTTTAAAAATAATGATATTATCGATATTCAGGTCGATCTGGAGAATCGCCTCTTCGAGGTTCTGAAGGTGGGTCAGAATACCCTCGCCGGGAATGTCTATAAAATTAGGCGTGACCCCCGGATGAAACGTCGGATCGAAGCGCTTGAAAAGGGCGAAAAAATCATAATCGCATAGATTCCTGAAATACGAAAGATTGGTGTAGATATCGTTTACCTTTTCTACCAGCGTCTTGTCGATGGAGTAGACAAATGTATAAAAACTTTTCTCGACCGTTTCGACCGCAGTACGCGGGTCTTCGAACTGGCTGACCACCATTTCAATCCCGGCCGGGGAAAAATTACTGTCTACCTCATCCGTATTGATATTCGCCAGCCGCTCGAATAAAGATTCCGCCACAGCTTTTGAGACATTGGGATTATCCCAGAATTTTTTATTATTCAGGGTGAGATCCATCATCCTCTTTACCCAAACAAGCTTCAGATAAAGGTCGTGGAGTTTGTGGGCGAAAAATTTACTAATCCGGCGGGTCTGCAGAAGATATACCGGAGGTTTGATCCGCGCAATATCCTTCTCGATATTCCGGATAACCTTCTTTTTTTTAAACTGTTCGGCATTCGATAATCCGAAGATCGTCAGAAAAAACAGGATAACCTTTTCGAGAAACGTCAGCTCCACATCGAGGGGGGTGTGCTCCTTCCGTTTCTTTCTGGGCTGGTCTTTGGCGGGAACGGGCTTTCGGGGTTCCATATCCTGCTTAACCCGCTCCAACTCCCCCGACAGCCTCTGTTTTTCGCTTTCATTCATCTCAAGTATTTTCGGGTCGAGCGCGTTATCGAAAGTCCCAAGCTTTTTAGCGTCGTTTATGGAATCCTTTTCGTAGCTCATACAGTTTGCTGCTGCACCTCCGGTGTTTGTGCTTTCAGCCGGTAATGTGCGAATCCATTCTCGTCCTTTTTCAGGAACTGTATATCGTTATGCGAGAACTTTCTCTGATGATGGTAGGTGTCCGACGCATAAATCTCGTCGCAGAGTATATTCACCGAAAATATCTTATATTCGAACTGATCGTCCCTTACAAACGAACCGACTTCAGGGAAATGCTTCCGTTCCTCGATATAAAAATCGTTCTCGTACGCGAGACAGCACATCAGGCGCCCGCATAGTCCGGTCAGTTTGCTGGAATTTACCACAAACCCCTGATCCTTCGCCATTTTGAGGAATATCGAGTTCATGTGGCAGTTGGAACGGATACAGCATGTGCATTCGCCGCATACCCCGTACCCGCCCTGAATCTTCGCCGCGTCGCGTACGCCGATCTGGCGCATCTCGATTCGTGTCCGGAATATCGAAGCGAGTTTCTTGACCAGTTGGCGGAAATCGATACGGTTATCGGCGGTAAAATTGAAGATGATCTTTTTCTTCTGGAGCAGGAAATGCACGTTAATGAGTTTCATCGGGAGGTTCAATAGCTCAATCTCTTTTTTCGCGGATTCATACGCTTTGATCTCCTCTTTGGAGAATCGCTCTCTTTCCCGGATCTCTTCGTCCGTCGCGGCGCGAAGGATTTTGTTAGTCTCAATCTCTATGGGCATATGCTCCTGTTTGTCCTCTAGAATTGAAGCGTCGTCGATCACGATATCGTCGATATCCGTGTTACTGGCATGCTCCGTATGATTCCGTTTCGCGGGGCCGACAGCGTTGGGATCCATCGACTTAACGCATGACATGGAGTATCCCAGGTCCTCGCCGAATTTCGAGCTCACTACAAAATAACTTCCGGGCTGGACGTCCGTACCGTCCGGGACTATATATGGTAAAACCATACTATCGAAAAATGTCTTTAAATATGCCACCTTGTACAAGAATTTCTCCTTATAAAAAACTTTCAAAAGCAATCCACATAAATTATAATAGAAGCCGTTGGAATGTCAAGCGGGCTAATAGTATAGTTCGGGATAAGTCCGCAAGCCATCGTTTTTTTCGGCGGTATAAACCATCGGAACCTTTTCCAGCTTTTTTCGGTGGTTTTCCGGAAAAGTGACAAAAATTCCCCGCCCGGTTGTTTCATTAATGCTGACCGAACATCGGCAAGCAAAAAACGGAGGAAATTATGAAAAACTGGATCGCAATCAGCGCGATAGTCATGTTATTCGGAGCAGCGGGGTTTGCTCAGATGACCGACGAGCAGCATCTGGAAAAACTGATGGAAGAAGCCAAAGCCAATAAGAATAAGAAACAAGGACAGACGAATTCACAGCAAACCGTCCCGCCGGCTGTTCAGGGAGACGGCGCAGGCAGCGTGAAGAAACAGAAAACCGTCACGGTCATAACTGTAATTACGCAAACCAGCGTTGTGGAAGAGGAAGTTGTAACGAAGCCCGCTCCTAAAGAACAGACGCCTCTTGTCAATATTCAGGGCCCGAATGTGCAGGTCAATATTCCCCAAGTCCATATTCCCAAGCCGGAGGTAAATGTTACGGTCAACGTACCGGCAAAAGAATCCTCGGTATTCGGGCCGCGCCCCATCGGGGTCGGTACGTTTATCACCGCCGAAGTACTCGGCGTATGTATACCCGGATTCGGCCTCGCGCACTTTACGCTGGGGGATACCACCGGCGGCATCATCTGTCTCGCATTTACAGGCGTATCGCTGCTCTCGTACATCGGCGCGGAGATCGCGGTCGAGACCCGCGCGATCGACAATCCCACAGTATATTCGGCATGGCACTGGGGCAGCATAGCCCTTTTCGCGGCCGGGTATCTCATCGATATTATCGGGGCGCCGGTCTACTACGCGAATTATAACGCCAAGGTCGCGGCTTTTGTAAAACCGCTCGATGTCGCGTCCCTTTCCTATGACGCGAAGCATAACGACCTCAGCATGAACGCTATCAGCTTCGGGCTGGAATTTTAACAGGAGGAAAACAATGAAGAATATTATAATAAAGCTTTTATTTATCGCGGCCGCCGCCGCTTCATTTACCGCCTGCGACTTTTGGTCGCCCGGCATTCGGATCTACGAGACAAAGAGTTTTCAGTTTTCGACGAACAATAACAAAACCCTATCCATTTCTCTCGATACGGGTATGGTAGTGTTCCTGAATTCAAACGACCCGTATATCAGGGTCGTCATGACAAATTTCGTGGACGCGGGGGGATATTCCTACGGTAAAAAACTTCTCGAGGATAACGACTTGTTCTCAGTCAGCTCGAATAATCAGAGCATAATTATCACCCAGAACAAGACCATTACTGTGGATTATTGGAATGTTTACGGCGTCGGGACGGAAATAATGGTGTATCTGCCCATAGGCGTTAGCATCCTGACACAGAAGGTGAACTCCGCGACCGCATCGATATTCTATGACAATTCAAACTATACCCCATATCTTGAAATCAATACCACTACCGGAACAGTCGACCTTTTGCCGCTGAATGCAGGGACAGTCAAGATCAACACGACGACCGGATCTGTGAATTTCTCCCATGTCACATGCAATTCCTTCTCGGTAATCAGCTCTACCGGAAATATCACGAAGAAGGCTGGGGAAATCAATTCTCCGCTGATATATCTTGAAGTCACTACCGGGTCGATCAATACCAGTGTGAAAAACGTGAATAAACTGACAGTGCTGACCACTACCGGAAATACTGAAATCGATTTCGTTTCGTTCCAGCAGGCCGGAAGCTATGCGTCCATACAGGCCACCAGCGGTAGTATTACAACATACTTTTCCGCCGCCGCGGCCTCCTCCCTCAGAGCGGATGCGGCAGTCACCACAGGCAGTATTCATTCGGGAATAACCTTCAATACGACGATTAAAGACACCCATTTCACAGGTGCGGAGTTTATCGCCCAGAACGGCAGCGGTTCAAACCCCGTGACCATACGTATCACCACCGGAAATATCAATATAAAATCAAAATAATCGAATGGATTCATAAAAAAACCGCCCCCGAAAGGGGCGGTTTTCGTTTATTCTAGAATTATTTCAGCTTCTTTGCGCTGTCTATAATCTTGTTGACCTGCGTCTTAAATTTCTTCATATCGCTGTCGAGAACGTCGACTGTAAGTGTGCTGAGCTGTTTGCCGGTTTCGAACGCGCCGCAATAAACATAAGCCTTTCCGAATTCGGGATCGGTATAAGAACCCGTAATCGCGTAAACCTTCATCCCGTTGATCTTTTCGGTGAACTGATCGGTGATATCGAGATCTTGATCGCTCAGGATTTCACCCAAACGGGTCTCGAGAAACTCATACTCTTCTGAATCAGAATAGTCCCCAAAGCCCCCCGTATCATAATACTCGAGATACATGATAACTTCGCTGTTGGGAGATTTAATTTCAAGATAGGTCTCTTTACCCTTTACCTCTTCGGTAGTCCATCCGTTGGGAATATCGAGCGACATATTAGCGGGCTTATAAGAATACACTTTTGCTTGAGCGATAACCGCTACGGCCGCCACCATGAACAGCACACCTAAAAATCTCTTCATTTCATCCTTAAGGGGGAGTAGATAGTTTGTAAGGTGAACCGCATATAGTTTGCTCACAGGATTTATAGATATTGTAAAGAGTTAGATACAATAAATCAATAAATAA
>JAGVBZ010000021.1 GCA_020059465.1 Brevinematales bacterium
AATCCCGACGCCTCATTCTTTTCAGGCTCCTCAATTCCTTCGCTCGAAATACCGTTGATGAAATTATGGAACGAAGTGCCGGAAAAGAACGAGATCATTGAAAAAACTATAACCGCCAGCAGGAGAAGCGTTGCTAAAAACTTCATGGCGACCTCCTCTGTTATTTAATCTTTCTTGAAATCTTTTAATGAATGGAAACGTCGTCCGTCCGCGCGGAAAAATTTCATAAAGAATTCGTAGTATTCAAGCCTGAGCGCCTGAATACCGACAACCAACCCTTCAAAGCCGATGATAAACAGGTTTCCGATCAGTATCGCAACCGCCTGCCCGAAGGGATTGTCCGACATATTTGCAATAATAAAGACCGCGCTCATAAGCGCTCCATGGTTGAGCGCAAACGCGCCTACACGGACAAAGGATATGGTATTCGAAAGCATGGATAACGTGGTCTCGAACAGATCGATCGCCCCAAGCCCCGGATTCTGCTTTTCCCCGTGATGGAAAAGTTTATATGAAAGCCATTTATCGAGCCAGATAAAAAGACCGCTCACTATCGGAATATATATGATAAACGGAGGCATTATTCCACCGGTCAACAGGGTATATCCGATATATAAAAGACTCCAGTAGAATACCAGCCCCGCGATACCGTTCGGCGCAAACAGCATCATCCCGTAATCCTTCCGCCGGAAGGAGTTGATGATCCCTAAAATCGTGCCGAACGAAATCATGGCCACACCGAATACAATGGCCGATATAAGAATAGTATTGATATTATGAATAGGCGAAATCCATAACGGCGGATCGATCAACGGTTTCCCGAATACCTCGCCGTACAATACGCCGAATATCGCCGATGAAATACCGGCCCATACCATAATCGCCGCAAGACTCGCAAGCTGTCCGGTACGCTTCAATAAAAGAAGGATAAAACCGGTGATTGAAAGCACCAGGCCATGTCCGACATCCCCAAACATCGCACCGAACATGATCAGATAACTGACCGCCGCGAAGGGCGTCGGATCGAATTCCTTGTAGTTCGGCGTACCGAACATATTTACAAGAAGCTCGAACGGTTTGAGGGGTTTGGGGTTATTCAGGCGCGTAGGCGGCATAATCCCGTCCCGCATATATAATACAGCCGCATCCTCGTCCAAAAATTCGCATTTATGCTCGGTGATTTCCTCGATTTTATTTTTCAGTCCGCTGATCATATCTGACGGGATCCATCCGGAGAATAATACGACGGAGTTGGTGGAAACCATCTCACCGCGTAGTTTCGCCATATTCAGATAATATTCGATACTTGCCTCGATACGGACCACGGTTTCGGAAAGACGGTTTATCAGTTTCTCACGCTGCTTTTCCAGTAAAATTTCCTCATCCAGCGCCATCGAATACTCGAAACCGTACTTCATCATTCTGTTCCGGATATTATGCTTGGCGTCTGTGGGAATCCCGTAATCCTGGTAAAAAACATTTTTCAAGATGCTTTCGAGCTGTTCCCGCGCAGTATTGGGAACAGTAAAAAACACCATATTATTCTGCGAAATCGTTCCGACATTCATGACCACCGACGGAATAGTCGAGACAGCATCCATAAAGGTCGTGTACTGTGCCGACGGAATTCCGCCGAAACCCATATAGAAATTATGCACTTCCCCGGTTTTTTCGAGATCGAGGTCGAGATTACCAAAAAACCGGTAACTGTCCAGCTTTACCAGATACTCTGTCTGGCGCTTTTTTACACTCTCCATTTCGTGAGTGTACTTTGTTACCTCAAGCTCTATTTCTTTCATAACTGATTTTATAGCCATCTCGTTCATATACTCAGTCGCTTTTTTATCCGGTAAGACGGTTGTTCTCCCGAAAAACGATTTTATCGTATTCAGACGGCGGCGGTAATCCATGAAACGGTTGGTAGTATCTTCAAGAGACTCCTTCTTAAGGGAATATGTCCTGACCTCGGTTCCGGAATGTTTGATTATCTCAAATTCGCCGAAATCCATCACTTCCTGAGCCACTTCATCGACATGCCGTTTCAGGATCACTACATCAAGTTTTGTCATATTCTGCGGTAAAAACATCGTCCCATCCTAATCTTAGTATAACAAGTTTTCGAGAATCTTTCGGTCGATTCCGGCCCGCTTTCCTTCCAATAAAATAATATACTTTCTGACATCCATACTTTTTAAAATAATGAACGAGAGAAACACCCCGAACTGGAATGGAATTCCGCCCAGATAACGGTGCGTCCTCTTGATTATCGCTTTATTGAACGCGTTTTCCAGTAATGCGATATCGGTAATCGGCTCCGGAATAATCCCCAAATTCGAAATATTTTCCAAAAAGGCTGCGGGTGTTTCCGAAGAAACTAAATTCTGATACTTGCGCCGCGACAGAGTTTTAAATATATTCGGCACAAGCGTCATCGTTTCCTCGACCGATAAAACGTACTCAAAACGGAGACGGTATATCCGCATATAACGGTTTACTTCCATCGAAAAAAACAGCAGCCGTTCCACATCGTATCTGTTGGGGCGGGACAATTTCTGCGCATTCCTTTTCAACTGCTGGGCGTATAAATTCTCTAAAGATATCTCCCAAAAGAACGTATTCCCCGTTTCATTTACGGTAGGGAATGTTTTTACCGCAAGATCGTAATAATCCGAACGCCTGAGAAACTCCTGATATTCTTCCAGAGTCCGCAGGTCCCGAACCGTCTCAATCCTCAGCCAATCCCTTTCTGAAAGGGTGTATAAAAAATCAATCGGCCTATGAGTGATCAGCGAGCGAGCGACCATTTTTAAATTCTCGATACGGTACGCTTCCAGCCATTTTTCCAGAAATATCGCAGGCTTACCTACAATAAATTTCAGCCCGCTGAGGATATAACTCACAATTCCGTTCTTTAATGTTTTCTCGATTTCTAAAAGATCGCCGGTATCGATCTGTTCTTTTTTTAACCGGGTACGGATAAATTCTATTACATCGTTCAGGCTCGCGCCGATCAAGTATTCCATTTCTTCGTGTTTTAATAAAAAGGACAGCCAGTTTCGCACTTTTGGATTGACTGCCGTAAATTCAAGACCGAACATCTATTTCTCCAAAACTGTGCTGATCAGTTTCTCTTTTATATCCTTTCGTTTCTTTTCTATTATCTTGAGTTTCTTATCTTTTTCCTTCTCGACCATTTCATTCAATTCCTTTTGGCGCTTTTCCACTGCGCTGTTTATTTCATCCCTTCGGGTCTGCATTTCTTTTTCGAAATTTACCTGGTACTCCTCCTCCATCTTTGCCGCCTTGAATCGCGCTTCATCGATGAGGGCTTTTGCCTTTTTTTCGGTTTCCATACTATTCTGCTGAACTTCGTGTTCGACCTTAATAATCGAATCGATAATATTCCTCATTATTGTTCTCCCGCCACAATCAGGTCAAAATCCGTCTGCGATAAAAGTTTCCGTTCGACGACACCGAACAGGTCGCGGCAATCCTGCGATTCCCGACGTTTCGCGATACACACCAACCGGGCGTCCGCGGAATCATTCTTGATATACTCGATTATTTCCGAGAACGGATCGCCTTCGAGAAGGACTTTTTTTACTGATATCCCAACCCCCTCGGCGATTTTCTCCGCATAATGCAGATACTTTTCCGCATCGCGCTTCAGACTGTCGGAAAACATCGCGGATTCCTCATCGACAAAAATCTTGTATCTCTGGAGTTTATTGATCGACTCCTGATCCAATACGTTAATCACCACCGCTTCGAGGTCGAAACGTTTAGCGGTTTCAATTCCCTTCTGTATGGCGCGTTTTGCTTCCGAAGCGCCGCAGATTGGAATATAAATTTTCTGCATTCGCGTTCTCCTCTATTTTTCCGCCAGATGGGCGTTTTTAACACGTTTCATCTGGAAGAATGTCTCGCGTTCACGTTCTTCAAGCGTATCCTGAATATATTTGACAATCTCCTTAAACATCGGGATAAAATTATTTTCCAGCGCGTTTACGCGCCGCTGGGTCTTCTTGATCTCATATGCCAGTCTCCACGCGGATACCTCGACCTCTGCTACAATCAATAGGAGTCTCATAATTTCGCCGATCGCTTTACTCAGCATATCGTAACTCATCGTGGTCGTGCTGATAGAAATCTGCGGCCCCTTCTTTACTTCAAGCTTTCCCTTATTCCTGATGGTCGGAACTGCGACCCCCATTACGCTTCGTTCGACAATGTCGAGCGACATTTTGGAACGGATACCCTTTAGCAGACGCTCAATCTCGAATTCGCCGATCTCCAATTCGAGCATGGAAAGATACTGGTATGCTATTTTGAGCTGCTCGTTCAACTGTTTACGATGATCCTTTATCTTGGAAATCACCTCGAGCAGGTTCATTACCAGCACTTCGCGCTTCTGTTCCAAAAGAGCGTGTCCGTCCTGTGAGAATTTCATCTGTCCTTTATATTCGAGCAGATTCGTTTTTGTGGGTGCGACTTCAGAAAGATTCATCTATTATTCCTCCGTCTCGTCCTTTCCGACATAATGCTCCCTGATCTCCTTCTCAGTCAACCCGGACAATTCGGATGCCGGTAGTATCGAAAGTATTTCCCATGCCAGATTCATGCTGGTTTCCATCGTACGGTCGTCGCCGAAACCCTGTCCCGCAAAATGGTTCTCAAACTCGTATCCGAATTTCAGGTAACGTTTATCTACCTTGCTTAATTCCTCTTCTCCTATAATAGACGCGATCGAACGGATTTCCTTCACACGGGAATACGCAGCGTACATTTGCATAAACAAATGCGGATGATCTTTCCGGGTGTATCCCTCGCCGATACTATCCTTCATCAGACGCGACAAAGAAGGTAAAATATCGATAGCGGGGTAAATCCCTTTACCGTGCAGTTCGCGCGAAAGAACGATTTGACCCTCTGTAATATATCCTGTCAGGTCAGGCACCGGATGCGTGATATCGTCGTTGGGCATTGTCAGAATAGGCACCTGGGTGATACTCCCGTTGATTCCTTTAACACGTCCCGCACGCTCGTATAGCGTCGAAAGGTCGGAGTACATATATCCGGGGAAACCCTTTCGCGCAGGCACTTCGCCGCGCGCGGTTCCAATCTCGCGGAGAGCCTCGCAGTAACTGGTCATATCGGTCATGATCACAAGGACATGCTTGCCCTTCTCATAGGCGAGATACTCCGCGGTAGTCAACGCGATGCGCGGAGTGATAATACGTTCGATGGACGGGTCGTCGGCAAGATTGAGGAACATGACCACATTCTTCAATGAGCCGGTATCCTCGAAATTGCTGATGAAGAAAGATGCGTCGTCATGCTTGATTCCCATAGCGGCAAATACGACCGCAAAATTTCCGGACTCTTCACCCGGTAAACGCGCCTGCGCGGCGATCTGGGCGGCCAATTCGTTATGCGGTAGGCCCGCCGCCGAGAAAATGGGAAGTTTCTGCCCACGTACCAGCGTATTCATCACGTCGATCGCGGATACCCCAGTCTCGATATACTCACGGGGATATGCGCGGACTACCGGATTAAGCGGCTCGCCGTTTACATTCCGGCGCTCTTCTGGAATTATATCCGCCAATCCGTCGATAGGCCGGCCCATTCCGCTGAAAACCCTTCCCAGCATCTTTTCTGAAAGCCCGACTTCCAGGGGTTTCCCGGAAAACTTCAGACTGGTTTTTTCCGGGTTGATCCCGCTCGTTCCTTCAAATACTTGAAGAATCACAAGTTTGTTCGTACTTTCCAGTACTTTTCCGAGCCTGCGGGTATTATCGGAAAGCGTTATCTCCACAATTTCATCATAGCCGATTCCCTCAATCCCCTCGACCACAGCGATAGGCCCGTTAATCCCGGTCATTCCGCGGTATTGCCGCGTCATTTCATATGACATATATTCCTCATCTTATTTATCACAGTAAATCCCCTTCCGCCTCATTTCCCCATTCCTCATCCAAAACTTCCGCGATACCGGCGAGGGCTTTCACATAAATCCCTCCGATCCGTTCGAATATTTCCGTACCCTGATCATCGGCCTTTCCGTCACGTATTAATTCCCAATCGTCGATCATTTGCATCGGCAGTAAATCCTCGGGCAGCAGGTCGATGTGAAAAGCGGCAATAAATCCCTCGCGTACCGAATCGGGTTCAATAGAGTGATGTTTCAGTAGGCTCACGATAATATTCCTGAGCATGTCGAAACACACCATAAACCTGTGGAAAACCGCGCCCACCCCGACTTCATTCTCGGCGTGCTCGTGCGCATATTTCAGCATATAAACCAGTTCTTTTAACTCTCCGATTTCATTCATTTCGGAGTCAACCCCTTTTTACTCTTTATATATCTCTTCTATCTCTTCAAACTCGGCCATAATATCTTTCTCGATTTTATCCAATTCGCTCATATCATCGTTGGGAACCGTCATTTTGATCCGGATGATTTTAGAAATCGATGCCATTTCTTTTATTTCAAAAATCGGCGCACCCATTTTAACGATTTCGGAGGCGCGTTGGTGAAATTTCAGGATAAGCTCTAAAATCTTCAACTGCTTCTGAGGAGAGGTGTACATGTCGATATCGTCGTATGCGCTCTGCTGGAGAAAACCGAGCTTGATAATTCTGGCGACCTCGAGAATCAGTCGTTCCGAATCAGGAAGAGCGTCGGGCCCGACCAGTTTCACGATCTTCTGCAAATGGTCTTCCTTCTGAAGAATTTCGTACGCGCGCACGCGGATTTCGCGGTATTTTCGGGATACGTTTTTTACCCACCACCCCTCGCATGCGTCTGCATACTCGCTGTAGCTCCGCATCCAGTTGATGGACGGATAATGCCTCGCGCTTGCGAGCGATTTATCGAGTTCCCAGAAACATCGTACAAAACGCTTAGTGTTCTGCGTGACCGGTTCGGAAAAATCTCCCCCGGGAGGGGATACAGCCGCAATGACAGTGATCGAACCTTTTTTACCGGACAATGTGGTGGTATATCCGGCCCGTTCATAGAACGCCGCAAGACGCGATCCCAGATAGGCGGGGAACCCTTCTTCGGCGGGCATTTCCTCAAGACGGCCGGACAGTTCACGAAGAGCTTCCGCCCATCGCGACGAGGAATCAGCCATCAGCGCCACATCGTAACCCATATCCCGGTAGTATTCCGCAAGAGTGATGCCTGTATAAATCGAGGCCTCGCGCGCAGTCACCGGCATATTCGACGTATTCGCGATCAGAACAGTCCGCTCGATCAGCGGTTTATTTGTACGCGGATCGATCAATTTTGGGAATTCCTCAAGCACCTCGGTGATCTCGTTTCCACGTTCACCGCATCCGATATAAACAATAATCTGAGCATCCGCCCATTTCGCTAACTGATGCTGGGTGATCGTCTTTCCGGTACCGAAACCGCCCGGAATAGCGGCAGTCCCGCCCTTCGCCATCGGGAAGAACGTATCCACGATGCGCTGCCCTGTCAGAAGAGGAATAGTCGGAATCTGGCGTTCCGTCACAGGTCTGGGGACTTTTACCGGCCAGCGATGGTACATCCGAAGCTCGACGTCTTCGCCGAACGGTGTATGCACCGCGCCGATAATCTCGTCTACCGTATATTCTCCCTCGGAGATAATTTTCGTGATCTTACCGTTAATCTTCGGGGGCACCAACACCCGGTGCTCTATCAGGGAGGTTTCCTGAACAGTCCCAATAATCGCGCCCTCAGTCACCGTATCACCCTGTTTTACACACGGCTTGAATTGCCATTTTTTCTTCCGGTCGAGCGAGGGAATATTTATACCGCGTCCGATATAGATGCCGCTGATTTTAGCGATATCTTCCAGAGGGCGCTGGATACCGTCGAAAACGTTGCCGATCAAACCGGGGCCAAGTTCCACAGATAGAGGAAGTCCCGTACCGTAAATTTTATCGCCGGGCTTAACCCCGCTCGTATCCTCGTAGACCTGAATATTTGCAATATCTCCGCTGATACCCAATACCTCGCCGATCAGACGAAATTCCGAAACCTGCACAAGCTCCATCATCTGGACCATGCAATCGAGTTTCGCTTCGATCAGCGGGCCGTTGACACGGTTAATAGTCCCGACTATATTCTCTTTCATATTTTCCTCTATTCTTTAGATAATTCTTGCGTGATTAGACGAATGAATTCCGGCTTCAAATCCCTTAAAATAGAACCCATTGAACTGTCGATAAAAACGGGTGTGTCGGTCGCGGAACAGATTATCCCCGCGCGGATCATCGCCGGCTCGCCTAAAACAATTTTCGTTTTTACACGCGACTGGAGCTTCTCAAAAAGATGGGTATCATCGTTATTTAATGAAATCTGAATTTCCTTTTTTTTCAGAATTTTCGCGGCTTGTTCGATATGTTTCTGAAGAAATGTAAGATACAGTCCCTCGTCTTTTTTAAGACGGTCGATTATTTCCTGAAATACCTCGGAAATTGTGGACTCGATAATCTGATTGTCTACAATATTGAGAGCCTTCTGCGCGTCCAGTTCCACCTTAGCGAAAAGCTTGCGCTCCTCACGTTCCATCTCTACGACAAAGGCATCACGTTTTTTCTTATAATAAGCCTCGAGTTCTTCGGTCTTCTGCATTGTGATTTGCGCAGCTTTTACTTTACTATCGTTTAGGATCGATAAAGTACGCTCATCGGATTCTTTGCTAATCTCATCCAAGATTTCTTTTAATCCCATGAAATTCCTGCCTGATTAATCAGATTCTGATACCGACCGCCTCGCGGATAAAATCGGATAAACTTTTACCGGTTTCGATATGCCCATTCTTATCGGGAACTTCGACTATGAGAAGATTGGATTTCGAAAAACGGGTTTTATTAATCCATATATAAGCCCATTGCGCGACACGTTCGGTGACAATCATCAGGCCGTATTCTTTATCTTTTCGGATTTCCTTCACCTGCTCGATCGCATGCTGCTCGTTGTCCACTACCCGTCCTTCAATACCCGCGAAGGAGAAAAGGAGAACAGTATGTTTATCTCCAATCACCACCGTTTTCATAAAACCTCTATAATTTACCCAGTATCATAATAGCTATAATCAGACCGTATATAGCGATACCTTCCGCCATACCGATGTATAGGATACTTTTACCGAATATACTGGGATCTTCGGAAATAGCGCCCAATGCCGCCGATGCGGACATACCGACCGCAATACCCGCGCCGATCGAACCTAAGCCAACCGCGAGACCTGCGGCAAGAAACCCTAATCCAGCCACCGGATCGAGGGGTGCTTTCGCGGGAGCGGGATGTGTCGCCACCATATTAGTAGTAGCATGAGCCGCGACTTCCTGCGCACTCACCCGATTGTTAACAGTCGTCAGCATAATAATCGCTAAAACAATCATTAGAACCATTGATATTCCGGCGCTTCCCGTCAGTAACGCCTTTGCCTTTCCCCCCGGCACTTTTTTCATCAAAATGAAATACACACCCGAAATAATGAGTATCACTATAAACAAAGTGGCAATCACCAGGATTATATTCAACATGGTATTCCTCCATTTATTTTATCGATACATTATAGCAGAAAATATTTTTTATGCAAATAAAATATCTTTTAAACCCTATAAATACTTTTACTTTTTTGTTTTTATGTTATAATTTGAGCATCATATTCTGAGGGATTCCATTTGAAACATGTTCTTATAGCCGACGATGAAGAAATGGTTCTCAAGCTCCTCGCCCGTTTTCTTGAACGTTTGAATTATCTGGCTATCGGTTGTCTTAACGGAACTGAAGCGATGGAACGTCTTGTCTTAAAAAAAGACGATATAGGATTAGCGATTCTCGATCTGAATCTCCCTGACATTACAGGGATACAATTAGCCATCCATCTCAAGGAAATCAAACCTTGTTTAAAAATAATCATTTCTACCGGCGATCCAATTACTGCCTCTGAAATCAATAACGCATACGGACACCAGCTTGTCGATAAGGTCTTAAATAAACCGTTCAGCCTTTCAATATTCGAAAATGTCATTCACGGAATTCTGGGGAAATCGCTATGATCACAGTTATTCTGGTAGAACCGGAAGGGGAAGGTAACTTGGGCGCGGTCGCACGCGCGATGATGAACACCGGTGTGAGCAGTCTCATAATCGTAAATCCTAAATGCAACCATCTTTCGGAGGAAGCGCTGAACCATTCGGTTCATGCCCGTGAAATCCTGCAGAACGCGATTGTTAAACCATCGCTCACCGAAGCGGCCTGCGAAATCGAAATCCGAATCGCTTTCAGCCGCAGGGTCGGGCAATGGAGAAAGCGCGATTATAGTCTTACCGAGTTGACGGAACACCTGAAGCCGCTGAGGGATAAATCGATCGCGCTGGTTTTCGGGAATGAGAAGCACGGGCTATCCAACGAGGATATACTCCTCTGCGATCTGTTATGTTATATCCCGTCGGCGCCGGAATTCCCGTCACTCAACCTATCGCAGGCGGTAATGGTTGCGCTGTATGAACTTTATATCGCATTTCAGGACAGCGACCGGTTCCGCAGGGAAACCGCTCCCCGAAAAGAATTCGACGAAATGATCGGATCTATTATCGGTACATTGGACAGCCTCGATTATTTTCATCTCGTCCCCGAATGGCGTCTGGAAAAATACCTCAATAAAATTCTGCACCGGGCGTCTCTGGATCACTATGATACCGTGATTATCAAAAATTTATTTCAGCGGCTGACGGGAATGATCACCCGGATGCGAAAAGAATTAAACGGAAAAAAGAGCGATACTGAAATTTCCCCGCCGCCAAATCTTAATAAATAAATACTTGACAATAGGAATATTTCTTTTAAGATAGTGTAAGTTGAATACAGATTAAGAGGATATGATGGGGAAATTGTACGATGCATTGCCGGACGGTTTTTTAAAGAAGGTTTTGGAAGGCGAAGATACGGAATTAGTGGAGCGCCTCCTGACCCTTCAGGGTAAATATCGTGATAGTACAGAAAAGGATGAAAAAGCGGTCTACCGCGAACGTCTTGCATCCACCTTCTGGCAGCTTTATTTGGAAGTCGCGAAAAAAATCAGTCCGAATCTTTCCGCTCAGAAACGTCTCCTCCTTCGGTACGGCACACTGGATATGCGTTATCTTAGCGCAGACGATCAAAAGCTGATTCTCGGCCGTCCTCTCGAAGAAAAAGACGCGGATAATACCGTGTTCTATGTCGACGAATGGCTTCTCGCGGTTGCCGAGGGAAAGGTAAAACCCAGCATGACGGACGAACAGCCAAAGCGGAAGGTGCAAGCCGCAGGCGGAGGCGAGGATCAGTCAGGCAACCGTTCGAAATATGAGCGTCTTGTCGGTGCATCCGAGGCCGAGCGCCTGAATTATCAAAACCTGCTTGAAAGACGAAAAATCGTAGAAGAAACGCTTCTCTCCATCGCGAACCTGTCGACTAATCATCCCAATGAGCAATTACTGCAGATGCCCGATATTTATTCCGACGATCAGCTTGCCAAACTTGAGGAATTGCCCGAGATAAGCCGCGAACTCCGCAGGCTTCAGAAAGAGATGCAGCTTGCCAGAAATAACTATTCCAATAAATTCGAAGAAATTAACGAGCTGGAAAAACAGATCTCCGGCGCCTCGGGGGGAGATTCGGCTTCAGTACAAACCTACGAGGTGGATGCCCGTACGATCGAGAATGAAGCCGGCGCGATCCGTCAGATGGTCAAAATGTGCGTCGGACGGCAGGGGAACCATTTCCCGATCCTTACCTCCGGTTTTATCCCGAAAGAAACCCGTGATTATAATTTCAAAACCAACGCATACGAAAAAGTAAACATCGTCGAAAAATTGGATGCGTCGGTGTTTGCGCGAACTTTCCGGCAGGCGTCGAACCGTATCCTCCCGTATATCCTTCTCCTGCCGGGTTACGGAAATTTCGGCATTTGCTGGGAACCGTACGATAAATACAACAAAGCCACCAGTAAGGGTAGAATTGCAGTGCCGATATTTACCCGCATACCCGATCTGGTCATTCAGATGGCGCTCGCGGACTTCCGATGGCAGACCGCAAAGGAACTGGCGTCCTATCACTGGATGGACGAGGGTCTGACCGGGAGATATTACGAATACTTTATCAACGAAAAACTGAAGGGCGATATTAAGACTACCTTTATGGAAGATTATATTCTTTGGCTGTCGAAGGAATCGCAGGGTATTCAGAAACTCCATAAAGACGTGCGATACGTATTCTGGAGATTCATCCCGTTCCCTGATGACCTCAAGGAAAAACTCAGCCTGAAGGGATTCTATTATAACGAACTTTGGAAAAAGGAACAGACCTTCCGCCTTTCGCAAGAATAGTTTCGGATACGATTATGTATTTGAACGAGCTTTCCCGTTACGACCTGAGAGCGCAGAAATATATCACCTCCCGGCAGAAATCGCTTTTATCCAAACTCGATCTTTTTTCCGTCTCCGACCTGCTTACCTATTTTCCGTTCCGTTACGAAGACCGCACTCAGATTGAATCTATCCGCGAAAGCCTGACGAAAAACAAGCCGGTGACAGTGGTGGTCACAGTAACCGGGCATCAAAGTATTTTCTATAACCGGAAGTCGCACCCAAAAATATCGGTGCAGGATGGCGAATCCCAGGCGTTTCTGATCGGGTTTCATCGCCCCTATCTCCTGCAGTCTTTGCATATCGGTAAAAAATACTGGCTGACTGCGCACTTTGTCTATAAGTTTAACGAGATTCAGACCAGTTCGTTCGATTTCGAGGAATATATCGAGGGCGAGGATACCGAAAATTTCGGCGCCATTCTACCCATCTATCAGCTAACCGAAAAGCTTTATATGAAGGAATTGCGAAAACTTTTCCGCAGTACTCTCGAACTTTACCTTCCTCAAATCGATGACGAACTACCCGAGTACATAATCAAACAGCATAATATATTAGATAAAAAAAGCGCTCTGCAGAACATCCATTTCCCGGGAAGTATTGCCGAGATGAAACGCGCGAAACTTCGGCTGGCGTTTGAGGAATTCCTTGCGATACAGCTCGCTGTCACCAAGAAGCGGATATTTTTTCAGACTGTGCATAAGTCTTACCGTTATGAAAAGCGTGTTCTGCTCAAGCGTTACCTGACCGAATTGGGGTACGAGCCTACCAAGCCGCAACGGCGCGCGTTGGAAGAAACGATTTCCGATATGGTATCCGAACGTCCGATGCATCGCCTGATACACGGGGATGTCGGGAGCGGTAAGACAACAGTGGCAATCGGCGCAATGATATTCAGCGCGGAAAACGGATACCAGAGCGCGATGATGGTTCCTACAGAAGTACTCGCTGTCCAGCACAGCGAAAAGATGAACAGTCTTACCGCTCCGCTCGGTTTTCGCACTGCGCTTCTGACAGGATCGCTGAGTGCCGTCGAGAGAAAGGAGATTGTTGAAGCGATAAAAACCGGTGAGGCAGATTTTATTGTCGGAACCCATGCCCTTTTTCAGAACGATGTCGAGTTCAATAACCTGAGCTTGATTATAGTCGACGAGCAGCATAAATTCGGTGTCGAACAGCGCATTGCTTTATCGCAAAAAACCGATAATCCCGACGTTCTAGTCATGACCGCAACCCCCATTCCGCGCACTTTGACGCTTACGCTGTACGGCGATCTGGACGTATCCCTCATTGACGAACTCCCCAAAAGCAGGCTGCCTATATCGACCAAATGGGTTCCGCATAATAAATACGATGTCATGCTTGATTTTATCGCTAAAGAAATCGACCGCGGGCGGCAGGCATTTTTTATATATCCCCTTATTGAAGAATCGATGTATCTGGAGAGTAAGGCCGCCAAGGAGATGTTTTTATACCTGCAAAAGTATTATAAAACATTGAAAATCGGGATGGTGCACGGAAAGATGAAGTCATCCGAAAAAAATGAGATAATGCGCCAATTCCATGAAGGCCGCCTGCATATTCTTGTCTCGACCAGCGTAATCGAGGTCGGGATTGATATCCCGAATTCTTCAGTAATTGTAATCGAAAGCGCTGAACGCTTCGGTCTTTCGCAGTTGCACCAGCTTCGGGGGAGAGTCGGGCGCGGAATACATCAATCATACTGCTTCCTAGTAACAGCGAGCGAAGTCACCGAGGAAACCGCCGCACGAATGAAGATAATGACTGATACCAATGACGGATTCCGGATCGCTGAGGAAGACCTGAAACTGCGGGGGCCCGGAGAAATCCTGGGAGTGCGTCAATCGGGGATGCCCGAACTGAAAATAGCCGATTACCTTCGTGATGAAAAACTCCTGACTACGGCAAGACAGGACGCAAGGATTATTCTGGAGCACGATCCTGAACTTGAAAAACCCGCAAACCTTTCGCTGAAGAAGGGAATATTAGATTTCCTGCCCGGCGACTACCTGCGTTCCGGATAGGAGATAAATCTAAAATATAAAAGCCGCTCCTTGATAGGAGCGGCTTATGTTTATCTGAAAATTATTCTGATACTTGGATATTTTCTATCGCCTGAGGTTCGATGATGTCGTTGATGATTTTATCGAGTCTCAATATAACATCTTTCGCCTGCTGCTTACCAAGAAATACTTCATCAAATTGTTCGTCCATCTTCTGCCGCACTTCCAACCAATAAGGGTTGGCGGGAGCAAACTTCGCGTATGCCAACTGAATGATGAAGGGATCGGCTTTAGAACTCTTCATAGCCAAATGAGGCTGAAATTTTATTACTTCCGGCGCCTTCAGATAATGATCGGATTCCACAAGCGATATTCTCGAAGGAACACCGGTACCGGCTTCAGCATTAAATATCTGGCCTTCATAACTGGTAACAAACTTTAAAAGTTTCCATGCTGCATCTTTATTAGGAGACTGAGAGGCAATCGCCAGCGAAACAGTCACTACTGTAGAAGCCTTTTTTACCTTATAGGGCAGAACAGCATAGTTCCATCGGAAGTCTTTGACTTTTTTAAACTTCTGCATCTGCCATCGTCCGTACATACACATCGCGACACGGCCCGACATGAAGGCTTCGCCGCCGCCGAGTTGTCTGGATTGGTCTACACTGGGAGCTACACCGACAACATTGATAAGGTCGGCTACAAACTGAATAGCCAAAGCGTTTTTATCAACGTTAGCGCCGCGGGAAAATACCCAGTTTCCTTTATCGTCGAAGATCATACCGTCATTCTGCATTATCCATGAATTATACCAGTCCGCCCATGTTTCGATAATAAACCCGTACTGGTCAATTTTCTTATCGCCGTTGACATCAATCGTCAACTTTTTTGCGGCCGCGAGGAAATCGTCCCATGTCCATGTATCGTTCGGATAAGCCACACCTGCCTTATCGAACATATCCATATTATAGTACAAAACGAACGATGTCCAGTCCTTCGGTACACCGAATAATGTTCCTTCGAAGGTAAACGCGTTCATCAACTGAGGATAAAAGTCCCCAGCGTTGAAATCTTCATCTTTGATGTAATCATCTAAGGGGGCTAAGTTACCCTTGCTTGCATATTTGAAAAAGTCCTGTATATGGAGATAGAATACATCAGGATATGTTCCGCCGGCAAACATCGTTTGAAGTTTATCGGAATAGGAAAGAGAATCGACTGAAATAACTTTTAAACCAATCGGTTCGCCTTTTTCCTTCTGAACTGTCTGGAAACGCTTTAAAACCGAGTAAACCGCGGTTTTCTCTTCCGGCGTACCCCACATCAGAAAGGTCAGGACAACATCCCCTGTTTCATCCAGTTTATACTCTTCAGAAACCGAATCATTAGTTCCGCCGCTCCCCTTTCCGTCGCATGCGGTAAAGGTCAGCACGGCGATACATGCGAACATCCAAAAATACTTGGTCATGTATGCCTCCAAAAACTTTATTTGTCTAAAACGTAGATAACGGACTTGAAAGAACCATCGGCTAATTCGTACTTATCCGGGTTGTTCTGATCTCCTTTGATAAAAATTCCCTGATCAATCGCATACTGATATAGATATCGCCCTGCATTAAGGGGAATAGTAGCTGTCCAAAAACCCGTAGACGGATCCTTCTGCATTGCTACCTTCGCCCCCTGCGATAACGGCATATCGGGATAAAATGGATTGGACTTTCCTATCGCCCAATTATTAAAATCCCCGATTAGCCACACCTCGCGCGCGGTGGGGTCGTCAAAATTAAATTTTACCATAATTTCACTTCCGCCGAGCGAACCTAAAACTTTATAGGGATAAACCCTATCCATTACCTCGGCATTGTCACAGCCTGAGAAGCAAAACATTAAACCTATTATCAATAAAATTCTATGAGCCTTTACTCTATCTAACCAAAAATTCATTCACTCCGCCTTATTTTGCTTATTGCGCAGGTTCTTCAGGTTCTTCCTCTTTTGTTTCTTCTTTTGCCCCGCTAGGCATGGTAACCATAACAATCGAGTTGTGCCCACCGAAACCATCATCCACATGCTCGGGAGTATTCGGGTCTTCCTGCCAGTTTGACGTATCAACAATATATTTATATTGATACCTTCCTGGGGGTAGAGGTATAGTGGCCACCCAATATCCGGTTTTCGGATCGAGCTTCATCACCACACGTGCGTTCTGCTGAAGGGGTACCGCCGGATAAGCAGGATTGCTTTTACTTTGGGACCAGTTATTAAACGACCCTGCTAACCAAACTTCAGTTGCCGAAGGAGCGTCAAATACAAACTTGACAAGCACCTCGCTTTCCTGGATTCCAACAATTTCATATGGGATATAACGATCCTTTACAGCATCGAGCACACCGCAAGAGGAAAAAACAAAGTTAACAACTAGTGTGCCTACCAGCGCAAGGAGGATCTTTTTTATATATTTCATTATTACCTCCGTTCTACAAATCAATTAAAACTTTATTGTAGCATTGAAGTTTATTGAAGGATTAGCAACTAATTTCAGCCAATCTGCAGCATAAACTTGTGTTTCTGAACCAACTGTAACATAGCTTAGTGTTTTGGAAACCATGTTTTCTAAATTGCCTCCGCTGTTATCGTATTCAAAAGTTTCAACATTATACCCAAAGGTTAATGAGAGAGTTAACGTTTCAAAAGGAGACGAAATGAAACCTACTACTGGTAAAAAATATGATGGTTCGTAGGCTTTTAATCCTGCACTGCTCATGATATTGTACATTACAATTCCAGCATATACCCATGAAGTTTCATCAAAGTAATAATCAACTGTGGCTTTAACAACCAAATCTGCTGTAGTATTTGTCCCAATTTGATAGGATTCATAAGATCCGGCAAGTCTAACATCAATTATATCAAAGAGCGGTATTCTAGCACTTAAAGAAGCACCAAGACCACTGATATCGGATGTTGAGCTTTTTCCAGAAAAGAAATTAACATTCGCTAAAAGAAAAAGCTGAACAGCACCAAAATCAAGAGCATTATAATCCTTTACCATAATATCCATTCTATAATCAGATCCGGGAGTGTACATTCTGTACAGCGCTGCAACTTCCATTTGAGACCCTTCAATAATTTCGGTGCCAATTCCCGCATATATGTCAATTAAACCATTTTTCGCAACATTTGTCGCGTATCCGGGCAATCCCGATCCAGTTCGATATATACCCTCGATAAATATATTGACTACTTCCAAATTGATATTTCCAAACAAACCAGCAGAGTAAGTTACAAACGCATTATTATATCGTTGAGCAAGTCCGTTAAACATATTTGTTACATTGTATGCAGTACCTTTTACCTGATCATTATTTGGGTGATTATCAATTTTTAAAAGCACTCCAGCCTTTATTAACCCTAAATCATAAGCAATATCACCCTGTATATGGGAACTTGTCTGCCATTTATTCAAATATGCTGCTATCTCATAACTCAAGTCTCCTTTGCCCCCTAAATATAGACCGGTTAAGCCATAACCCATTTTTAAGAAACGATCATCAACTTTTTCACCTTCATAAAAGGCGGGGGTTTTAACAGAGTTATTGAAAGAAAAGTATACGGGTTTATCGTAGCTGTATCTGGAATTTTCCCAAAGCGCCTGATCTATACCTGTAAACATTGGATCCTGAAATCTAAATCCATACCGATTGACAAACAATGCAATATTTGCAGAATCGGTATTATAAATAAAATTAAATCCCTCAGCAATTAAGTAATCGTTTCCAGTAGCATACGGATTTATTTTTATCTTCATTTCAGATTTAAACTGTTTATCTTCATATGTTGGATAAAGATCCAGTTTTAAGAAAGAAGTACTGGTCAGTAGAGGCTGTCCAGTACCACCAGTATTTACCAACTGATTAGAAATATCCAGTTTCATATTCATTAAAAAGAATCCTTTCCCTTTAAAAAGAAGCAATGCGCCATGTGAAGTATTTGAAAGCCCCATCATATAAAACACTGCAAATATAACTACAAAAACTATTTTCTTAACAGCATTCATTTGAATCCTCCTATTTTCCTGTATAATTATATATTATAGTTAAACCTTAACACAATCTTCCGCTCAAACTGCTTGGCGGAATAGGTCGAACCAACTGTGCTGGTCAAGCGGTCAGAATCACCGCCGTTTCCAAATTCAAGATATATTCCCATATTATTAAGAGGGTAATACTGAATTTGACCGAAGTAGTTCCACCATGTCGATGAACCCGAAGATGTTAAAATAGCACCACCACTGTTCATTAATAATATACGTGAATAGAGTTTTAACTGCGATGATATATTAGCGACTAATTCTAAACCGCCAGCTTCAATTCGATAGTGAGGGTCATCATAGAAAGCACGATAAATTTTATATTGCAGATTAATTTTTCCGGTTTCATTCTCAAACTTGAGGTCAAAGAATAATGCGTCATTATCTTTATTATCATCATATTTATTATTCCCGCCCCACAATTCAATACTACCCGGCTTATATAAGATATAGCTTGCAAAAAACTTTATTCCTTTCTTAAACTGAACACTCAGCTTTGTATAGTAGTTTAATACCTGCCCAGTGCCATATACTCCTTGGTTATAATCCCAAATATGATATCCCCAAATCCAATCGGAATTTGCAACTGTGGATGTAGGGAGGACGGGACTACCAAATTTTGCGGAAGATACATATACCGGGTGAGCATATTTCATATTAAACTCAAAATCAATCATTTTTAATGGAAATGCATATAAAAATTGAAAAAACTCCTCGAACCAGTTTCCGCCTGTTCCGCCAAATTGTGCATCGGCATCATAATTTCTTCCCTTGTATAAAATGCTTCCATTAAGGTTAAAATTCCCGGCTAATGTAGGGAATGTTGTTTTTAACTCAAAACGATAGGCAAGGGCATCGATAGCACCTAAAAACGGTTTATTTGTAATCGGACCTCGCCACGCTTCATCCAAATGATTAAATTCAAATCCTAAGAAAATATTTATCCCGGCAGGAAGGTTAATATTTGCGTTTGCATCATATCCGAATCCCAGTACGGTATTGTTGCTTTTCGCCTGCCACCGTTTCATAGAAAAAGTAAACCCTAACGAACCGGCAAAGAATTTACCGATCTTATACCCTCCGTCAAAGCGGGTGCCAAGATAATTATCATTTACATCCTTTCCATAAATTACAGTTTTTGTATGCAGACCTTTTAGTAACTGATCACTTTGCTCGAAGAAAAAAGTTACTGTCTTCTGGTCGGTGTTCTTTTGACCAAAAATACTAAGATAGGGCTGCCCTAACCATGTCCAGTTTTCGTTACGAATCAACGAAAAATTTAATTTATTGGGTCTATATGAAAAATGTATCTGTTCATTGCGAATCTGCATATTTGCTACTGAAGAATCAAAGAGATTCATCTTCAAATTTCCCCATCCCGTCCAACCGTTGTCACTTAATAGATTCATCTTTAATTCATAGTATCCATATTTCGTATCACTATATGGATATATTTTCCATGTTCCATTCGAAACGACTGTCCCTGTGGCATCATTATACCACTGAACCCCCCCCTCCATAAATGCGTTCCAAGTAATCCCTGCAAACATTGCTCCTGAGCATAGAAATATCAAAAGCAATGTAACAAATATCTTTATTTTCATTATCTCCTCCTTATAAGTTCATTAGAAGGGTCTGATTGACAAACCGATATGACTATACAATTTCAATCCCGGTACTACCCACAATCCAAGATCAATTTTAAAATAATCAGAGTCCGTTAATCCGATGCCTAAAGTTAGAGAACCTTCATTAAATCCCGTATATATTTCAAGATTATCCAAATAATCAAATTCAATTCCAAAATAAAGATTTGCAAACGAAAAACTATCCCCAAAAAGGTTGAGGTAATTCACCGCATGCTGAGAACCAAGAACATTATAATCCAATGTTATATTTAGGAATTTGGTAATATTGTACTTAAGCCCCAGAAATAGATCCCTTTTCAGTGTGTCACCTACACCGTCTATTAGAGAGAGACTAGTAGAATAAAGATTTTTTCCATTTACTGCAAAAATAAAATTCTTATCAAAAAACGCCAATTGAAGACCCAAATCAAAAGCAAAACCTAATGCATCGCTTTTCATTGCAAATCCCGGATATACAGGCACATTCCCAGCATGCAAATCAATTAGCTTTAAACTAAGCCCTAATGAGAGTGATTTTAAAGTACTACTCCCTAAATCAAACGACGTACCGCCGCCTATATAGATGAAGTTATATGATAAGGTATTAAAATCTCCTGTGGACTTAAAACCTAATGCCGCTTTGAGAAACCCAAGATTATATCCAGCAGCAAACGCGAACTCATGCATATTATAACCTGCCACATCTTCATACGGCATTCCATAGGCAACCCAAACTTCAAGGTTCTTTTTTATATCGGATAAGGCGGCGGGATTAAAAAACAAAGATGATATCCCCATCGAATCGGCGGTTACAGCACCACCCTTACCCACTACTTTACCGCCTAAATAGCGGCTTTCGATTATTTCGCCATATACTCCGTTTATCGCTGTACAAAAAGTTAGAGTAAAACAAACAAAAATGAATTTAAGTTTTTTCATAGTATCCTCCTTTCTAACGGATTACGTTAACAATACCCTTCAGCTTGATTGCATCGCTGGAGGGATTGAATCCGCTTAATACAACTATGTAAGTACCCATTCCTACAACTCTACCCTGATCATCTGTTCCATTCCATTTTAAGTATTGACTGATATTGTATTTATCAAGAGTATCATCGCCTTCATAAATTGTTGCAACCTTGTTACCGGACAAATCGAAAACATAGACCCGCACTGAGTATAAATATCCAAAACTATCCATCACGGTACTATCAATCCCAAAAGTAATCTCACCGCCTTTATCAGGGACAAGATATGAAGTGCTATTACTAAAATTGTCTTTCACTGAGTTAAACTGGGGAACAATAATACTTAGATAATCGCTTGCCCCGGGAATAGCATAGATCTTTCCGTTTACATTAGGAGAATAATTTGTATTTACATGACCGTTCGTAAAAACGTTTAATAAGAAATAATTCTCTAAAGCTACACGGGGATTTAAGGGATTTATTCCTCCTAAATTATCCGGACAAAAATCATAAACCGGACTTCCGTCATCTGGACCAGTACTTACAGCTGCAAGTTTTATAGTCAGGTTGGAAATATAGACAGGAGACATACCATTGGTAAAAAGACTCCATTTAACATATCCTAGAACCACTCTTTTTGCGGGATCAATTTCGTCATCACCATTGAAATACATATAGAAGGTATTGCTTAATGCTGTGATATTCCATGTTGCCGCACCCCCAACAGCTACATTACAAAGCTGCTGCCATGCTACGTTTAACCCACCAGAAGGATCGCTGCTTACAGTTCGCCAAGCCTGATATCCCCCACCTCCGGTTAATAATGGCTGATCATTTGCACACCAAAATCCTAGATAAAAATCCGTATCCCATTGATATAAATTTATATTCCGTTTCCACCCTGTATTCATATCCTGCATCGAACGAGTTCCAACATTGGTAACACGGTCGAGAAGAAATAATATATTATTCCATCTGCCCACTGATTGCCCTTGAATTGCATAATAAAACCCATTAGTATCCCATGTGAACCACAATCCAAAAATCTCTCCGGAAGTCTGCGAGTTTGCACTAGACATCTTTGAATCATCAGATAACTCACATCTGTTCTGAGTTGTTTTGGGAGGATATAGAAATTGCGTAATATTTGATATAGAATTCGTTGAAAATTTCGGATAAGTTAATACTTTCGCCCCGTTTATAAGTATATCATCCGCATCCCATCCAAAACTTACTCCATCCCAATTGGCTATAACAAGAGATGAGTTCGTAATATAATTCAATAAATAACTTTTATCGGCCGCGGATTTTGAATATCCCTGCGATGTCACTGCCAATACTATCGTAAAAAAGAAAAGTATTCTCAATAACTTCATATGATAACCTCCATCGATTTTCTGCATTTTTCTAAGTTTAAAGTACTTTTATGTTTTGTCAATACTTTTTTCTTTCAAATCCGAAAAATATTTTCTTTCTTTCTAACCTTTCGGGAAATATTTCATCAAAAGGATTTTTTCTGAAAAAATTTTATAGAATCACTCTAAAGATTACTGAGGATTACGACGATACTATGAGCAAGGAATGTGTGATTTGAACCGGCGGGATTTTTCCCCTTTCTCCCTAACTTAATTTTCGGCACTTTCCTAAAACCCTTTAGCTTTTTTTGAAAAAAATCCGGCATGGACGCCGGGTTCATATATCAAGGAGGATTTTATGATCATCAACCACAACCTCAGCGCAATCTTTGCCAACCGTGCGTTGAAAAATGACGGACTCGAGATGGACAAGAACATCGAAAAACTGTCATCCGGTATGCGTATCAACAAAGCCGGCGACGATGCATCTGGGTTGGCTGTGTCTGAGAAAATGCGTGCTCAGATTCGCGGCTTATGGCGGGCTGTGAAGAACACTGAGGATGCCATTTCATTCATCCAGACTACCGAGGGTTATCTCCAGGAATCCACCGATATCTTACAACGTCTTCGTGAACTTTCCGTGCAGGCCGCGAACGGTATCTACGACACTACCGATCGTATGATGATTCAAGTGGAAGTTTCCCAGATGGTTGACGAGTTGGATCGTATTGCTTCTCATGCCCAGTTCAATGGTATGAACATGCTGACCGGCCGTTTCGCTCAGCCGAATATCGGAAATACACCTACTGCAAGTATGTGGTTCCACCTCGGCGCGAACATGGACCAGAGAGAACAGGCGTTTGTCGGCACTATGTCCGCCGCCGCTCTCGGCATGAAAAACCCTGTTAACAACACCATTGTAAGCCTCAGCACTCCCGAAAACGCGAATATGTCTATCGGTTTGATTGACGTTGCGTTAACCAAAGTGAATAAGCAGAGAGCGGACCTCGGTTCTTACCAGAACCGCCTCGAATATACCAGTAAAGCTTTGATGATCGGTGCTGAAAACCTGCAGGCTGCCGAATCCCGCATTCGCGATACCAATATGGCTACTGAGATGAGCGATTTTGTAAAGAATCAGATACTCACTCAGGCCGCGACTGCTATGCTCGCTCAGGCTAATCAGAAGCCTCAGCTTGTTCTGGCTCTTCTGCGGTAGGGGGTTCCTCAGGGATAGGTATTAACGATACATCGAACATATAAGTAGTTACCCCGCCGCCATCGGGGTAACTACTGTTTATAAAACTCCCGATCCTGTATCGGGATATATCTGTTTTTAACGGTAATAGGCTCGTGATCTTCTACCTTATACTCCATCAAACCGTACCCGCGAGTACGGTACCTAGGGACCCCAACAATCACAGGGATGGATAACTTTTTTCAAGGAGGGTAGAAATGATCATCAATCACAATATCAGTTCTGTTTTCGCGAACAGACAGTTTAAGATTACCGAGAATAACCTGAACTCCGATATTGAGAAGCTGTCATCCGGCATGCGTATCAACAAAGCCGGCGATGACGCTTCAGGTTTAGCGGTATCGGAAAAAATGCGCACTCAGATTAAAGGGCTTTATCAGGCTATGCGGAACACCGAGGACGCGGTTTCCTTCCTTCAAACTGCTGAAGGATACCTGGAAGAAACTACGCAAGTACTCCAGAGAATACGCGAACTTTCGGTTCAGGCGGGTAACGGCGTCTATAGTTCGGAGGATCGTTCGCTTATCAATGTGGAGATCAACCAACTGTTAGACGAAATCAACCGGATCGCCTCGCATGCTCAGTTCAACGGTATGGATATTTTCTTAGGCCGTTTCTCGCAGCCTAACGTGAACACTCCCGCTTCGGCCGGAGCGGCTCCCGTTAAGGAAGAGGAAGCGGGTTTATGGTTCCATATCGGACCGAATATGAATCAAAAGGTTCAGGTATTTATCGGAACAATGAATGCTGCTGCCCTGGGGCTTGTACAAGATAAGAATCCCCAGGTTTCGGCGGAATTGCCGGAAACAGCCAATCGTTCCATAGGTATCGTCGACCAGGCTCTTTCCAAAGTCGCTAAGCAGAGAACTGACCTTGGTTCCTATCAGAACCGTTTCGAGAAGCTTTTCAAAGGACTCTATATCGCTTTTGAAAACACTCAGGCGGCGGAATCCCGTGTCAGAGATACCAATATGGCTGAGCAGATGAGTGAATTTGTGAAGAACCAGATCCTAGCGCAGGCTAATGTTTCCATGCTGGCTCAGGCAAATTTAAAGCCTCAGCTGGTGCTGAGGCTCCTTGGTTAGGGATAGGCTGATACCCTACTACGCTAGGATATAGTCTAAACGAAATCTGATTGTTGAGGGTCCCTAGTTTTGTTTACAGTTTAATAATCGTCATTTACCGAAATCCCTTTAGGGATTTTAGTAAAAAATACCCCGCTTCATGCGGGGTATTTTTATTGTCCGTATCACTAGTGATTAATAATCGTATTCCCATGTTTTTACTATTTTTTGCTAGGATTTCTGCTGATCGGTCTCCGCTGACTTCTCTGATTCAGCCTTGGATTTCCGCGCGGTCTTCTTCTCGAAGAACAGGAAAAGTACCGCGAGTGTAATACTCCCGCAGACTACGAACGCATCCCCGACATTGAACGTATACCACCGGATCTGCTCGTTCAGCCCCCAGTCGATAAAGTCCACCACAAACCCGTTATACGCGCGGTCGATAATATTTCCGAACGCCCCGCCGATGATCGCCATCAGCGCGACACGCCCGAACACCTGCGGTTCGCCGTCCTTGATATACTTTGACAAATTCCGGTAGAAATAAATGACCACTCCCACAGCGATTAACGCGGTAATCACGAGTATGACCGGTTTCCACGCGCCCTCGACGTTATTGAGCATCCCGAACGTGATACCCGTATTCCGGGTGTATGTCCATCGCCATACCGTACCGAGGAATTCGACCGGCCGGTGGAGCGTCAGGGTAAGCACGGCGATATACTTCGTAATCAGGTCGAGCGCCGCGACAAAAACCGCAATCGCGGGCATTATAACATTATTCCAGTCGAATTTCTTCACTGTTTTTTCTCCTATCCCGAACATCTGCGAACTCTGCAAGTCATTACGAGACATTAGCCGAAGCAATCAGTTTTATAATTGACCTACTTCCTCGATGCTCTCGTCATAGTGATAAAATTTCATATCATCCCAATCGATTGATCATCCTGCCGCTTTCATCTGTCATGGCGAGTCAGGCGAATCAGCCTGTTACGGCTATTTCTTACTTTCGACTTTATCCGTATCGGGCTTGGGTTCCTTCTTCTCGAAGAAGAGGAATAAAATCCCGAGCAGAATACTCCCCACTACAAGAAACGAGTCCCCGACATTGAAGATAAAAAATCTCGCCTGATGATTGATGCCCCAGTCGATGAAGTCGATGACCGACCCGTTGATAATCCGGTCGATAATGTTTCCGACCGCCCCGCCCATAATCATCATCAGTGCGGTACGCCCCCATATCTCGGGTTTCCCGTCCCTGATATATCTCGACAGATTTTTATAGAACAGCACGACCACCGCCATCACAACCAGATTGGTCGCAACCAGCATCGCGGGTTTCCATGAAGCGTCAAGTCCGCTGAGGATTCCGAACACTACTCCCGTGTTGCGTATGAACGTCCACCGCCAGAAAACCCCGATAAATTCGACGGGCTGATGAGGCGGAAGAGTACTGACCACGATTTGTTTCGTGATCAGGTCGAGCGCCGCCGCAAGCAATGCGATCAGCGGGAAAACTATCCATTTCCATTCGAGTTTCTTTTTCATATTTTTTTCCTTATACCTCGGCCGGCATCGATTTAACTACCGGGACGCAGCGTTCGCATAACTCAGGGTGATCCGCGTCCGCGCCGACATGGGTGGAAAAATTCCAGCAGCGGCCGCATTTCGCGCCGTCCGCCGGCTCTGCCGATACGGCAAAACCGTTTTCCTCAGTCGTCGGGTTTTTAATTTCATCCGCGATAGAAACCTGCGACACGATAAAAAAGTACCGGAGATGATCCTTGTACTCATCGAGCATTTTCTTCTGTTCCGCGTTCGCAGCCTTTACAGTAACCTTCGCGTCCATCGGATTCCCGATTGTCCCGGCGAATCGCAGGACTTCGAGAGCCTTCAGCACCGAATCGCGCATATTCATTATCTCGTCGAATTTCTTAAATATCTCCGGATTATCCCATTCGGCGGGAGTTTCTATCCATTTCTGGAGATGCACCGATTCCTTCATCGTCTCCGGCTCGGAGGCGTAGTGCTTCTGGAACACCTCCTCCATAGTGAACGGCAGTATCGGCGAAAGCATGGTCATCAGCGACTTGAGGATATGCGACAGCGCGGTACGTCCCGAACGGCCCTCTGCGGAATCGGCGGGATAGATGTATAACCTGTCCTTCAGGATATCGAGGTAACGGTTGCTCATATCGATGACGCAGAAGTTATAGATATCGCGGAAGCCCCTGAAGAATTCGAACCCGTCGTAATACTCCCCGACCCGTTTCGTCAGGCCGGATAGGAGAGCGAGCGCGTATTTATCGATATCCATCATATCCTTGTACGGCATGGGGTTCGCGCGGTCGAACTTTTTAAGGTTGCCCATCAGATACCGGAACGTGTTCCGCAATTTACGGTAGGCGTCCACGCTCTTCTGGATCATGGTATCCCCGATACGCATATCATGGGTGGAGTTCTCGGACACGAACCACAGCCGGAGCACATCGGCTCCGAACTTGTCGTATATCACCTTCGGCGCCACCGAGTTCATCAGACTCTTGTGCATCTGCCTACCCTGCTCGTCGAGAGCCATCCCATGGGTGATGATCGTCTTGAACGGCGGCTTGCCCTTAAGCGCTACCGACATCCACATGGACGACTGGAACCATCCCCGGTACTGGTCGTTGCCCTCGAGGTAGATATCCGCGGGGCTTTGCAGATAATCCCGCTGATCGAGCACCGCGAAATGGCTCACCCCGGAGTCGAACCATACGTCGAGGATATCCTTTTCCTTGTCGAATTCCGTGTGCCCGCATTTGGGGCATTTATATCCGACGGGCAGAAAGTCCGCGGTCTCATGCTTATACCACGCTTCGATGCCTTCCGCTTTGATAACCGGTATCACTTTCTTGACTATTTCCTTATCGATGACCGCCTCGCCGCATTTTTTACAGTAAAACGCCGGTATCGGCACGCCCCATTTCCGCTGACGCGACAGGCACCAGTCCGGCCGCCCGTCGAGCATATTCCTGAAACGCTCCTCGCCCCACTCCGGGAACCATTTGATACTGCTCAGGAAGCCGAGCGCGCTCTTCGACAGTTCATTATCAGACACCTTGAAGAACCACTGCGGCTTGGAGCGGAATATCACCGGACCTTTACAGCGCCAGCAATGCGGGTAGGAATGCTCCAGATCGTCTTTATTGTAGAGAAGGCCTTGATCGTCGAGAAACTTGATGATTTCCTTATTCGCGTCGCCGACCTTCATCCCCGCCCATTCGGGCACATCGTCGGTAAAACGCCCCTGATCGTCGACAGGCGAGAGCATCGGGAGTTTATACGCGAGTCCCGCGAAATAGTCCTCCATACCGTGGCCGGGCGCCGTATGCACAATACCCGTCCCGGTGTCCATCGTGACATGTCCGCCGAATACAACCTTCGATTCTCGGTCGATCCACGCGTGCCGGACATTCAGGCTCTCCAAGTCCTTTTTATTGAGAACGATCTCATTTTCAACATTATGCCCATGTATAGCGAAAACCGTTTCGGCGAGTTTGCGCGCGAGGATCAGGTACTCGCCCTCGACTTGATAGGCGGCGTATTCCTCATCCGGATGAAACGACAGTCCCGTATTCGCGGGGAGAGTCCACGGCGTAGTCGTCCATATCATCACGAACGCTTTCCCGTCGAGGCCGGCGATCTTATGTTCCTTCACGGGGAACTTGACGAATATCGCGGGCGAGGTATGGTCGTGATACTCGACCTCCGCCTCGGCGAGCGCAGTCTGACAGCTCGGGCACCAGAGAATGGGGCGAAGTCCGCGATAGATATACCCCTTCTCCACCAGAAGGCCGAACGCCTCGACGATAGAGGCTTCGTAATCCTTCGAGAGGGTCAAATAAGGGTTGTCCCATTCGCCGAACACCCCGAGGCGCTTGAATCCCTCCATCTGGAGCTTGATATACTTATTCGCGTAATCGCGGCATTTCCCGAGTATCTTGAGGGCGGGCATATCCTTCGCGCCCTCCCCGAGCTGTTCCATCGCTTTCAATTCGATAGGCAGCCCGTGGCAGTCCCATCCCGGAACATACGGAACCTTAAATCCGCGGAGATACTTATATTTAATAATAATGTCTTTGAAAATTTTATTGACTGCGTGACCGATATGAATCTCGCCGTTAGCGTACGGCGGTCCGTCATGCAGGATAAACGTCTGCGCATCTTTTCGGCTTTCCAATTGACGATTGTAGATACCGGCCTTCTCCCATGCGGCGAGATAGCGCGGTTCGAGATTGGTCAGCCCAGCCTTCATGCTGAACGGTGTATCGGGCAGATTCACCGTTTTTGAGTACTCCATTCTATAGCTCCTTTGATTAAAGTGCGTCGGTTAAAGGAAAACGCAATCGGTTATTATAGTAGAAAAAGGGAGAATCGTCAAAATATAAGCCATGCGAAAAGTAACATTGAAGATAAAAAGATGAGTATCATTGATAATTAACGATGTTTCATAAATTCATCGACCGATAGAGCGATATCTTTTGCGATTTGCCTGAGAAGTATCGGTGAAATATCCCTTCCCTTATGGAACGGGAGTGTCGTGAAACGCCCGTCGGGGTGGCGAAATTGCTTATGAGAACCGCGTTGCCGGACTAATTCGAAACCGAGTTTTTTCAAGATTCTCTCGATTTCCTCAGGTTTAAATACTGGTATACTACCCATAGTATTATCCTATATGAAGAACCCGAGTACCAACAAACTCCGAATCAACCACCGGCTCCCCGTCCTCAAGAAGCATCTTCACTACTTCCATCAGGTTCTCGTTCAATTCCTCAATAGTTTCACCCTGAGAATGCGCGCCATGAAAACCCGGAATATGTCCTATATAAAGCCCGGTTTCTTTACAGAATTCGATAACTGCCGTAAAATCCATTTTTACCTCCGGAAATAGTATAGCATATTCAATAGACCGCGACAAGGAGAATCGTCAAAATAAGTGATAAGTAAAAAGTAACAAGTGGAAAGTAGAATCGTATGTAAAGTTTATCAGTAGAAAGTTAATAATATGATTCGACGGCAGGCTTCCCGTCTTCGAGAAGCATTTTTACTGCGTCCGTCAGGTTCTCGTTCAATTCCTCAATAGTTTCACCCTGAGCCCATGCAGCACTTTGACTTTCCCCCGAATATATATTATACTTACCCATATCTATTGGAGTAATACATATGTACCGCTTCGACGGTATCGACCTTTTAATCACCATCGTAGGTCTGCTTGTACTTTTCTATTTCATCGTGTGGTTGTCGCCGTTCATGATTCTCATCGTAATACTTGCGGTCATCGGCTACGGCGGATACCTGTTCTACCGTAACGTCAAACTCAAGCGTCAGTTCAACAAATCCGGCGCGAAGTTCGACGAGAAGGGCCGCCAGATCACCAAGGCCACTATCCTTGAGATGACCGACGACGACGAGCCTGCAAAAACTAAACAGGGTTAGACATGGAACGCCAGCCTGAAATCCCGATCAACCAGATCATCAAACGGGTAAAGAACCTCGAAATCCGCGCGCGCAAATTAGTCGCGGATACGTTGCAGAGCGACTATCACAGCGTATTCAAGGGACGCGGGATCGAGTTCAACGAAGTGCGCGGGTATAATCCGGGCGATGATGTCCGCGATATCGACTGGAATGTCACCGCGCGCATGAACCAGCCGTTCATCAAGACATATATAGAAGACCGCCAGTTGACCGTGATCTTCGCGGTCGATATCAGCGATTCGATGTATTTCGGGAGCCGCAAGGCTAAGCGCCAGGTAATGGCGGAGGTTGTCGCGCTTCTGGGATTCGCGTCGTTCTATAACAACGACCGCGCGGGGCTTGTCCTGTTCACCTCGGATATCGAGAAGGTCGTCCCGTCCCTCAAGAACGAATCCCACCTCCTTCGGATTATCCGCGACTGCTGGTACAGCCCGCCCGTACTGAAGGGAACCGGTATCGCGAACTCCCTCCTGAGCATGATGAACCTGCTGAAGAAAAAGGCGATCATATTCCTGATGTCCGACTTTCTGGACGCGGGCTACGAGAAGCCTTTGATCGCGCTGAGCAAGAAGCACGAGGTTATCCCGATTGTGGTGAACGATTTTATGGAGGAGAGGTTGTCGATCCGCGGCGGGGGGAAACTTCCCGTGCTGATCGATGTCGAGGATATCGAGACCGGCGAGACCCGCACGATCGACCTCGCGGAACAGCGTTTTTCCGAAATCGGGCGTTACCGGGAGTATTACCGCAAAGTGTTCGCGAAGCTCTCGCTCGATTACGCGGAGATCAACGACACGATGGATTATTTTAAAAAAATAGAGCTTTTACTTCGCCGCCGCGCGAAAAAAAGGTAATAAAAGGAGATTTGTATCAAAGCAAAAGTCTATCTGGATAGTACTATTCCAAGCTATCTTTTTGATGAACGGGAAGAAATTAGAACCTTTATCGATCTTACTAATTTATGGTGGAAAAGTGAGAGAAAGAAGTATGATGTTTTTATTTCTCAGGAAACCATCGCCGAATTAAATAACGGGGATTATCCGAGAAAGGATGATATTATCAAATCCATCTTTGATATCTCCGTTTTAGAGTTTAATAAAGAAGTACTGGAGATTTCAGAGAAATATGTAGAAAATTTTTTAATGCCCAAATCGCTTTTAGGAGATGCTATTCATTTAGCATATGCGTCTTTTTATCGAATTGATTTTTTACTCACTTGGAATTGTAATCATTTGGCAAACGCGAATAAAAAAAGGCACATTCAGGTATTAAATGACAGACTTGGGCTTTTTACTCCTGAGATCATTACTCCAATGGAATTATTCGAGGAAGAGGAAATAAATGATGAATGATTTATTAAAACAAAAAGAAATCACACAGAAAGAACTGTCAAAAAAGGCTGGAAACGATATTCGGATATATTTTGATATTCTAAAAAAAACCGCCGCGGAAACCGAAGAAAAGTACCACATGAAGTTTAAGTATCAAAAACTCACCAAGGATAAACTATGACTATCGATTTTACGGAACAGCAGTATAAGACGTTGTCGAGGGCGCTTTTTCTCGCGTCCATCATGGTAGGCGAAGTGGACGAACTCGACCCGGAAGCGGATGTCGACGCTGAGGAGTACCAGCAGCTTTTAAGCATGGTCGGCTCACGCGCTCAGGACTTCAATTCTTCCGGCGACTTCACCCCGGGCGAAAAAGGCAAGGGATATGTCCCTACCCATGCGCTGGAAAATGAGTGTTCAAGCATCATCGAATCATACGACGAGATCGTATTCTGGGACGAACTGATTCACCGCCTTTCTTCACGCGATATGAATCTGGAGTACGGCACCGAAGCTCTGCAGGCGATGGAAGTCGAGGAGATTATCGAAGCAGAATCCCCGTTTATCGACAAATACGCCGAAGAATTTGAAAAGAGCGGCATCGACCGTCTGAAGATCAAGTAATTCTACGTCTATCGGATGCTGAAAATACGGCGGCCTCTTTCGAGACCGCCGCTTTTTTTTACATTTTTCTCGCGATATAGAAAACGTACCCGAACCATTCTTGGTACTTATCGCATAAATAGTACTCTTTCCGCTCCATATCATAGTACTTCTTCGCATCGGGGTCGTCCGGATGCCGCCGGATCATTTCCTCGACCCGTCCCTTCAGCGGGTTAAAGTACTCTTCCCAGTCGGTGAAGGGGAGCGTGAAGTGCGTTATCGACTCATATCCCTCCGCCTCCAGTTTCTTGAGGCAATTCCCGGCCAAATCCATAGCCGGATATTCCGCGTCCCAGAACTCCCTGATCTCATCGGGCGCGCCGGGTTTCAGCCACGACGCCTCGGAGACCGCAAGATACCCGCCCGGCTTGATGAACCGCCGGAATTCGCAAATCCCCTCGGCGAACCCCATATTATAGATCGCGCCCTCCGACCAGATCAGGTCGAACGACTCCTCCGGGAAGTCCATCTCCGCCATCGACAATTTCCGTGCGGTGAACCTTTCCCCGTACCCCCGTATATTAGCGTTCTTTTGCAGTATATCGAGGAACGGCTGATGCAGATCGATCGCGGTAATCCGCGCGGGGCAAAGCCTCGCGATTTCCAGGGTCTGCCATCCCGGCCCGCATCCCGCGTCCAATATCGCCGAATTCTTGTCGATTCCCTCTATATACGAAAACGCCTTTCTCGTCGTTTCAATACTTCCCGGCCCCTCGCGGGTTTCCCCGGTATGTATCTCGAAAAATAAGTCCCATCGTTCCATTATAGTCCTCCCTTATCACGCTTCTTCAACTCGCGCTGAAATCTGCCGATCTTCTTCCACTTCTCCCGGTCCTTCCGCATCAGGTTTTCGTCGGCCAGCCGTTCGAGATACCGGATCTCCCGGCGCTGTTTAATGTAGTTCTCGTAATGCCCGCGCGCGACCGTCCCGTTCTCCAACGCCTCCCTGACCGCGCACCCGGGTTCCTCCGTATGCGAGCAGTCGCTGAAACGGCATTCCCGCGCGGTCTCCACTATATCCGCGAACGATCCTTCGAGCGCGCGTTCGTCCGCCCATAGCTCGATCTCCCGAAGCCCGGGGGTGTCGATCACAATCCCGCCGCCCGGAAGGATATACAATTCGCGTGTGGATGTGGTATGCCTCCCCTGAGAGGTCTTTCCATGCACTTCATGGGTCGCGCTGTATTCGCCGCCCGACAGCCTGTTCAGCAACGTGGACTTCCCTACCCCGGACGAGCCGAAGAATACCGCCGTCCTGCCCGGCGCGATGATCCGTTCGAGGTCGCCGATACCGTCCCCGGTCTCCGCGCTCACCGCGAGGACGCGCACTCCGGCCGCGGCGCATTCGGTCTCCGCAAGCAGGGCTTCCCAGTCCTCGCGGACATCCCGCTTATTCAGCACTACCAACGGTTCCGCGCCGCTGTTCCACGCAAGCGTCAGGTAACGCTCGATCCTGCGGGGATTCCATTCCAGGTCGAACGCCCCGACGACGACTGCGATATCCATATTCGCGCAGATCACCTGCTCGTTGAATCCTTTGCCCGGCGATTTGCGGGAGAGTTTCGTACGGCGAGTGAGCACCCCATGCACGAGCGCGGCATGGGTGCTGGGTTCGCGGGTCAGCACTGCCCAATCCCCGATCACAGGATAATCCCCCGACGCTTCGCATTCCGCGCGCAGATTCCCCGTGAGCACCGCGTTTTCCTCGCCGTTCTCCCCCGCGATCCTGTAGCTGTTATAGTAGGCGCGGGATATCCGTCCGGGATATGCGCCGGTACGCGCTGATTGATCGAACGAATCCCTAAAGAAAGGATTCCATCCCAATCGGTCGATAAACATGATTCGATTCCTCCATACAGATAACGTCACACGGCGGAGGAACCGTCTAAAGAAGGGAAATGTTTGACAAGCGAAAGAGCCTTCTCAGTACGGTGTCCCCCGTTAAATAACAGCCCCGCGGGCTGCAACTCTGATAATCCGGACACTCATCTTCTGCTCCTCTGTTTATTTGATGACTGATTGTATCTTCGTCGTGAGATTTTGTCAATTAAATTCCCGGAAATAGTTATTTATTCTTTAGGACGTATTCCGCGAAACGGCGGTAAGTCCTGTCATAGGTCCGCTCGATACCGGGCGGGAAAAAGCACGCGGGAAGCTCGCTGCTCCGGCGATGGTACTCCACACATTCGCAGCATAGACCCTTTCTTTCGCAGGATGAATAGGTGCATGTGCAGTTTTTCAAGTTACGGCTCATATTGCATTCCATCGGCATACTCCTTCCGAAAAACTCAGTGAATAGATTATCGACATCTATCATCAATTTATCAAAAAATCACTTCCCGGCATCCGCTAACTCTAATTCCAAGTAATTTTTGTGCCGAAAAGTATTATAGTCCATAGAAGGATGAACCATGAAATACATATACCTTATTATCTTTAATCTGATAGCGTTCTATGTGCTCTTCGCGTTCACGTTCAGCCAGGGCGGAATTATCGACAACCTCGAGAAGATAGATAAAATCTACCGGATGGAGCACGAGAAGAAAAAGCTGCAGGTCGAGCTAGAAAACATGCGGCTTCAACTGTCACACTTAAAACACCTTTCCGAGCCCGACCCGAACCTTCTCGCTCTGAACGGGAAAAAGCTCCCGTCGACCGTGATTTTCCGTTACGACGAGGAGTATGTGAACGATCAGATAAAAAATATGTTCCCCGAGACCGACTTCAGTTTCATAAAGTACCGATTGTTTCTGGTCGGCGGGGTGGCGGTACTGATTATCCTGCTCGGAAATATTTTCCTGGTCGCCGGAATGAGGCCAGCCGTATGAATATCATTCTGATAGGCTACAGGGGCACCGGAAAGACCACGCTCGGCAGGGAACTCGCAAAAGAACTGGGATACCGTTTCATCGATACCGACGAGGAAGTGGTGCGAGAGAACGGGAAAACGATCCCGGAAATTTTTGCTGAGTACGGCGAACCCCATTTTCGTGAACTGGAGAGCGCCGCGCTCGCAGGCGTAACATCGGGGGAAAAGTCCGTGATTTCCACCGGCGGCGGAATTATCCTCCGTGAGGAAAACCGCCGGCTGATCATGAAACGGGGCTTCCGGGCATACCTGACCGCGTCACCGGAAGTGATCTATCAGCGTATCCACCGGGATTCGAACCGTCCGTCTCTGACCGGAAAGTCGCCGATGGACGAGATATTGGAACTTTTAGATAATCGCCGCGCGTTCTATGAAGAAGTCGCGGAAATAACATTAGATACCGGGAAAATGCCGCTCGCGGAGTGCGTACGGCTCATCAGAAATAAAGTCGGATTATAGGCGGGGGTATGTCGCGAGTCTACTTAGGGGTAAAAATCATTCTATTCGTGCTATTGGTCGTGTTCCTTGTCAATATAGTCGTCTTTGAATCGCTGCATAAGGGCAAATCGATCGCGGACAGCAACCCGGTATCCGGCGCGGTGATTTCCGTTTATCTCGGTATCAAGGGGTTTTTCCTAAACGACCCTTATTTTAACGAAACTCTCTCGCAGGTCACGGAATTCGAGAAAGGCCTGAATAATCTTCTGAAGGAGCGCACATACTCGCTGGAAAAGTATGCCTCCGATCAGCGCTTCTACGACCAGATATTTTACTACTGCGTGTCGCGCGAGTTGACAGAAATAAGCGATATCACCCATGAATATTTCGCACGGTATCCCGATTTCAAGGATCTGATAATAATCGATAAAAAGCTAAACGTTGTCTATAAATCGGGTTCGGAGAGCTTTCAAATCGAGTTTTATGCGTATACGAACCAGATCATCGCGATGAATTATAAGAACCTGTTCGGTATTATCAAAAAGGGCGAAGACCAGTTCCTCGATTTCGAGTTCGAAGTTATCGCCCTGTTCGATTTCAGCGTGCTGACCGAGGAGATTAAAAAAAATACTATGCCGGCGTTTGTCTATATCGGCGATACCCTGATCCGGAACGACCGTTTCTCGATCGAAGAATTCCGTCAGTACAAAGAAATGCTGAAAAAAGAGGACGATATCTACATCGGGTTTAATATCCTGAAAAAGATACCGGTGAGGATCGGCGAATTCACTATCGGGTATGCCGGCGTGATCTACCCGTCGCGGAGCTTCGTCAGCTATCTTCTCCTTTTTCTGAAACTGGCGTTATTCTGCGCGCTGGGCGTTTTTATCTTTTTCATCGACCGCCGGGTCGCCGCCTATCTGAAATCGGAAACAGGACAATTAAAAAGAGAAAATAAAAAAATCACCGTAGATTTACCGGATTTCCCGAAGCCCGAAGATGAGGAAGGGATTGCGGAGGATGAAAAAACCGATAGAAATCTCGAATGGATCGAGCATTACATCGGGCATTCGGAGCATGAAAAATGACAGCGATACGGTCCATCATATCAGGATTGTTGATATCGGTCTTTTCCATCACGCTGGCTGCGCTGGAGTGGGGCGAGAATAATATTATCAAATTCAAGCCGGAGACGGATTCGCCTTATGCCCTTTTTCTCGATTATGAAAACATCGACGCGGGCGGCGGATGCATTAAAGCCGCCGACCCTGCCAATTCGTGGGTCAGGACGTACGACCTCTTCACCGGGACAGATTTCCTGCCCCATAGCGCGTTCCTGAATATCGTAAACTCTTCCACCGATTCATATATCACACTGCTGGTACGGGATTCCATAAACGACGAGATACTCGCAAAACAGAACTTCTCGC
Organism: Brevinematales bacterium; assembly: GCA_020059465.1. Lineage (GTDB taxonomy): Bacteria > Spirochaetota > Brevinematia > Brevinematales > GWF1-51-8 > GWF1-51-8. Next base: position 37,047 of record JAGVBZ010000021.1, read on the forward strand.
AAACCGGATTCCTCAGCTTGACTAATATTTTTAAGAAAGAAGTATATCTGATGGTCGAGTTCCACGGGACTAATCTTCAGCTTTTTTCGTTCGGGCTGAAACGTATTCCTCGTGAAATCATACGCCCCGCGGAATTCGAGGTCGGCCCATACCTCTGTTTCTACGGCATCACCAACCTGAATATCAATATCAACCTCCGGATACCGTCGTTAATCGATATGATAGTCTACGACGAGTACGGAACTATCGTACATTATGTGCAGAAACAGAAGTACCTTCCGCAGGGTCAGTACGAGTTTTATTGGAAGCCGGAAGAGCAAAAAAATAAGAACAACCTGAAATCGGGGTCATATTTTATCTATATCCGCGCGAAATCCATCGACGGAAAAACCATCGAGTTGTCGAAAAAATTCCTTTTTATTAAGAATTAATCCTTCAGCAGGATATACGAAAATTTTTCCTCGACAGGATTCTCTATCGCGATCATGACTATATTCTTATCCGCCATACTTTCCGCGACAACCCCCTGGGAATTCCATGCCTCAATCTCGTTGATCGACTTATATTTATACTTTGTATCCTTTACAGGATTGTAAAGATATAACGTCTCTATCTTGTCTTTTACCTGATAATAAAGGATATTGCCCTCGATAAAACGTTCAAATTTATAAGACGGTTTCACACCCGAAAAATCCTTCAATGTCTGGTTGTTTTTAATATTCTTCATCACTCCGCCGGAGTTCCCGAGATAAAAATTATAAGTCCCGGTAGAATCGATCAGGAGGCCGTTGAACGGGGTATTATTGACCGACTTGTTGGTAATATTAAGCGAGACAACCCCTTTCTTCCCGGCAATATAGATACTGTCGCCGAATATTTCGAATTCCACCAAACCGTCAACAATCCAATCCTTATTGACCGGGGTAAGAAGGTTCTCCTGCCGGAATCCGATGTTCGGGTCGTCGTTCCGCTTATTGAAATCGACGCTCCAGAAATTTTCCGTATTATTGAGTATCAGAACGTTGCCGAACCATTCGATAGCTTCGATACCGTTGGCATAGGCGACAAACTCGCCGCGCTCGGTAACATAAACAGCGGCGGATTTCTTAGTGCCGCAACGGAAACTCATTGCAAAATATTTGTCGTCCATCGAAAAATCGATAGAATAGATATACGCCTTTTCATGATCGAATACGCCGATAAACATGCTTTTTCCGTTTTTGATATTCACTACCCTGTATGCATAGCTGTCTGTCCTGTTGGTATACACTCCCTCGACAAGGAAATAATCTCCGTTATACGACGGATAAATCGCGTTGATAGCCCCGACATCCATCGCCGAAACGACCTCGTGCGATACGATATCTGTCTTATAGATAAAGTTGTTATAATAATAGACCAGATAATTCTTTCCGCTCTCGGAGTAAATGCGGGGAGAGAGAAGGATCTTTTCCTTGATATTCGGCGCGCCCGCCGGTATGGGCGCGATAGCCAGCTTCGGAATCCATCCCCGAAGCCATCCGTTGGAGATCAGGAAGAAATCCCCCTGCTCCTTCTCGATCTTTACACTCATTCCCACCTGCAGTGTCCCCATCGGAGATTCCACCATAGGGTTTTTATAGATCGGGGCGTTGATCTCGTTTACCGTAGCGTTCGCCCCCATTACCGCATTAGCGAATACCGCGAGAAAAATAAGGCTACTCAGCAGGCTTCTCATATCCGCATCCTTCCTTTAAGCATATTAGTTTTGTTTCCCCTTTTTCACGTTTATTGAAAAGGACGCTGCCGTCGTTCGGGCAGGATTCCTTCGACGGTTCGAGGAAGGTAGCAAAATCGCAATTCGGGTACACCGAACACCCATAGAAGAACTTCCCTCTCCCGCCTTTTTTCTTGACTACCTGACCGGTCTCGCATTTGGGGCATTTCCCCAACGGCAGCGGTTTCGCGTTCCGGCAATCGGGCCATCCTGAACATGCGAGAAAATACCCGAAACGACCGAGTTTTTTCAGCATTTTTTTACCGCATTTCTCGCAGACATATTCGGTTTCCTCGTCGAAACTTCCTTTCAGGTTATCTATCTGCTCATACGCTTTATTCAATACGAGAGTAAACGGTTCGTAAAAATGGCGGACGACGCCCTTCCATTCCTTGCCGCCCTCCTCTACCTCGTCCAGCTCGTCCTCCATTCTTGCGGTAAACCCGACGTTGATCAGTTCGGGGAAATTTTCCACAAGGAGCCGGTTAACCACCCGCCCGAGTTCGGTCGGGACAAGGCTTTTACCGGATTTCATAATATAATAACGTTTCGTCAGTGTGAAGATTGTCGGGGCGTAGGTAGACGGCCGCCCGATGCCGAGTTCCTCCATCGTCTTGACCAGAGACGCGTCGGTAAAACGCGGAGGCGGTTCGGTGAACTTCTGATCCTTATCGATCTTCGTCACCGTAAGCTCGTCGCCCTTCTTGAGGTCGCGGGGAAGCATTTTTTCCTTTTTCGTCTTGGAGAACTGGTACACCGCCTGATATCCCTCGAATACGGTATGCGAATCGGACGCGGTAAACAGCTTGTCGCCGTTCTCGATCTCGATTGTGTAAGTTTCCGTCTGGGAGGGCGTCATCTGAGAGGCGGTAAACCTGCGCCATATCAAGTTGTAAAGTTTATATTGATCGGCGGTCAGATAGCTCTTGATTTTATCCGGGTGCAGTTCCACATCGCTCGGTCTGATAGCCTCGTGCGCGTCCTGAGCGGATTTCTTATTCGCGTAAACGTTCGGCTTATCGGGAAGAAATCCCGGCTCAAAGCTGCCGGCGATATATTTCCGTACCGCCTCCATCGCAATCGGAGATATGCGGGTCGAATCGGTACGCATATAGGTAATAAGCCCCGTTCGGGTCTTGCCGAGGTTGATACCTTCGTAAAGTTCCTGCGCGATCATCATCGTGCGGATAGAGGAGTAGCCCAATGTATTATTCGCGGCCTGCTGAAGCGTACTGGTGATAAACGGCGGCAGGGCCTTCCTGCTCTGCTGGCGTACAGTTATATTGCCGATCACGGACTTCCCGGCGAGGATTTCCTTCTCGATCCTGTCGGCGTTCGCCTGATCGGAAATCTCCGCTTTCTTCCCGCCGATTTTAACCAATTCACCGATCAGGGCGTGCTTTTTCGATTTAAAATGTCCCTTGATCTCCCAGTATTCCACGGGAATGAATTTATCGATCTCGTCCTCGCGCTCGCAGATAATCCGCAGCGCGACCGATTGCACCCGTCCCGCAGAGAGCTTGGATTTGACTTTTTTCCATAGCAAGGGACTAAGCTGATACCCGAATAAGCGGTCGATTACGCGCCGCGACTGCTGAGCGTTCACCAGACGGTTATCGATTTCGATCGGATGATTGATCGCATCAAGGACGGCGGGCTGCGTAATCTCCTCGAACTTGATGCGCCGGATCGGCACTTCGCGGTTCTTGAGCTTAGACAGCACCTTCTCGTTCATATGATTGCGGATATGGTACGCGATAGCCTCACCCTCGCGGTCGGGGTCGGACGCGAGAATAATTTCGGATGCGTTTTTCGCGGCGTCGCGGAGTTCCTTCATCACTTTCGATTTGTCCCGCATCACAATATAGTCGGGCTCAAACGTATCCAGATTGACCCCCATCCGTGAACGCGGCAGATCGATCAAGTGCCCGACCGAGGCCTTGACCTCATAGCCGGATCCGAGATATTTCTTTATCGTATCCGCTTTCGACGGCGATTCCACGATGACTAATTTTTTCAGATGCGCCGTTTTTTTCTTCGCGGCAGTTTTTTTCTTTGTATCGGCCATTAATCCGTGCCTCCCGGACGATGTGTTTCTTCCATATTATTATCCGATATTTTACTAAATAAAAACCTGAAAATCAAGTTTTATTGAAGGGCGTCTCTAAAAATCGTTCTTTTCGGAATTTTACCTGGAGATTTCGGAGTTTTTATGCATCGAGAGGAAATCGCTGGAGATAATTCTTACTCCTATGCTTAGAAACCACTCCCGCCGATACAGGAAAATACAACACCCGCGGGCAATGCCCGCGGGTGTTAGGCGAATGAGAAGCGGATTATCTTTCTTAGTTCATTTACGCCGATATATGAGGGGGTATGTTTATCTTATTTTATTAGACGGAGATTATAGGAAACGGTTAGAAACACGAGCGAATAATAGTTTAGGATAATATTTTTTATCGAGAAAAAATGCGAAGGGGAACGAGCGATTGAGTTCGTCAATTCGCATACGGGGTTCGGACATAGATTCCCTAATCAGTACAGCTTATAGACCTTTTTCCGGATTGCGTATCGGTTTGAATTCCATCTTCTTCTCCATTTCCCGCCGGGCCTTCTCTTCCTTCTTGCCGATAAAGTCTTCGATCTCCTTAAAGCTGTCGCGCACTTTTTTATCAGTGCGTAGAGTGTATACTCCCTCAGAATTGAGTTCCCATGAATTCGCGGTATCGTTGAATTGAATTTCCAGCACTTTACTCAGCAATGCGCGGCCGTCCTTTGCCTTAATCGGAAACAGAAGTTCTACCCTGCGGCTGAGATTCCGCATCATCCAGTCCGCGCTGGAAAGGAAATATTCCTCGTCGCCGCCGTTGTAGAAATAATAGACTCTCGCATGCTCGAGGAACCGTCCGATGATACTGTGTATCGTAATATTTTCGCTGAGACCTTTAAGACCGGGTTTTAGGGCGCAGCCGCCGCGAATGATCAGGTTAATCTTTACTCCGGCCATCGATGCTTCATAGAGCGCCTGTACAATTTCCTTATCCAGCAGGGTATTCAGCTTTGCGATAATTCTCGCGTTCATCCGGTTTTTCGCATTCGCGGTCTCGCGCCGGATCAGCGAGAGAAATTTTTCCCGCATATCGATAGGCGCGACAGCGACATGATTCCATTTATTCGGCAGCGAAAACCCCGTCAACAGATTGAATAATTGGGATATATCCTCGCCGATCAGCTCGTCGCTCGTAAAAAGGCTGAAATCGGAGTAAAGTTTCGCGGTAGTCTCATTATAGTTTCCGGTCGCCAGATGGCAGTACCGGCGTATCCCGCTTCGTTCCTTCCGGACGATCAACAGCGCCTTGGTATGGGTTTTCAGGTTTGCAATCCCGTAGATCACATGCGCGCCAGCATCCTCGAGAGCCCTCGCCGCGCTGATATTCCGTTCCTCGTCACCCCGCGCTTTTAATTCGTCGAGAATGGTAACATATTTCCCGTTAACGGCGGCTTTGATCAGTCCTTTCAGGATCGCCGATTTAGAACTCGTCCGGTAGAGAGTTAGTTTTATCGCAAGAACATCCGGGTCCTCGGCGGCCTTATCGATCATCTCGACTACAGGGTCGTAGGCCTGGTACGGATGAAAGAGTAAAACGTCCTTTTCCCCGATCACTTCAAAAATATCTTTGGATTGGAACTCTGCCGGATAGAGCGGCTTAATCTGCGCTTCTTTCAGGTCGTTCCGCGACGATGTCATGTAGATATCCATGCACGACCCCAAATCGAACAGACCGTTGATCTCAAAGACCGCGTCGCCGACCACGTCGAAACGCTCAACCAATTCCTTCAGACGGGTTTCGGGAAGCCCTTTCTCATACTCGAATTTGACCACGTCCCGCAGATGCATCGTCTTGACCTTTTCCTCGATACGCATCAGGAGGTCGGACGCGGCGTCGGTCTCCACATTAAAATCGGTATCGCGGGAAAGCCGGATAATACTCGTCCATTCGACCGTGTATCCGTTATAGAGTTCCCCGACAAATAATTTGATAATGCTTTCGAGCGGGAAATAGGTTTCCTCATTTTCGATTTTAATATACCTTCCCAGGGCGCTGGACGGAACCTCGACAAATGAGAGATCCGTTACCTCGATCGATTCGGGGATTTTATCGCCGCGCTTCAGACCGGCCGCAATATAAAGTCTCCCCGAGTTGAGTCTGGGAAATGGATGGGTCGGACCGACGGAAAGCGGGGTCAGCACTTTCTGGATTTTGGTCTGAAATACATGCTTCAGGTAATCCTGATACTTCGTAAAATCGGAAGGCTCGGTAACAATATTTACGCCAACCCCGCGAAGTTCGGGCAGGATTCTTTCATCGAACTCTTCATAGAGGCGTTTATAAAAAGCGCGAACCCGTTTCATAATCCCGACAAGCTGTTCGGCGGGCGATAGACCGTCGGCAGAACTCCCGCCAGTTTCCAGATCGTTCTGTTTATTGATCGCAGCCACCCGCACCATAAAGAATTCCTCGAGGTTGCGGGTCACAATCGATATAAACTTCAGACGTTCCAGAAGGGGATTGCTTTCCTCGCATGCTTCGTACAGGACACGGTTATTAAACTCCAGCCAGCTCCATTCCCGGTTCAGGAAATACTTTGGGTTATTCAAATCGATCATACTTTTATCTCCAAACTAATCGGTACCCCGAAAAACATTTCAAAAAGATCGCCTTTCGATTTCACCGCGGATTTTACTATATCAAAATATTCAATCTGTCCTATCTTCATTTTGACCTGAATCTCGCATTTGGTATCCAGCAGGCTCACGGTGATATCCTCGACGGCCTGATTGTGAATATTATCCAATGCGTCGGCGACACGAAGAATCGCCGCAAGACGGCTGACGATGACCCGTTCGTGCATCGGGAGCGCCATATACTCGATATGCGACGGTTTCGGCGTGGCCTTCCGATGGTAACGCGAAATCAGCGATATCAGATTCATCTCGCTTTTACTCAACCCGAATATCTCGCTGGAAAGAATCAGTACCTGCGAATGCTTATGGTGGCTGCTCGGATTAACGAACGCGCCTATATCATGCAGTATCCCGGATACCTCGAGAAGCATTCTTTCAATTTCAGGCAGCCCATAGGTGCTTTTAATCTGGTCGAATAAAGAAAGTGCGATTTTTGTCACATGCATCGAGTGTTCTTCGGCAAAACGATACTTTCGTCCGAGATAGACTGCCGAGGAGATGATGTGGTCACGCAGCTCGTCATCGATAATCCCGTCCTGCTCGTTGTCGTCATGGCATGTCAGATAGTCCAAAATCGCCCCGGACATGGGAATATTCGGGAATAAAATATCCTTCGCCTTAGTCAGCGCGAAAAATTTCGCCGTCATGAGAAGCGCCATCATGGTCGTCCCAGCGACATTCTCGTTGAGCGAATACTTTTTATTGATCTCCTCGATCGTTAAATTCTCCACTTCCTGAAAAAGCGACTTGAATCTCGGGGCGCTGATCCGGTAAATATCCTCTACTTCTTTATCGACGCCGATCGACTCGATCAGGCGAATCAAATCGTCGTTCAGCGCGACAAAGCAGTCGATTCCCTTAATCTCGGGATAGTTTTTCATATTGTTTATAAAATTGATGGTTACCGGACTCAACGCATAATCGAAAAAACGCTCCGGCAGATCGTATGAACGGAGAAGACGCAGCGTACCCTGATTATAGGACTGGGTGAACGCGATTTTCCCCTTGACCAGCATCATGATCTGTGTGGATCCTCCCCCGATCGAAATGATCAACGTATTTCCCTCGAGGAAACCATAACGGTCTTTAAGGAGTTTGCGCGCGGAATGGTAATAATACTTAATCTCCTGAATAGGTTCAATGATCTCGATTCGTATTCCGGTCGCGTTGAATACTCTTTCCATCACCGCATCGGCGTTAGACGCGCCGCGCAGACTGCTTGTCGCGATCGCCTTGTAGTCCTCGATCTGGTAGGATTTCATCACTTCCAGGTACTGCTTGATCACGTTTATCAGATCGCGGACAGTCTGGTTTGAAACCACTCCCTTGCTGAATGTATCCTTCCCGATCAGCACGGGAACCCAGAGATGCTCGATAGTCTTGAAGCACCCCTTCCTAATTATTTCTCCGACTGTCATCCGGATTGAATGAGAACCGATATCGATTACAGCGTATAAGCCCTGTTTCCGTTTTTTCATATTCATCCCAAAGTTGTAATTTGTATATTATAGCGATAATTCCCTAAATGTCAAGGAATAGATTTTATATACATATGTGCGTATTGTTTATTGCAGATGCCGTATATCAGTTCTTCCGGCGGACGCTGAAAAAAACCGCCGGTTCACGGCGGCAGAAAAACATCTCTCGGTCGTATTTTCCAGATACGTTATCCCTTATAATACTGCTATTTGGGTTTCGGGCCGCCCTTGATGTAGGTCATCGCCAGACGGAAACCGATGTAATAGGAACTAGAGTACGGAAACGGGTAATTTCTATTCGCGATTCGGAGATGCTCCTTTAGGGAGTTGACGCTTCCTCCGCGTATCACATGCGAGTAGCCCTGCAGAGGGCCGGCGGGATTCTCATTCGTATAGGAGGTGTACGGGCCGTACCAGTCCCAGCACCATTCCCACACGTTCCCGCTCATATCGTAAATTCCCAGCGAGTTCGGATGCTTGAGTCCTACGGGAAACGGCGGATCGATTGTCTGTGAAAAATCATACCAGCCGACCAATTCGGGACGGTCGCTACCGCTGTAGATATACGGCATCGGATAATTCCCCCCGCGCGCGGCGTATTCCCATTCCGCCTCCGTCGGGAGACGGTATCCGTCTACAGAAAAATCACAGGTCACAATCCACTTTTTTGGATCGTATCCCCCCAGGTTATTGGGATCCTTCCTGCTCTTTTCGATTATATAGCAGGGAATCAGCCCTTCCTTCAGGCTTTTCCAATTACAGAACTCGACCGCATCGTACCAGTCGATATTGACCACCGGCCTCGTACCCCGCCCCAATCCGTCGTCGGGCGGGAGCGGCTTACCCGTATCGAAGCAGTAACGGTCGTATTCCTGAAACGTCACCTCGAAGCGCGAAAGATAAAAACTATCCACCAGCGCATAATGCACCGGCTTTTCGTCCGCATCGCCTTTGTTCCATGTGTCGCCCATTTCGAAAACCCCGCCCTCGATGTAAACCATCGGGTTCGGCTGGTACTCCAATAATACGATGATATTTGTCTCGACATATCCGGTAGGCGCCTCAACCGGAGGCACGCCGAAAATAGTCTGAAGCCAGATCATCAGTGAGTTGATAAAAACATTGATTCCGGTATAATTCATAGGTACGCCTCGCAATTATCATATTATTATCGTAAAAAGCGGGCGGAGAATGAAGAAAAATGACAGGAAACTCGATGAGATAAGTGATCGGGATGACAGGTATTTTGTCACTGCGAAAACACAGAACGAAGTAATCTGTAAAAGACCGCTTCGTCCTGTGTCCTCGTAATGACATGGACTGTACATAACCCCGATACCGCGCGATATACTTTTTAGAGCGCGGCAGAAGCTGTCGCGTATGATGGATTGTGAGATTGATATATCCCCGGTATCCCGCACAGAAGTGAGGGAGATGCGCTCACCGTGACGGAGCCGTCATCCTGAGCCTGTCGTCATCCTGAGCCTGCCGTCATCCTGAGCCTGCCGTCATCCTGAGCCTGTCGAAGGATGCAATTGAATACCTATTAGGGCTAATTCTGCTGGGAAACCGCGTATTCCAGACTAAAGCAGAACACCCTGGGAGGATTGTTTACGGGAATATACACCGTCTTTCCATAATAATCCCTAGCCCATTTTAAGTTGGGGCGGGTTACAAGTCCGAGGTATTTGTTGATAAACATGATGACCCCCGTATCGGCATTCACGACATTGATGAACCCGTTATCGTCAATACCGGCAACCACATTAAGACCATCCGAGTAATAGATAGGCGAATAGGTGAACGGGTCGTAGGTGCGGCAGAACCAGTTCTGGTTGAGCGCCGCGGAAATATCATATTTTCCGATGCCGGGATTATTATATTTTGAGAAACCCGCATATAGTTTCTTATAGATAGGGTTTATCAGCAATGAAGAATACTTCACTTCCATCCCGGTGATATTCTCCTCGGACAAAGCCGTCAGATTATTATAGGCGTCAAATACCAGGATCCCTACGCTTCCGCCGACATACAGTTTCTGGTTAAACCCGTAATATATCGCGGAACCGTAAATATTCATTAATGTTTCTTTCGATGTGACGCTGAAAAATGTATTGTCGGTCTTTACAATCGTCCCGTCGTAATCGAAAATATAAAAGTTATTATCTCCATAAAGCACTTTCACTATTTTCGAGAGGTTTACATCGATCGATGTAAAGGAATCGATCTGAAAGGGATTATTATTTATTTTTACCGCAACAATCTTCTGCGCGCTATGCAGTATTAAAACGGGGTCAAGCGTCGAATTGGTGTATACCAGATAATTCGCGGACGGCAGTATTGGCAGATTCGTCTGCGCAACCAAATCGCCGTAATCGGTTCCGTACTTCCTGAGTGTGGCCTCGGACGACCCTGAATTGGTAGAAACCACAAACAGGAAGCCGTTCCCAAGAATTTCCGTCGAATAAAGCAGGACTATATTCTGGTTGCTGATTGTCCTGAACCATTTCAGGTTTCCCGTATCCATCCAAACATTAAATATATTGCCCTTCTCGTCGGCAAAAAACACGGAACTTCCTTCCTGAACCACTCCCGCGACCACATCGTAATCCAAATTATACTGCCACACTACCCCTTCATCATATTGAGGGCTGAGGCTGCATGCGGAAAAGCCCAAAAGCAGAAGCGCGGCAAAAATCACTTTATTTCTCATCTTTTCTCCTCAATTAAATCAATTTATTATTGGCAGAAAACTCATTCTCCTTTATAATATATCTCCATACGGCAGAAAGTCAAGTAATCTATAGATATAACTCAAAAAAGCAGTCGGAGGATGCACCTGAATGAAAGAATTGATGTTGGGAAATGAGGCTATCGCACGAGGCGCCTACGAGGCAAATGCTTGGGTCGCCACCGGATATCCCGGAACACCAAGCTCCGAAATTATTGAGACTATCGGTGAAAAATATCCCGAGATCAGTTCCGAATGGAGCGTCAACGAGAAGGTCGCGCTGGAAATCGCGATCGGTTCCTCCATCGCAGGGATACGTTCGCTCTGTACGATGAAACATGTCGGTCTTAATGTCGCGGCCGACCCGCTGATGACTGTGGCATATACCGGAGTGGAAGGCGGACTTGTAATCGTGGTCGCCGACGACCCCGGTATGCATTCGTCGCAGAACGAGCAGGACACCCGGAATTACGCGAAATTTGCAAAAATACCCGCCCTCGAACCGTCGGACAGCGGAGATGCTAAGGAATTTACCGCATTAGCGTTCGATATTTCGGAAAAGTTCGATACCCCGGTTATTATCCGTACCCTGACCCGCGTCGCCCATACCAAAACCGCGGTTGAAATAAAAAAAGTATCCCGGAAACTTCCCCCTATGGCGGAAGGAAAAAACGCGAAGAAATATGTAATGATTCCCGCAAACGCCCGCCCCAGGCATACGATAGTTCTGGAGCGCTATCTGAAACTCCGCGAGTATTCCGAAACCTTCGCCCATCACCAGGCAGAGTACCGGGGGACGGATATCGGAATAGTCACCCACGGTTTCGTATATAATTATGTCCGGGAGGCGCTGCCCGACGCGAGTGTGTTCAAGGTCGCGATGTACCCTCTTCCTATAAAAAAGATAAAAGAATTTGCGAAAAAAGTGAAAAAGCTTTACGTTATAGAGGAGTTGGATCCGCTGATCGAGGAGGAACTCCGCGCCGAAGGGCTGCAGTTCACCGGGAAGGAAATCATTCCTTCCGAGGGCGAACTTTCTATCGACATCATCCGGAAAGCGTTCGGGATAACCGACCGCGAGGTTAAGCCTCATGCCGGACTGCCGCCGCGCCCTCCGCAGTTATGTAAGGGATGCGGGCATATTCAGGTGTTCGAGGTGCTGCGGGACCTGAAATGCACGGTACTCGGCGATATCGGGTGCTATACCCTGGGGATGCTTCCGCCGTATAACGCGATGCACACCACTGTATGTATGGGCGCGAGTGTCGGCAACGAGATCGGGTTTAAGAAGGCGTCCCAGCTTCATCAGTCCATCGCGAACTCGGTCGCGGTTATCGGAGATTCGACGTTTTTCCACTCCGGTATGACGGGGCTTCTCAACGCGGTCTATAACCGTACGCCGATCACCCTTATCATACTGGATAACCGGATCACAGCGATGACAGGGCATCAGCCCAGCCCCAACACCGGGTTCGACAACGCATTCCGGCCGAACGAACGAGTGGATATGGAACAGGTAGTGAAGGGTCTGGGGATACGCCGGGTACGCAGGATCAAGATCGGTCCGCGAACGGTCGATGAATTTAAAAATGCCGTTCTTGAAGAAACCGCGGTGAACGAACCGTCGGTGATTATCGCGGACGAGATATGTGTTATCTCCGAACCGAAAATGCGTAAATTGGCAGAACAAATAAAGCAGGAACATAAATGAACGTTGAACTCGCCTCATATATTGTCGGGGCATCCTTCGGACTTTTTTTATGTGTGCAGTACATTGTCTTCTATTTCATCCTGGTAGCGAATTCCGATGCGAAGAAGAATAAATCGGATGTAGTTTACATAGCTCTGATCGGGGTCTCCATTATGGCGTACGGGATTCTGGGAAGCATCCAGATGCTGAGTACCGATCCCTACATTACCGCGGTATTCTATCGCCTAAAGCTTTCCGCCGGGGTCATTCTCCTTTCGTTCTATGTCCTGCTTCTCAGGTATATCCTGATCCTGATTAAAGATATGACATTTGTGGAAACCGACGAGTACAAGGAATCCACTAAGAAATACCTGCTTCTCATGCTTGGAATTTGCGCGGCGTTCATTGTTCTTATCATTTTTACCGATCTCGTGATCGATCTTGAGACCGCGACGTACCGTCTCACCGGTCTGATCTACCCGGCGTTCTTTGTCATTGTAGCGGTAATCGAGTACATCGAATTTTATCGTCTTCTCCGAAAAGAGGAGGGTAAAATTACCCTGATGAACCGTTTCCGTTTCAAAACTATCCTCTGGACAGGAATCGTCCCGGTCATCTTCGCGCTGGTCGAGATACTGATCCGTATGTTTATCAGCCCGGACGTCACTACAAAGTTCGGTTCATTTTTCATGTACGGCATCTTTTTCCTCAGTCTCGGGCTCAGCCTAAACCTGATGTTCGAATACATGAGCGTGATGACACGTATGTCGGAGAGCAATCGTAAACTGAGCGACCTGAATAAAAGGATTCTTGACGAGGTGCGCACCGCTCAGTCGCTCCAATTCTCCCTGCTGCCCATCGATAAACAGCGTGAGATTCAGAAACTTCTCGATATGGAAATTTCGTATATGCCAATGCAGAGCGTCGGCGGGGATTACTACGATTTTTACCAGATCGATAACAATAAACTTCTGATGATACTCGGGGATGCGTCGGGCCACGGAATATACGCGGCTATGATATGGGCGATGCTGAAGGTCGAGGTCGAGGAGATTATCGAGGAGAACCAGATCAGCGATCTTGCGCAGGCGTTCACTCTTCTCAACAAGCGTATTACGCGAATACTTGAAAACACCTATTCCTACGCGACCCTGTTCTCATGTCTTATCAATCTCGACGACCATAATCTTACCTATATTTCCGCGGGGCATACCGATCAGTTCTATTACTCCAAGCAGGATGACAGCGTTGTTAAAATACGCAACCGTAACCCAATCATAGGTACTTTCAAGAACGCCAAATATTCCGCCGACGGGATATCCAATCATCCGGGCGACGCAATTCTGCTGTTTACAGACGGCGTTATCGAGGGGATTAATCCCGAAGGAATGCAGATCGGCGAGAGACGTCTGGAGGACATGTTCCTCGATGCGTGCCAGAACGCCGACAACGCATCGCTTATCCTGAATAATATGCTCAGTTCAATAGAAGAATTCTGTGAAGGAACAATCCAGCACGACGACCGGACTATGATGGTCATAAAACTATAAGGACGAACAATGGAATCGAAAAGCGTAGTACTTTGCGGTGTAGGCGGACAAGGCATTATCCTGGCGTCGGAGATCATCAGCGAAGCGTTATTCCGACACGGATATGACGTTAAGAAAAACGAGATTCATGGGATGAGCCAGCGCGGCGGAGCAGTGGTCAGTTTTATACGTTTCGGCGATAAGGTTTTTTCGCCTGTGGTCAAACTGGGAGAAGCGGATATCGTGATCAGCTTCGAACAGCTCGAGATGCTGCGCAACGTCCATTTTCTGAAAAAGGACGGCCATGCGGTTACTACCGATATAAAGATCGACCCGGTACCCGTGATTCTCGGTTCTGCGGAATATCCGGATGATATACCCGGCAAGGTGAAAAATTTCACAAAAAACCTGTGTGTCCTCGATGTCGAGCAGGCTGTGCGCGCGGTCGGAAACCTGAAAGCAATCAATGTACTTGTTATCGGATATCTCTCCCACCTTCTTCCGGAGGTAAAAGAGAAAATATGGAAAGACGCGATTACCGAGATGGTCAAGCCGGAGTTTCATGAGATGAACCTGAAGGCATTCGAACTCGGAAAACAACTTGCATGCGAGTTCAATCCGCAGTAACTACGGATAACCGGCCATTCTACAAATTCGGGCATTCAATCTGCGTCATGAAATGTTAAGGATACGGGTTAGTAAATCTCTTCCTCTACGAAGTCCATCCATTCCTCGAAGTAGAGATAACGGAAACAGTGCGGGCACTGATGCAGTTCGATATCCTCGGGACGGATATCCGATCCGAGGTCGCCCTGAAGGGCGGTAGGAAGAATAGTGTTACACCCGGAACAAGCGTCGCCCTCGACTAAAACAATCGCCGCTCCGTTTGTCTTATGGAACATGCTGTCGAGATAGTCGATGAACTGTATGCCGAACGCCTTGCGCATTTCGCCGGCTTTTTCGATTATTTCGTTCAGTTCGCCGCTATGCTGGTCTTTTATTACATCAATCTCCTTCTGGAAATCGGCAATCTTGACCTTATTCTCCTCGATTTTCGCGGAGAGACGTTCGTACTCATTTTTATATTCGAGCTGTTTCGATGTATCGTATTCGATCTGTGCCTGGATCAGCGACTGCTCCTGCTGCATCTTCTCCATTTCCTTTTCCCAGGATTTGATCTGGCGGACGATCTTAATCTTATCCTTTCCCTCGTCGAGGTTCGCGATACGGGTGTTTATCTCGTCGCGTTTACCGATTTCCTCGTTGATTTTCTTATTCATCTCCTTTATCGTGAGATCAATATCGCCGAGAGTCTGGATCAAGTTATTGTTTTCCTTCTCGGATTTGATAAGCCTTGCTTCCTGTTCTTTATAAAGGTCTTTTATTTCCTTTTCGCGGTTGAAAAGATTTTGCATTTCTACGAGTTTTTTGACTTGTTCAAGAGACGTCATTCGCCGTCCTCCAAATTGTGTTTTGAGATGACAATGGGCCCACCAGGACTTGAACCTGGGACCCACTGATTATGAGTCAGTTGCTCTAACCGTCTGAGCTATGGGCCCTCGTTAACAGGCGGTTACTCAAATATGCCTGTAATTATATAAGTATCGAATATAAATTATAACTTATCTACGCAAATTCGTCAAATATTCGCAAAAGGAAATCCCTCTGCCGTACTTGAATTCAATGAACGGCATCAATCCGCCGGAGATACTTTTTTTCCATGCAGGTCATCTCAGCATTTTCTGCTGTTGTCATCCCAAGAAATGAAATAAAATTGCCTTTTCCATTCAATATAATTATATTATAATAGTATGAATATAGAATGCGGAAAGATTTCTTCGGACATATTGATTACTTCATAGGAGGAACAATATGAAAGACAAACGAGATACCGGGAAACCGGGGGATAAAGGTTTATTTATCGAACGTGTTTTCGACGCGCCGCGCGAAACGGTATGGGATGCATGGACAAACCCTGAAATCGTGAAAAAATGGTGGGGGCCCAAGTTTTTCTCATCGCCCCATATAGAGATCGATTTCCGTGAGGGCGGAAAATATCTTTACTGCATGCGCTCTCCCGACGGTAAGGACTACTGGAGTACCGGGGTCTTTCAGGAAATAATCGAGTTTAAGAAACTTGTCCTGACCGATGATTTTGCCGACGAGAAAGGCAATCCCGTTTCCGCGTCATACTACGGTATGAGTGCAGACCTCCCGATGGGCTTACTGGTCACATTTACATTCGACGACCGGATGGGAAAGACCTATTTTACTCTTGCATATGCGGAGTGGCCCGGGGGAATCGAGATCGAAAACGCACGACAGGGATGGAACGAATCGCTGGATAAGCTGGCGGAATATCTTTCATCGATGAATTAATGCCAATCTGAGGGCTGTCGCTTTCCGGTCTTCAACTGATGCAAAATATGATCCAAAAACTATGGTATGACGTCAGGACATTTTTTTAATGCTTTCGCTCAGCTCAGACATGGAAAAAGGTTTCTGCAGACAGGTCAGGTTTTCCCGATGGGCGAAACGCTCGTTCAATTCGTATTCCGAGTATCCGCTCGCGATCAGCACCTTGACCGACGGGTCGATTTTTCTTAGTTCATTCAACGTTTCTTCCCCGTCGATATGCGGCATGTTCAGGTCGATTATAAGGAAGTTTATTTTTTCTTTCTTCTCCTGAA
Source organism: Brevinematales bacterium (assembly GCA_020059465.1). Taxonomy (GTDB): domain Bacteria; phylum Spirochaetota; class Brevinematia; order Brevinematales; family GWF1-51-8; genus GWF1-51-8. The sequence goes on from JAGVBZ010000021.1 coordinate 53,668, forward strand.
AAATCCGGATTGCCTCATACCCGCCGCTCGCTAACAGCACGCTGAATCCGAGTTTTTCCAGCATCGGTTTTATGGTCGATCTGACTATCTCTTCGTCGTCGACAACCAGCACCATCCCATTCCCCTTTTTCAAATTGGAATCCTCGGCAGGGCGGGTTTTTCCAGCAGTCAGAACCTTATCAACGGACGGGAAAAAAATGCGGAAGGTCGATCCGGCTCCCGGCTCGCTCTGAATACTGATTGCGCCGTTGTGCCCGCGTACAATTCCCATCACCGCCGACATCCCGAGTCCCCGCCCTGTGAACTTGGTAGTAAAAAAAGGCTCGAAGATATGGCCGATCGTCTCTCTGTCCATACCGATTCCGGTATCAGTTACCTCGATATAGGTATATTTACCCGCGTCAAGCCCCGCGCCAAAGGCAAATTCCGATAAGGTTTCCTGAGTGCATTGAATCATGCCGTCCGTTATTCTTATTACTCCATGCTTTCCCTCAAGGGCATCGGACGCATTGGTGATAAGATTCATGACAATTTGGCGGATTTGGGTAGCGTCGCCTTTTATCAGGGAAATATCCTGTTCCAATTCCATATTAAGCACCGCTTTTTTCGAGATGGATGCTTTAAGAAGATTCACCATTTCTGAGATCAGGATGCTCAGATCAATATCTTCGATAATAAATTTTCCCTTTCCGGAGTAAGCAAGCATCTGCCTGCAAAGCTCCGCGGCGCGATGCGAAGCGTTTTCTATTTCCCTGATACTGTCGCGTACCGGATTGAACGGCTCCAGACTGAAAAGCGCAAGTTCGCTATGGCCGAGAATCGCCGTCAGGATATTGTTGAAATCGTGGGCGATTCCTCCCGCGAGCACTCCGAGACTTTCCAGCTTTTGAACATGCTGCAGCCGGCGTTCCATTTCCAAACGTTCCGCTTCGGCCTTCTTTTTTTCGGTGATGTTCCTGATGATCGCGATAAACTTATCGTCCCCGAACGGTACAACCCTGCTCTCAAAATACTGCAGCCCGTTTATATCGAGCGAATACTCGTACGTGTGCAGAGTGCCGGTCTCCTTCACTTTAAGGATTTTCTCAAGGGTTAATTCTGCCAGTTCGGGGGGGACTATTTCGTAGATATCTTTCCCGAGAAACTCTTCGGGCGATTTATAAAGTTCTTCTTCACTCTCGGCTTTATAGTCGAGGATAGTACCCTTCTCATTCAGCACAAACATCAGGTCGGGATTCGCTTCGAGAATAGCTTTGGTTCGCGCTTCACTGTCTCTCAACGCATTTTCCATTTTTTTCCGTTCGGTGATATCGAGAATAATGGTAATTATCCCGGCCACACGGCCGTCCGAATCCTTGATCGGAATCCGGCGGGTCTCGCACCACATCGTCTTATCTGAGGTGTCGATGCACTGCTCATCGGTAAATTTTTCACCGGATTTTAATATATTCTTATAGATAGTTTTGGTATTCTTAGGGATGAAATGAAACACGTCGAAAATATTTTTCCCGGTCAGCTCTTCACTGATCCCCATCTCTTTCAGAATGTTTACCAGAGCATCGTTATAGAGTATAATACGGAAATCCCTGTCTACCACATGGAGAAGCACATCCATCGAATTTACAGTGGCCCGGTAACGCTCTTCGCTCTCCCGCAACGCCTCCGCGGCATTTCTCCGTTCGGTAAGATCTTTCATATATCCGATAACTACCGGCCCGTTTTTAAATTCAATCTGGGAAACACTCATTTCCAACGGAATCGGTGTGCCGTCGATCCGAAAACCCATCAGTTCGTACACGGTCGGAGCGGGTTTTCCCTGCCGTCTGAGTTCTGCATATTTCAAAACCGTTTCTATTGATTCGGGGGCGACTAGATCAATATATCTCTTTCCCGCCAAATAATTTTCTTCAGCGCCGATCATGACATCCAAGGCTTTATTGGTATACTCGATAATCCCGTTGCGGGAGATCACAATCGGGACTGGAGAGAATTCGATAAACTTCCTGAATCGTTCCTCGCTTTCGAATAACGCATGTTCCGCCTTCTTCCGTTCCTGAATGTTTTCCCATTCGCGGATGGTGCGGCTGATAATTTTATCGATCACCTTAAACGTGCTTTCCGATTTTACGACATAATCGATCACGCCGGCCTTCATCGCGCGAACCGCAAGTTCTTCATCCCCATATGCTGTCATAATTATAACCGGCCATCGCGATCCCGCATTCAGTTCCGAAACGACGTCAAGCGCCTTTTCGTCGGGCAGATTCATATCGAGCAGAACAAGATCGAACCCGATATTTTTCGATACCGCTTCGCGAAATTCTTTCGCGGTTTTCAGCGGGATTAGTTTCATATTGCCGGGCGCTGCCTTCAGAGTCCTCGAAATCGCCTCGACATGCGCTTCCTCGTCCTCTACCACCAGAATAGTTAAAAGTCTTTCAGTCATGCCTTCCCTCTTTTAATGAGGATATTTATTCCACATCAGCCAATAGTACCCGAATGTATCCAATAAATCGCTAAATTTATATGAATCGAGCGGTTTTACAAGATAGCTGCTGGCCCGGTATGAATACGCTTTTATTATATCCGATTCCGCTCCGGAAGTCGTCAGGATTACTACAGGCAAGTTATAAAAACCCGGTTCGTTCTTAATTCGTCTGATCACCTCCAGCCCGTCGACCTTCGGAAGACGAAGGTCAAGCAGGATCAGATCGGGACGAGGGCTGGTTTTCGGGTCTGCGTATCTGCTCTGATGAAACAGATAATCCAACGCTGCCTGCCCGTCCGAAACATGGTACACTCGATTTGCTACCGGAGATTTATCAAAACATCGTTTCGCAATTTCCGCATGTGCGGAATCGTCCTCTACATGCAGAATTATAATCGGTTCAGCTTTCATCGGCTTTTCCCTCTTTATTATCAATCCTGTTTCCCGCCAAGGTAAAATAAAACGTCGTACCATACCCTATGCCGGCGGATTCAAACCAGATATCGCCGCCTTGAACTTCTATTATCCTTTTTACGAGCGCAAGGCCGATGCCTGTTCCTTCCGAAGCGGGATCCAGCTTTTCAAATAATCCGAATAACTTGTCCCCGTGACGGGAATCAATACCCATACCGTTGTCCTTAACAAACAGAACAATTCTATTCTCCTCTTCTCTCACCCCAATTTCAATACGCGGATTCTTCTGTTCCCCCATAAATTTTATCGCGTTCTCGATCAGGTTTTGAAATACCTGGGTATATCGTCTGGGATCCCCAGATAGAATGACCGGAATACTCGTGACATCGATGTGTATGTTTTTTTGACTTATCAATCCAGCGAGCAGGTCCATGGCGTTCTGTACAATTTTCTGAAGCGATTCCTCATGCGTTTCGGCGTCCATTCTGCCCACCCGTGATAATTCCAATAATTCGTCCAGAAGCCGCCCCATTTTATCCGCTGCATTCCCGATATAACCGACATCCTTTTCCAATGCCTTTTTATTATTATTTTCATAATCTTCCAATAAGTATCCCAAAAATGCCTTAATAGTCACCAGCGGACTCTTCAGATCGTGGGAAACAGTATATATAAACCGGGTCAATTCCTCGTTTTTCTGTTTCAGTTCCTCCTCCCGTTTCTTCTGCTGCGTAATATCTCTCGCTACGGCATAGATGGCATCCCCGAACGGGAAAGAGTTCCATTCAATCCACCGGTAGGAACCGTCCTTACGCCGGTACCGGTTGATGTGATTCAATACAGTTGTCTGCCCGGAGAGACGCGACATTGCATCCGACGTGCTCCGGACATCATCGGGATGAACGAAGCTCATGAATTTCTTTCCTACCAGTTCGCTTACCGGATATCCCAGAGTATTTTCCCATTCCGGGTTCAGTTTACGGAAATATCCGCGCATATCCGCGATACAGAGAAGATCGAGGGCAGAATTGAAATACCTGTCCAATTCATCACTTTTTTGTATCAGCTTCTCCTGAGCATCTTTGCGCTCACGGGTGATCGCCCCGATTATGAGGAGTGTCAGACTGAACCCGGTAGTCATGTATGCCAGCCCGATTAACGGATAATTCGGGTTGAAAAGGTTGGTATCTCCGAATAAAATCCCAGAGATCGCGATTATGACTACCAGAAAAAACAAGGTCATCGATTCCCTGGCCGAGAAACGAATCGCAACCCATGACATCGGCACAATAAGAAGATAAGCAAGTCCCTGCACCGGAAAACCTTCCCCCGCCGGGAAAAATGACAGCAGCACTGCTATCGCGATAGTAAAAACTGAAATCGCCATATATTTCAGGAGTTCGCCCGCAGACATCCTCTTCCTTTCAAAAAACCATCCTGCAAGTACGGGAGAAAAAAGGAGCGAACCTGTTGTGATAGCCATGACGAATTTCAGCCAATCCAGGGGTATACTTTCCGGCTGAATGAGACCGAGAGTCCATTTAAAAAATTCCGCGCCGGTCGCTGATAAAAGAGCAATCATGATAACGCCGAATAATAAAAAGATAAAAGTATCGTGCAGATTACGAAATGGGTTGATCGCCGACGTATTTCTCCGGCAGAGATAAGCCGCTAAAATCGGTCCGGCGGTATTCATGACAGCGATACCGGACGCCAAATCTACCGGCCCGCCCAACGAGACGGTATTGGCAAGTATTGTTCCTGCGGCTATTCCCGGCGCAACCCGCCATCCCCGGATGAGCGCGAATACAAACGCGACTGCCGCCGCGGGCCAAATCGGCATCGGTATGACGCCGCCCGTTTTGAAAAGCATCCAGTTGATATGAGATACGCCCCAGTACAAACCTGCGACGATTAGATTTTCAATAATTAACAGAAAAAGCGAAATATCTTTTCCTTCAGGATCAAATACTGAAGAAAGAAAAGAATTGAATCCGGTACCCCCTCCCGAATCATTTTTATCCATTCAGCCCCCAAAAAATGCCAAAAATCCTCTTTCTTACCCGACGCTTATTATAATTATACACCCGGATTGAGGTAAGTCAAGGTTTTCAGAAAATGTTTTTATAAAAATTGGCGGCTTCATTATCGGGTGCTGAACAATTATCGGCCTTACATAATAAAATTCATTACCCTGTCCAATATCCGGTACTGAAGCGCCTCGCTGATATGCATATCGCGCACCCCCTCGCTTCCGTCGAGATCGGCAATAGTCCTGGCGATCTTCAGTATCTTATCGTACACCCGGATACTCAGCAGAAATTTTTCCATCGCCAGCCTCATCAGCGATTCCGACGGAGCGTCCAGCCTGCAGAACTCCTCCACCAGCCTGTGGGTCATCTCCGAGTTGGTTCGGATACCCAGATGTTTGTAGCGTTCCCTCTGAATTCTGCGGGCTATCTCCACACGCGAACGGATAGAATTCGAACTTTCGGGGTGAATGTCGGCGCGCAGTTTTTCATATTTTATCCGCGAGACCTGCACCTGAATATCGATACGTTCGAGGAGCGGCCCGGAAAGTTTTTTCATGACCGTTTTCATCTCCGACGGCTCCCAACGGTCGAGGTCGGCGTTTGTTTTCGACGGGTTCAGGGCCGCGACCAGCATAAACTTCGCGGGAAACTCGACAGAACCCTCCGCGCGCGATATCCGAATCTTGTGTTCCTCGAGCGGTTCGCGAAGCACCTGCAGGACATTCCCCGGAAATTCCTGAAACTCGTCGAGAAACAACACCCCGTTATGGGACAGGCTGACCTCGCCGGGTTTGGGGAAACGCCCGCCTCCGATGATGGAGATATCCGACGCGGTATGATGGGGCGCCCGGAACGGCCGGGTACACACGAGCCAGTTCTCGCTGTCGGTCTTTCCCGCCACACTGTAGACCATCGTCGTCTCGATCGACTCTTCCATATCCATATCCGGCAGTATAGTCGGGATACGTTTAGCAAGCATGGTTTTACCGGTGCCGGGCGGGCCGATCATGATGATATTATGCCCTCCGGCGGCCGCGATCTCCACCCCGCGTTTCGCCGCCTCCTGCCCGCGAATATCGTTCATATCCAATCCGCCGGGCCTGTCGCCGCCGCCCTCCTGAACGGGGTGTCCGAACGGGGGAATCGTCTCCTTTCCGGTCAGGAAATCTACCGCGTGCTTCAGGCTTTTTACCGGATAAATCTCAAGCCCCTCAAGTACCGCCATCTCCCGCGCGTTCTCCGCCGGACAAAGTATCTTCATCACCCCCGCCTGTCTCGCTTTGAGCGCGACCGGGAGCGACCCCGGAACCCTGCGCAGTTCCCCGTCGAGCGAAAGTTCTCCGATTATTATAAACGACCCGACCTCGCCCAAATCCATCCCGTCGCTCAGGATCCCGAGCGCGATCGGCAGATCGAAGAGCGTCCCCATCTTGGGTATCGCGGCCGGTGCGAGATTGACCACTATCCGCTTACCCGGAAAATGGAACCCCGAGTTCACGATCGCCGATTCGACGCGCTTCATCGATTCCTTTACCGCCTGCCCCGGAAGCCCCACCATATCGAACGATTTTATCTTCGCGGAAATATCCACTTCGATTTCAATGATGATGCTTTCCATCCCGATGAACGTGCCGGATAATAACCGTGTCATTTGATGCCTCCCTGTCTTTACCGTCCATAATCGGGAAAACGTGTTAATCGGTGTTATATTATTATGTGCAATTGTTAAACCGCGCTTCTTATATTGGTCTTCGGATTTCCCTATTTAATTCAGGAACTTTATCGAAATTGGTTGATATTATTTATTTTTTGTATTACAATGAATAAATTCAGTAATTCGGAGGATATTGATGAAGTATGAATCTTCAGAGTATAAAGGTAAGGCATTATTAAAGATCAAGGAAAATCTGGTAACCGACCCCGCCGCGCGCGAATTTAAAGAGGTTCTGACGAACCTGATCGACGAAGGAAAGAAAGAAATCATTATCGATTTTTCCGACGTCGCGTTTATCGGAAGCAGCGGTATCGGCAAGCTTCTCCTTGCATATAAAAGATTGGACGATCTCGGAGGAAAAATCTTTATCGTCAGCCTGAACAAGGATATTAAAGAACTCTTTATCACTTTCCGTTTAAACGAGTTTTTCCCTATCTATGACACTCTCGAGGGTATGGAGTAAGTAGTTTTCGGGCTGGGTCTAAAAGGGGGGAGAAATTGAAGGCGGGAGTGAAATGGCTTCTCACATAATAGTCGGAGTAATCGCTCTTTTTGTTGGGGCGGCTCTCTCTACTGTAATTACATTTCTAATCCTTAGAAAAAAACTTCACTCCGTTCCAAAAGATTATAGTAATGCGGTAACCTCGATATCGAATTATTATTCTTCTCTGCCCTCGATGCTCAATACCACGAAAACCATTTCCTTTCTGACCGATACTTTAAGGGAACTCCCGTCCGTCGTAGACGTAAAACTGTTACGGTACGATTCGCAAAAGGTGACGCTTTATCCGGAGAATACCGCCGTCGAACAGAATAAAATCCGTTCTGCTATCGAGCGTTTTCTCTCCTATCCCGACGACGAACAATTCGATATCGAGAGCGATAATCCGCTGTTCGCGCTGTATGCAGGAGACAACTCCCATCCGGGCGAGCTTTCCGGTGAAGTCCATATCATTTCAATATCGCTGATGAATTCTATTTTCTGTCTGGTTGTATTTTTCCGTAAAAAGAACATATTCCCCATCTCGTCGCAAGCTATCGGTTTTGTTAAAACTCAGATCATTGTCTCACTATACCTGAATTATTTCTCCATGCAGCATAAGCAGGACTACGAATTCCTCGACAACGTGTATTATAAAGGCCCTGTCGCAATGGGTATCACAGACCTCGACGGTAAGCTGATTTCAATGAATACTAAGTTCTCCGAATTGTTCCCGGACAGTATCAATAATATGAAGGAAATCATCGAGAGCGATGTTTTTCAGAGTATTCTACAGGGGAACCGGTTCGAGAAAGATATCGTGCACAATAAGAAGAACCTGAAAATACAGGGTTTCCCCAGCTTCGGTAACGAAGGGAATGTCAAGGGTTTCGTGTTCACTATTATCGACGAATCGATCCAGTACCTGCTGTATAAAAAACTCGAGGTCTCGGAAAACCGTTACCGTATGCTGATAAAAAAACTCCCCGTCGGCCTCGTCATTATGAATAAAAAGGGCGTTATTTACTTTGTCAACGACAACTTCCTTTTCTCCCTCGGTTACGCGGAATTCAATAAGGTTCAGGGACGTGAAATCGACGAATTCTTCGACCTGAGTAAGGACGATTACAAGAAGATGTCTCTGGAGATCGAAAAGAAAGAGTCTCTCTATATAAAAATAAAGACGATCGCGGATTACGGGGAACGGGTATTTTCCGCCAACCTCCGCAAAATATTCCTCGGCGAGGAAGAGTATATCGAGGCGGTATTCCAGGATGTTTCGCTGGAGAACGCGCTGTATTCCCAGCTCTCCGAGAAGAACAAACTGCTGGAGGAGGAGCTAAAGACCGCGCGTATTGTGCAGGAGCATATCCTCGCAATTCCGACATTATATACCGCAGGCGTCCGTTTTCATAACTTCTATAAACCCTCGTCCCAACTCGGGGGCGATTTCTACGATATTATCCCGATCGACGAAGTGCATGTGGGGATTATTATCGCCGATGTGTCGGGGCACGGCGTATCCTCGTCGCTTATCACTGCGATGCTGAAAATACTCGTCGAATTCGCGCCTAAAGACCCTCATAAGATACACGAGATGATGCATTATCTGAACACGGGGCTGGTCAAGGTTATGCCCGAAGACCATTTTATTACCCTGTTCTACGGCATCATCGATACGCATAGCCACAAATTGGAATATATCAACTGCGGGCACCCGTTCCCGCTGATCTACGACGACGTATCGAAGGAAATCACCGCCTTATCGCAGGGCGTCAGCTATCCCCTCGGCAGCTTTAAAAACCTTTCGCTCGAGGACGCAGTTCAGCGCATCGACCTTCCGACAAATTGTAAGATGCTTTTTTATACTGACGGGCTTCTCAACTTTAAACGGGAAAGAATTTCGCTCAGCATCGAGCATCTGAAGGGCATATTCAACGACAGCATCGGGGTGCAGACCCGTGAAATCCTTCCCCATATCTATCTTAATGTCGTGAAAAACTCGACCCAGTTCACCGACGACGATGTCAGTATGCTTCTGATCCTGCTGAATAAGGAATGGCAGTATAAAAAACTCCTTTCGATCCCCAGTAACGTTATGGAAATCGATATCGCAATCGTGAGAGTGATGTTCGAGATAGAACGGCATCTCCGTCTCGGCGACGACGACAAATGGAAAATATATACCGCGCTCTACGAGGCGATGATCAACGCTGTCGAGCATGGAAATACCTATAACGTCCAGAAACGGGTCACCCTGCTGTATAGGCTTGTCAACAACCTCGCCGTATTCAAGGTACGCGACGAAGGATTGGGATTTGTCGTAAAGGACGTCCCCAATCCGCTGGCAAAAGAGAATATGCTCAAACCCTCCGGACGCGGGGTGTTTATGATCCGTAAAATGATGGATAAAGTGAAATATAATAAGACAGGCAACGAACTCACCATGTTTATCCGAATCCGGGGCGAATAATGGCCGATACTCCGGGCTATGTCCACACGCCGGTCATGCTGAACGAGGTTCTCGAGACCGCGCGCCTTACATCCGGTTCGGCGGTGATCGACTGCACGTGCGGCGAAGGCGGACATTCCCGTGAATTCGCCCGGCGTATCCCCGGCGGTTCCCTCCTGTGTATCGACCGCGACCCGCGTATCCTCGAAATAGCGCGAACCCGGCTCTCGGATCACCCAAACATTACCTTCGCTAACGGCGTATTCGATCGTATCGACGAGATTGTGCAGGAGCAGAATTTCCCGCCCCCCGATTTTATTCTCGCCGATCTGGGCATATCGATGTTCCATCTCAAGGAGGCGGGCATCGGGATCAGCTATACCGATAAGGAATCTCTCGATATGCGGCTAAGCCCGGATGAAAATATCTCCGCCGAGAGAGTGATAAATACTTTCAAAGAACAGGAAATTGCCGATATTATTTATAAATATGGCGAGGAATTCGAGTCCCGGAAGATCGCACGTGAAATCTACCGGAACAGGCCGTTTCACAACGCGGCGGATTTGGCGGACCTGATCCGCCGGGTCAAACGTCACACTAAAGGCAGAATCCATCCGGCGACCCAGACATTTCAGGCGCTGAGGATTTTTGTCAACAGGGAACTCGATGTGCTGGAATTGTTCCTGCCCAAGGCGCTGGAAGTCCTGAAGCCGGGCGGAAGAATCGTGATACTGAGTTTTCATTCGCTGGAGGACCGTATCGTGAAGTATTTTTTTCGCGAAGCTGAAAAAGACGGATACGGACAAATCCTGACGAAAAAACCCCTGACTCCCTCGCCGGAAGAAGCGCGGCTCAATGCCGCGGCCAGAAGTACAAAAATGAGAGCCTTCGAAAAAAGGATTTGACATGAAGGGATGGTTGATCGTTCTATTATTGATGCTTGTTTTCGGTTTCGCTTTTATCATCATGCAGTTTCGGCTGGAATCGAAAACGTTCGAGCTTCAGCTAACGAGTCTCCAGAGAGAAATCGAGACTTACAACTCGCAGAAAAGGGAACTTCATATCCTTATCGATAAAGAAATCCAGAGATTATCGCTGCTTGCCGGGAAAGAAGCGGGCGTACCGATCTCGTTCAAAGATATCCTCAGTGTTTCGGTTAACGAAACCTATTCCGCGACAAACTCCGCGCCCAAGGCTTCCTATCCGTCGCTCATGGAAATGATCGTTCAGGAGCTCTATGAAAAACGGGCAGTGAAAAATTAAAAACTTACTTGAATTTGAACGCATTTGATAGTATGATATCCGTAGGGTAACGTAAACCTTTTTGGGGGAAACATATGAAAAGAATCATTTCATGGTCTCTGATTCTATTATTAGGTTATAACCTCGGTTTCGGTTATACCTTTATCAACTCGCTGCCTATGAAAGCAAATGTCTTTATCGACGATAAACATGTCGGGACAACTCCCGTACTGATAAAGGATCAGGTCACCGGCGAGCATTCCATCCGGTTCGAACTGGTCGGATATTACAGTTCATCCATTCAGGTAAATGTCCAGTCTTCGATAACCAACCTGAATACCATCCTTACCCCGCAGACATTCTCGCTCTATCTGCCCGGCCAACAGGCGATTGTTATCAACCAGCAGGAATATAAAAACGAAGAGATCAAAAACCTCCCTGAAGGGTATTACCACTTCAAGCCGGGGCAGGACGCGGTCACGATGCAGAGGCTGAATCCCAACGCGCAGTTTATCTATATCAGTCTGGGGGCGACCATCATCGGGCTTGCGGCCGGGATTTTAGGCTCGCTGAACGCCAACGACAGCTATAATAAATTCAATCAGGCAACGACCCTCGACGTCGCCGTCAATTATATGAACGCCGCGACATTCTGGGATAACTGCAGCATCTTCGGGTGGACATTGACAGGGCTAGGCGCGGGAGCGTCTGTGTACTTCCTGATCGACGACGCCAATTTCGCGAAAGAGAACCAGGCGATCAAAGTCGCTTCGCAATCCATTCAGGAAGAGGATGTAACGTATTACGAGAAAGGGATGGATCTGATCAGCCAGGGCGATACCCCGAACGCCGTGAAGAACTTCCAGAAAATCATCGACAGTTTCCCGAACAGCCGGTTTATCCCCAGTTCTCTTTTCCGTCTCGCGCAGGTAGCGTTCCAGAATAAAGAGTATAATAAGGCCGCCGAGTTCCTTGAGAGAATCAAGCGCGAGTACCCGATATACGAAATCTACGAACTGGCGGTCAAACAGCTCGCGGACTGTTATATCGCGCTTCAGAGTTATGATAAGGCAATCGAAAACTATAAAGAGGTGAATCAACTCAATACCATCTACTCAAAAGAATCCATCGAATACGCTGTCATCGATACCATGTACCTGCTGTATAAAAAGAATAAAGACCCAAAGGTCAAAGAACAGTTGAAAAAACTGGTTTCCGAGTATACCGGGAACCCGTCTTACTCTCAAGATAATAAAAATTCTGTATTAAATATAAAAATTGATTGACATTTCACATAATATTAGAATATAATATCCCTGATGAAAAACTCAGGGGGACTATATGGTTCAGAGTAAAACAGCGAAAGTTGAAGAAGCGGCGGCGCTCTTAAAGGCGCTTTCGCATCCCGTTCGTCTTCTCATTCTTAAAACTCTCATGAAAGAGAAATGCAATGTCACGAATCTGGAGAAAATTTCCGGCTTATCGCAGTCCGGAGTTTCCCAGCATCTCCGCATCCTTCGTCTTTCAGGAATCATCGAGGCGCAACGCGACGGAAAAGAAATTTGCTACAAAATTATTAACCCGATGGCGGTTAAAATTGTCGAGGTTCTTTGCGCCGGCTCGAATTAAGAGTTAGTAAAGCAGTCTACCGGAAGAAAGGGCGTTCATTTCAGTCTCAGGGCAGGTCCGGCAATTCCGGGTCGAACCCGCCCTTTGCGGCGATATATTTCCTTAACGCTTCATCCTTCGTATAGGTTAACGGCGTTGCTCCGTTTTTATCCGTAGGGTTTATCAACGCTCCCTTCTTGAGTAATATTTTCACTATCGCACTGTTGTTGTTACTGCATGCCAGATGCATCGGAGTCAACTGATTCGACGGGTCAGGTATATCGATTCTCGCGCCGTTATTCACCAGAAAATCGGCGATCGCGGTAAACCCGTTCATCGCCGCAATATGAAGCGGCGCCCACCTCATCCTCCAATCCCCGGTCTCGGGATCTATCGGTTCCGTCTTGAATTTCGCAATCGACACCAGGAATTTTACCAGCGCCAGGTTCGTCCGTTCCACCGCGAGCATCAGCAAGTTTTCGGTGGGTATCGCCCCCCGGATCATCAGGTTGCTGACCATGACGACGTCCCATTTCATCACCGCCGCTTCGATCGGGGTGACCCTCAGCATGATACTGCTCACTGCCCCGTTGGTATTGGTGACATAAACCATCCCCACAAACGGCTGGTTCACGTCATACCCCATGATGAATAATTCCGCGACCCGGTTGGTATTCATCGAGTCGAGCGCCTTATAGAGCGCGAATTCCTCCGGCTGCGCCGCCGCATTAGTGTCATGCCCCTTACCGCCGTCCCCGTTGCATGCCGTTAGAAATATGACAGAAAGTACCGTTATTAGTTTTTTCATTTCGCCCCTCCTCTCAAAAATCCGAACCCTTTTTCATATAATATCCCTGAATCTCGTTATAAGCGGAGTAGATGAAAAACGCCAGTTTTCCGTTGTGGAACACCGGGGAGTACATCGTAAGAATCGGACGCTTGATAAAGAAACGGTCCTCGCCCTGTCCGGTCTCGTAGACCTTCTTGATATAATCGAGCTGATCGGGGTCGCTTATTTCAAAGAGCGAATCCGATATCGCGGATATCAGTTTCTGCTGCGGGGGAAGCGACGTACGGTTCAGGCGGAGGAATATCAGCGAGCCGTTCATCATTTTCGGGAAAATAATCTCTACATTTTTCATCTTTGTGGTCAGCGCCTCGATGACAGTCAGGTTACTGAGGATACGCAGCGGCTTCGTCTCATTCTGTACATCCTGGGCGATCTGACCGAGCTGGGAAGCAAACGCCGTCTTAAACTGCCCAAGCTCGTTGCGGATTTCCTGCGTCGAGGCGCGGGTGTTCTCCTGATTGATAAAATGCAATGCCAGCGCGATAAAAATGATCACGAAAAATATTCCCCCGACCGCAATGGAAACGCCCTTCCACGACACCTGCCGTTCATCGGACTTGCCGGACTTTGCAAGTGTGTCGGAGATAATATTCAGGTTGACCGCGACATTGAGGATAACCAGCGCGGCGAGAATGACGATTACCCCGGCGATCATGGCGTAGAACAGGTTGCCGGTGAACCCGCCGAAAACGGTATAATCGAAGGTCTCGATAATGAGATATACTATGATCCAGAGGAAAAGGATAATGATGAAGAAAATCATCGCATAAAGCGACCAGCGTTTCAGCCTCTGGTAGAATTTTTCCATGACGCGCTCCTTGATTATGCTTCTATTATTATATCCCCGCCCGCGTAAAAGTCAAGGTGCTGCGCACACTATTCCCGATATGAAACCGGTATCCTATATCCTGATATAGCCCGTGTTCGGGACGGCATGATAAACCCGTGATCTGATAAGCGGATGAAAGCTATTTCTCCGGCTTCTTCTTCAGAAGATAAGCCCTCGGGGCGAAACTGAGTTTTTCATAGAACGGCAGTACTTCCTCGTTTCCGGCGGCGACATAGATAGTAATATTCTCCGCCCCTTCCCGTTCCAGCCAATCGAGGCATCTTCGGAAAAGTTCCGCGCCGATACCTTTGCCCCGAAGTTCGGGCTCTAAATAAAGCGACTCGATCTCCCCCTTTCCCTTACTGTCGATAGACGCGACGCAGTATCCTTTCAGTACGCCGCCGATAGAAACCGTATGGGTTTCCAATCTCGCTTTTGACATCAGTTCAGCCTTCTGGTCGTTCCATGCCTTCTTTTCAAAGAAGCTCTTAAAAATATCCGCGCGTTCGGCATGATGCTGACGCTGTTTTTCCCAAAGAGGAGCGATCATGTCGATATCCCGAACATCCTGATTCTGATAATCCATTTCCCCTCCCTATGTCGTAAGATAGGTGATGAACATCGGGAGGCTATCGTCGTTTACCTTGAATCCGCAGCGCTCGTAGAATCCTGTCTCTTCCTTATAGGAAATCACCACCTTCCGGGCATAGTCTTTATAATCCGCAAGCATCCGCATAACGAGTTTCTTCCCGATACCCTGGGAATGGTATTCCGGACGAACCAGTATATAATGGAAATAGGCAGTCATTATCCCGTCGGAAAGCGCGTTCATCAGACCGACCAGCTTATCGCCGTCCCACGCTGAGTACACCCTGTCGGAATTCCTCATGGCGATAACGAGTTTATCCGGGTATTTTCCCGACGACCATTCCACCGATAAAAATAATTCCTCCAAATCCCGCGCCCTAAATTCCTTCGTATCCCGGATATCGATTTCCATAAACCCTCCATCAAACTGTAATTTTACAATGAACCGTCCTAAAAATCAAGAAACCCATCACGTATCATAATGATACATGTATATAATAATGACCCACATTCGCTTGACGCATGCCCATCCGATTTATTAGATTCATTAGACAACTCTACAGGAGGACAAATATGAACCTCAGTAAAATGACCCTGAAATCGAGGGAAGCGTTCGAGAAGTCAGTAGAACTCGCATCGTCGATGAACCATCAGGAGATCGGCTCTGAACACCTCCTGCTTACCATGCTTAGTCAGGACGACGGGCTGGTGCTCCCTATCCTGAATAATATGGAAGCGAACATCGGACTTCTGCGTTCCCGTCTGGAAGACCGCCTGAAGCAGAAGCCGCGCATCCAGGGTGCGGGGCAGAATTTTATGTCTAAGGAACTGAACCTCGCCGTCGAGCGCGCATCGAAGGAAGGCGCGCGGCTGCATGACGAATATATAAGTACCGAACATCTATTAATTGGTGTCGTATCCTCTCAGGACGCTTCTCTGAAAGCGTTGTTTCAGGAAACAAATATCAAGTACGACAGCATCCTTCTCGCGCTGAAAAACGTACGCGGTTCCCACCGTATCACCGACGAGGCGCCGGAAGGGAAATTCCGCGCGCTCGATAAGTACACCCGCGACCTCACCGATCTGGCGCGGCAGGGAAAGATCGACCCGGTGATCGGGCGTGACGGCGAGATACGCCGTTCGATGCAGGTACTATCCCGCCGGACGAAGAACAATCCCGTGCTGATCGGTGAGGCGGGGGTCGGGAAAACCGCGATCGCAGAGGGTTTGGCCCGACGTATCATCGCGGGCGACGTTCCCGAAGGGCTGCGCGGAAAACGAATTCTTTCGCTCGACCTCGGCCTGCTGATCGCCGGGACTAAGTACCGCGGCGAATTCGAGGACCGGCTCAAGGCGCTCCTGAAAGAACTGACCGAGAGCGAGGGGGAGGCCATCCTGTTTATCGACGAACTGCATACGGTTGTCGGCGCAGGTTCCGCGGAGGGCGCGATGGACGCGGGAAATATGCTCAAACCCGCTCTCGCGCGCGGCGAAATCCGTGTGATCGGCGCGACCACTCTCGACGAGTACCGGAAGTATATCGAGAAGGATAAGGCGCTCGAGCGCCGTTTCCAGCCCGTCAATGTGCCCGAACCCTCGGTCGAGGATACCATCTCAATTCTGCGGGGTATCAGGGAGAAGTATGAGGTGCATCACGGTATCAAGATAGAGGACTCCGCATTAGTCGCCGCGGCTCAACTCTCGACCCGTTATATCACCGAGCGTCATCTGCCCGATAAAGCGATCGACCTCGTGGACGAGGCGGCGTCGAAGATCAGGATGGAGATCGAGTCCCAGCCGCAGGTTATCGACGACCTCGACCGCAGGGTGACCCGTCTCGCGATAGAAAAACAGGCCCTCGCCCGGGAACGCGACAAGGACTCGAAGGAACGCCTCGCGTCGATAGAAAAGGAACTCGCCGATCTGCGCGAACAGCTTTCCGGCTACAAGGCGCAGTGGGAAAAGGAAAAAGAAATTATCCGTCAGATAAAGGATACCAACGCACAGATCGACAACCTGCGCGGGGAGGAGGAACGATCCGAACGCGCGGGCGATCTCAACCGTGTCGCGGAAATCCGTTACGGGCTTATCCCCGAGAACGAGAAACTCCTGAAAGGGCTGCAGACAAAACTGAAGGATATACAGGGAGACCGCCCGCTTCTCCGCGAGGAGATCACCGACGAGGATATCGCGCGGATCGTTTCCGAATGGACGGGGGTACCGGTATCGCGGATGCTCGAATCGGAGAAGCAGAAGCTCATCCGTCTCGAGGACGAACTCGCGAAGAAGGTGATCGGACAGGAGGCCGCGATATCCGCGGTCGCCAACGCGGTACGCCGTTCACGCGCGGGACTGCAGGAAGAATCGCGCCCGATCGGGAGTTTCCTGTTCCTCGGCCCCACCGGCGTAGGAAAGACCGAACTCTCGAAGACCCTCGCGCGGTTTATGTTCGACACCGACAAGTCTCTCGTGCGGATCGATATGAGCGAGTATATGGAGAAATTCTCCGTACAGCGCCTGATCGGCGCGCCTCCGGGATATGTCGGGTACGAGGAGGGCGGACAGCTCACCGAAGTCGTGCGCAGGCGGCCGTACGCGGTCGTGCTGTTCGATGAGATCGAAAAGGCGCATCCCGACGTGTTCAACATCCTGCTCCAGATACTGGACGACGGGCGTCTCACCGACGGGCAGGGGCGCGTGGTGAACTTCACGAATACGGTCATTATTATGACATCGAACGCCGGCTCGAATATTATCCACGAATGGGACGAGGAGAACGACGAACGCCTCCGCGAAAAGATTATGGATGTGCTGAAGGCGCAGTTCCGACCGGAGTTCCTGAATCGTATCGACGAGATTATCACATTCCGCGCGCTGTCGCAGGAAGATATCCTGAATATTGTGGATATCCGACTCGCTGAAGTCGCTAAGCGTCTCGAGGCAAAGAAGCTGAAGCTCGACGTCACCCCGAAGGCGAAGGCATGGCTCGCGAAGCACGGCTACGACCCGCATTTCGGCGCGCGGCCCTTGAAGCGGGTTATCCAGCGCGAGATACTCGACAAGCTCGCGGTCGCGATGCTCGCGGGGAATTACCCTGAGGGGCAGACGGTCAAGGCAGACGCGGACGATCAGGGAATTATTATTAAATAGAATTAAGCCCCCGGTGATTGCCGGGGGATGTTTTTATTCATGACAGGAATCCATTTAAAGACGTGTCTATAGAATTTCCTATCTTCTTCCCCTATACACCGCGAAGTTATAATACTTCCATACGACGTCTGTCTCCCCGAAGCCGCATTCACTCATCATAGCGAGATGCCTTGTCAATACTTCCGGGCGGTCTTCGTCATGGTACTTATTTATCCACGTATTCTCTATTTCGTCCGCCGGAACTTTTTTCAGCATGAAGTTCTTCCATCGCTCAAGGTACATATCCTGCAATCTGTCCGACGAGCCCAGCACAATATCGGCGTTCACAAATACCCCGCCCGGCGCGAGCGCGTTATAAATTCTCCGGTAGAATTCCAGCTTCTCATCGAGGGTCTCGATATGATGCAATGCGAGCGAAGACACGGCGAGGTCGTACTGCCTGTCGAACAGGTAATCGGCGAAACTCCCCTGCTCGAAGCGGACATCCGGATACTCGCGAAGTTTGTACCGCGCGATATCGAGCATTTTCGCTGAAAGGTCCATACATGTCATGCTCGCGTGCGGATAGTGTTTCAGTATTTCGAGCGCGGACGTACCAGTACCGCATCCGAGATCGATGACCTCGACCGGCGCGCCGCGATCGAGGCAAACCGACAGCGCGAGCGCTTCGATCATTGCGGGATAGTACGGCACAAGCCTCAGGATGATATTATCGAATTCCCGGGCTTCGTTGTCAAAATGGGTTTTAATCCGGTTTGTATGGCGCATCGACCACCTCAGATTTTTTCTTCAACCGCATAGACCTGAATTTTATCCTTTTTCCCTTTTACCTCGACCGGGTCCATGGGTACTAAAGAATATTCTTCGCCAATACCCTTTCTGGTCTGTTCGTCCACCAGCAGAGCGCGCCCGAAGTGCTTGCACAATCCTTCGATCCGGGAGGCAGTATTGACTGTATCGCCGATAGCTGTGAATTCCATCCGCTCGCTGCTCCCGATATTTCCGACAATCGCCGGCCCTGTCGAAATCCCGATACCGATACTGATCTCCGGCTTTCCCGAAGCGGTAAGTTCCGCGTTCAGCCGGACAAGCCGTTCGCGGATTTTCATAGCGGCGCGGACAGCTCTCAGCCTGAAATCTTCCATATGTATAGGCGCTCCGAACAGCGCCATCAGACAGTCCCCTATCATCTTATCCACAATCCCTTCCTGCTCGAATACCGCGGGAGTCATCAGAGAAAAAAAACGGTTCAGAAGCGCCACAATTTCGGCGGGGGATGTTTTTTCTGAAAATGAGGTAAAATTTCTGATATCGCAGAAAAGTACGGAGATTATTTTTTCCTCGCCTCCCAGTTCCAATTCGCCGCTCAACGCCTTTTCGGCGACCTCCGCCGAAACATACCGTCCGAACACGCCCGTCACATAGAGTTTTTCCTCCAGGCGTTTATAGTTTTCCTCGATAATACTTCTCGCGTAGTTGCTGATGAACGAAGTCAGGAAAACCGACGCGAGCACGATGCTCAACACTGTGAAATATGAAAAAATCCATAGAGGAATAAAAGGATTGACAGTCAGTATATCCCAGATCATTACAGCAATTGTCAGCAAAAATACCGTTAACCCGTTAAAAAACGTCAGATTCCGGTCGAACCTGAATCCCGATAACGCGATGATAAAAAATGATGCCGTAAATGCGGGAACATGTACTGCGAGCGGATAGAATTCGCGGGGAATCATAATCCGAATTAAAATCAGCATCATGGACAGAAACAGAATATCTGTCAGCGAAACGATATACTTAACCCAGGAGCGGTAGGTTTTTGCGGAATTCGCCCGGAGAACAGCAGCATCCATAATGATCATTACCGGAAGCGAAATCATCACTCCGTAGAACATCAGGTCGAGTTCCGTCCCCATCACCAGACGGGCTAAAACGGCGATGAATGTTGATATCGCGTGTATTGTTATCCTAAAAATATGAATTCGGGCTTCGGTGGCTATCTCCCGCTGCTCTAAAAATTCCTGTAACGAATCCGGCCGGTCAGGTTTTTTCATTATATCCGCCTTTCGCCCTGTTTAAAGCGATACGATCTTTTCACGCCCATACGGACAGGGTTTGCTTATTTTAACATACCGATGGTTTTTGTCAATAGATGAAAACTACACCACCACTTCCGTGAACAGAGCGGCAGGCTTTTCAGTAAGTATTCAGTCCCGAATACCATGACCATCCCGGTCGATGCGGCGGTTGACAGATACTGATGCAGCGCTATAAACGTATCGGTATCGAAAATAGATTCTTGTGCATATCGCATTATTTTTCAAAGTGCATTACGCATGCGATTTGTGAGAAAACCGTGATGCTGAAGGAATCATCAGATTCTATCTTATTAGCAGACATGCAGTTATTTTTTATGCCGATTGGCATGATTCTTGATGTATATATTATGTAAGCGCTATCACAGCTTTTTCAGTTAATGAAAAATTTAATTCAGTTTTTCACGTATTAATTTAGTAATGGAGGTTATTATGAAAAAGTTCGCTTTTGCCGGGATACTTCTATCCCTCATCATGGCCACGGTTTCGACATCCTTTGCCGGAGTTCTCGACGCTTCTTCCAAAGAAGTGATGATCCAAGGTTTCCATTGGGAATCCCATCAGGCAAACACTTGGTGGACAACTGTGCAATCCAAGGCGGGTGATCTTGCCGCCTCCGGTATCAATATAGTCTGGTTCCCTCCGTCTTCAGCGGCGGCAAGCGATGAAGGTTATCTCCCCAACCGTCTGTATATTCAGACATCAAAATACGGTACCGAAGCTCAACTGAAGTCCGCAATCGGCGCTCTCCACCAGGTGGGGATTAAGGCTGTCGCGGATATCGTCATCAACCATCGTGTAGGCACGCTCGGTTGGGCCGATTTCACCGATCCCGTCTGGGGAGCCGACTCGGTATGTTCCGGCGACGAATGGCCCGGTGCGACCGGCAGCCCTGATACCGGCGAAGCTTACGGCCCCGCCCGCGATATCGACCATACCAAGACCTATGTCCAGAACAGCATCAAGGACTGGATGAACTGGCTGAAATCATATATCGGTTATGACGGATGGCGTTATGACTATGTCCGCGGTTACAGCGGTTATTACAACCAGATGTACAACAACGCGACTTCCCCTTATATTTCGATCGGCGAAAACTGGCCGAACTTCGATGTTAATAATCCCAATGCCAGCCGTCAGGCTTTGTGCGACTGGATTAACGCCACCGGGGGAACCTCCGGCGCGTTCGACTTCACCACCAAAGGCCTTCTCGGACAGGCGTGCGCGAACAGCGAATTCTGGCGCCTGAAAGATTCTGCAGGTAAACCTGCCGGTCTGATCGGATGGTGGCCTGTCAAGGCGGTTACCTTTATCGATAATCATGACACCGGCCCCAGCACCCCCGGCGGACTGAACTACTGGCCATTCCCTTCGGATAAAGTAATGTGGGGTTACGCTTACATTTTGACACACCCCGGTGTTCCCTGTATTTATTGGGTGCATTTTTATGATTGGGGTCTTCAGAACGCCATCAAGACTTTGATATCGATCCGCAAAAACAACGGTCTCAGTTCGACGAGCGCCGTAAGCATTATGGCCGCAGACTCCTCGAAATACGCCGCGATCATAGACGGTAAAGTAGCGGTCAAGATAGGCAACGGCAGTTGGGATCCCGGCGCCGGATGGACTATCGCAGCAAGCGGTTCCGGTTACGCTGTATGGACAAAGAGCACAACTCCTCCTCCTTCCGGAACGATCCGCACCGTAGTATTCATGTTTAAAGAAACCACTCCCGGTCAGGATATCTTCATAAAGGGCGGGCATGACGCCGGTCTCGTACCGTCGGTCTACCCTTCGATGGCCGAGCCGATCACCTATAACAACACCAAGAACGCGACAACCGCGCCTATCAAAGCGAACGATGTGTCTCTCGACTGGGGTACCGAATCCGCTCTCGATTGGACCTGTAACGTCTGGCCGTCCTCATGGGGCACAAAGAAGACCTACGCGGTCGACGGGTACGGCGAAGACCCTGAAAACAATATGGGCCTTCACTGGTGGAAATTCGATGTTAAAATGCAGGGCGCCAAAGGCGACTGGTATGAGTTCAAGGCCTTCATGCGCGAACGCACGAGCGAATGGTGGGAAAGCAACCGCGCTCAGGCCGGGACACCGTATGCGACCATAAACCACTGGGGTAAGAAAGGCTACATCACCAAGTGTAAGTACAACGACAACTGGGTGGAATTTGTAGCATTGCCCTAACTTTCAAATAGTCCTTCTCAATACCCGAAAGGGCAGGGATCCTCACCCTGCCCTTTTTTGTTTTATTTAGCATGATGGGATAAAATATACCGGGAGCAAAATATGATCAGAATATCCGCGCTGATAATCGTTCTTTTCCTTTCGGTCTCATGTTCGGGAGAGACGGGAAAGAGTTCCCCGTTCATCGAAACCCCCGGCACAAACGGTACGATACTCGCGTACGACGGCAATACCCTGCTCATCCGTTATCACGACACCAACTATCTTACAAACATCGGGCTGAAAGACCCCATGCTCTACTCGAGCAATATTCTCATCGGAGTGTATAACGGAAAGCTGTGGCGAATCGAACTGGCAGTTTCCGGGCCGGTATGGTCACAGTTCGGCGACGGGACAAGCCTGTTCACGGACTCGGGATTAGTGTACACCATCGACGGTAGCCGGCTGCGGTACTACAAAGGTTTTATCCCGCAGAACAGCTTCGAGCTGCCCGGCGGATTATCGGATGTCCAAATGTGGGGCGGGAAATTCCTGATCGGGAAGAAGGACGGCAGGCTGACAGTCTTCGAATCCGCCGGCGAGACGGGCATGCTTTTCCGGCAGACCGCCGAAATTCCCGAAGCCGTGATGTGGATAGTTCACCCGTCGTCGCCGTATGTATTCTACTCCGACCGCAACGACCGCCTGTTTGTATACAACCTTTTCAGCAAAACTTCCGAGTTTATCGACGCCCCGCCGTTCGAGATCACCCGGATGGAGATCCTTCGCGACGAGAGCAGTCTCATGGTCTACAGCGCGGGACGTGTTTTTATCTACGCGGAATGCGCCAACCGGAATATCACCGGCCTTTCCATATCGCCGCTCGATATTTCCGCCGACGGCAGCGGGAAATTCTATTATTTCCTCTATCCGGGAAAAATTGAGATTTGGACGAAAGTGGGCGGGATGAAAGAGGGCGAGATAAAGTTTTAATAAAAAAAGGACGGCACTTCGACTTCGCTCAGCGACCGGTGCCGTCCTTTGGTAAATTTTTAGATTCTATTACGCTCTGTAGACTTTCCCCAGATTATAGAAGGTGTCTTTGCCCTTGTAGACCGCGTATTCCCCAAGTTCCTCCTCGATACGGAGAAGCTGGTTGTACTTCGCGATACGGTCGCTGCGCGACATGGAACCGGTCTTGATCTGCCCGGCGTTGGTGGCGACAGCGATATCCGCGATAGTCGCGTCTTCGGTCTCGCCCGAACGGTGCGATACGACTGCGGTGTAGCCCGCCTGTTTCGCCATCTCGATCGCGTCGAGGGTCTCGGTCAGGCTTCCGATCTGGTTTACCTTGATCAGGATCGAGTTCGCGATACCTTCGGTGATACCTTTTTTCAGCCATTCGGTGTTAGTCACAAACAGGTCGTCGCCGACAATCTGTACTTTCTTACCGATCTTATCGGTCATCATCTTCCATCCGTCCCAATCGTTCTCAGCGCATCCGTCCTCGATGGAAATGATCGGGTACTTCGATACCATATCGGTCCAGTAATCGACCATCTGCGCGGAGGTCATGATCTCGCCGGTGGACTTCCAGAACTTATAGCCTTTCTTTCCGTCATCGGCGGCATGGTTCCAAAGCTCGGAGGTCGCCGGGTCGCACGCGATAGCGATGTCATCGCCGGGCTTATACCCCGCTTTCTCGATCGCTTCGACGAGAAGTTTCAATGCCTCTTCGTTGGACTGGAGATCGGGAGCGAATCCGCCCTCGTCGCCGACTGAGGTGTTATATTTCTTATCTTTCAGGACTTTCTTGAGAGTATGGAATGTTTCGGAAAGGTAGCGCATCGCCTCGCTGAAGCAGGGAGCGCCGACGGGCATAATCATGAACTCCTGGAAATCGACCTTGTTGTCCGCATGCGCGCCGCCGTTGATGACGTTCGCCATAGGAACAGGCAATACCTTCGCGTTCGTACCGCCCATATAACGGTAGAGCGGGATACCGAGGAAGTTCGCCGCCGCATGCGCGGTCGCGAGGGATACGCCGAGGATGGCGTTTGCGCCGAGCTTGCTCTTGGTCGGAGTACCGTCGAGTTCGATCATCACACGGTCTACCTCGACCTGATCGAGCGCGTCAAGTCCGACTACCGCTTCCGCGATCGTCTCGTTGACATTTTTCACGGCTTTCATGACGCTCTTTCCCATATAGCACTTCTTGTCGCCGTCGCGGAGTTCTACCGCCTCGCGTTCTCCGGTGGACGCACCGCTGGGGACTGCCGCGCGCCCGAAACTTCCGTCTTCCAGGATAACATCCACTTCGATAGTGGGGTTCCCGCGCGAGTCGATTATTTGCCTTGCTATAACTACATCGATTTCAGGGGACATATATTCCTCCAATACAATTATTTTCAGGGCTTATAGGATATTTACTAATACCGAAAATGTCAAAATAACCCTTTAAGACTTTTCCGTGTAGATTCTCCAAAATTTGCCAGGAATCTCTAGAAAACTTGCGTTATTTATCCCTGAAATATATGCTTTTAGGGGGAGGACTATATGCAGAGGTTTTTCGATTTCTTTCTATCGGGTTACAGCGGGGACAAACTCGAAGTCCGAAAGAAAGTACGCATTCTCCTGATCACTAATCTCGTATTAGCGGTATTTGCCGTGATTCTGGGGACAACTATGTTCCTGACCGGGGCCACGGTAGTCGGAATACTCTTGGGCGTCTTTTTCGCGTTCTGCGACGTTACGATGATACTCATTCGTATGAAAAAATATAAAATTGCCGTGAACCTGTTTATATTCGTGTTATTTGCCATTATGTTCCTCGCGATCAAGTTCGACCAGTACATCGGTTCCTACGAGACCTATGTTTTCGCTACACTCGGCCTGTTCCTGCTCACCACCACCATTCTGGTCGGATACACCCGTCTTCAGCCGATAATCGTGACTATCCTTAATGTAGCGGCGATTCTTTTAATATATTTTCTTGATACATACGTCCAGCAGAAATTTTCGATCCTCACCATCGATATCCAGTCCATTGCGACATCGCTTGTGATGGTCATAGTCGGGGGAATTTTCGGTTCGATCACCCTATCGCTTCAGAAAGAACTTGTCCGCGAAGCCGAAGACCGCGCAAAAATAAACAGGCTCCGTTTCGAAAAAGTAGACCTGGTTCTAAAGAATGCGCAGGAAAAAACATTAGAAAACAGCAGAACTCTCTCCGAAGCATCCGAGGCTTCGATAAAAATGATACGCGAGTTTTCCTCTCATCTCGAGGAGATTACCAACGGGATCGAGCAATTATACGCATCTGTGAATTCCTCGTCCGAGGCAAACTCGAATGTGGTCAAATCATCCGGCATTGTCAAAGATACGGTTGCAAAATATTCCGAACTGGTCGGACATGTCAGTTCCTCCATCGAGGAAATTGTCACCGCGATCAGGAGCCTCGCAGAAAATGCCAAGTCCAAACGCTCATCGATCAATACTTTGGTCGAAAGCGCGCACGAGGGCGAACAAAAAATCGGTGTAGGCGTGGAATCGATCAAGGGCATTTCCCAATCGACATCCGGGATGCTAAGCATCGCGGATATGATTACCGATGTCGCAAGCCGTACGAATATGCTCGCGCTTAATGCATCTATCGAGGCGGCGCATGCGGGAGAGAGCGGTAAGGGTTTTGCTGTAGTCGCGGGTGAGATCCGGAAACTCGCCGAGGAAACCACAAGGAACTCAAAAAGCATTACGGAAAATCTAAAGAAAAATATTGAAGAAATTAAAACGACGGTCGAGATCGCCTCGGGCACCGGGGACTCGTTCCAAAAAATCAATTCCGAGATCAAGGGCGTCATCACCCTGATCGAGGAAGTAATCGTCGGTGTCGAACAGATGTCGGTCAACGCGGGAGATATACTGACCGCGGTCTCGGAAATTATGCAGTCCTCGGTCGGAGTAGATCAGGCGATGCAGGAATCGCAGAATATGATCGCGCTGAGTAACGAGGGTATCGGCAAAGTCAATGAGCTGTCCGATGATATTGTATCGCTCATTTCCCATATCGGAGAATCGTTCGAGGCAATGAAGACGGAGGCGGAAAACGCCAACCGTTTCGTTACGGAAAATATGGAAATGCTGAACGGTTTATATTCGGAGATACGCGATATCGGAGAAGCGGAGAATCTGAACGGTATATAAAAAATACCGCCCCGCGCCAATTTGTCAAATCAGTACTTACTCGACAAATCAGCGCGGGACGGCCCCACTTAAAATCGCTTTACCTATACGTTAGATGAACATATCCACGGCTTTTCCGTTGTTCTCATCTTTCATCGCTCCAATCTGGAGCTCTGCGGAGACTTTTACAAACTTCGTACTCATTCCCTGAATAGCATCGATGATCTTCTGTGACAGTTCGTCCATGTTCTGTACAGATTTCGCGATCATTTGCGCCGGATTGACCGGGCTTCCTACGCTCCCTACCATGTATTTACCCTCCTTGGTATTTCGGTCTCTCGATTTTCGGTTTCGCGCCCGTAAAAACTTGAGTCCTTTTTTCATTTTACCTTGATAACTTCCGACTGGTCAGCGCCGTACGTCTCCTTGTCCTTCGGGCCGAAGGTTACATAGTACCTGAACGATAACGTCTTGGGATTCCCAATAACCTTCAGCGGAATCGCGAACTCGACATCCTGTTTGATGTAAATTTGCGCGTCCTTGGTATCGGGGATATCTATCCATTGATCGCCCTTTTTCAATCGCAGGAGTAATACCTGGCTGTAATCGATACCGCCTAACGAGTCCCATCCCCCGCCGACCCAGTACTCCTTCCCGCCGTCGGTCGATATCCACAGACAGTGATTCTTGCTGAGATTTCCGAGCGGATTGTTGTAGAATTTCACCCCGATATAAAGAGTATCCGCTGTCACCGCCGCGATAACAGTCGAGATATCAAATATATTCTCTGAGGTCACGGGATCGCCCTGCGGGTCGTCGTATATCACAGCGCCGGGAAGTTTCGCAATATCGCCGGAAAACCCGTCCAGAGCAATCTTTCCCTTCATATCGGGAATTTTCGCGGATAACGGGTCTGTGCCGTGCGTCCATTCCCAGAAATCGGAGACCATATCACCGTCCGTATCCCAATTTGCCGGATCGGTGCCAATCGTCTTCTCGAACCCGTCGGAAAGGTTATCCCCGTCCGCGTCCGGCTCGAGCTGATAAAGTATCCGTTCGGTCGAGTCGGAACCCTGCACCTCTTTTCCCTCGGGGCCGGAGTTAATTAGGAACTTAATGTCCGCCCATACCGGATTCCCAATATACTTCATCGGCAGGACGGCTTCGAGGGCATTCCCGGTGATAATATAATCGTTGCCGACCGAGCAGATCAGGTTCGTCCATTTCCCCGGCGCGCTGTTTACCGAGATCACGGTACGAAGCAGATTATGCGTTCCCCATTCTGTCTTATACCCCCCGCCGTACCAGTATATCGAGGGAGTCATACCGGGAATGGTAATCCAGAATTCATAGTTGACCGCTTTATTCCCGTCCGGATTTCCATAAAATCCCGCGCCGAAATAGAGGTTTTTATGATCGTAAAAAACATTAAAATTTGAAATATCATAAATATTCTGCTTCACAGTCGAATCGGAAGAGGGATCGATCAAGTACATCTTCCCGGGGACATTATTCCAATCCGCGAGAAAACCGTCAACAGCGAGAGGCACACCGGGAAGCTCGGAGGGCGGGGTCTTCTTGAGCGGGTTGAGCGCGTGAGTGATCTCCCAGTAATCGGAATAACCGTCGCCGTCGGTATCCCATTTCTTCGGGTCGGTGCCGTAATCCTTTTCCAACGAATCGGGGATGCCGTCCTTATCCGAGTCGGTTATTTTCGCCGGGGCGGTCGCGCTATTAAAAATAAATCCCTTCACTAAGGAAAGGTTCGTAAAAAATATTCTTTCCATGAGTGTTTCCGGCATCCCTATGGTCATAAAATTTGCATATGGGTAGGAATTCACCGGCTCGCCGGGGTAGAAATAGGAATGATAATAATTCCCCGACCCTATCGGTACCTGTTTCGTCTTATCCGCGCTCTTCCACGGATGCCAGTAAGGCTTATTGAAATAAAACACCATCGGTGTATCGGGTTTTTCCTTTCCCCCGGAGTAGAAACGCGGGATTTGATAAACATACCAACGCTTGAGATTGGGGTCGTAATGGGCGGGATAATTATGAGACAATAACGCCGTACCGTACGGATCGGTGTGCTGGAACGATGCCGGAGCTATCCCCGCCGCGCGGTAAAATGCCATCTGCGCGACAGTCGTATCCCCGCAGTCCCCGATAAAGCATCCTTCCTTGATCAGGTGGTTGTATTGATAATTGATCCAACGAAAATCGTCCCATCGGTACTTATTACCGAAGTACTCCACGTAATACTTTCCTTCCTTATATAACTTATGGGCGTTCTCCCATAACTCTTTCCATGCCGAATTATCTGCGTTAAAAGCATCCATGTTTTCTATACTGCTGAGGTACATCCGGTGGGCGTGCACCCAGTCCTCCAAGTTCCTCGCGGTCACTTCCAAATCGAATAACGCGAGGCCCTTATCGACAACAATCGAATGTATCTTCTCGAGTATATCGATACGGTCGACAAATTCCCGGTAAACTTCAAGATTCATTTTATCTAACTTCATCCGGTACATCGCGTCGAGAATATATGCGTGAGAATAACGCGCGCGGTCGGCCCAGAATATCTTCGGAATAAGGGCGGCTTTTTCAAGCGCGTACGGACATTTCCAGCTATTCTGCCAATCGACGATTTTCCGGTAGAATTGGTACTGTTTGACAGCATCCTCCGCGATCGCCTTTTTTACTTCGTTATCCGCCATGGAGTAGATCATACTGTTCGCGAGCGCTATAGCCGCAGTGATACTATCCCCCGCTCTGTAACAATCCATAGAAAGAAGGTGGAGATACAATGCCAGCGCAGAGTTTTCCATCCGGTACATGACTGATGCGGGTTCGCAGTTTTCGACATTTTTGAACTCGGTATCGGAACTCTGCGCCCATATTAGAATATTCTGCTTATATTTCGACTCGTCCAATCCGAATTGGGATAACGATAGGGAAAACTCGAACACGTCCGCCCCGGCGAACTCAGCCTTTACCGGAAGGGAATTCTCCTTAGTGATTAAATTATTCAGCCACATCCATGGAGTGCCCTGCTTATTCCATCCCATCCCTACCTGAAAGTCGCAGTACCCGTCGCCGGTACAGTCGATCAGCACAAAAAACCATCCCGGATTGGCGGGTTTCTTCGCGGTACGGATAATCCCGTAGAGCATATCCCCATCTACAGCGAAACTCGCGCCGATAATATTTAGCGCGGGATTTTTCGACGGATTATTCGCGGGGTTATCGATCACCGAAAATCCGCCGCCGCCCCATTCCGTATCCTTCCCGTCGATCTTTATCCCGTTAATCACAGGCGCGGCGCATTTTCGGAAGTATTCATCCTGTAGTACAAGTTCCCATCCGAGGAGTACGTCGGGATTTTTATCGCCGGTATATTTTTTCATGTTGATAAACGCCTTCTGGAAATCCGTACCTGTTACATTATCAGCCGAAAGGATTTCAGACTGTGCGGCTATCGATGGATATGCAGTCTCAAGCCCCTTCATCGCCGGGAAATCAGCCCCCTGAACAATCGATAAACCTCCGTTCGATACGATGAAAAGTAAAGATAGAAATAGTCTCGTGTGTTTCATACCGCGCCTCCCGATTGAATATAATATGCACCAGAATACACTATTTCTCAAGAATTGTTTGACGTTTTTTATAGACTCCCCTATAATTATTGTAAACTATATATTTAGAAAGGTATACATTATGAATCACATGAACGGGTTGATAGAGAGGGCGTACGGGGTTCTCGACGGGAAAGAGCTTGATAAGGGGCTTGCGATGGAATTATCTGCCATACATGGGAAAGATATTCCCGATCTGACCGCGCTCGCCCATAAGGTACGAATAAAATTTTCTCCCGGCACGCATATCTGTACCATTATGAACGCAAAGTCCGGGCAATGCGCCGAAGACTGCCGTTACTGCGCCCAATCGCTCCATTCTAATGCGGATATCGAAACCTATCCGATGATGTCCGCAGAAAACATCCTCACTGCCGCCGGCCGGGCCTATTCCAACGGCGCGGACTGTTTCGGCATCGTCACATCGGGACACGGTTATACGGAAGAGAATGACGAATTTCACGAGATTCTCGCGGCGGCGGATAGTATTCATCAGCGCTACCCCTCGCTGGACGTCGGCACATCATTAGGCGTCCTATCTGACGGCACCGCCCGGCTTCTGGCCGAGCACGGGATACGTCACTACAACCACAATATTCAGGTCAACCCTTCGAAATACGGCGTTCTGGTGGCGACCACACATACTATAGAAGAACGCATGGAAACTTTACGCTTGCTGAAACGGAACGGGATCAGGGTATGCTCCGGGGGAATACTTGGATTGGGCGAGAGTATGACGGACCGGGTGGAACTTGCTTACGCGCTCCGGGACGCCGGCGCGGATATTATCCCCCTAAACGTCCTTGTCCCGATACAGGGTACCGCACTAGAGAAATCCGCCCCCCCGACAGTGATGGAGACCGCGAAAACATTCGCGATTTTCCGGCTGGTCAATCCACATGCGGTCATCAAGTTCGCCGCCGGGCGCGAGACGGTGATGAAGGACTTTCAGGGCATGCTCATGCTCGCGGGCGTCAACGGTTTCCTCACCGGGGGATACCTCACCACACGCGGACGAAGCGTCGGGGAGGATATCAGATTCTTAAACGAGATCAGGGTGTTTTACAGTTAAGTTCGATAATTTCAACCCTATCCAAATATACAACTGATAATTATTTGACCAGTTTTTAAGAATCGTTTAGAATATTAAAAATCCGGAGGAAATAATATGTTTCATAAATATACAATGGAATACTGGGTTGATGAGAATTGGTTTGTCGGACGCCTGAAGGAAATTCCCGGTGTATTCAGCCAAGGGAAAACAGTTGAAGAATTAGAAGAAAACCTGAAAGACGCGTATAAAATCATGTCGGAAGCGAACAACATTGAATTGAAGAGCGAAGTTTTTCATAAAGAAATCGGGGTCGATTCTTGAAACGAACCTTTTTTATAAAAGAATTGACCGCGAAGGGCTGCCGAATAAAACGTCACGGTAGCCGTCATGATATCTATGAAAATATAAAAACCGGTAAAATCGCTCCGATTCCACGTCATTCTGAAATAAAAGAAACACTTTGTATGCTCATTCGTAGGCAGTTAGGACTATAAACTTTGTAACGGTACTCAATCATATCATTTGGAGAATAAAAAACCGCCCTCGCTGCGCGGGAACAAGTCCCGCACCCTGAAGACGGCTTTTTACTATTATATCGTTACCCTACTTCCCCTTCGGCTTGATCCCCAGAATCGTGCTCTTGATCCAGCCCCAGTTCAGGATGATATGCAGGATAACCAGCCCGCTGAAAACCGCTCCATTGATATTATGGACATCGAAAACCCACAAGGGGGAGGAGAGCAGCCCGAACTCTTCCATTTTCATGAGCGATATCGAAACAAACTGGATCAGGAATACAATAAACAATACCGGGTTCAGGAATTTCAATAATTTGCTTTTCATGCCCGTACCCTAGAATTTTACTTTTACCATCGCAAGCTGTTTATGCTTGGATGTAAAGGTATCGTCCGCGCCGGCCGCGAAAACAACGGTGTGCTCGCCGGGTTCGAACGCCGAATCATAGGGATCGCGGTAGGAAAGGTCGATAGTGAACGTGATTTGGGTAAAACCGTCCTTCTCGAAACCGGTGCATGAAAGAATGTGGTCTTTTCCGCCGATTTCAGTATCCGGCTGGTGCTTCCACGGCTGTACGCCGAACTCGTCCCGCATATACGCTTTGCCGTCCTTCACATACCCGATATAAATATCGCCGTCCTTCATTTTGTTCTTCGCGTCGATCATAATCGATATCCATCCGGTCGTCTTACCCTGCAGGGTAAAGGTGATATTACTGTATGTACGGACCCATTCCAATGAAAAATTACCGCTGCTGATCTTTGTATCCCCTTTGGCAGACGCATCGACCTTCGGGACGGGATTATCCGTCTTTTCTTTTCCGTTGCACGCGGTAAATCCGCACATCACCATAATAAAAGCAAAAGTTAATACACTGATTGTTTTTTTCATATCTTCCTCCTTGCTAATCATATATCGCCTGTAAAAAAAAGGCAACAATCAGGAGATTCATGAAAAACGATGTCGAAAGTATTAAATCAAAAGAATCTGTACTTCCGGCGTCCGAAAAAACATAAAAAATATTGAAAGTTTTCACTTTTACTTTATGATATACAAGCTGTTTTTCTGAAAATCGAGGAGGGTTTTATGATCCATACCGTATCGAAGGATATTCTCAACCGTGTCGTGCATTTCGATTATCATGACCCGTTTCATGTCCTCGGGATTCACCCTATGGAAGTCGAGGGGAAAAACGTGGTCGCCATACGGCATTTTAACCCTGCCGCAAAAAAGATATGGGTGATCGATACCGAATCGAAAAAAGAGTTCGAAATGGATAAAACTCATGACGAGGGGTTTTTCGAGTGCGTTTTTGAAAACCGGAAAAATGTATTCGATTACGAATATAAGGTAGAGTATCATAGCGGCGAAGCACACAAGTATCATGACCCTTATGCCTTCCTGCCTATCCTCGGCGAACAGGATATGTACTACTTCAGCAGCGGTACCCATCAGACAGTGTACGAGAAACTCGGCGCGCATATGATGACGATCAACAAGATCAAAGGCGTACATTTCGCGGTATGGGCGCCGAACGCCAAAGCGGTTTCGGTAGTCGGCGGGTTCAACGGATGGGATAACCGCCGTCACCAGATGCGCACTCTGGGGGGATGCGGGATATGGGAGATATTTATCCCGGGGCTTTCCGAGGGCGAGGTATATAAGTTTTCCATAAAATCCCAGCACAATCAGATTATCGAAAAAGCCGACCCGTATGCGTTTTATGCGGAACTCCGTCCCCGTACCGGATCGGTCGTATGGGATATCAACAAGTATAAATGGCACGATAAAGAATTCATGGAAAAGCGCGCGAAGAAACATAACCTTTCCGAGCCGATGTCCGCTTACGAGGTGCATCTCGGCTCATGGAAACGCGGCGCGAACAGCGAGTATATGACCTACAAGGAACTTGCCCACGATCTCGCTGAGTACTGCAACTATATGGGATACACTCATATCGAACTGATGCCGATTGCGGAACACCCGTTCGACGGCTCATGGGGATATCAGGTCACAGGATACTTCGCCCCTACGAGCCGCTTCGGATGCCCCGAGGACTTTATGAATTTCGTCGATTATATGCATCAGCACGATGTCGGAGTGATTGTGGACTGGGTTCCCGGGCACTTCCCGAAGGACTCGCACGGACTGAACAACTTCGACGGCACTGCGCTGTATGAGCACTCCGACCCTCGCCAGGGCGAGCATATGGATTGGGGCACCAAGATTTTCAACTACGGCCGCAACGAAGTCAAATGTTTCCTTTTATCCAACGCCATCTTCTGGCTCGAGAAATATCATATCGACGGCCTCCGGGTGGACGCAGTCGCATCGATGCTTTACCTTGATTACAGCCGGAAGGAAGGGGAATGGGTTCCGAATATCTACGGCGGCCGCGAAAACCTCGAAGCCATCGCATTTATGAAGCAGATGAACGAAATCGTTTATGCCCGTTACCCCGGAGTGACCACTATCGCAGAGGAATCGACCGCGTTCGGCGGGGTATCCCGCCCTACCTACGTCGGCGGTCTCGGCTTCGAGTTCAAATGGAACATGGGCTGGATGAACGATACGCTCCGCTATTTCTCGAAAGAGCCTGTACATAGAAGATACCATCAGGGCGAACTGACATTCTCGCTCATTTATGCGTTCAGCGAAAACTTTGTCCTCGTACTCTCGCATGACGAGGTCGTACATGGAAAAAATTCGATCATCAATAAAATGCCCGGAGATATGTGGCAGAAATTCGCAAACACGAGACTCCTTTATTTTTATATGTGGACACATCCCGGAAAGAAACTCCTTTTCCAGGGACAGGATTTCGGGCAATGGGACGAATGGCGTGCCGAATTCAGCATCGACTGGCATCTTGCGCAGTACGACCCGCACCGCAAACTGATGGAACTTGTGCGCGACCTTAACCATCTCTATAAGAGCGAACCCGCACTCCATGAGGTCGATTTCGAACCGTCGGGCTTCGAATGGATAGATTTCTATGATTCCGATAACAGCGTACTTTCGTTTATTCGGCGCGCGAAGAACGGCGATTTTGTAGTAGTCGCCTTGAACTTCACGCCGGTTCCCCGCCATAATTACCGTATCGGCGTCATCTACGAAGGCTTCTATAAGGAAATGCTGAACTCCGACGCATACCAGTATTGGGGCGGAAATATCGGAAACGAGGGCGGCCGCTGGACAGATCCCATATCATGGCAGGGTAAGCCTCATTCTATCAATGCGACACTGCCTCCGCTCGGCGGAGTGGTATTCAAGCTTCAGAAACAATAATACAGGGGGTTATCAATGGCTGACGAAAAAGTAAAAGAGACTCAGGCAGAAGGGGAAGCCAAACCCGCAAAGAAGAAACTGAATAAAACTGTGATCATGCTTCTTCTGTGTTTGGGTGTCATTCTAATTGTTCTGGGAAGTTTCTATATCGATACGGAAGGAAACTCAAGATTCCCGCTGAACTCGATGTTCCATACGATCGAACAGACTTCCATCACATGGAGGTTCGGCGCTAAGGCGCTCTCCGGTTTCCATACCGCTCAGGGTTCCGCAGTCGTCAATATTCAGGAGAAGGAAGGGATATATAAGAATATCGTTATTGCCGGAATCACCGGGGAAACCCTTTCCCAACTCGGAGAATGGCCGTTCGACCGGAAATATCACGCTCAACTCCTGAACAACCTGAATTCCCAGACCAACCAGAAGAATCCGGTGAACAAACGATTCGTATTCTTCGATATCCTGTTCGGCGTAAAGGGCGATTCCGCCAGCGACAAAGCGCTTTATGATGCGATCAAGAATTACTCCGGCCCGATCGGCGAGGACTTCATCCTTGACAACAGTTCGGTGTCTGAGATCAAGGCGGTCGACGAGCAGGCCATGGTGGAGCATGAGATCAATAAACTTCTCACCGAAAGCATGGACTATATGTCGAATTATGTTCAGGTGCTGAAACGGTTCGAATTGGACCCGGAGAAGAATTTCGACCTTACAATGAATGAACTTAGGAAGATTCAGACCTTCGATAAAGCGTACCTGATTCTCCCGGAGATCGTCAGCAATCTTAAGTTCTGCGGATCGGCAAATATCGATACCCAGTTCGGATTGTCCCGCAAAAACCCGTTAATCATCCGTCAGACTTACTATACAATCACCTACGAGACAAACAGCGACGGCGAACTTGAAGGGTATCTTGAAAAGAAATACGCCTATTACCCGAACATCATTCTTTCGATGGTCGTTCAGCTGCTCGACGCGCAGGTATCGGATATTTTCGTAAAAAAAGGAAAAGTTATTGTTAAGAACGCGACATATGACGGAAAGAAAATGGATTTCGAAATCCCCGTCGACGACCGTTTCCGTCTCGCTATTAACTATAAAGCGACTGAGAATGCGGAATATGTCAAAATAATGCCGTACCACGATCTGATGAACGGCGGCGTATCGGCGAATTCGGTCATACTTGTCGGTATGTTTGCCAAGGGCGCGAAGGCGGTACAGGACGTCAAGCTCTCGCCGCTCGGCAATATGTTCGGGATTCTGCATATCGCTTACGCGCTCGGAACGGTCATGAACCGCGACTTTATTATTTCCGTTCCTCATTGGCTGAATATACTTTATACCATCGTTCTTGCATCGATTGTCGCGCTTCTTATCTCGCGCGGCACCCGTTTTACGATACTCGCGGGACTGGTCGGTATCGTTATCCCTATCGGCGTGGGTTTCGCACTATTTTTCGCAAATATCGAAATATTGACGCTCATCCCGCTGATCACGAATGCGTTGACGCTGATAGCCGGTGAAATATATCTGCTTCTTACCGAAGAAAAGGAAAAACGTTTTATCAAGAGCACCTTCTCCAGCTATGTAAACCCCGAAGTCGTCGATATTCTCATCAAGCACCCCGATAAAATGAAGCTCGGAGGCGATTCGAAGGAACTGACGATTATGTTCTCCGATATCAGGGGATTCACTTCGATCTCGGAAGGCATGACGCCGGAGTACCTGATTAACTTCCTGAACGAGTACCTCACCGGCCAGACCGATATCGTCATGGAGACACAGGGTACGCTCGATAAATACATCGGCGACGCGGTAATGGCATTCTGGGGCGCTCCGATCGAAATCGCCGATCATGTGCTGAAGGCATGTCAGGCCGCCGTAAAGATGATGGAAGCGGTGCATACGTTTAACGAGTCACGGGTCGTTCACGGTGATAAGCCGATCGATATCGGCATCGGTCTGAATACAGCTATCGTGAACGTCGGGAACGTGGGCTCGTCGACACGCAAGAACTATACGGTTATCGGCGACGGTGTGAACCTCGCATCGCGCTTAGAAGGTACGAACAAAATTTACCACACGAATATCATTATCAGCGAGGCGACCTACGAAAAGGTAAAAGACTATCTGATCGTCCGGGAACTCGATTATATCGCTGTAAAGGGTAAGAAAGAGCCTGTAAAAATATACGAACTCTGGGATGTGAAGAAGTGGGATTAAAATCCCGGATTATTGACTAAAACAGTGTATTCCGCTAAAATATCTCTTGGGCGCTTCCGCATAATGGATCTTTCATTCTGCGGGAGTGCCCATTGAGCGGTTTCGTCGATTAGGATGTAATACAACCGGAATCGCGCTTAATTTATTCGGCAGAACAAGGGGTAACGATGTCTCAAGCTCCTGCTATACCTTTGAATGAGGTAATCGAGGAATCGCGGAATAACCTGTTTTCACAGGACGCCATTGGAATCATGTTCAATAATCTCGGCTTGATCAAGTTTAAGAACATGCTGACTATGCCGAACGACGGCAGTGTACCGCTCTATACGATCTTCATGAAGCCGGATAACACTGCCCTCATCTTGGACAAAGTTCCCAAACTTTTCCCCTACACGAAAGGCATCACATTAAAGCTGACCGCACCGCAGAAACGGCGGAAGCTGATTACTTATCTAAACGACTCCATCCTCGATTTTATCGACCGGATGGAACTCGAGACATCGATCAATATTATCCACGAGCTTACCGCGAACGGCGAAAAAGCGAACCTCGAGAATATCATTGTCCGGCAGAAACTCGCCACCGATCCGAAAGAAGTTCCTCCGCTGATTCGCAACGAGCGGGATATGCTTTTACAGATGTGCAATAATCGCAGTAAATGGGTAAAAATTTCGTGGAAATTCACCCATAAGATATTTAAGATTGAAGTAAAAAACAATACTCCCATCGACAGTATGGGTCTTTCAAATATTAAGGAAAAAGTCTCCACCAAGCTGAACACGATCGCGGATGGGTTTATCGGCGAAATCGACGATAAAATCGGAGCAGGTTTGGGGCTTTTCTTCGTAAACTTCTTCAAGGATGAAATGAAAGAAAAATATGATTTCGAGACTATTTTCCGGGTATACGAAAGCGATTTCGGCGAGACCATCGCCAGTCTGACGGTGATGTTTGAGAGGAATTAAGCGCCCCCGAAATCCCGTTGAGTATGAGTAAATAATGCATGATAGTAAATAAAATACCCCAATAACGCAGCCTTCCGCCGGTTTTAGGCGATTTAAAATGCGTTATAAAAAGAGGTTCCTTTGAAATTCCGACTATTTATACTATTGATATTTTCCGTCCTTTTTATTTCTTGCGGCCCGTCGCTGATCAAGCAGACAGAAGACGCAAAAAAAGCGGTACAGGACGGGCTGGTAAAATCCTACACCCGGGACCTTAAGGTCGAACTACATTTTTTTACCAACCTTTCCGGCCAAAAGGATATCAATTATCTTTCCAAAGCGCTTCCCGAAATGCTGTATGCATACCTCAAACCCGTCGAAGCCGAACAGGCATATGTGGATTTTTTACCCGCCGGACTGACAGTTTCCCCGGAATTGGAAAAGACTATTCTGGATAATATCATGTTTTTTTCCAATTATATCACCAATGTCGCGTCCGTACTGACCCAGAGAGCGTTCCAACTCCTTACCAATACTAATTTTTTCGCTCATGCCTCGAATTACACTAAATATCTCTCCGTGTCCAATACCTATATGAACATCATTCTGACAAACTACAGTATGAAAATCCAGTGGAAAAACACGAATACCATCACCAATATGATCGTAAATATTTTTACCAATTTCACAGGTACGAATGTTACAAAAACCAATCTGAACCGCATATTCGGCCCTCAGCTTTACACCCTGATAACAAACGAGTTTCCCAATTTGAAAACGAGTTTCTCGCATATCCCCGTGTCGCTTGTTAAAAAATTCACCCTGACGGCTACAAATCTTCCCGCAGCCGGGAAAACACCCGATGTTCCCAAACCGGTCACTGCCGATGCAGTCCAGCCGTCCAAAGAAGCGCCCCCGAAAAATACAAAGGATGCCAAAGCGCCTCCGAAGGCCGATCCGAAAAAGGATGTGAAAACACCTCCGGCGAAGGATAAGACTCCCGAAGCGCCTGTCAAGCAAACCAATATTCTTAAACCCGCCGAGGAGTTGAAACCGTTTACGTTATATATCAAGGGGGCGTATAAAATCAAGTCGCAGGGGAAAGGCCCGACGATAATCGAGATAACGCTTAAACTGACCAAAGTTGCGGGCAAAACGAATACAAACACCTATACGCTTGTCTGCCGCGAAGACCAAGTATCGGATAAGATAATCGAGTTTCTGAAGCCGATCCGCCAGTTGATAATCAACCGGTCGGCGGGAGATATAATTATTGTGACTGAGCCTGCGGCCGCGAACGTTTATCTCGACGGATCCTACGTCGGCAAATCTCCGTTATACTACCCCGCTGTCATCGGAGGTAAACATCAGATCGCATTCATTAAGGACGGGTACAACCTGAAGAATATCGCTGTCAATGTAATAACTAATATGACGAATATTGTCACAACCCATATCAGTAAGCTGGACGAGGGCGGGATTGTGTTCATCGGTTCGTCTCCCACCAACTGTCTGGTGTTCATCGATTCGCTCTATGTGGGAAATACGCCCGTGCAGGTATCAAACCTGACAATCGGGGTCGAGCACAGGGTCAAGATTATTACCGGCGATACTAATCAGTTTAAACCGTATTATACTGTGTTCAAGCTGAATCACCCGGGGCAGGAAATCACGATCAATGCATGGCTGAAGGATTATCAGGAAGTATCGCCTAAAGACACACAAAAAGCCGCTTGGATTGCCGCGTATGCAGGATGGGGATTAACGCTTGCGGCGTTCGGAGTGGGAATCTATACCCATTATCAGTCTGAGTTTAATTACGACCTTTATTACGCGAATCACTTATCATATTATAAAGTCAAGGGCGACGATTTCCAGAGTATCACAAAAACCAGTTATACGATCAGTATAATCGCCGCGCTGGCCGCCGCAGGGCTGACCCAAAACGCCCTCTATCAGGAAAGGGTCTACCTCGGTCTGGAAAAACTATCCTCCGATGAAGTAAACGCGACCATCTCTATACAATACTGACAAAAACAGGAAACATCATGTCGGCAGGTTAAATTTCGCGATTGGTAGAACGTTGTTTATTCGACTCTGGGTGTCCCGATCTCATCCGCGCCGGTATTCAGGAATTCCTGTATCAGAGTATCCACTTCCTCATGCTTATACGTGTTGGCTCGCTCGAACGCGATATCCTGATTGGCTTCGCGAAGTTTGCGGATCAGGCTGTAGATTATAAGGGTCAGTATTTTGATACCCGCGGACGGGTAGTATTTGATATAATGAATAAATTTTGTACGCGAAATACGAAGCACCTCGACTTCGTCCTTTGCAATAATTTTCGCAGTCCGTTTGACATCGAGAAAGATCGCGGCCTCGCCGAACACATCGCCCTTTCCGATCGTGCAGATAAAAATATCGTTCCCGTTCTCGTTATGCACATACACTTCGGTTATGCCCTTGGTGATCACGAAAAGGCAGGAGCTGACATCCCCCTCGTCTATAATCACTTCGTCGGCGTCGTAACTGTAGAACTGTGAGAGACCTATTATCTCATCAAGCTCTTTATCGCTGAGATACTGAAAAATGTTCGCGGTTTTCAACGCAACCAACAGTTTCGTTCTATCAGGGGTTATCTCAGTCATATACGCCTCCAAAAGTTTCTTATAAAATTATGAAATAATTTTATAAGAAAGGCAAATTTACAAACGAAAATTGACAATTCCTGCTCAATATTGTTATAATCAAACCAGTATTTTAGGAGGTTCCCATGAAAAAGAATACCTTTAAGAAAATCATTTTCACTTGCCTTGTCCTATTATCTTTACCTTTTATCTTTTCCTGCGCCCCAAGTACAGAAAATCCCTCACCGGGAAATACTACCCCTTCGATGGTCAATTCCGTCGGGTATGAGATCTATGTCAGAAGTTTCTGCGATTCCGACGGTGACGGTATCGGCGATTTAAAAGGACTGATATCGAAGCTCGACTATCTCAATGACGGAAACCCGGATACCTACAGCGATTTGGGGGTAAATGTCATCTGGCTGATGCCGATTTTTAAATCACCTTCCATTCACGGGTACGATCAGACCGATTACTATGATATCAATCCTTCCTATGGTACAATGGCGGATTTTCAGGAATTTCTGGATAAAGCGCATGCCCGAGGGATAAAGGTTATTGTCGATCTCGTGATAAATCATTGTTCCGATCAGAGTACGTGGTTCACCCAGTCTGTTGCTAAAAATGCCGCATATAAAGACTGGTTCGTGTGGACGAACGAAACTCTGGGGAATCTGGCGGGATGGCAAAAACCTTGGGGCGGTGAAACGGCTACAAATGTTTGGTTATCTGCTCCGGGGAGGCCCGGTGAGTATTTCTATGCGGCATTTTCCGGGTCTCAGCCCGATCTGAACCTGAAAAATGCTGCGGTCGCGGCAGAAATCGAAAATATCGTTACTTTTTGGCTGAATAAGGGTGTCGACGGTTTCCGTCTCGACGCCATCCGGTACCTGATCGAGACCGGGCCCTATCCTAATCAGGCCGATACCCCAGAAACTCTTGTCTATCTTCAGAATTTTCAAGCACATATGAAAAGCGTGAAATCCTCCGCATTCACTATCGGAGAGGTATGGTCATCGCTATCGGATATTGAAAAATACTACGATAATAATCTGGGTGTCGATATGTGTTTCGATTTTACCTGTGTTAATTCTGTACTTTCAACCGCATTTTTTCAAAACAATAGCTATATCGGTACATATTTGACGACTTCGCGAAACGCCCCATGGTCGTTTTTCTCGCCCTTCTTAGCGAACCATGATCAGCAAAGATATCCAGACTCCATCGGCGGCGATACAAATGTGTCGAAAGTCGCGATGGCGATACTTCTCACACTTCCGGGGATGCCGTTTATCTACTACGGCGAGGAATTCGGGATGATGAACTCCGGGGCAGGCGGCGATACCGCCTATAGAAGCCCGATGCAGTGGGATAATTCTGCCGGCGCCGGATTTACCGCCGGTTCGCCATGGACACCGATCGGCGCGAACAGCGATCCCTTCAATGTATCATCTCAAACCGCCAACCCGAATTCACAATTGAATATGGTAAAGAAGATGGTAAATATTCGCACTAAATATTCCGCTCTCGGTTCTACCAACACCGAGTTGATCGGCACGTCGGTTAATTCAATTGTCAGTTATTTTCGAAAAGGAACGACAGACGGTATAATAGTGATTATCAACACCTCGGGAACAGTCCAGAATGTGAACCTGAACTTTTACAATACCTGCATTCCACAAATTATTTCCATTCAGAACCTGATGAAAGCCGAATCATTGACAGGAATCTCTACGGGAAACTACGGTGTTTATCCGGCAATCCTTCAGCCCTATGAAGTGAAGCTCCTCTATGTCGGAACGGTACTCGATACGCGCACAGTCGCCCCTCTTCCGCCGCCGACCGTCACTTTATCTCTCGGTAACGGATTTTTATACCGGCCGGATATGAACTATACTACTTGGGTATGTCATAGTAATTCCAATTTTATCATCACTGCCAACGTACAGTCTAATGGAAATGTGATAAATAGGGTTGAATTCTGGGATTATTATTATAACTTTAAAATGTCTACCGATACTACCGCGCCATATGAATTCACTTATAGCAGTTATCCGTATCCTTGGGATTACGGCGATTATAGAGTTTATGCAAAAGTCTTTTACGGCGGTTCGTCGTCAATCTCTTCTGTGGGAACCAATCTCTATCGATACTCGCCCTATTATGAAAGCATCATTATAAGTAATGCCTATTATATTTTCCGAATGAAACCCACTGAGATATTCTATACCTCAAGGATAAAAACTAACACAATCATCAATGCGATGTATCTTACTGGGGAATTTACTACATGGGTACAAAACAATCCTGCTTATCAAATGACTCTAAACGGCCAATTCTATGAAATCACTGTCGCGAGCAATATTTGTAAAGGAAAGATGTATAAATTTACTTTATTTACGAACGGAAATACCAATCTCTCAAAGGTTATGTGGTTATGGGATTTTGCAAATTACCGTTACAATACAATGGATAATTACAATGCGATAGCGCCTTAGAACTAATCCAAGTATTAAAAAAGGCTATCCTTCCGGATAGCCTTTTTTATTCTATATTCTAATTATTTTATATCTGTTCCATCGTGATAGTTACGATATCTCCCGATGTCAGAATCTTGATCGCGATCTCCGCGCCCCGGGTCGTGATAATCATTTCGATACGGGTGATATCGGTCGGGGAGTTCCGGTATACCTTGACCGAGCAGGTATCAACCTGGGTCTCGGAGACCAGCTTGGATTCGACCGCCTCGTAATCCGGCATCGCCATAAACGAGAACCCCATGCAGTGCTTCACCAGCACGAAGGCTTCCTGCATAGAAATCCCCGGAACCGTATAATTATAGGTTTTCTTTCCGCCGATCACTTCCTTATGCAGCTCGACCCCGAGATTGAACG
Organism: Brevinematales bacterium; assembly: GCA_020059465.1. Taxonomy (GTDB): domain Bacteria; phylum Spirochaetota; class Brevinematia; order Brevinematales; family GWF1-51-8; genus GWF1-51-8. Next base: position 97,160 of record JAGVBZ010000021.1, read on the forward strand.
CCTTATAGTAGTCCTCGTTCTCATCGTCGATACGCTCGAACTCTGTCTGATAGATCAGCCCGATCTTCTCGGTAAAATAATTCTCGAGTCCCATCCCGTATAACGGCGCGGGGAGTTTCGAGAGGTATCCCTCAAAAATGTATCCTTCGACCGTCCGGAACTGTACGAATAGCCATCCGCCGATAAGACCGTGACTGCGAAGAAGTTCTTTTTTCTGCGACTTTTTCTTGAATGTCACCGATTCCCCGTAGGGAATATTCACAATCTTTTTAGTGTCCATACTCGGCTTATCGTAGAGCCATAATCCTGTCGGACAAAGCACATTCAGTACGTTCCCAGGATCGAACGGATACCTCAGGTTCGCGCCGGTCTGCCATTTCGGCGCGCCTGTTTTATCGATATATGCCAGCGTATAATTCTGGTTAGTTTTCAATAATACCAGCGCCAGACCGTTTTTAAAATCGGCGGCCTGCAGATACTGCACCTTCAGCTTTAACGCTCCCGTATCGGACAGATATCCGAACTTCCCGGCGGACTTCACCCGGGCTAGCCCGTTAAACACGGGATAGATATATTCGACTTTTTCGTTGACTTTGTACTTTCCCTCTTTATTCATAATCCCCATCTGCCCGTTCAGTTCGACCCTTGCAAGTCCGCCCTCGAAACGGGATACCCAGTCGAAAATCACCGGGCAGATCATATTCCCGGATTTATCGACAAACCCCCATTTCCCGCTGAAACATTTTCCGTTCAGGGTAATTCTCCCGCCGATATTGATACGCGCAATCCCCTCCTGAAAATCGTCGGCAAAACTGAATTGCGGAGTAATAACGAACTTACCGTCCCGATCGATATAACCCCATCTATTCCCGATCCTGACCGCTGCAAGACCCTCGTGAAAATCGAGCGCCGCATCGAACTGGGAGGGAATAACCATCTGTCCCTTGAGATTGATATATCCCCATTTACCGTACCCGCCGGCGTTGGTGGTAACCACCGCGGCAAGTCCTTCGCTGAAATCGCGGGCGTCTTTGTATTGAAACGGTATCTTGATCTCGCCGTTTTTACCGATATACCCGTTCAGCAGCATATTCTGGACAAGTGTTTTTTCAGGATACACGCTGTATAAGGATTCGTCGAAAAAACTCTGGTCGAAATGAAAAACAGACTTGACAGTTACCGTCTGAGCAAGCTTCACCATCGCGTAGCCCTGCTGAAAATCCCCGGCATTAGCGAATTTCGGCTGGATGACCGTCTCGCCGATACCGTTTATATATCCGTACTTCCCGTTCAGTTTAATCCTTGCAAGCCCGTCGATCAGATCGTACGCTTCCTGATAATCGGCGTTTGCGATAATCTGCCCTACCTTATTAATATACGCATAAAAATCCTTCATTTTAATGCGGGCGATGCCCCCTACAAACGGGTATGCTTCGGTGAACTTCGGGGAAATGATCGCTTTGCCCTCGCTGTTCACATATCCGAATTTCGCACCCTCTTTCACCATATTCATGCCGTCGGAGGTCGGGAATGCGTAATCGTAAACAGGGGTAACGATGACCTTACCGGTATTGTCGATAAACCCCCACTTCCCGTTCACCCAAATAGGCAGTAAGCCCTGTGCCGAAAGGAAGTTGGAGATCATGATAAAAAGAATAGAAAAAAGCAGTATTCTAACCGCAGAACGTTTCAAGAGGCGCTCCCTTAAAATATTTAACGGTTTATTTTAATGAATCGGAAAGAAAATATCAAGACGATAGGGACTATCTGAGAGGGAGATGAATTTTTGCGACTGTCGTCTGTTTACCGTGGACATTGATGGAAAACGCGCGGGGATCGACGCCTATGCCTTTGAGCATCAGAACAATCATCGTAATACCCAGACCGCTTCCTTCGGTATCGTCGGCGTTGCCGAGATAGTACTCGAAAATATTATCATACTGGAGAGCGCTGTCGAATTTTTCCCGTACCCTGCGGCGTTCGTAACGGGTCATCGGGGTATTATTCTCGATCAGGAACATCATCCGCTCGACGGAATGCATGACGGTGACCCGGACACTCAGCCCTTCCATTGCGGAAACTTCCTTGAAACGCTCCAGCTCATTCTGGTCGAGAAGGCGCTTCAATTCATCGAAACCTACCCCGTGTTCCTCTGCGATATCGTCAATATTTTTCGCCCGGAACAGGAAATGCTTGAGATTGGCTTTTACGCCGTTTATTATCAATTCCTTGAGCGAACTGTAGATCATTTCTTCAAGATCGAATCGATTATATTTTTTTATTAATTCCTGAACCAGCGAATGAATTAATGTCTGGGCTTCTCCGTCCATTACAAAGAGATCAAGCGTGATATCCTCGCCCGCATCAATTTTCTGCTGAAAATTCGGAATTTCCATCGACACCCCAAGATATTTTATATTTTATTATACTATCGGAACGAAAAAATATCAAATGAAGTCTGATAGTAAAAATAGGCACAAACCTGTATTCAGGTTTTGCAAAATAAAGATAAATCTGTCTTTTTCTGCATGTAAAACTCTATAAATATAGTTTTTACGCCCGTCAAAAAATAAACGGGACTGCAAAAGCAGTCCCGGAGATTATTCTCGTCTTTCCACAACTATCGTGCATTTCATAGCCAACGCCGCGATGGCACCGACGGCGGCGAATATAGGCGCGAGCACGACGCCCACAGCCCCTACAGTCAACGGGAACTCGATCAGAACCTCGTTCTTTTCATTTTTAATTACGATTCTTCTCGCGTTGCCTTCCTTTACAATCTCGTTAATCTTATCCCAGATTTCGGCCCCTGATACGCGAAAAGTTTCTTCTGTTTTCTTCTCTTGGGTCTTTTTCTCTTCTTCAGCCATTTTCATCTCCTTGAAATATATTATATTCATTATATATAACATTCATGAAATGTCAAAGAAACACTATTTGTAAAATATTTTTTCGAGGCTTGAGAAAAACGCTCCGGCATATTACAATATATCTCGAAAATCTGCAATGGACGGTCTATCATGAAGTATTGCCTCTCGCTAATATGCATCCTCTTTCTATCGGTATCCCCAGCCGTTTCACAATCCCCCCCATCCATCGGGACAAATTATAATATCGCAGTTGATATGAGAAGCGGCTCGCTCAATTTCGGGGAGACCGCGCTGATGGCGTACACTATCCTAGACGCCGATAAAATAATTTCGGTAATCACTACAAACTATGATTTCTATAAAACATCACTTGAGATCAGCCTGTCACGGATCGATACTAATACCTTCATTCTCAGCGTCAGTTCCTACGAGGTCAGTAACTTTCTCATCCCCGCCATGCTGGTAACGGCGGCGGCCGGCGGCACAACGAATGTGTTCTTCACTCCTGAAATCCCGGCGGCCGGAGAAACCATACAAAATCAGCAGCAGGAACTTCTGCCGATCATGGAGATATACGATTTTCCCGATTGGTACTGGCTGATCTGGGCGGCGGGGGGAATCGCTCTCGCGGTCGGGATATTTTTTATCATTCGCGCTCTGCTCGCCCGCCGCAAACCTGCGAACGCGAAACCAAAGGATCCCTACGAGTACGCCATTCGCCGCCTGAAGGAGTTAAAAGCGCAAAATCTCGCCGCGGCCGCGGTCAAGGAATACTTCGGCGCAATTTCCGAGATCGATCGTGAATTTCTTGAGAATGTGATGGATTTCCCCGCTCTGGAAATGTCCACGTCCGAGATACACGACTGGCTGAACTCGGAACAGACGGACACAGAACTGACCGAAGTGACCATGTTCATCCTGAAACTCTGCGATCATGTCAAATACGCGAAGCATGTCCCGACGGATGAAAATATCGAACAGGTTTATCAGGAACTCTATCATATGGTCGAGCGGATAAAAATGATAAAGACCCGGCAGGCCGCCGAAGAAGGAGAGAACGCATGATATTCGCAAGCCCGTGGTTTCTGCTCTTCCTTGCGGCGATACCGGTCTATCTTGTTTTAAAGTACCGGGGCACCAAGCTGGGGAAAATGAACATGACGCCGACGATGCTTTATTCCTCCAACTCCCTTCTGTCCCGCAGGACTACCGCAATCGGCCGCCTGTTCGACCTGATCGGCGACATCCTTTTCTGCACAGCGCTCGCTTTCTTTATCGTCGCGCTCGCCCGCCCGCTCGGAGGAGAGGAGGTGTCCAACGAGCGCAACTTCGGTATCGATATCGTTTTGGCTATCGACGTATCAGGAAGCATGATGTTCGTCGACCGTGTCCCGTCCAGTATCCCCTACCGCGACGTACTCGGGACACGTATCTATTACGACCAGAATCATACATTGGTCAACCTTAACCGCCTCAATTCTGCCAAGAAGGTTATCAGCGAATATATCAAGAAACAGAATTACAACAGGATCGGCATCGTAACTTTCGCGGGATACAGTTTTACCCGTTGCCCGCTCACCCTGGATAAGAGCATGCTGCTGAAAATTATCTCCGGCCTTAATTTCGACCCGAAGAACGACGGTACAGCGATCGGAATGGGGCTTGCCACAGCGGTAAACCGTCTCCGGAAATCCGACGCGAAAAGCAAGGTCATCATCCTGCTGACCGACGGGGTGAATAACGCCGGATGGATCGATCCATCGACAGCCGCCACCATCGCCCGCGATATGGAAATCCGAATCTATACGATCGGTGTCGGGAATCCCCACGGGTATCTTGCGCCGGCCGACTTTTCCACGATGAACGAGTACTACCTCCAGACCGAGGTCGGTTTTGACGAGGGTGTGCTCCGCAAGATCGCGGAGATTACGGGCGGTAAGTTTTACAAGGCAGAAGACTCCGATTCTCTCAAGGAGATATACGACGATATAGATAAACTTGAGAAATCTAAGATTGACATAAAAATCCGTACGCTGTACAAAGAGAATTTCATGATTTTCCTCACAGTAGGATTTCTTCTCTTCGCGTCCTATATCGTATTCACAAGCTTAGTCATAAAAATCCCGTAGGAGCGTACATGACACTGTTTCAGTATCTGGTTCTATCGATATATATTGTGGAAATCGCGGCTGGAAGAATCCTGAGCGCGTTGAATTACCGTTACCAGAAAAAGCACGGCGATACCGTACCGCCCGAATTCGCGGAAAAACTCACCCCCGACCGGACGGGCAAGTCGCTCGATTATACCCGCGACAAGACGCGCCTCGGCACATGGGAGCAGGTATGGAACTCGCTCGTCACCGCCGCATTTCTGTTTACCCCTCTGCTCGGTATTTATCACGGATGGACGCAGTCTCTCGGGATGACGTTTATCACAGGCGGAATGTTCTTCTATCTGTCGATATCCGCCGCGTCCCTCTTCGCGGGAATCCCGTTCGACCTGATCTATACGTTCAAAATAGAAAAAAAGTACGGATTCAACTCCATGACGCCGGGGTTGTGGATCGCCGACTTTATCAAGGGATTCCTCATCAATATCATTTTCTCCGCCCTTCTGATCGCGGGAGCGCTCGCGATTATCGAAGCCAGCCCCGAATACTGGTGGCTCATCATCTGGGGCTTTTTCGCGCTCTATACGCTGTTCATGCTGTATATCTCCCCTTACGTCATCGAACCGTTATTCAATAAGTATAAACCCCTCGAACGCCCCGAACTCGAGGCGCGTATCCGTTCCCTGCTCGAAGGGGCGGGAATCCATATATCGAAGATATTTGTAATGGACGCATCCAAACGCACCCTGCATACGAACGCCTACTTCACGGGGATTGGGCGGAACAAGCGCATCGTCTTCTACGATACACTGCTCCAGAAACTCGACGACGATGAAATCCTTTCGGTGCTCTCCCACGAGGCAGGGCATTGGAAGAAGGGGCACTTCATCAAGCGTCTCGCGGGAATGACCGTACTGTCGCTCGGCATATTCGCCCTCGTATTCGCGGTCGTCAGATCCGGCGTTATCCGGGTATGGTTCCCTGTCGCGGGAGCGGGGATATTTACCGACCTAATCGTGATCGGATTCTGCGGGAGTCTACTGGGATTCCTGTTCGCGCCGCTCTCGAACTGGCTGTCGCGCCGGGACGAACGTCAGGCCGACCGTTACGCGCACAGGCTGACCGGCTCGGGCTGGGGACTGATATCGGCATTGGTCAAGCTGTCGGCGGACAACCTCTCCGCGCTCCACCCCCATCCTCTCTACGCGAGGTTCTATTATTCGCATCCCCCGGTGCTGGAACGGATCGCCTTTCTGAGGTCGTTAACGGAGCAAAAGACCGATTAATTCCCGTTCTTTTCCTTTTTTTTCAGGTACTCGATGCGGCGGTGATAATACGATTGGAGGTCCTTGAAAAGGGTCTGCTTGATAATATCGATCTCCCGCAGGGTCAGGTCACAGTTGGAAAACTGTCCCTCGTTCATCCGTTTCGTAACAGAATCTTCTATAATATCCTGAATATTGTTCGGGGAGAACCGTTCGCTATTCTGCACATACGCCCTGACTGTAGCCTCGACAGTATCGATGATCTGCAGTACCGCGGTAAATTTATTATGGGGCACGGGGCCGGGATAGGTATAATCCTCCCGGTTCACATTCTGGTCGCCGTAGATACCCGCCGCCTGATGATAGAAATAAGAGATAGTCGTCGTCCCGTGGTGCTCGCGGATGAAGTCGATGATCTCCTCGGGCAGGTTGTATTTATGCGCGATTTCCACACCTTCGCGGACATGCGACTTGATGACGCTCACCGATATCATGGGCTTGATCTCGTCGTGGGGATTCTTCTGCTCCTGATTCTCGATAAAGTACTGCGGATTGTTCATTTTCCCGATATCGTGATAAAACCCCCCGACCTTCGCCATCAGGGTATCGATGCCGAGTTGGTCGGCTGCGGCTTCCATCAGGTCGCCTATCAGCATGGAATGATTATACGTGCCCGGGGCCTCGATTTTAAGCTTCTTCAATAACGGACTGGTGGACGGATTCGACAACTCGAGCAGCCTGAATCTCGTCGGGATATTGAATACTTTCTCGAACAGAGGGATCACTACCCCGAGGCTGACTATCGCGCTCGTAAAACTGTTGGCAAACGCGAATACGATGCTCAGACCGAGGTCGTACCCGATAATATTACTGCTGCGGTCGTAATATGAAAAAAGCGCGAAAACCAGTTCGATGAACCCGAATACTAAGCCTTGGAAGAAGAAATCGGTGCGATTCCTGAGAAGCCTCGCGGTTAAAGTCAGCGAAAGCGAAACAATCAGCAGGTTCAGAAGCGAGATGATCTGGAACGATGGATAGAATAGATAAAAAAGATTGAACATCAGTAGGAGGTAGATCGAGAGCCGTGTATTCCGCAGAAGTACCGGCAGGTTGATCGCGCCCAATACCGTCGGGATCAGCAGAAAGATCGGAATCGCGAAGTAATTTCGTGAAATATACGAAAGATAATAAAAAGAATTAATCAGTACGAAAAAAATCAGCGTGATCCATACATTTCGGCTCTTTGCGAACGAATCCCTTTCCAGCTTGAGGAAAAGGTATACGATCATTACCGATAAAAGAAAAGAACATATAAGATATAAAAAAATACGTTTCCCGGCGATATTTTCCCGGAAATCCTGATACCCCAGGATCTTGGAAAGCACCTCGGGCAAAAGAATGTCGCCCTTGGTGACAATCAGTTCGCCCTCGCGGATTACTTTTTTCAGTTTATTCTTCTCAAGTTCCTTTTCGACAATCGCGTTTCGTTTTTCAACATCGATAAGCGCGGTAGGATATACAAGATTCACAAGGATTTCCGACATCGCTTCCCGGAAGGCGAAATTCATTTTTGGATAAATCGAATTCGCGGTGAAAAGAATCGTATCCTTCTCCATCGGGGCAATATAAACTTTATCAAGAGAAACATTGGTAATTCCCTCGACCGTTTCAATAATAATAAAGTTCTTCATACCCGTATCGGGAAGACGGTCTACGATCCAGTAGTTCCGAGTCAGCGCGCTATAGACATACTCGAAACGGTCCTGATACTTTGTGAGTAAAAAACGGTTATTCTGGATATATTGCCAGACGTTCTGGGAAAAAACATATCCCTCATCCTTCATCTTTATGAGAAAATCATCGTTTTTTTCCGTCGCCAATACCGTAAGGAGTTTTTTCAGGGATTCCTTAAAAACAGTTTTCTGCGAGGGCACGGGTTTATAATAGTATGGTTTTGAGACCTCGATATAATTCAGAATATTCTTGAGTTCGGCCTTATCGTAATAGGAGAACGTATATTCCGAGATAACGGTTTCGCGGGCAGTATCGCCGACCTGGTAATTGGTATCCACCGGGATGATATAGCTCAATGTTATCAGGACTGCGACGATAACATAGGCACCTCCGAAAAGTATGAGGTTTCGTTTACCTAATTTTCGGATTTCAGCTAAAAACTCGGTTCCAATTTTATTAAAAAATTCTTTCATATCTTCTTCTCATTATTCTCGTAAATTTCAAGTATCTTCTTTACTAAGCCATGTCTGACAACGTCGTTTCGGGTAAAATAATGAAACGAAATCCCGTCGACCTTTTTAAAAAGCGTCTCTGCTTCCCTTAGACCGGATGCCTTTCCTGACGGCAGATCGATCTGACTGACATCTCCCGTAATCACCATCTTCGAGTTTTCCCCGAGACGTGTCAGGAACATCTTCATCTGAAGGGAGGTGGTATTCTGCGCCTCGTCGAGTATGACAAAAGCGTTAGCAAGGGTGCGCCCGCGCATATAAGCCAGAGGCGCGAGTTCGACCAATCCGTCCTCCATCATATAACGCGCTTCCTCACCGGGAAGCATATCGTGGATAGCGTCATAAAGCGGACGGACATATGGGTCGATTTTTTCCTCCAGAGTGCCCGGCAGAAAACCGAGCGTCTCTCCCGCCTCGATTACCGGACGGGTAAGAATCAGACGGTGTACCGCGCCCTTCGTGAGGAGATGAAGCCCAACAGCCACTGCGAGATAGGTCTTTCCCGTGCCCGCGGGGCCGATAGAAAATACAAGGTCGTGATCAAGGATTTTCTTTACATATTCGATCTGATTGACATTCCGCGGTTTGACCCGGAACTCCTTTCCGCGTCTCCGTCCGGAGATCATCAATCCCTCGTTGATAGCATCGTCACCGGCGTAATGAATGGGGGTCTCGCTCCTTTCTATCAGGATAGCGACATCCTCGTGAGAAATAGGGATATTTCCCTGAGCAAGCTGAAATATCCCGTTGAGTACGAACGCGGCTTTTGCGACCGCATGATCATCGCCCTCGATCACGAGGTTGTGCTCTACGGGATAAACTTTTACCTTGAGCATCCGTTCCACCAGCCGCAAGTGGGAATCATGGACGCCGAACGCCAGTACAGGATTAACGCTTTGCGGAACAGGGATTTTCGAACTCATACGACTCCTTTCGTTTGGGTAAATACTATACCGCAAAACACGGGTTCTGTCAATAGCATTCCTGTAATCTCCGGGTAAAAAAAGGCAAAAAGCGAGGAAAACACAGCTGATTTCAGACAATGTGCAAGATGCATTTTATTAAGATATCTCCTCATTTTATAACATAAACGCAACACTATTTTAATTCTATGCCGGATAACACGATGATATCACTGAAAGCGCTTACACATTTCTTTCTGTTTATGATTGGTATATTTATTGCACCAATACACTTACAAATCACAGGAGGACCAGATGAGGAAAACAGTTAAATTTCTCGGTCTCGCTATTCTTTTGTTATTCTCCGCGAGACTTGCGTTTTCTGCTACAATTTTGTCAAAGAATTTTGACGGCGATACAACTCTCGCCGGTTGGGTTCGTTCCAGTACTTCATATGTGACGTATTATACGAGCACCTACAAGATCGGTACCGGTTCGATGCGTCTTGTTTATAACGGTTCGGCGGCCTATCCGATCAGTACGGTCGGGTACACCGGCATCTCGGTTTCCTTCAAACTGCTCGGCTCTTCCCTTGAAGCGAACGAAAAGATCGTTTTCGAGTACAATACCGGGGCCGGATGGGTGGAAGCCGCAAGCCTTCCCGATCCGCAGGACGATCTGACATGGAAATCCTATAATGTCAGTATTCCCGCGGCGGCGAATAATAACGCATCGTTCCAGATACGTTTCCGCCTTGTCGGTGATTCCACAGCCGATTACGGCTATATAGAAGATGTGGTCGTCAGCGGCACTTCTATGTCTTCCGCGATTACCATAATATCGAAGAATTTTGACGGCGATACCACACTTGCCGGTTGGGTACGTTCCGACACGATTAACGTCACTCATTATACCAGCACCTATAAGATCGGCACTGGTTCAATGCGTATTGTATTAAACGGCTGGGCATCCCTCCCGGTTAATACTGCCGGTTTTACCGGTATTTCAGTATCATTCAAGCTTCTCGGTTCTTCCCTCGAAGTCGGTGAAAAAATCGCCTTCGATTACAATACCGGAGCGGGATGGGTCGAAGCCGCAAGCCTTCCCGATCCGCAGGACGACCTGACATGGAAATCCTATAATATCACTATTCCCGCCGCGGCGAATAATAACGCGGCATTCCAGATCCGTTTCCGCGTTGTGGCGAATTCCACCGCCGATTACGGCTATATAGAAGATGTGGTCGTTAGCGGCACACCTATTCCCGCTACACCTTCAGCGCGCAGCGGAATGGGCGCGATCGTCTATACCGGCGGCGTCGCCTTCCGCGTATGGGCGCCTTATGCCAGTTCCGTCTCCGTAGCCGGCGATTTCAACGGATGG
>JAGVBZ010000005.1 GCA_020059465.1 Brevinematales bacterium
ATTTCCGATTTAACCTGCGAGAATCCGTTCAATCCGCGTCATCCGTGTGCAAATGGAGTCGTATGAATGTACCTGTATTCTATCATGTCACCCTGAGCATGCCGAAGGACGGTATTTTTATAGTAATGACCGGCCGGAAATCGGGATTAGTCTGCGTGCTTCACCTCTTATGCGTACCTGCGCTGCGTTCGATGCCCATATCCCAACTACCGTATTCTATCATGTCACCCTGAGCATGCCAAAGTGCGGTATTCTTCTATTGCCATTGCGAGGCCTGAGCCGGAGCAATCTGGTAAATACCATCTAAGGGATAAAACGCACTGCTTCACCGCGCCGCGTCTCGCAGTGACAATGAAATCGGGGTTAGCCCACCTGCAAGGTGCTTTACATATTTCGCGGTATAAGTTATAATTATCTTCAATTGAAAATTTTATCTCTCGCGTTATGCGGAATTGTGGAGGAACAATGGCTAAAGAATCGAAGGGCGAAACTCATTTAATTACCGCCTACTTCGAAGACGAGATGAAGACGTCTTACCTGAACTACGCATACAGTGTCATCACCAGCCGGGCTATCCCGGATATCCGTGACGGGCTGAAACCCGTACACAGGAGAATCCTGTATGCAATGTCCGAACTGAGTCTCTGGCATGATAAGCCCACCCGTAAGAGCGCCCGCGTGGTCGGGGACGTGCTCGGTAAATACCATCCCCACGGCGATTCGTCGGTGTATATGGCGATGGTGAAGATGGCGCAGGACTTCTCGATCCGTTACCCGCTCGTAGTCGGGCAGGGGAACTTCGGATCGATCGACGACGATCCGCCCGCCGCAATGCGTTATACCGAGGCGAAACTTTCGCGGATCGCGGAATACCTCCTCGAAGACCTCGAAAAGGAGACGGTGGATTTCCGCCCGAACTTCGACGAGACCCTGAAGGAACCGAAGGTGTTCCCCGGGAAGTTCCCGTTCCTTCTCTGTAACGGTACTACCGGTATCGCGGTAGGTTTCGCGACCGATATTCCCCCGCACAACCTGAAAGAAGTCGCGGCGGGTATCGGGGCGTATCTGGACGATCCTAAGATCACGACCGGAGACCTGATGAAGTATGTACAGGGGCCGGACTTCCCTACCCACGGTATTATCACCAATAAGCAGGACCTTCCGGTGATGTACGAGACCGGGCACGGTTCGATCAATCTTGCGGGTAAGATCACGGTCGAGGAATCCGGCGGACAGAAAAATCTTGTGATTACCGAAATTCCGTATAGAATTATTAAATCCAAGATTGTCGAGGAAATCACCAATCTGATGCTCGACGCGAAGCATAAATACCGTCTGATCGCCGCGGGCATTAAGGAAGTGCGCGACGAATCGAGCAAGGAAGGCATCCGTATCGTGGTCTACCTGAACCGCGAGGCCGACCCCGACTCGATCAGGACAATTCTTTATAATACGACATCGCTGACAACGAAAATAAAGGTCAATATGGTGGTATTGGTCGATAATCAGCCCCGTGTGCTGGGCCTCCGCGATATTATTCATTACTATGTCGAGCACCGCAGGCATATTATTATCAAACGCACCGAGTTCGACCTCCGTAAGGCGGAGGCGCGTCTCCATATTATAAACGGTCTTCTGATCGCGCTCGCGAATATCGACGAGGTGATCGAGGTTATAAAAAAGTCGACGGACGTACCTGCGGCGCGCGAGAACCTGATGAAGAGGTTCAAGCTGTCGGAAATTCAGGCTCAGGCCATCCTCGACATGCGTCTCCAGAAGCTCACCAGCCTCGAAGTGATGAAGCTGAAGGAAGAAGCGGCCGCGCTCGAGAAACTGATCGCCGAGCTTCAGGAAATACTGAAAAGCCCTAAGAAGCGCGACGGTATTATCAAGAAGGAATTGAGCGAGATGTCCGACGCTGTCGGCGACGAACGCCGTTCCAAGTTCGGCGAGATCGAGACCACCCATATCGAGACCGAGGAGCTGATCTCCAACGACCCGATGCTGCTGACCGTATCCCGCAACGGATTCATTATCCGCGAAGTCGGGACTACCCTGAAATCGGGGAAACGCGGTAATAAAGGCCGGCGCGGCGAGGCCTCGGACACCGACCGTCTCGAACAAGGCGACTATATTTTCGAGACAGTCTCGTGTTATATGAAGGATACGATAATATTCGTGACCGATGCGGGGCGTGTTTATTCCCTGAAGGGCTACGAATTTAAGGGGGATATGGACGGGAAAATCACACGCGCCTATATCCGGAATATCGAACGCCTGCGCGATATTGTCGCGAATCAGGAAACTATCACCGCAGTACTGCCGGTGACTGAATTTACGGATAATAACTTCCTGATATTTATCTCGAAAATGGGTAAAATCGCGAAGATTCCGCTCAGTCAGTTCGACAGTATTTATAAAACGGGCATCATCGCCGTCAAGCTCCGGAAGAACGATTCCGTAGTCGGCGCGGTGATTACCGACGGTAAGCAGAAGCTGTTTATCGTCAAAGGTACCGCGAAGGGATTCAAATTCCATGAAAAGACTATCCCCGTATATAACAGGGGCGTAGGCGGCGCAATCGGGACATCCGTGTCAGGCGAGGCCGACCAAGTGATCGGGATGGGAGTCGAGGGCGACGCGAAATTCGTCCTGTTCGTGACTACCGACGGGAAGGGCCGGATGGTCAAGCCCGACGTATTCAAGGAAATGTCTAACCGGGGCGCAAAGGGGTGTAAGCTGGTGGAGATCGGAAAAGACCGAAAACTGGCTTCTTTCTGTATGTGCAATCCGGGCGACGAGGTTGTGATTACCACAAAAGTGGGCAGAAGAATATCGTTCCCGATAAATTCGCTGAGTGCACAGCTTTTAAAGATGATGGATCTGATGGAAGGCGACGAAGTTTCGGCTATATCGGCTATCAGCGCAGAGGAAGAGAACGGGGTCTAATATGCCGGAGGGTATCAGTGCATAATTATGATTGTCTCATTTTTGATCTCTACAATACCGTGATTTCGGACGAGGGAATGGCCGAGCGGGAAAAGTACAGGTTGGATTCGATTTACACGATCCTAGAAAAATCGCTCTACCCGGTAAAATTTCCGGCGTTGGCGGAAAAGTATGCCAATATGATCGCCTATTGGGCGGAGTATCAGGCGAGTACGGGATGGTGCATGACCCCGTTCTATCAGGTGCAATACCTCCTTAACTCGCTCAACGTACACGATTTAATCGTATTTAAAAAGACATACGACGTATATATCGACGCGATTTTGCAGATCTGCCCCGAACCAATACACCATGCTCAGAAGGCGCTGCAGGAGTTGAAGGACAGGGGTAAAAAAATAGGGCTGATCTCCAATACCGGAAAAACCCCCGGGGTGATCCTTCGGATGATGCTGAAAGAGATCAACTTATTCGATTATTTCGACGATATGGTGTTTTCCGACGAGGCGGGGTATCTGAAGCCCGACGAACGCATATTTCATCTTGCGGCGGACAGGCTCGGAGTAAAGCGCGACGAGACGATATTTATCGGCGATTTAAAAGTCAGCGATTACGACGGGGCAATGGGAGCAGGTCTGGGCGCGCATTTATTCAACCGTACCAAGGAAGATTTATATAATATTATTATCGGATACAGCGGCGGTTATTAAGGAGAAACCAATGGGTTTAAAAGAAGAATTGAACGTTATTCTGCAGGAAGCCGGGAAAGAAGTCAAAAAAATAAAGGATAAAAAACTATTCGACGAGATCCGCGTGAAGTTTCTCGGGAAAAAGGGTGAACTGAAAAATATCCTCGGTAAGCTCGGCAGCCTGAGTGTTGAAGAAAAAAAAGAAATCGGGCAGCTCGCCAACGAAGTAAAAGACAAAATTCAGGAGATGATCGACGAGGCGTCGGAACGTATCGAAAAGCAGGAACGTTCGGCCCGACTGAAGAAGGGTGTGGGCGATATTTCGGTATCGCGCGATATCCCCCCGATCGGGTATTATCACCCCCTGACCGTGGTGCTCGAACGCATGATCGGCGTATTTAAAAATATGGGATTTACGGTCGAGGAAGGCCCTGAGCTTGAGGAAGAGTACTACAACTTCGACGCGCTGAATATTCCATGGTATCACCCCGCGCGTGACGATCATGACAGTTTCTATATCTCCAAGGGAAAACTGATGCGTACCCATACCTCCCCGATGCAGGCCCGCATTATGGAGAAACGCAAACCCCCGTTAGCGGTAGTCGTACCGGGGCGCTGTTTCCGCCGTGACGCGGTGGACGCCACCCACGGGCATACGTTCTACCAAATGGAAGGATTTGTCGTAGATAAGCATATTACATTCGCCGATCTCAAAGGAACTCTTCTGACATGGGCGAAAATGATGTTCGGCCCGCAAACTCAGATCAGGATGCGTCCCGATTATTTCCCGTTCACCGAACCGTCCGGGGAAGTGGGAGTGACATGCCCGGTCTGCGGGGGAAAACTTTGTCCGGTATGTAAACATACGGGATGGATCGAAATCGGCGGCTGCGGAATGATCGACCCGGAAGTGCTGAAGAACGTCGGGTACGACCCCGAGAATGTGTCAGGTTTTGCGTTCGGGATGGGTCTCGAACGGATCGCGATGACCGTGTACGGTATCCGCGATATCCGTTATTTCATGGAAAACGATATGCGGCTATTGGAGCAGTTTGTGAAGTAACACCCCGCAGGATAGATAAGAATAGAGAGCAGGGTAGTAGTTTATGATATATTACACAGGAGAAAGAGATGATCGTAACATATAATTGGCTGAAGGAATTCACCGATATCCCCATATTTCCCCAGGAACTAGCCGACCGTTTGACTATGCAGGGTTTGGAAGTGGTGGCGATGAAAAAAGTCGGATTCGACCTATCCAATAATCCGCTGTTCGGCGTAGTCAAGATCAACTCGGTCGAAAAGCACCCCAAGTCGGCTAACCTGAAAATATGCAAAACCGCCGGAACGAAAAAATTTACTGTGGTAACGAATTCCCCGAACATTGCGAAAGGCGATTGTGTGGTATTCGCACAGCCCGGCGCCGTTCTTCCCAATGGGATGACGGTTAAGGAAACGAAGCTGAAGGAACAGGTATCCGAGGGCATGTTCCTCCCGAAGGAATTTCTCCTTCTCGAGGAAAAAAGTTCCGATATCTGGATAATCGGGAAGGATGAGAAGAGCGCCGATGTCGAATTCCGGTTATTTATGGAAGAAGATACGGTATTTGAAATAGAACTGACGGCAAACCGTTCGGACTGTCTGTCGGTCATCGGGGTTGCGCGTGAAATCGCGGCGATGCTCGATAAATCGCTGAGAATTCCCGATCCGAAAATTAGCGAAACGATGAATATAGAACCGGAGATCGAGATACAGGACAGAAATCTCTGTCCGCGTTACTCGTCACGGATACTCACCGGAATCGAGGTGCGCGAATCGCCTGCATGGCTGCGCCGACGTCTTACCTTATGCGGACTGCGTCCCATTAACAATATAGTAGACGCCACTAATTATGTCCTGATCGAGATGGGGCATCCCACCCACGCATTCGATCTGAACCGGCTCGAAGGGAAAAAGATCGTCGTACGTACCGCAAAAAAAGGCGAAAAGATCACATCGCTGGACGGTACCGAATGCGAATTGACTGAGGAAATGCTGATGATCGCCGATGAAAAGAAGCCCGTGGGTATAGCCGGTGTGATGGGCGGCGAGAACAGCGAGATAATCGAGTCGACCCGTGATCTGCTGCTGGAAAGCGCCTTTTTCGATCCGGTATCGATCCGCCGGACATCCGCCGCGCTGAAGCTGAAAACGGACGCCGCGTATCATTTCGAACGTACCGCCGATTGGGGGATCACGCCCGTCGCGCTCGACCGTGTCTGCGAACTGGTGATGATGTCCAGCCCGGCCAAGGTTTCTAAGGCAGTAGACCGTTACGTAAGTATTATGAAGGAACGGGTCGTAACAATGAAGGACGGATATGTCGAGGAAAAACTCGGCATAGAGATGCCCCTGAAGGATGTAGAGGATTACCTCAAGCGTCTCGGATTTTATATTATGGTCAAGCGGGATAACAGTATCGAGGTGAAAATACCGAGTTTCCGTTCCGACGTAAGCCGCCCGATCGATCTGGTCGAGGAAATCGCCCGTGTGTACGGATACAATAATATTCCAGAGGCTTCGTTCCGCCCCCCGACTGTGATCGAAGGTCTCGGTGAAGTCAAGAGCATCAAGTTCAAATTACGGGAAATCCTGACGGGACAGGGTTTTTCCGAGGCATATAACCACACGTTCACGGACGCGGACGAACTGAAAAAATTCAGGATTATGGATAATTCGGTCATATCGCTCGAGAACCCGATGACTCAGGATGCGTCAATACTTCGGAATTATTTATTTATGGGTATTGTCAAGAATATTGAGTACAATGAGAAATCGGCATACCGTCATGCGTCGAGGTTTTTCGAGATCGGCAGGATATTTAAAAAGGAGCAGGATTACAGCGAATCCGAACGCCTCTGCTTTGCCGTATGGGGGAAAAACGAGTCCTACGAAGGGCTTTTAGGGATTGCGGAAATGCTGCTGATCCGTCTCGGCGCGGGAAAACTGGAATTCAAGAAAGGCGCGCACGAATTTATGCATCCCGAAAACTGCGCTATCGTTTTTCAGGATGATAAAAAGATGGGATTTCTCGGCGAACTTCACCCGGATATTCAGGACGATCTGGAACTTCGCTATCCCGTGTTTTTTGCGGAATTTAACCTTGCCGTACTGGAAGACATTTTCCGGGGCGGTGTTGAAATCACACCGATCGGGAAATTTCCGCCCGCGGATCGCGATCTTTCTTTGGTTGTGGATGAATCCGCGCTTGCGAGGGATGTCCAGAATATGATTTTATCGTTCGACAAGATGATACACAAGGTCGAATTTGTCGATATATTCTCAGGCGAGAAGATCGGCGAAGACAGGAAGAGTCTGACATTTTCGATAATATTCCAAAGCAACGAAAAAACGCTGAGCGACGTCGAAGTAAACGGAGTGATGGACAAACTGGTGTCTAAACTGGAAGAACAGTTCAACGCCGAATTGCGTTCGTAAACCGGTTACGGGTAATAATCGTAATACCGAAAATATGAGCGTCCCCTCACATAAGAATCCTCAGATATGTTTGACATATTTTGTAATATTGTATATAATGAGAGATTATTGATTGTATTTCTTTAAGGAGTAAAGCATGGGCTTACCGAAGCATAAGACATCGAAAACGATGAGCAAAAGACGGAAATCGAACTCGTATTTCGCGAGAGCGGTTATTCCTGCTATGTCCCTTTGTCCCCATTGCGGCGAGAAGAAGATGCCGCACCGTGTGTGTCCTTCCTGCGGTTTCTACGGCGATAAATCCGGCGGCGTGCAGGTGATCACCAAGGCTATCAAAGAGAATAAGGAGTAACCAACCAATCTATGAAAATCGGAGTGGATTTAATATCCGGAGAATCTGATATCAATGAGCTGGTACATGGTTGCATCGACGCAGTTGAAGAAGCCGACGATATTGAAGTGGTCATGATCGGGAAAGCCGAAGTTTATGAACCTCTTCTATATCAGAAAAAATCATTCTGGGGAAAGCCTGAAAAAATCGATAGAATATCGATACTGGAAGCGTCGGAAATTATAACAATGGATGACGATCCGATACGGGTAATGAAGCAGAAAAAGAACGCAAGTATATTGGTCGGTCTGCAGGCTCACAAGCGGATGGAAATAGACGCGTTTTTTTCGCCCGGAAATACCGGCGCGATTGTGGTAGCCGCGTCCCTGATCATGGGACGGGTAAAAGGGATTAAAAAACCCGCCCTTGCCGCTTTTCTACCCAATTCGGAAGGAAAGGTGAATATCCTGCTGGATGTCGGGGCGAGCACAGATTGCGATGTCGACGATCTTGTAAAATTCGCGATTATGGGCAGAATTTTCTACTCCAAGATGGAAAAAGTAAATAACCCGAAAGTGGGCTTACTCAATATCGGCAGCGAATCACACAAAGGCACGTCAATACAGAAAGCGACCTATAAAGCATTAAGCGAGATGAATATTAATTTCATCGGAAATGTTGAAGGAGACGATCTGTTTGCGAGTGAAATGGATGTCATAGTATGCGACGGCGCGCTCGGAAATGTGACCCTGAAGGTCGCGGAGGGTGCGGGAAAAACGCTGATAAAAATACTGAAAGAATCGATTACGCATGATCCTATGGCGAAGGTCGCGCTGCCGTTTTACGGCGCCGCTCTGAAAAAGATGGCGCATCAAATCGATCCGGAGGCGCACGGCGGTGTGCCGTTGCTCGGTGTGCGCGGGAATGTGTTTATCGGTCATGGCAAGTCCGGACGCGGGGCGATAAAAGCCGGTATTATGGCCGCGGCTGAAACCGTTCGTACGGATGTGCTGGGGAAAATTCATAGGGATATGGAAACCATATATCACGTTTAAACGCTCAAAATAGAGCCGCATGGCTCTTTTTTTTTTATAGACACATGAGAGACTAGGAGGCGCAAATTGAAACCGGTTAAAGCTCAAATTACCGGGACTGGGATGTACGCTCCCGAAAAAGTTCTGACTAATACGGATTTGGAAAAAGTTGTCGATACGAATGACGAGTGGATTACCAGCAGAACGGGGATAAAGCGGAGGCATATCGCCGCAGATAATGAGACTACTTCTACGATGGCCGCGGAAGCGGGCCGGCAGGCAATCGAAAACGCGGGACTGAAACCGGAAGATATAGACTTGGTATTGGTAGCATCGCTTTCGCCCGATATGATGTTTCCCGCGACCGCGTGTCTGGTTCAGGATAAGCTCAAACTTCCGAACGCGGGTACGGTAGACGTCTCCGCTGCGTGTTCCGGCTTTGTATATTCGTTTTCCATGGCGTCGGGATTGATCGGGATAGGACTCTATAAAAATATTTTAGTTATCGGTTCCGAGGTCATGAGCCGTTTTATCGACTGGAGCGACCGGAATACATGCGTACTTTTCGGAGACGGCGCGGGTGCGGTAGTACTCTCGGCAGTCCCTGCGGATAGTCCCTCGGAAGTGATCGATATTATACTCGGCG
>JAGVBZ010000002.1 GCA_020059465.1 Brevinematales bacterium
GGTTTCTTCCTGTTTTAATAAAACAGTATTCTCTTGAGTATTCATATTTGTTTTACCATCATATTTTTGATTACAACTAAATAGTATAAATACCAAAATAAAATAACCACTATTTTTTCGTTTCATAAAAATTCTCTCCTACCATTCTTGGAAATAGTTAATTTTATCTTTTTTCCCGTTTAATGCCCCATATAAACCATTTATCCATTTACCTGTATTTGGATTCTTTACCTGCCAGTTCACATGAAGATGCGAATCATATCGTATGTAGCATTTCCCAGCCCCGCCGCGTGATTGTCCATCATTATACCATGCGCCCAGCCCGAACGCAAGCGCAAGCGCGTAGATACTGTATGCGGCGAACGGATTCATCCCCGGCCTACAATGAAGTCTAATTTACGTACCCATATAGCAAAATAGACGGGGTAAAATATTTATTTTTCTCCGGTTCTATGCTATAATACTCTACCATTCGCCAATCGATAAAGAGGGGAAACATGCCTAAAAGTAAAGAGTATAACGCCGATTCCATCGCGTCATTGAATTATCCCGACGGAGTACGGAAACGCCCGGATATGTATATAGGCGACCGCGACGTCGAGGGATACCATCACCTCGCCATAGAAATCATCGACAACTCGGTCGACGAGCATCTTGCCGGTATCGCGGATAAGATCCGTGTCAGCCTTATCGCGCCAGACGTCCTCGAGATAGAGGATAACGGGCGCGGGATCCCTGTGGGTATGCACGCGCAGGAGGGCATCCCCGCGATAGAAGTGGTCATGACCCGTCTCCATTCAGGCGGAAAATTCGACCGTGAGTCCTATCAGGTTTCCGGCGGTCTGCACGGGGTGGGACTGTCGGTGGTTAACGCCCTCGCGGAGTTTCTCGAGGCGGAGGTGTATCGCGACGGAAAGATTTATTCCATCCGTTTTGAGCGCGGGTTAAAAACCGAATCCCTTAAGGAAACAGGAAAAACCGATAAGCACGGTACTCTCATCCGTTTCAAGCCCGACGATACTATATTCCAGATATCCAAGTTCAGTTCGAGTTCTCTTGCCGGGCGTCTCCGTGAAGTGGCGTTCCTCAATCCCGGACTGGAAGTGACGTTCGAGGACAGAATGCAGCCCGACGAGGAATCGCCCAGCGGGTTTGTCACGCAGGTATACCGTTACGATGAAGGTATATATGAGTTTATGAAAAACGAGCTGAACCGCGATTACGAAGTGATATTCCCCGATCCGGTGAAGACCACCGGCGAGATGGACGGGATTACCGCGGATGTGGTTCTCCAATACCGCAACTCAGGCGACGATCCGGAAATATTCAGCTATGTGAATAGTATCCATACGAAAAACCACGGCGTTCATGTGGACGGATTCTGGATGGCGTATGAAAAAGTCATGCAGAAGTTCGCGGAGCGCTTGAATATCGATAAAAAAGGCGACAAGATCAATAAAAAAACCCTTTCGTTCGGGCTGACCTGCGTCATCAATACCCGTATCCCGAACGCGGAATTCAAGGGGCAGACGAAGGATAAACTGACCGAGCCGCTTGAAGCGCGCCGTATCTGCCGGGATATTGTCGAGAAGGCGATGGGTCTATTCTTCGAGACCCAGATCAATATCGCCGAAACGATCCTGAAGAAGGCGGTGCTTGAATTGAAGGCGCTGCAGGAAGCGGAACGCGCCCGTGAGGGAGTCCGTACGAACCTCGGACGCGGCAGGAAAGAAACGTTGTCGATTATCGCGGGGAAGCTCGCAGACTGCTCGACCCGCCGCCGCGAACTCCGTGAGATTTTCATTGTGGAGGGCGATTCCGCGGGAGGTTCCGCCAAACAGGGACGCGACCGCGAGACCCAGGCAATCCTTCCCCTGCGCGGAAAGATTCTCAATGTCGAGAAGAAGATCGAAAAGAAGTCGCTCCAGTCCATCCTCGCGAACGAGGAAATCAAGACGCTGATAGCGGTATTGGGCGCGGGCTATTACCAGAACTTCGATCTATCGAAACTCCAGTACAATAAAGTCGTCATTATGACCGACGCCGATGTGGACGGTTCGCATATCCGCACGCTTCTGCTGACGTTTTTCTACCGTTTTATGCGCGAACTGATCGAGCAGGGGCATCTCTATATAGCGCTTCCTCCGCTTTATAAAATCACGGCCGGAAAGCATATCGAGTATGCTTATACCGACGATGAGAAGGAAAAGATACTCAAGACGAAATTCGGGAATAAGCAGCCGGATATTCAGCGCTACAAAGGTTTGGGAGAAATGAATCCCGACCAGCTTTGGGAGACGACGATGGATCCCGAGAAGCGTAAAATGCTGCGGATGTCGATCACCGATTTCGAGGAGTCCGAACACCTTCTCAAGGTGCTAATGTCCGACGACGCGCAGGAAGGTGAGCGGAAGAAGTTCATCCTCTCGAACGTGAACTTTGTCACCAACATCGACGATATCGGATAATATAGAATAAGGCGGTTTCGTTTGAATCGTACCGTTAGCGCAAAGAATTGGCTTAGTCAGGCAAAACATGATCTTGATATGGCCGAACAGAATTTAAAAATACTGGGTTTCGATATCTGTGCTTTTTTATCACATCAATCGGTAGAAAAACTTTTAAAATCAATTTATGCATTCGAACTTGGGACTATTCCTCGAACTCATCATATTATCGATTTGGCGAACGAGCTTATACTTCCTGAGTCAATTATGCAGTCTTTATTAGAAATTTCCGGCGATTACACCCTTTCCAGATATCCCGATTTTAATGAAATACCCCCGTTCGAAGCCTACAATAAGGAAATCTCGCTGGAAAAATTGACAGCCGCCCAGCGAATCTTTACAATGCTCAATGAGAAAATAATAAATATTGAGGAAAGTCTTGAAAAATGATCAAGTGGTCAAACGTTTTATAGATAACGCCGTCCCGCTCTTAAAGAAAGAGTTTCATCCGGTAAAAATTTTAATCTTCGGTTCGCGGGTAAACGGGCGTCCTACTCCTCAATCCGATCTTGATATCATAGTTGTATCGGATGCTTTCACAGGAATACCCTTACCGCTGAGAATGGGAAAAGTTCTGAAAATAATACGTTTCGAGCGACATGTTGATATAATTTGTTATACCCCTAATGAGTTCGAGCGGATGAAAAACAACTCTATTATTCTCTCAGAGATACTTCCCACCGCAGAGGAAATCAGTTTAGTTTAAATATCGAATGTTATATTAAAAATCCTCTCGAACGTGAACTTTGTCACCAACATCGACGATATCGGGTAGGCTCTAACGGATCAGCAATACTGCGATAGGGCGGTAGATGAATGTACTGATCAGCCCGATCATGATGCACGCGGCCCATCCCAATCCTGTAAAGTATTTCAATATCCTCGTGCTGAAATAGACTTCGAGAAGCGCGGCAACCGTATGTACGGGAATAATGATCGACTGGTTCCAATTGCCGGTGATGATACAGATTAGATCGGGGATACCGTATAACGGCCATGTCGCGAATGCGAGGATACTGTAAAAAGTCAGAATAGCCCTAAACTTATCCCCTTCGCCCATAATAAAAACAAGGACTTGAGCGCATCCTGAGACGACGATCCACAGGACAATTCCGAAGGGGATCAGAAAAAACAGTTCGTAATAGTAATAAGATTCAGCCGGAATGCTGACGAAGGGAGCGACAAAAGGCTGCCGTCCCAGCAGGAATGCGAGAAATATTGTGCCCCATGTGAATACCCATCGAAGGGTTATTCCCAGTATCGCGTAGCCGAACGGTACGCCTTCCCCGATAGTCTGAGCGGCCTTCTTCGGATGAAACAGCAGGGTAAATGCCAACGATAGGAATTGTTTCATACTTTCTTCCCTCAGATCGGATTAATATATAATATATTAAACAATCAGCGCGAGAAAAATTATTACAAATCCCGTCTTTATTCAGGAAAATTACTTATTGAATTTTACGTTCTTGACCGATTGCGAATTCTCGTCTACATTGAACGCTATCCTGAAGAACGGGAAATACCGGAACAGGATACGTCCGAATATATTCGTCTCGGGAATGAATCCGAAATACCGGCAGTCCTGGCTGTTATCGCGGTTATCGCCCATCCCGAAGTAATAGTTTTCCTTCGGCGTATACGTATCGATCTTAGTTCCTTCTATATAGATATTTCCGTCGGCGCCCTGAATGACGTCCTTACCGGTCTCGCGTTCTATCAGCATTTGCAGAAGATGCTTATAGTAGTCGTTCGCCTTCGCAAGGTCGATCGGTACGTCCTTAACCGGGACGGTAATCTCCGGAAAATCCTTCCGCAGATCGAGATGCATCGACGGGACGGGATTATAATAGGCGCTGTCGAAATGAAGGAACTGGATGATACGGATTCTGTTGCTGAAATTTTCAGCGTACAGGTCGTAAAAATTGATGCCTGTCTGGTTGAAATGGTTATAGGTAATCTGGCTGACATTGGTAATATAATCCGTGACTAACGGGTGGTTGTTGATGATCAGCTGACGGTTGGTCATAATGATCTTATCCCCGGGCATGCCGATCAGCCGTTTTACCAGGTTCTTGGGATTTTCCATCGTATTGTCGAGGTTGATGAGCGAAAGGGATACGAGCGTGATCAGTTCCTCGCCCCATCCGGGGGATTTCCATTCCGGCGATACGAATACAATGATATCGCCGCGGGTGGGCTTGAAGATCGCAGGGAGCTTCCAGTGCGCTATCGGAAGGATAGACCCGAACGAGAACTTTTCCACCATGAGGATGTCCTGCACCATCAGATTGGGTACCATCGACTGGGAAGGTATCTGGTATGCCTCGATCAGAAAGAGGCGGATGACGAACGCGATCAGGTATGCGGAAAAGAACACCTTGATGTTATCGACGATCTTTTCCTGGAGGGTCATGTCTTTTTTATCTTTCTTCTGTTTCTTTTCCGCGTTATCGGACGTGTCCTTTTTACCGGTAATCCATGAGAGTATCTTTTTCAGCACTGGTGACTCCTGTCATATATCTTTAACTATTAGACGGAAATAATCGCGTTCGGTTAGGAATAGCGGGATTCATACAGGCAAACAACATACGATTCAATAGTCGTAGAACGGGTGTTTTCCGTGGTTTTACCTTTTATTCCGATTTTTTCCGGAGATAGTCCTATTATCGAAGAAATGTTCTCTTTCATTTTTGCTATGTGGCCGGCGATTTTCGGCCGGTCTAATATTACAACAGAATCGAAATTATATACGATGATCCGTCCCGAAACCTGTTCCCACGCCCTGCGCAGAAGTTCGAGGCTGGATATTTCACGGTACGCCGGGTCGTTATCCGGGAACATTGTCCCGATATCGCCCAAACCCGCGCCCGACAATAACGAGTCGATCAGCGCGTGCAGTAAAGCGTCGCCGTCCGAATGAGCCTCAGCGCCGAACTGGGAATCGATCGCTACTCCGCCGACAGTCAGCGTGCGTCCGGGGACAAGCCGGTGCAGGTCGTAGCCGATCGCGATACCCGGCATTTATTTTCTCAAATCTTTAAAGTCTTTCGGTTCCGTAAAAATTATCCGTCCGGCGGAAGTCTGCAGAATACTGGTCACGCGCACCATCAGCTTTTTGCCTATCTGGTTCAATCCGCTGGCGACCACCACCATTGTCCCGTCCGCCAGATAGCCGACGCCCTGATTATTCTCTTTACCTTCTTTTATAACATCGATCTCGAATTCCTCGCCGGGCAGAAGAAGCGGCTTCATCGCATTGGCAAGATCGTTCAGGTTCAGTATCTGGATACCCTCGAGCTGCGCGATTTTGTTGAGGTTATAGTCGTTGGTGAATATGCTTGCGTGAATCTCCTTAGCGAGCTGAATCAGTTTGGTATCGACCCCCCGCAGTTCATGATAATCCCGCGACGAGATACGGAGTTCGATGGTCGCAATCTCCTTTAGTTTGTTAAGCACATCCAAACCCCTGCGCGCGCGGGAACGTTTGATCGGGTCCTGCGAATCCGCGAGAGCCTGAATCTCGTTCAGCACGAACTTCGGGACGACCAGCGAACCGGAAAGGAACCCGGTCTCGGCGATATCCGATATGCGCCCGTCGATAATCACGCTGGTATCGAGAAGTTTGATATCGGCGGCCTTTTTATCCGAATCGGGGACGCCCGCCGGAAACTGGAACGCATATGCGCCTTTCTGGGTGGCGTTGATCGGAAGGAAAAATCCCAAGTATGAGAACGTCAGCATAAAGTACGGCTGTATTTCCGGAAGACAGTAGTTCTGGAAAAGCGCGCAGAATAGCTTATACAAAACGTCGCCGGAAAAGTAACCGGCGATCAGACCGACGAGGGCATAAAGGAAAATCCCCCGTTTGGAATAAAATATCCCTTCCAGAATGAGAGTAACGAGCGCGAAGGCCAAGGAAATCCCGATCACCCAAATCGAGTCAATTTGAGGAAAGTTCTGCGAATCGGGACTGACACGAATGATATAATGCAAGAATCCGAGAAGGATGAAAGATGATAGAACGATAATTCGTCTGCGCATAGTTTTAGTCATAGGTACCTCTATAATTATAAGTTTATAAATTCCTTTGCGTATTCCATCAGCCCGCCCATTTCCATGATTTTCTTCATCATATCGGGGAGCGGATGAATTTTATATTCTTTGTTTTTAGTAATATTTTTCGCAAACCCGCGGTCGAAATCGATTTCGATGACGTCCCCGGTTTCCGCGTCGTTGACAATCGTCTCGTCCTCGATGACGGGCAAAGCGATATTGATCGCGTTCCGGAAAAATATTCTCGCGAACGATTTGGCGATCACGACCGAAACGCCGCATTCCTTGATCGCGATCGGGGCGTGCTCGCGCGACGAGCCGGAGCCGAAGTTCTCGCCCGCGATCAGGATGTCTCCCTTTCCGACTTTGCCCGCGAAGGTCACATCCTCGTCCTCGAGACAGTGTTTCGCCAGTTCGGCGGGGTCGGATGTATTCAGATAACGCGCCGGTATGATCTTGTCGGTATCGATATTATCGCCGTATTTCCACGATTTTCCGCGATAGTTCATATTTCTTCTCCTGTTCTAAAATAAAAAAGATTGTAACATATTATTGACGATTAGTCAATTAATAAGAGAATCGATGTAAAACATATGTATATCCCCTAAGCCTTGACAGAAATCGTGTTAGCATTACAATAGAGGCCGGAGAAACCGATGGAATTGAATTATATCATCCTGAAACAGGGCAAAATCGCGGAGCAGATCGGCAGGGCGCTCGAGATGAAAACCGCGCTCGTTCTGAACTCCCGTCAGCGGAAATCCCTGTCCGGTACCGACGAATGGATGCGCCGGACAGCGCGCGTACTGGACGAATTGATCGCCGGGGGATATACGATTTTATCCTCGCTCGAGATGACGACCTATGAATTCACGGTCTGGTATGCCGGGTCGCACGGGGGGCGGCTGGCGGTATTCGTACCTGTATACGGCGGGGAGGACGCGCGCGACGAGACGCTCCGGTGTATGACGGATTTCGGACTCGATCCGCGCCGCACGGTGTTTTTCCCGTATGTGACCGATGTACCCCGTCAGCGCCATAAAGACCTCTGGCCCGAACGCGACGCCGGCCTGATGGCGGCGGCGGGGCTGGTTGTCCCGGTATCCATCCGTCCCGGGGGAAACCTCGAAACCCTGCTCGCGGGTATTGCACCTGAAAAAGTCCGGCGCGGTTATATGATCGATTACCCGGAAGGGCATCCCGTGAAACGGACGAAGCTCCCCGAAATGCCGCGAAAGATGCTGCCCGGATGGGACTGCCTCACTCATTGGACATCGTCGTCGCACGGGCCGTTTCCCGGCGAAACATCCGCCGAATATTATGAATCGATCTTCGGCGATACCGCCGGATTTAGCCATTCCGCGCTTCACGCGCTCGGGCGGATCATCGGGAGCGGGGTGATCTACGGGGGTTCCGGCGGGATACGCGGCGGACGGCGCGCGGTGTCGTTTACGGCGGACGACCCCTATGAATCGCTCGGCAGGATGTTCTGGCGTTCCCGCCGGCAGCGTTATACGTTCGAGCCGTACGGGATAGCGTTCGACCGGGCATGGCTCGAATCGATCGGGGCGCGCCCGGTAATTTACGGCGCGGACGAGGATTATGACGAAATGGACGAATCCGATCAGCCGTTCTTCCAGAGTTCCGGGCGGGATAACCGTTGGGAAGGCGAGCGGGAATGGAGGATTGCGGGCGACCTGCGATTGAGCGGCGCCCCGCCGGGGAGTATCCGTATTATTGTGCCCGCGCGCGCGGACGAGGAAAGGCTTCGCGAATACGTCGGGATAATACCCGTTGAAGTCATCGTTCTCTCGGAATGAAAACTTGCCATATTCGATGATAGGGATTAAATTATACTATGAAAACAGGAAAAGTTTTTGCGATTGTTTTTACAGGGTTATTTCTAATGAACGGATGTGTCAATAAGGCGGACGCGGACTCCAAGAAAAAGACCGACACAGTAAGCGGCGCCACCCATTCGAGCGAGTTCCTTCCGGGTGAATGGACGAACTATAACGGCGTCGCGCTGGGGCCGATGAGCAGTTTCCGCGAGAACTCCATCAAGGGCGTGCAATATGTCGACGCGTCGAAATATACCCTGAAGTTCACGGGTATGGTCAAATCGAAACTCTCCCTGAAATACGCCGAGGTCACCAACCTCGCGGCGGTACGCAAGCTCATCACGATCTACTGTGTCGAGGGATGGTCGGTGACTGTGCTATGGCAGGGAGTGCCGATGAAGACTCTCCTCAAGATGCCGGGGGTATCCGGCAGTCCGAAGACGGTAATATTCCGCGCGGCCGACGGCTATTCGACGTCGCTTCCCCTGCATGAGGTGCTCAAGAAGGATATGATACTCGCGTACAGCGCCAACGGGATACCCCTGCCCGCGAAGAACGGGTTTCCCTTTATATTAGTCGCCGAGGATAAGTGGGGGTATAAATGGGCGCGATGGATCACGGAGATCGAACTGTCCGCGAATACGGACTACAAGGGGTACTGGGAACAGCGCGGGTATAACAACGACGCGAGCCTGAGCGGGCCGATATTCGAGTAGAGGTTATTTTATCAGGCTTTTTAGAAGTGCTGGAATTTTATCCGTAATAATATTCCAAATAATCACATCGTCTATACCGAAGTATTTATGTGTAATGATATCTCGGAGACCCGCCATTTCTCTCCATTCGATATCCTTATGCTTCGCTCTGATCTCATCAGGTATTTTTTTAGCCGCTTCGCCAATAATCTCAAGGTTTCTGAGAATCGCGTCATGTTTTACCCAATCTTCGACAAATTCGCTATATCCCGTATTTTCAGTGAGTGATACGATTTTTCTGGACGAATCAATAATATCGCTAATGAATAAGCTATAATCCCTTTTATTCCCCGACATATATTGTCTCTTCCAATACCTTTTCTTTATACTCCTTCCGGAGGGCATTAGCGGTTACTACATCAGCCTTCATTCCAAGCCGGTCTTCGATGAAAAATTTCAGGTGCATATAATGATCGAACGTTGCCTCACCCGGCCGGAATTCCACGAGGAGATCGAGGTCGCTGTCGGGGGAGTTTTCTCCACGCGCTGTTGAACCGAATACCCCGAGTTTTTCCACGCCATAGGCATTACGGAAATGTTCCAGATTATTCGATAAAAACGCAGTAATGTCTTGATAGTTAGACAATTTTACCTCCTACGCGCTCTTCTTCTGGCGCTTGAGGAGCGGGAATCCCAGTTCCTCGCGCTTCTTGAGGTACGCCGCCGCGACCGCCGCCGCCATCTTCCGCACCCGCAGGATATACGACTCCCGCTGGGTGACCGATATCGCCCCGCGTGCGTCCAGCACGTTAAATGTGTGCGAGCACTTCATCGTGTAGTCGTACGCCGGGAGCACAGCGCCCATCTCCAGCGCGCGGAAACATTCGCCCTCGTACTCGTCGAACCATTTATTATGCAATGCGATATCCGCGACTTCGAAGTTATATTTGGAGAACTCCTGCTCGATCTGCTGGTGCAGGTCGCCGTAGGTGAACTCGTCGTTCCACTGGATATCGAAAATGTTCTTCCTGCCCTGCAGGTACATCGCGATCCGTTCGGTGCCGTAGGTGATCTCCGAGGGGATGGACACGAGGTCGATCCCTCCGCATTGCTGGAAATAGGTGAACTGGGTGATCTCCATCCCGTTCAGCCACACCTCCCATCCGAGTCCCCATGCGCCGAGGGTGGGCGATTCCCAATCGTCATGCACAAAACGGATGTCGTGCTCATGCAGGACCAGTCCGAGCGACTCGAGGCTTTGGAGGTAAAGGTCCTGTATATTATCGGGGGACGGTTTCATGATGACCTGGAACTGGAAGTAATACCCCAGCCGGTTGGGGTTTTCGCCGTAACGCCCGTCCGCGGGGCGCCGCGACGGCTCGACATAGGCGACATTCCACGGCTCGGGGCCGAGCGCGCGCAGGAATGTGTCGGGGTTGAACGTACCCGCGCCTTTTTCGATATCGTATGGTTCGCGGATCAGGCATCCCTGTTTCGCCCAGAATTCTTTCAGCTTGAAAATGAGGTTCTGAAATGTCATTGCCGGCTCCTTAATTAAGGTAAGGTATTATAACGGAAAACGCGGGGCTGGGCAAATTTGCACGGCTAGGGTAATAGTTATTTTAATAATCTTATAAAATCCTCAGGGGTCAATCCCGACTGTCTGATGATAGATTTCAGAGTGGTAATAGTCAAATCGTGATTATGAACTGGGACAGTAACTAGGAGATTGCCTTTCTTCAGCTGGGTATGACTTCCTTTTGTCCGGACAGTCATGAAACCTACTCTTTCAAGGGCTTTCAATACTTCTTTCGGTTTTGCTACAGGGTATTCAGGCATAAGTATGAACCTGAAGATCGACATGAATTTTGAAGGTCGATGCGATTCGCGGGTCGTTCGACAATACCGGGTTATCCGCGGCGGGTATGGGGCGGACGATGGGGAGATTGCTTTCGAGCGCGGATTCGATATAGAGATTGACCGCCTCGATCAGACTGCTTTTCGCTTCTTCGGCAGTCGATCCGTCCGAGGCCACATCGGTATCTATGCATAACGCGCTATAACCATTTTTTTCCTTTAAAATAACGCCCGTGAATATCAGCACGTTTTCCATCCGCCGCTCCTTCAAAGAACTGAAACATTATAACGGAAAACGCGGGGCTGGGCAAATTTGCACGGATATAACATGATGGCTATTGACAAAAAACCCGCCCGATGCTAATATGATTTACATGAGCGCGAAGGCGTTCTGATAATCAGGAGGATGTGTATGAAGATTATCTCCGGTATTTTTACCACATTGGGCGGTCTTGCCGCGTTATCGCTGATTTACCCTCTGTTCGGGTATAAGATTGTCGGGATGCCCGAAGATTTTATTTATACCCCGCTTCATTTCGTGATCGCCGGCGCGCTTGTGGCACTGGGCGTCGTATTCCTGGTAATCGGCGCTAAGGCACGGCAGAAATAGTCTTTCGATAATTGTTCCTTTTTTATGGAGCTGCGTATTTAATACGGATAATGAATAAACACCGCTCTTTCCTTCGCGGGAAGTATAAGCAGGTGCTATCGGCTGAATAGTGGAGGTATAATGAGAGCGTTGTGCGGCATTATCAATATAGCAGGCATTTTCGCGGCGGCATCGTTAATACTGCCTCTTCTGGGATTTAAGATCAAACTGATGCCGGATGAATGGATATATACCACAGAACATTTTATTGTCGCGGGTATTCTGACCGGATTGGGTATTATCTGCGGAATCATACTGTTCACCATGAAAAAGCCGGAAGCAAAATAATCCGGTCCGGCAGTGTTATGGTTGTTAAAGACATATTATAGTGATAGATTTTCATAGGCTTCGCATCACTTAGAAACGGAGGCATCATGAAAGGGATATTAGGTATCATCGGAATATTAGGCCTATTCTCGGCGCTGACTCTCATTCTGCCGCTTCTCGAACACCAGCTGATCTTTTTTCCGGACGAATGGACTTACACTGCCGAGCATTTTATCATCGGGGGTATTCTCACCGGGGTGGGTATCATCTGTATCATCGTTCTGTTTGCCCTAAAGAATAAAGAGACCCAAGCGAAATAACTCCCGGGGCCGTATCTCCGTGCTCCCGCGATTGACCAACTCCAGTCGTGAAATGACGGCTTCTTTTAATCCGTTTATTGAGGTGATTCGCGTGAATAGTAGAATAACCATAGGTATACTCGCTGAATCAGATATCCCTGCTATAATTCAGGCGATGCTGGAATCCGGCAGCCCCCGGAGTGACGAGTATTACCGGCAATGCCTCGATGAACAGGTTAAGAACAAGCGTATCGTGCTGACCGCATTTTCCGGCGGACATTTCGGGGGACAGGCGAACCTGATTTTTACATCGAAATATCCGTACTTCCGTGAGAAAAATATTCCTGAGATCAATGACCTGTTTGTCATACCGGAGTACCGCGATAAAGGCGTAGCCACTGCTTTAATGGCCGAAGCTGAGGCAAGGCTTCGCGGGAAATTTCACGCCGTCGGGCTGGGTGTGGGGCTATACCGGGATTACGGGAACGCCCAGAAACTCTATGTCAAATTGGGCTATATCCCCGACGGGAACGGGATATGCTATAAAAATACTGCGGTAGTCCCCGGGGCGAGCGTGACTGTGGACGACGATCTGCTGATGTATTTCATTAAACAGCTTTTATGATACCGCCCGTTCAAGGGGGATATTGACAAACTATTTTAGTCATTGCGATGCCGCGCTATAAAAAACTATTGGGGCGCGGTAGAAGCAATCTAATTTCATGCCATCCAAAGACTAAAACAGACTGCTTCACCGCGTTGCGGGTTCGCAGTGACAGAAAATTATCGCATTTCCTTGTTAATTAACACGCCCTCAAGGGGGATGATATGAAAACGTTTCTTTCCATACTGCTTATCATGCTGTACAGCTTCGCTTTTTCCGCCGAGCATACCCTGTCCGAACTTGGGCTGAAAATCGATATACCCGCCGGGTGGACGGTGAAGGAAACCCCGTTCTCGATCGAGGCGTCCGAACCCTCCGGGAAATATAAGATCGCCGTCAATATGAACTTCGTACTGAGCCCGAAGACGTTCGGCGAAAAGGACATGGTCAAGGAACTCGAACGGTACTGCGCGGCTGCGGCGGGGACGAATATCGGGGTGATCGACTCCGGGCGTGTGACATTCATGGGGATATCCGCGCTCTTCGCGGGATACCGTTACATCGCGTCCGGGGGCGTGAAGCACTGCGCGGTCACCTACGTGTTCGACACCAAGGCCGGGAAGGCGCAGTTGACCGCGGACAGTCGGATGGACGCGCTATACGACGCGGGATTCCTACTCGAGGATATTGTGAAAAGCCTCGCGTCCGTGAAGGGCGCCGGGGGATACTCGCCCAAATCGCAGGATATGTACTTCTATACCGCGAACCTGAAAATGACCGTGCCCGCCGATTGGAAACCGGCGATTTCCGGGGGAAAGATTACCGGGAAAACGAAGCAGGGCCTGACTTGGGCGTTCGAGGTATACCCGGAGAGCGTGTTCGAGATGAAATCGCAGTCCCAGATCACCGCGCTCCTGAAAAAGACCGCGATGGAGCGTTACGGGAAGGAATTGCAATACTTCGGGGAAAGCGCGATCGGCGGGAAGGGTATGACATTCGTCGCACTGCATTTCAGCACCAAGGATAAAAAGATGACCTGTATGTACTATCTGGTCGATACCGGATTGAACACATTCCTTTTTTCCACCGAGGCCTCAGGCGACGGGTTCGTGATGAGTTCCAAGGAGATCGAGTCGTTCATGAAGAGCTTCAAGCCCCTCACCGACTGGTAGTATGATGCGGGATCAAAACGGGATAGACCGTCTGCGATAAAAAAAACGCCCGCGAGGGGCGTTTTATAATGCGGATTATTGCGTCAGCTGTAACTTTATTTCCAGAAGTCGCCGCCGTTATGGGATATCTGAACCGGATACCCGGCCTTATCGAGCTCCTTAAGACAATCGGCCCAGATGCCCCATGCTTCCTTTTTCTGAAGCTGCATCGCGGCGGCCATACCCTGAGTCTTCATCCATTCGTTAAACTGCTTGGGAGTCATCTTCTTATTCGCGCCCATCAGTTTCTGGTAGGCGAGGAGCATGATCTTATCGGCATCGTTCGCCATCTCATCGTCCATATCCTTCTGGTACGAACGGTAGTAGAGGGCGTTGAGGCCGCCGTACTGAGCCTTGAGCGCGTCGAATTCCTTCTGGGTATGCCCGAACTGTCCGATCTGCATCATCATCATGATCAGCGGGAAGGGCAGCATACTGTAGTCCAGCGCGGATTCGTCGCCCTGCATATACTTACTCAGTTCCTTTTTCTGCGCGGCAAGGTCTTTATAGGTGATATCCACGCTTCCCAATTCGTAGCCGTCGGGACTGTTGTAGGTAAACTTGTACCCCCCGGTAAATTCGTTATCTCCGCCCGGGACGACCTTGACCATTTTATCGTCCTTGCCCATCAGTCCCTTGTAGTACGCGGCGATGGTTTCGATATTATCCTTGGACAGGCGCGTCAGACGCACGAGGTTCTCGTCGAATCCGCCGCCGCCCTTACCCTCGACTAACGACTTCAGGACGTCAACCCCCGTGACCGTAAGCACAGGAACGCTGTTCTTGTACATTTTCAGTGTTTTCATCGGGATATTCGGCCCGCCGCCGTCGGGGAAAACCAAACCCTTAGAAAGCAATACCGCCCCCATGAT
Source organism: Brevinematales bacterium (assembly GCA_020059465.1). Lineage (GTDB taxonomy): Bacteria > Spirochaetota > Brevinematia > Brevinematales > GWF1-51-8 > GWF1-51-8. The sequence continues at coordinate 14,856 of JAGVBZ010000002.1, forward strand.
TGCCATAAAAAAGCCTATGCGTTTCATAGACCCTCCAAATTAGAATTGAATGAGTCTAGTGACGCGGGGCGAATTCCGCAAGTTTTAGCGGAAATTGGGAATCACTACTTCTTCTTTTTATAAAAACAATCTGCTTATGAAGTTTTTCATTCATAAGAAAGCTAATCAGTTTGATTCACTTAATCGGGCAGGGGGAGGCGTGAGCTGATTTACGGATGGGGGGGTTATTTATGATCTGATAATATTTTTACTTCATCCTCAATCGCCTTCTGAACGAACTGGTTTAATGATATCCCTTCCTTTTCTGCTGAGTGCACGGCCTTTTTATGGAGTTCTGGATTGATACGTACATTAAACGAACCCTTATAGGACTTTTTTGGATTTCTTTTCTCCTTCTTGCAGAGATCGATATAATCGTCGACGGCTTCTTCGAATGCCTTTTTAATTCCTTTTACATTATCGCCCTCGAATGAGACTAAATCGTCGATACCCTCGATTTTTCCGAAAAATATTTCGTCTTCCGTGCTGTAATGGATAGACCCGATATAATCTTTATAAAACACGATATCTTTCATGGTATTAACTCCTGATTTTTCAGTTCCGCAATTATTAAATCTATCTGATACATTTTCAATTCATTATTTGGGTGCGGTTTATGCAGCATGATTATATGCTTCGTTTTTGTATGTATAAAAGAAACCCTTGAACCTGACGTTTTCCCTTTGTTTGTTTCCGAATAACCGAAGCCGTGCAATAAAGTAATTAATTCCTGATAAGTAAAATCTTTCGGGCGGGATAAAAACCTTTCCAGAATTTTTTCAAATTTACTCATAATATAATGTAACATTGATCGGTAAAATATGCAACTAAATATCAGTTGCGTATTATTTAAATCTATATCCACAAACTTACTTCTCTACACCCATTCGCCGCCGCTCGACTTACGGAGCCTGTCCGCGAGCGCGCGCCCCAACCCGGTCTCCTCGACACCCTCGGCGATAATCACGTCCGCGCCCATCCGGTCGAACTCCGCGAACGCGCGGTACAGTTCGCGCGCGTACTCCTCGAACGAGTAGAACGCCCGTTCGATCACACGCGTCCCGGTCATCATTTCGCGGGCATGGATCTCGTCGAGACGGATGCGGATTTCCCCGCCGTCCTCGCTCATAATCTCCGGGAATAGCCGCAGGATGCCGATCGTTTTCCCGGCGAAACGGTCCATCCATCCGTACAGCAGGCCGTCGTTCATCCGCGCGGAAAGCAGGACTTGCGCGTCGGGGCGGTAGTGCGCGTACTTGGTGCCGGGGGACAGGGGTATGTCCGACGGTTCCGCCGCGCCGGTCACATCGATATGCAGGCGGTTTCGTATCATCTCGGCGGTGATCGCGCCCGGTCTGAGTATGACCGCGGAACTGTCCGTCAGCGACACGACAGTCGACTCGATACCGACCTCGCAGTCCCCGCCGTCGAGGATAATGTCCGCCCTCCCGTCCATCTCCGAGCACGCCATCCCGAACGATGTGGGGCTCGGCCTGCCGGAACGGTTTGCCGACGGGGCGGCTAACGGTACTCCCGAGGCGGATATCAGAGCGCGCGCTACGGGATGCGACGGTATCCGGACGGCGACCGTGCCGAGTCCGCCTGTGACTATCTCGGGTATCGAAGGGTGTTTTGATAGGACGATGGACAGCGGGCCGGGCGAGAAGCATTCCATCAGGCGGTACGCGAGAGGGGGGATGTCTGCCGCGGCCTGTTCGAGCATCGACGGGGAGTCGATATGCACGATCAGCGGGTTGTCGGGCGGGCGGCCCTTCGCGTCGAATATCTTAGATACCGATTCCGCCGAGAACGCGTCCGCGCCGAGCCCGTACACGGTCTCTGTCGGGAATACCGCCAGTCCGCCGTTTCGCAGGATGCCGGCGGCTTCGCCGACTTCCGTATTGTACGGCGGATGGTAGGGATACTTTTTTGTCTGCACGTTTATTACACCTCACAGGCGATAATGTTATTATAATCCGTCTGAAATGTAAATAAAATTTGTGGTATTTTATGAAATTATTATATAATGAATGAGGAAGGTGTGAAATGCCAGATGAAATAAAAAAACCGGAAAACATCCGTCTTATTATCCGCAGGACAAGGACACAAATATTTCTATTGATCTTCCTTATCAACTTTTTCCTGCTGTTTTCAAGCGAGTTAATCGCCTCCCTGTTTAATTACAAACTCGACGGCCTGAATTACTCGCTCCTTGCGCGCATCGGATTTGCATTCAAACCCACCGTCCTTCTCATGTTCATGGTTTCATGTACGCTGATTCTTTCCGTAGTATACATTTTACTGATACCGCTTTTCCGGTACCTGCGGGAAGGGTCGAATTATGAAAGCGCGAGGAAAGTTATTATCCGGATGCCGTGGATACTGTTGTTTGTTTCCGAGTTTTTCTGGATATTCGGCACAACCGGGTATTTTATCCTGAAGAACTGGAGCGGCGACAGCGGAATCCCGTATCCGTGGGTGATTTTCATGAAAATCGGTACCGGATTCCTTGCATCGGTCTTCTCTGCGGTGATCATCCATGTTATCACCAATCCGTTAAAGGAGCGTCTGAATATATACGAAATGACTCCAAAAGATAACGACCTGTTTATCCGTTTGAACGATTATATGATATTGCTGTCCTCCATGCTTTATGCAAGTGCGCATCTGGGGTATCTCGCGTATCATTTCTTTATATCGAAGGAAAATTCAGGGGGCTATACTTATTTTGTTTTAGGATTTTCTAGTATTCTCGCCTTTCTTTTTATCGAATGCTTTATCCTGACAAGTGTCGCACGGCGGATTTTCCGGCATCAGGTCGATTTCCTGAATAATAAGATAAAAGAGTTTTCCAGCGGGAAGGCGGATCTGACTAAACGCATACTGCTTCTGAATTTTGACGAACTGGGCGAATTGTCGGATTCGTTCAATAAGTTTATGGAATTTCTCAGCAAGGATTTCCTCGAACTCAAGGATCAGGTGATGAAAATGCGGGAGAATATCCAAGTGCTGACCGGGTCGTCTGAGGATCTCGCGTCCGGGGCGGAGAAGCAGGCCGCGACCACTACGGAAATATCGAGCTCCATGGACGAGTTCAACCGTATCATGCAGGAAATCCGCACGAATATTCAAGCCCACGCCGAGGTGATTAACAGCAATGCGCAGAACGCGAAACAGCTTTCGCGGAATCTTCTCACGGTTATCGAAACATCGAAAATAGTCCGCGCCCGTTCCAACGAGAATCTCTTATCGGTACGGAACGGAGTCGAGACGGTAAACCATTCTGTCGATAAAACGCTCAAAATGGGGGGAAGTCTACAGGATATCGCTCACCGGATCGAGAGCGCCGGGGAAGAGACCGACCGTATCGACGAGATACTCGGGTCGATCCAGGATATCGCCGAGAGCACGAACATGCTCGCGATGAACGCGTCGATCGAGGCCGCGCACGCCGGAGAGGCCGGAAAGGGATTCGCGATAGTGGCGAACGAGATCCGCTCGCTGGCGGAGACTTCCTCGGCGGCTGTACGCGATATTTCCGAGCTGGTCATGAGCATCAAACGGAGTGTGGACGAGGCTGTGGTGATCGCGAAGGCCGGGGCGATGGAGGCTGAGGAAACGAAGAACCTTGCGAACTCCGCGGGCGCCGCGCTCAACATGATCTCCGAGGATATGAAAAAAAGCACCGAGATGATTACCGAGATCAGCGATCTCACCGAACAGCAGGGCGCGTCCATAAAAAGTATCCGCGAGGCGTCGGAACAGCTCGAGGAGATTTCCGATAAGATCAGGACGTCTGTCGAACAGCAGGCAGACGGCGCGAAGGGGATCGGGGAGTCGATCAGTTCGCTGAGCGGCTCGATCACCGAGAACGCCGGGTACGCCGAGAAGCTCGCCGAGCTTGCGCAGAACCTCCAAGCCATGAGCGAACGAATCTCCGACCTTATCAAACTGTTCGTCTTCGAGTAAGCTTTGGAAGCCGCAGAGACTCAGAGGTCACGGAGAATTAAACTCGTATGGAATACTATTGAATTGATTTTCGATTCATACCCTTTTTCTCCGTGCTCTTCGTGCCTCTGTGGCAAATTATATACTCAATCGTTTTACCATCAGGTAAGTATCCACGTTATCGTACGACTCCACACGGTATCCCATCCGCTGATACAACCGTACGGCGGGGTTGTCGGTGTTGACTGACAGCGATATATTTTCTACACCGTTATCGAGCGCCCAGCCTTCCAGCCGCGCGATCATCTCCCTGCCTATCCCCGTGTTCCGGTACTCCGGCCTCACCGATACGGAAAGCTCCGGCGTGGATTCGTCGTAGTATCCGTAGCCCTTGTTGTCCGCCCCGAAATACCTCAGCCATGCGATACCGGCAGTTTCCGCGCCGTCCTCCGCGACGACAGCGATCTCGCCGGGCTTGCCGAAATCTTTATAGTATTTCGCCAGCTCAGGGAGTTCGATAATGGATCGCGGAAGGGGCGGCTGGTCGGGGGGGACAAAAATAGCGAGATAAAAAAATTCCCCGAGTAGGGATTCGTCGATACGGGTGCGGAAAAGGTATGTTATCACGTTTTCAGTCCGTTATTTCCCGGAGGGTCTCGCGCCTTTCTTCACCTTCATCGTGCCCTGCATGATGCCGTTCATCCAGCTTTCGGGAAGGTGACGTTTGAAAAACATCAGGGGCTTGGCCATACTGCCGGTGGGATAGCGCAGTTTATGGCTGCGGCTCGACGCCGCCTTATAGATGGTTTTCGCGACCACAATGGGGAGGGACCCGGGGAAAGAATCCATCGCCTTCAGTGTCGCTGAAAACGGTTCGCCGTACGCCCCCCATTCCCCGATATCCTTTTTATCCAGCGCCCGATAGAAATTGGTGTGAATAAAGCCCGGTTCGACTATTTTCACACGGATATTAAACGGCAGCATCTCGTAGTACAGCGCCTCGGAAAATCCCTCGACCGCCCATTTCGTGCTGTTGTACACGGAGTATAACGGTATCCCGGTCCTGCCGCCGATGGAGGTAATATTGACTATAGTGCCGGAGCTGCGTTCCCTAAAGTGCGGAAGCACCGCGCGCGTCATATCCATCAGCCCGAATACGTTGGTCTCGTACTGCTTCAGGATACTCTCTTTATCGAGGGTCTCGAACGGCCCCATGAGCGCATACCCGGCGTTATTGACCAGCGCGTCTATACTCCCGAATTTCTGGATGGAGTAATCTAAGGTTTGCGCGATGGATTTCGGGTCGGTGACGTCGAGATGAACGAGGTCGATATTCGGATTGCCGTGCAGGGAGGTTTTACGTTTATCGGGTTCGCGCATAGTCGCGACTACATTCCAACCCTTCTCCGCAAAGTAGAGGGCGGTATCCAGCCCGATTCCCGACGACGACCCTGTGATCATGACGGTCTTAGACATTGAATTACTCCTTAATATAGTAGAATGACTCTAATCTGAAGAAAGCGGAAAGTCAATTTTTACAAAGCCGGTTTTACCATGCGTAGGAAATGTAACGCGATTCTTTGATTTTCCCGCAGTAATCAGTTAAAATGATGAAACATAAACTACGGAGGGAAGATTATGATTGAAGATTTTAAAGCCTTAAAAGATGAAGCCATTGAGAAGATGGATAAATCTATCCAGTTCCTGAAAGACGAATATAAAAAGCTCCGCACCGGCCGCGCAAATGCCGCGATGGTGGAGGATATCAAATTTATATATTACGGCAATCCGACGCCCATCAAGCAGGCGGCGAGTGTTCAGACTCCCGATCCCCACAGCATCCTGATCGACCCGTGGGATAAATCGGCGCTGCACGCTATCGAGAAGGGTATTTCCGATTCCGGGATGGGATTTACCGCGTCCAACGACGGCCGGGTTATCCGTGTCTCGGTACCGCCGTTGACCGAAGAGCGGAAGAGAGAGATGGTAAAATTCGGAAAGGAAATGGCTGAGGATTCCCGTGTGGTAGTCCGCAACTGGCGAAGGGATATTAACGCGAAGATCAAACAGCTTCTGAAGGACGGGCATATCGGGGAGGACGAGGAGCACAAGGAGCTTGACGAGATACAGAAAGTTACGGACAATCATATAAAGAATATCGACGATTTGGTGGCGAACAAAGAAAAGGAGATTATGGAAGTCTAACTTATGAGGATATACGGGCACGAAATCGACGAGAAGAAATTACCCGCCCATGTAGGCATCATTATGGACGGCAACGGGCGGTGGGCGAAGGCGCGCGGAATGGCGCGTATCGCCGGGCATGAGCAGGGCTTTCAGTCCCTCGACAGGCTCCTGCACGCCAATAAAAAAATCGGTGTCCGTGTAATAACAGTCTATGCGTTCTCCACCGAGAACTGGAAACGCCCGCCCGCCGAGGTGAAATTTCTCATGGGGATGGCGAAAAAAATGATCGTCGATTATCTCGATACCCTGCTCAGAAACGATATCCGTTTCGTGATGACCGGTTCGTTCGAGGGAATTTCCCCCGAGCTTCGGGATATGATACACGGCGCGATGGAACGAAGCAGGCATTGCAAATCGTACATCCTGAACGCGGCGTTCAACTACGGCGGAAGGAAGGAAATACTCGACGCTGTTCGCAGGATATCGGAGGATTGTTCCGGCGGGAAACTGAATCCGTCGAAAATAGACGAAAATAAGATTTCAGAATACATGTACAGTCCCGGATTGCCCGATCCCGACTTGATCATACGGACAAGCGGGGAATTGCGGCTCAGTAATTTTCTTCTCTGGGAAGGGGCGTACTCGGAGTTGTGGTTCACGAAAAAGTTATGGCCCGACTTTCACCCGCGGGATTTCTGTAAGGCGATAGCCGATTTTCAACAGCGCAAACGACGTTTCGGAAAGGTATAAATATGAGCAATTTTACAAAAAGACTTTTAACTGCGCTGGTCGGCGTACCGGTCGCGGCGTTCACGATATATTTCCCGGGTCTGAACGGGATACCGTTCGGTGTGGCATTGCTCGTGTTCGCGATACTGATGACATTCGAGGTCGCGGTGATGGTGGAGAAAAAGAATATCCGTTTTCATCTATGGATCAATTCCGCCGCAGTGACACTCGGTTTTGTGAACAGCGCTCTCTATGGGATGGGTATGATTGTCGAGAACGTGTTCTATACATTGCTTTTTGCGATCTCGGCGATCTATCTTCTGGCGTTGTTTATTTCCGAGTCGGCGCGCGGGAAGTTCGACGGCGCACTCGAGAGTGTGAGTATTTCCATGCTTACCTATGTCATGTTCGGGATTTTCCTTCCTATAGTCGTGCAGATCAAAATGTGGGACCTCTCCGGCTGGTTTCTGACCATCGTATTCGGGATACCGTGGCTGAGCGACGCCGGCGGGCTTTTCGCCGGAAAGCTTTTCGGCAAGCACCCCATTCCTTCACTGGCAAGCCCCAACAAGACAGTCGAGGGATATATCGGTACGGCGGTGATGGGGTTCGTGTCGGGGCTTGTGATGTATCTCCTGCAGAACGTCCTCCCGATCCGCAACGTTTTCTCGCTCGGGCAGATGATGCTGCTTTCCGGCGCGATGATCATCACATCTATAGCCGGCGACCTGGGCGAGTCGATGATCAAGCGTTGGGCGAACGTCAAGGACTCGGGGACATTCCTTCCCGGGCACGGCGGGATTTTCGACCGGATGGACAGCGTGATACTTTCCGCACCGGTCTTCCTCGTCCTCGTCCGCTTCATGGGATACGGGGTATAGGGTATAGAGGATAGTTTCTATTCTTTGCAAATGAATCCCCGCTATCCTGAACTGACAGGTGAGTATCATAGCTGTATAATCAATATCTTCTAAAGCTCTTCCAAATAAAAACCGTAATAATTTCTGCCGAAGATTGGAGAATCAAGGAGAATTGTTTTCTTTCTTTCCCGCAGGGGAAAGAAAGAAACAAAGAAAGCCTGCCCCTCCTGAATGCCGCTTAAAAGAAGAAGAGCCGCAAAACGGGAAAAGCCGTAACTCCTTCCCCCTTTCAGGGGGTCGTCAAACAAACGGCGTTTCATTTCCGCTTCGCGGAAAATCCGTTTTGCTCAGAAGAATCGCGGCATAAAGTCGGGGGTAAAAACCAAATCGAAAGGCGAAACCGCCCGGTCAGGCTACACAGTATCGTCGCAGAGGGTATAAGCTGAGGTAATGGGGTTAGCCAGCACAGCGGTGGGATTAGGCTACGCAGTAGTACTCGCCGAATATCGCGCACAGTATTGTCGCAGGCTAACGGTTGATATAAGCTCTATATTTCGTAATGGGTTTAGCCCGCGCAGCGGTAGTACCCGCGTTTGAAGTAGAGTCCGTTCGCGGGAACCGGAGCGCAGTGTTTCGAATTCAGCCTATGCCCCTCGTCCAGCGCCCGCCTGATTTCCTCAAGGGGCACCCTTCCGTAAGCGTAATTCAGCGATACCGCGACCAGTGTGCGGATCATCCCCTGAAGGAAGCCGTTACCTTTGATAGTAAAGACCACGCGCCCGGGGAGTTCCGCAGCCCGGAAGTAGTAAATCGTTCGAACTGTTGACTTGACTCCAGACCTGCCGTGCCCGGAGCTGAACTGCCTGAAATCGTGCTCGCCGCGGAACAGATGGAGGACGGTTCCGAGACGGGCCATATCGGGGACACTGTCGAGGAAATGGGCGTACGAGCGGAAGATGGGGTGGGGGTCCGGCGAGGTCATTGCGATATAGACATACTCCCGCGCCGACGCGGAAAAGCACGCATGGAACTTATCCGGCACCTCGACCGCGGAACGGATACGGATACTGCGGGGAAGGACGCTGTTCAGCGCGGCGGGAATTTTCTCTATCGGGAGAGTCGTGTTCGACGTCTTGAAGTTGGCGTAATACGCGATCGCGTGCGCGCACCTGTCGGTACGGCCTATACCCATCGGAGGCTTGTGCGGGCCGGGAATGATTATCCCGAGCGCACGGTGGATTTCTCCCTGCACGGTGGGCTGGTCGTCCTTCTTCTGGAACTGCCAGCCGAAAAATTCGGAACCGTCGTACGACAAGGTAAGCAGGATATTTCTCATACTATTCTTCCGAGGCGGTCAGTATCATTTCGATCTTCTCGAGGTCGACGAAACGCGAGCTTTTATAGATTTCCTTTCCGCGCAGGAAAACCGTCACAATCGGCACGGTAAATACCATGTTCTGCGCGGCGATCTGGGGGAACACCGCCGGATCGATCTTCGTCCATATCAGATGAGGGAAACGGTTCATCAGTTCCCCGATACGCGGGGAGAGCGACTTGCACGGCGGACAGCCGTCGCTGAAAAAATAGACCAGCACAGGGCTTTCCTCCGTTATCAGCGCATGGAAGTGTTCGGGCGAATGAGTCGTTTCGTATGCCATAATTTCCTCGAAATATGTGTTTTACGGACGATTGTCTGATTTACCCTTATATTAAGCAGGATGATATATATGCGGAAGAATTATCACTGCGAGACTTTTGGAGGGAGCTTCGGACAGCTGAGTGCGCGGTATCGCAATGACAAAAGGGTTTACCATCAAACCTTCTATATAAATCGGTATTTCCCGGTCATTTTCTTAGTTTTAGACAACGGAAATGACTGCAAGCGGTCAATGATGAGAATTCTATTCCGATAATAAATATACTAAGCGAGGTTTGCTATGTCAAGAACCATGAAAATCGGACTGACGCTTGCGTTATGCGGCGTAGTTCTTTCTATATTTATGATATTGATTATTACCGCCCCCGATGATATAATCCGGTTCGGCAGTGTTCCCGTGACGACGCTGGACAAGATCGAGAACGATACCGCCATACTGGTGGACGATCCGGCATTCCTCCATGTGACTAATACGTTCGAGATGCGCGAACTGATAAAAAAGACCATCTCTTATAAAATATACTTGGAGAACAGCCCTATCGACGGGATTTCCCCGCTCCTGATTCAGTCGTTCACAGAACCGTATTCGATGCAGGAAGGGATTTTCACATTCAAGGGAAGCCCGATGCGGGACTGGGGCGCGATCGGTAAACTGACGTCGCAGGATTTCAGTCTGTCGGTGGAGTGGGCGAATAAGACCGGGCAATCTCCCGTATGGGGCGGCGGCGGGGGATGGACAGGCCAGCCGCTTCTCGTACACTGGACATCCGCGCAGAAATCGAATATGCTGATCCCGAAGAAGTACAAGGATAACGCGGAGTTCACCGAGGTCATATTCGCTTCCCTGGACGGCAGGATATACTTTTACGACTTCGATACGGGCGTATCCACACGCCCGCCGATCTATCTGGGAAACCCCGTGAAAGGAACGCCGTCGATCGATCCGCGCGGCCTGCCGCTCCTGTATGTCGGGGAGGGTGTCCCGGAAAAAGGCAAGCAGAAGTACAGGATATACAGCCTGATCGACCAGAAGCTGCTTTATTCCATCTCCGGGGGAGATCCGCAGGCGTACCGGACATGGGGTGGGTTCGATTCGTCAGGGATAGTGAACTCCAAGTCGGATATCCTGATTACAGGCGGCGAGAACGGTATCCTGTATATCGCGAAGCTTAACACGGAGTACGACTTCGCCGGGGGAAAGCTGTCGATTTCCCCGAAGCTCTATAAATATGTCTACCATTATAAAACCGGAGCGGGCAAGAAGAAGGTCTACGGGATCGAGAACTCGGTCGCGGTATACAAGAACCTTCTCTACTTCAGCGATAACTGCGGGACGATCCAATGTATGGATCTGATCAACCTGAAGCCGTTATGGATCAAGGATGTGAAGGATGATACCGACGCGTCGATAGTGGTCGAGGCAGAAAAGGGCGTGCCTTATCTTTATACCGGGTGCGAGGTCGATATCCAGGGGGCGAAGGGGTATTCCTATATCCGTAAGATAAACGGGCTGACCGGCGACACGGTCTGGGAAAACCGTTATTACTGCCGTTCCCTGCCCGAACGGAACGGCGGGGTGTTCGCTACCCCGATGATCGGGAAATTGAGCCTGTCGAACCTTGTAGTGTTCACCCTCGCGTATTACCAGACGGTCGGCCGGGGGCTGATGGTCGCGCTCGATAAGGCGACCGGCAAGGAGCTATGGCGATGGGAGATGACCAATTACTCGTGGTCGTCGCCCACGGGAGTTTATGACGCGGATGGCAACGGGTATATCGTGCAGTGCGACTCCGCCGGGAACGTCAACATGCTCGCGGGGATGAACGGGTCGAACCTCGCAAACCTCAAGCTCCCGAACAATATTCAGGCTACCCCCGTGTTCTATAAGGATTCGATTCTGATCGCCGAACGGGGGAATAAGCTGTATAAAATCAATATCCAATAAACAGCGCTGAAAACGGCTGTTCCCGAATGACTTGTTGACGAATGGTTTTTTATCATTGCGAAGCCAGAGTCGAAGCAATCTATTCTAATACCGTATAATGAATAAAACAGACTGCTTCACAGCGTCGGGGTATCGCAGAGACAGGGAATCATCGAAATTTCTTGCTTGTCATTAAGTCTGATATTAAACGGTTGTAATTACTGATATCTTGATATAAATAGTCTATCAAAAACCGGGAAACGACGGATTAATGGATGTATCCCTGCACCGGAAAAATCGTTCGGATAGTGCCAGCATGCGGAAAAGAAAAATATACTAAGTATATCGTTTTTATAGTTGTTATATCGGAAAACCCTTGTTATAATAAAAAACTATAAAAACGGATGAACCGCATGAAATACTTATCGACGGTAGTTTTAGTATCGCTTTTCTTTGTCACAAATCTATTTGCAACAAACCAGAAACTTAAATCCGACGATACCGCGCGGGTCTTAAGCTCTAACTGGCAGTATATTTGGGGAGACCCGCAGGGTTTTTTAAAAGAAGCAGGAACCGTCGATCCGGTGCTTCTTTCCGAAGCCGCTTGGAATTCCGAATATTCTCCCGGTGTACCGCCAAGAGATGGGCATACTAATATCATCTGGTACCGTGTTCTGCTCCCGGCAGGAAAATGGTCGCCCCCCTATATACTTATTCCTGTCGAAATTGCTGGTGAGCTGGAAGTGTTTTTTAAGGGCGATTTGATCTATCATTTTCAGGAAACCCCTCAGGGAATCTGGATCATGTTCCGATTGCCTGATCAATTCGAGGGAGAGTTTCTCTATTTCCGGGTGGCTTCTGCGCGAGAAGAGATCGGCATATTTAATTCTGTTTGGATTGGGCCGCAGGACGATTTAATCCGCGTGATAATCCATATGCATCTCGGCAGCTTTTTAACCAGTTTCGTACTTCTTATTATGGGTATCGGAGCGGTAGTGATATTTATTATTAACAGGAATGATGGAAGACGACGTTTCTTATATTATAGTATTTTCACTATTAACGCGGGTCTTCTGATACTTGCACGTTCCGGATTAAGCTACCTGATATATCCGGATTATCAGTTTTGGTCAAGACTTTCGCTGATGATGTTATTCCTAATCCCCGTTTCCTTTCCGCTCTCATCCTTTGAATTCTTTAAAAACAGGTATAAATCTTTATTACTTATATATTCCGCAATCAGCTTATTTTTCATCGCAGCATTGTATATATTGGACCTGACCGGGTTTGTGCCATTGCAGTCTGCGTTGGTATTTTTTAATTTCGCCATTCTGATTGCCGGTGTTTTTTGGGGGGTGATATCGGTTAGGTTTATTTTCGATCAGGATAAGGACACCAAGATTTTTGCGGCCGGATTCTTCCTCATGGTTATTTACGGGATCATAAACACTGTTTCCTCTATGAAAATTATTCCCTATACCGGGGGTGTTTTACATTGGGGGCTATTGCTTTATAATGCAGCGATGGCCGCCATTCTCATTCGAACTATGCTATTATTAGGAAAACGTTTTCAGGAAATAAACATCGAACTGGAACGAAAAGTGAAGGAACATGCCGTCGAATTGAAAGAGACATTTGCTATTCTCGAAGCCAAGCAGAACGAGATGTTTTTAGAGCTTGAAATGGCTCGAAGAATACAACAGCATCTGATTCCGGAAAGCAAGTCAGTAAACATACCGGACGGGGTGGGGTTTGCCGCACGGTATGTCGCGCTCGAATCGGTGGGCGGCGATCTATATGATTTGATCAGGGTTGGGCGGAATGCCGTCGGTTTCCTTATTATGGATGTTTCAGGGCATGGAGTTCCCGCCGCAATGGTTACAATGATGGCGAAGGTTAATTTCCAGTTATATTCCAGATGGGGTAATTCCCCGGCAAAAGTGATCAGTCAGGTGAATAATGATCTGATAGATTTCATCGGTGATTTAGGTTTCTTTTTAACGGCTTTCTATGGAATTCTTAATTTGGAAACCCAAGTATTGGAATTTGCAAATGCCGGGCATCCCCCCGCTATTATTATCAGAAAAAGAACCGGGGATGTTGAGCTTTTAGAAGCTACGGGGACAGTTATCGGTTGTTTTCCAAATCCTCAGTGGAAAACGGTAAGTTTAAATATTGAGCCGGGGGACAAAGTTATTCTATATACTGACGGAATCACAGAATCCCGTAATTCCGAAGGAGAAATGTACGGGCTGGATAGTCTGATAGAATCCTGTACCCGTTTCGCCGATAAACCACTTGATGATTTTATAGTCGGGGTGTCCTCCGATCTGATCCGTTTCTGTTGGGAAATTCCGCTGAATGATGATCGTTGTATCTTATGTTTTAATTATTCACACAAAGCGGAAAAGAAATAATCGGTTAAGTGACCCTTTTCCCATTCTAACGGGGATTTTTTGTTAATCTTGGTGCATTCATCGGGGATTTCATTCTGAGATAGAAAAGTTCCTGTTGGTTTGCGTTTTGATACGGCTGTGAGACGATGAATTTTTTCCCGCATGTATAAGGGGTATAAATAAAAACTCTATCTAAATGGAGAATGGAATGAACTGCCGGTTTTCTGCGGAAAATCTGGTGTTGTCCGTAAATGATATCGATCTTCCGCATTCTGACATCTCTGTCATCGCCTGTCTGCCTTCGGCAGAAGGCAGGCGGGACTTCCCTCTCCCTATGGTCGAGGACAGGCTCTCATCCGTGAGAGCGCCCCGCTTCCTGACATCCCTGTCATCGCCTGTCTGCCTTCGGCAGAAGGCAGGCGGGACTTCTCTCATCCGTGAGAGTCGCAGTACCTTGACATTCGGGAACATTCGGAATTATAATTAATCAGTTTATAGAATAATTTCAGCATGTCCTGTTGACGGGAGGGGATTAGCTGCCCTATACGGGAAACGGAATTATTGCGGGGAACGGATGTCAAGGCGGATACTCTACCTTCTGTCGCTATTAATGCTCTCTCCTGTTTTACTCTTAGCCGGCGAATCCTGCCGGAAAATCGAGAGCGGATGGGCTTTTTATTGGGGCGAACTCCCCGGATATACCGGCATTTCTCAGGGGCTGAACCCGGTATCGCTTACCGGTATCCTTTGGACACCCCTGAAGTATGACGGAAGCCCGCCTCCCGGCGAACGGCTTCATATTGTTTGGTACCGGCTCATATTACCCGAAACCAACTTCGAAAACCCGTCCCTCTATTTTGAGAACGAGATTATGGGAAAAACGGATTTCTATATGGATGGGAGACATATATACAGTTCCCCCTACGCATATACCGGAGTCTGGCATATCGTCCGTCTGCCAGTGAATTATCCCGGGAAAATGTTGTTTATTCGCGTCGAATCGGCACGGAAATCCATAGGTATATACGGCGACGTATGGATCGGTCCCGAGGGGGGGCAATGGGTTTCGGTGATCAATCGGGATATCTTCAAGTTTATTTTTTCATGCATTCTCATCGCGCTCGGACTATTTATCGGTTCTATTCAGTTCCTGCTCCCCAAGAAAAACGATTACTCCTATTTGTCGTTTGCGCTTTTCGCGATTATTTTAGGAGGTTACATCCTCTCCAAGTCGGACATCCGTATCATGCTGATCCCGGTGCAGACGTTATGGTCGTATCTCGAACTGATGACACTCTCTCTTGTCCCGGGTATAGCGTTCATGGCGTTTTACTATACGTTCCAGTCACAGGCGAAACCTTATCTTCTGCGGATATCACAGGGATTAGTGATCGGGGGCGGCGTTATCATTCTTCTCGACCTGATACGCGCGGTACCGTTAATCGTCTTTTTATTCCCGTTTCAGATTCTTATAGTAGCTGGGGGAATTACCCTGCTGGTATTATCTATCCGTTTTGCGGTGCAGGGGCATACTGACGCAAAAATCTACTCTTTCGGGTTCGGGATTATGTGCGTATACGGTATTTATAATGTTCTGACTGCGACCGAGGTGATCCCGTTTACAAAAAGCAGCGTCTACTACGGAGTATTCTTCTTCACATTATCGTTCGTCATTATATTTATCAGGCGTTTTCTTTCGGTCAACCGGAAGATAAGCCTGTATAACACCGAACTGGAAGAACAGGTTAAAAAACGTACCGATGAACTGATAAAATCGAACAGGCAGCTCCTTCGGACTACCGAGGCGATCCTGAAAGAACTGATGATGGCCAAACGGGTGCAGGAGCATTTTATTCCCGACGATACCCGTTTCCCGAGCGTGAACCAGTTATCGTTCGGGTCGAAGTATGAGGCGCTGGAATCGGTCGGCGGGGACTTATACGATGTTATCCAAGTAGGAAAGAACGGGTACGGTTTCCTGATCGCAGACGTCTCCGGCCACGGTGTAGCGTCGGCGCTGATCTCCGGAATGATCAAGGTCGACTTTTTTACCCATTCACGCTGGGGGGTGGCTCCTTCGGACGTCATCATGAAAGTCAACAAGGATATATATAATTTTATCGGCGACCTCGAGTACTTTGTCACCGCATACTACGCAATCCTCAATCTCGAGACAGGAATCCTCCATTATACCAACGCGGGACATCAGCCGGCCATCCTTCTGCGCCGTTCCACCGGAGAAGCGCGCGTGCTCAATACGCCGGGAACCATCATCGGCAGTTTTGTCGATTTCGAATGGAAAAGCGAAAGTCTGAAGCTGGAAAAAGGCGACCGTATCCTTTTCTATACCGACGGCATAGTCGAGGCGAGAAGCGAGAAGAAGGAGTTATGGGGATACGACAGGCTGATGGAATCGATCCTGAAGAACATCGATTATCCAGTACGTGAATTCGTAGATAGAATTATTGTGGATATCGGCAAGTTCTGCGGAGAACAGCCCGCCGACGATGACCGCGCATTGTTCTGTGTGGAATATAATCCCGACGGAATAACCGAAACGCATATCAAGAAGTAAAGGTTATATTTAGACATACCTCCGTAAAAAATAATTCGTAAAACCCTAATCGAAACCCCCAAATTTCCGAAAAATTAAGAGAGGCGACAAGGATGTCGCTGCCAAACCATCAAGGAGGATGATATGATTATCAACCACAACATCAGCGCGATCTTCGCCCAACGCCAGTTGACAGTCAACAACTGGGACGCTGATAAGTCCATCGAAAAGCTCTCGTCCGGTATGAAGATCAACAAAGCCGGCGACGACGCTTCCGGTCTTGCGGTATCCGAGAAAATGCGGACCCAGATCCGCGGTCTCCACCGCGCCAATCAAAACGTCATGGACGGCATCTCGTTCATCCAGACAGCGGAAGGCTACCTCGAAGAATCTCAGCAGATCCTTCAGCGTCTTCGCGAACTCGCAGTACAGGCCGCTAACGGTATCTATGATACCACCGACCGTATGATGATTCAGGTCGAAGTTTCGGAAATGGTTGACGAACTTGACCGTATTGCATCTCACGCGCAGTTCAATGGAATGAACCTGCTGACCGGGCGTTTCGCTCAGCCTACCGGTACCAACACCGTGATGGCAAGTATGTGGCTGCACATGGGCGCCAACATGGACCAGAGAGAAAGAGTATACATCGGTACGATGAACTCTCAGGGTCTCGGTCTCAAGGCTCCCGTCGGGAATCCCGAAACCGCTTCATTTATCAGCTTAAGTACGCCGGACAAAGCCAATATGGCGATCGGTCTGATCGACCAGGCCTTGACCAAAGCCAGCAAACAGCGCGCGGACCTCGGTGCCTACCAGAACCGTCTCCAGCACGCATCCAAGGGCCTCATGGTCGGTTTCGAAAATCTGCAGGCTGCCGAATCCCGCATCCGCGACACGGATATGGCATACGAAATGTCGAACTTCGTCCGGAACCAGATTCTCACTCAGGCTGCGACCGCTATGCTCGCTCAGGCGAACCAGAAGCCTCAGCTCATGCTCCAATTACTGCGGTAACGTATCGAAATCAGTATCAAACAATAAAAGCGTCCCCGCAAAGGGGACGCTTTTTGTTTTGTCGAACCTTCCGAATTAGTACTTTACTTTTTTCACGTGTGAAAATATAATAGGGCAGTTATTAATAAACATAAAAAAATGGAGAGGACAATATGAAAAGAACGCTTATTGTCTGGGTCTTTCTTATTTTATTTTCCGTAATTTTTACGGGAAGTGTCTACGCCGCAGGTAAGGCGTCTCTGAGCGTAGAGATTTTGCGCACATTGGTCAACGCAATCACCGGAACAGCAACTGCGGATATTGAGTTCGAGACCCCGCTGTCGGATAACCTGACGTTCGATTTCGGGATGATATATTTCAGCGCACCCTCCGCCGGCAGTTATTTTCAGCCGTCAATCGGAGTCAATCTCTATATTACCGCCCGTTCGCTTTCCGGTTTCTGGGTGGGAGTGAAATACGCCCCGATGATGAGTTTCGGGCCGGCATTCAATTATGCTAATGCTTTAATGACCTCGATGGGTTTTAAGCTGATACTGGATAATGTGGACGGGATTTTCCTCGAGCCGAGTTTTGCGCTGAACTGGCAGTTGGAGCAGAAGACAGGGCAGCAGGTGTTTCCGTTGTTCATGTTCCGGGTCGGGTATATTTTCTAAGTATTTCATCGGCATTCAAGTGTATAGGAGATGCTAATATGATTGGAACCGATTTAAACCGTGATGCCGTTATTTCGGAATTACAGCAGCTTAAACCCGAATTAAACCGTCAGTTCGGGGTAATCCGTATCGGGCTATTCGGTTCGTATGCGAGAGGAGAAAACGTACGGGATAGCGATATCGATGTGGTAGTCGAACTGGCGGAACCGGACCTTTTTACCTTAGTGCATATCAAGGAAGTTTTAGAACATAAACTTAACCAATCAGTCGATGTCATTCTTTTCAGCCGGTTTCTGAATTCTTTCCTAAGGAAAAGAATTCAAAATGAGGCGATTTATGTATGATAAAGAACTGGTATTGGAAATAATATCGCAGATTTTGAATGCAATCAGCCGGATTGAACGCAGGGTGTCGAAGATAAATAATCCCAACAATTTATTTCAAGCGACGAAGGGACAGATATGCTTGATTCCATCTCAATGATGCTAATCGCTATCGGCGAGAGTTGTAAGAATCTAGATAAAATTTCCGGCCAAACATTTCTTACCCGGTATCCTGAAATAGACTGGAAAGGCATCAAAGGTATTCGGGATGTGATTTCTCATCATTACTTCGATATTAACGCTGAAATAATCTATCTTGTATGCAGAAAGAATATTCCAGAACTTAGAAAGGTTTTTGAGAAAATGTTAAAAGATGTGCGAGAATAATGGAGAAAAATGCCAATCGCTTTTTTTATATTCCGGGTAGGGTATATATTTTAATCCTTCTCAAGCACTACGACCGCCGAGGCCATGAGACGGTTGTGCGATAACGATATATGTATCTTGGGGGATCCAAGCCCCTCCCATTGCTCCTTCGTCTTCCCGTGGAGACGGATCTCCGGCTTCCCGGTCGGCAGGTTATATATCTCGATCTCGTGAAACGCCAGCACTCCGGTTCCCACCGCTTTATAGTACGCTTCCTTCGCCGAAAAACGCGCCGCGAGATGTGTAAACTGCTCGGTGAACCCGTGGCAGTATTTCAGCTCGTCCGCAGTGAATACACGTTTGATGAACTTCTCCCCCCGTTTCGCGAAAACATTTTGTATCCGTTCTATCTCGATGATATCTATTCCTACTCCAATAATCATGTAGGGCTCCTTGGAATTTAGGGCGTTATAATAATACTCAATTTCGAGTATTTCGGCAATCGAAAGAGCCGCAGAAAAAATGATACGAACGCCTCCGGATATGTGAAAATAGTGTATCATATTGACACGGTATTTTTATATGCGGCGGTACAATGAATAGTTATAACTGTATATTGGGTAACAAATAAAGAAATATTTATGATGGTACGGCTATTGCTTATAATAGGGAAACCAACGGGAGAATATATATGAACGCGGTTAAAGAAGAGATAAGAAAAGCGCCCGACTTGAAAAAATTTGAAAACATACTGAGAAAGAACTCCATTTCGGTTTACCTCAAAGAAATCGATCAGATACCTTTGCTGACCCGCGACGAGGAAGTATCGCTTGCGAAACGGGCGTCCGAAGACGATAAAAGCGCCAAGGAGAAACTGATTATTTCAAACCTGCGTTTCGTGATTTCGATCGCGAAAAAGTATCAGGGAAAAAATATTCCGCTCGCCGATCTGATCAGCGAAGGAAACATTGGACTGATTACCGCAGTGGATAAATTCGATTACCGACGCGAGGTGCATTTCATTTCCTACGCGGTATGGTGGATCAAACAGGCTATCATGAAGGCGATATCCGAGAAATCCCGGATGGTGCGTCTCCCGATGAACCGTGCGAACGAACTGATGAAGATCGGTAAGTTCATCGAGAATTACTCCAAAGAAAACGGGAAACGCCCGGATCATGATGAGATCGCCGATAAGCTTTCGATGAACAAGGACGAGATAAAAAAACTGATCGACCTTTCCAGCAATTCGTCGCTGGAGGAAATGATCCCCGAGGATTCGTCGGGTATAAACGAGACGATGTTTCAGGCCGACAGCGAGGAAAAGGTGAAGAATCCCGATAACGCGGTCATTCTTTCGAGCCTCAAGGAAAGCATCCAGAATCTTCTGAACAAGCTCGGAGAACGGGAAAGAGAGATTATCGAGTACCGTTTCGGTTTGAACGGGAAAGAACCTCAGTCGCTGAGTAAAATCGGCGAGAAGATGAAACTGACAAAAGAAAGGATTCGTCAGCTTGAGAAAATCGCAATCGACCAGATGAAGGGTTACGAAGAAAGCAACCACCTTTACGCATATCTTAACTAGCTTTCCATACACACTCCGGGGCTTCTCTTTTTGAGAAGCCCTTCTTTATTTCATTCCTTAACATGCGTTTTCTTTGATTTATCATTGTATTTTCTTTTCATATTAAGATTTTTACTCTATAATATTGTACTTGGAATGAGGAGTTTTTTAACGATGGGCGATGGATTTAAACTGGGTGATATTGCTTTTCTATTCTGGATAGCCTTAGGAATCGGGGTGGTGGCAATAATCCTGATAGTGGTTTTTAAATTTCTAAAGAAAGATAATGCGATGCTTTCAGTCGAGAAGCTGATAAAGACGGGGAATTATAAGAAGGCATTGGCGCTTGCGCTGCAGCACCAGCAGGGTAATCCGAAGGATTACGTAGTCAAGTATTATATCGCCCAGGCGTACGAAGGATTGCATCAGTACGAACAGGCGACCGAGTACTACGAGAAGGCATCGGTCGCAGCCTCTGTGACCGGAAATAACGATCTTAAGCCGCAGATATACTTAAAAGTCGGACAACTCTATAAACGGAAACGGATGCAGAAGGAAGCGTTGGGGTATTTCCTTCTTGTGTTGGACAAAATTCCCACCCACAGTAAAGCCCTATACGAGGCGGGCGAGATTTTATATGAGATGAAAAATTACCAGAAGGCGAAGGGATATCTTGAAACCCTAGTGCGTGTCAAGCCGGATAATCTGAAGGGCAAGCTCCTGCTCGGCGAAACACATTATCAACTGAACGAGTATACGGAATGTGTCAATCAGCTCGATCCCATATTCGGTAAATTCCCGTCGAACGATGCGGATTATAAAAATCTGATATTCTGTTTATCCGACGCTCTGACTATAATGAAGCGTTATGACCGTGCTGTGGATGTGCTTACTCCGTCGCTGGAAAATAAAATGCTTTTCGACGATGTTCTGCTGAAAATAATAACAGTGCTGATTCGGGAAAACAACCTGAAGCGTCTGACCGATTTTATGAACCGTTATATCAATGTTGTCGCCCCAAGCATTAAGGTGGTTATGCTTTATGAGACTGCCGGGCTTCTATTCAAAGACGGCGAGTATTACCGGGCCTTATACTACTGGCGGGATGCGTCCGCAATCGACCGGAATTATAAAGACCTTCCGGAAATCATGCGGAAGTATAAAGTCCTCCTCGATAATCCGAAACTGGAGCACTTTTTTTCAAAGAACATCACGCAGTTTCAGGAGTACGCCGGCCGGTTTCTCAGGCTTCGTTCCGCGAGCCAGATTATCAAGCAGGAGACCTATTGGGTGATCAAGCATGGGGATATCAGTCATGTGCTCAACAGGATTCCAAATCAGTTGAATCCGATGGATCTCGAAGGGGTTTCAAAAGACTTAAAAAGCGAAGTAATCGCAAATCTCGGGATAAATGTATATTCGTTGTTCGGTATGACTCCCGAATGTGAAAGTCATTTTATGTTTCGAAAGATTAAACTGATTCAAGGGGCGGATTTCCTAAAACTGTTAGTATAGGATAACAAAATGCCTGAAGAAAAAAACGAATTTAAGGTCGAGCTTTTTGTTAAGTTTCTTTATCCCGGAATCATATTAAAAGGCGACGCTTATACTTATTCGGGAGATAAGGTTTGGGACGGAGGAACACCGTTTACGAACGAGATTATTCATGACCTCAAGGAACAGGGAGTTGTGAAAATATTCTACACCCGCTCGAAGGTTGCCCAGAAACCCTCTGCTGAAAACCCGATGGTCAGTCCGCAAACGATTGAAAAGGCGGTCGATATTTCCCATGAAATCGAGCACGCAGTTTCCTCAAAATCGATCATCCCCGAAAAGGGGGTGAACGAGGTCGTTGATGGTTTTATCAACGATGTTTCTTCATCGGAAGGGACAGTTCTCAATCTTCTCGAACTGAAAGAGTATGACGATTATACTTATACCCACTCTATCAATGTTTGCCTGATCTCTATCTTATTTGCGAAAAAAATGAATTATAATGAAAAGGGCTTAAAAATTATCGGTGTGGGCGCGCTTCTCCATGATATAGGGAAACAGATGATTTCAAAGGAGATCCTGAATAAACCGCTCAATCTGACCCGTGACGAATTTGAAATTTTAAAGAAGCACCCGATATTCGGGTATGAATTAATAAAGTCTCAATCGAGCTATGGAACCTTGATTCAGAAGGTTGTTCTCCTGCATCACGAGAAATATGTGGGAAAGGGATACCCCTTCGGATTGCGGGGGGAACAGATCGGCGAGGTCGCGCAGATTGTCAGCATGGCGGATGTTTTCGACGCGATTACTTCGGAACGGGTCTACAAACCCGCCCGTCCGTATTGGTACGCGCTGTCAACAATAAAGAAAGAGAGCGGGATATCATTCGCTCCACGGCTTGCGAGGGCGTTTGTCGACGATATGCCGAAATACCTGACAGAGACGGAAATATTTACAAAGGGCGGGTTTGTTATACTGAATACCGGAGAGGTCGGCGAGGTGATCGACTACCGTTTTCCCCAGTCTCTGAAGCCGGTTGTGAATGTTTTTATCAATTCCAAGAAAGAAGTTGTCCGTTACCCCATCCCTATAAATCTGGAATTTGATGATTCCCGCAATATTGAAAATGTAGTCACGGATGAGAGGATTTTACAGCGGCTGAATGAGATAAAGGATAAGATACTTTTAAAGAAGGAAAAAGCCCAGTATGTCCCGGAACTTGAACCTGAAGTAATTGCCGCTACGGAAATTAAACCTGAAGAGCCTGTAGAGATTCCCGCCGCGATCATTGAATCTGCCCAGAAACCCGAGCAGGCGCAAATCGACAAAGATTTATTCATCGATAATGAAACGGATTTAAAGTAATCATTCTTCAAATATATAATTTATAGAGAGAACAAGGAGATTCGCAGGTAATTCGGGGATAGTACTTTCACGTGGGAGTTTTAGTGAGATAAAACGGCAGGTATTTCATATCGTGTTCGCATTCTCGAAAACTTTTCGGTAAAAATATCTATTTTCTAACCGTTCATCGGGTTAGGATTTATCTGCGGTATCTTGAAACTACGGGCGGGAATGTAGATTCTAATAAATTCAGGGTGATGGAGGAAGCGGATATGCCTTCTTATATGAGCCAATACAGTACCGGACTAAGGGGACTGGATTTTATTATAAAGGAATTGATACCGGGCGATAACGTAGTCTGGCATATCAACTCGTTCGAGGATTACAAGCAGTTTGTCGATCCTTTCTGCGAGGCGGCGTTACAGCGGGGGCAATCTCTGACATATTTCCGTTTCGCTAAACACGCGCCCCTTATACAGGAGAAGCCCGGGATTAAGATTGTTCCCCTCAAACCCGAAGAAGGTTTTGAGGCGTTTATCCTTGAATTGCACAGCGTTATCAGAGACCGCGGACGGGGCGGGTGTTACGTTTTCGATTGCCTGTCCGACCTTGCGGTCGACTGGTTCAGCGACCAGATGCTCGCGAATTTTTTTATGCTGACCTGTCCATTCCTGCTCGATATCGAAGCAATCGCTTATTTTGCGATTGAAAAATTCAAGCACTCATCCTATGCCACATCCCCGATAGTGGACACCACCCAGATATTTATCGATATTTATCATCACAGGGATAAAATATACGTTCACCCGATCAAGGTGCAGCAGCGCTACTCAATGACAATGCACATGCTCCATCTATGGCAGGGTGATGAGTTTATACCGGTCACTAAGAGTTCGCAGAACGCGGAAATTCTCGCCCAGACCCCGTTGGTGGGTTCTGAATCGGCAAGCCGCCAGTACGATATCTGGAACAGAACATTCCGGGAGGGACAGGCCGTATTGGATAATATGGATCAGGGTATCAGAAATCTCGAGAGGGAGGCCGCGGTATTCGGACGTATTGTGCGTATGGCGGTAACCCGCGACGATAAACTTCTCGAACTCATCAAACGGTACATGGATCTCGAAGACGTAGTGGCGCTCGGTAAACGGATTATCGGTACCGGCCTGATTGGCGGAAAATCGGTGGGTATGCTTCTCTCCCGCGCAATCCTCAAGAGGCAAAGTTCCAAGTGGAAGGACGTACTGGAGATCCACGATTCTTTCTATATCGGTTCGGATATCTTCTATACGTTTCTGGTGCAGAACGGGTGCTGGTGGGCGCGCGAACAGCAGAAAGACCTCGATCATTTTCTCCAGCACGCCGAACATGCGCGCCGTCTGATTCACAGGGGAAAATTTCCCGATTATATTATCAGGATGCTTTCGGATATGCTGGATTATTTCGGGCAGTCCCCGATTATAGTCCGTTCCAGCAGCCTTCTGGAGGATAATTTCGGGAATGCGTTCTCCGGGAAGTACGAGAGTGTATTCCTGCCCAACAGAGGCCCGAGGGAAAAGTGCCTCGAAGACTTGTTGACGGCTATCAAAAATATATTCGCAAGCACGATGAGCGAACAGGCGCTGCTCTACCGTTCCAGATTCGGCCTGCTGGAAAAGGATGAGCAGATGTCGCTTCTGGTGCAGCGTGTTTCGGGCGATATGCATACGAATATCTTTTATCCGTTTGTTTCCGGCGTGGCATACTCCTTTAATCCGTTTGTCTGGAATAATACCATCGATCCGAACTCGGGCATGCTGAGGCTTGTTTTCGGGATGGGCACCCGCGCGGTGGAACGCTCGGATGACGATTACACCCGTATTGTTGCGCTGAACGCCCCCGACCGCAGGCCGGAATCGGGATTGGAGGAGGTTCGTAAGTACTCCCAGAAGAAGGTGGATGTGCTCGATCTGGAATCGAACCGGCTGATATCGGTTGATTTTCGGGATGTTGTACAGAGAAGCCCCGAAATGCAGATCAATACCATTGCGTCTCGAGATCATGAACTGGAACGGCAGGCGGAGTATAACGGGAAGAAAAACGTCTTCTCGTGGATTATCACTTTCGACGAACTCCTGCAAAAAACGAACTTCACATCGGATATGCGGGAAATGCTTCGGATAATCCAGGGCGCATATCATTATCCGGTTGATGTGGAATTTACCGCGAATGTTTCGGATAAGGGCGAGATCAAGATCAATATTGTCCAATGCCGTCCGTTCCAGGGTAAGGACGGCGGAAGCATCAAGGAAATTTCGTTCAATATTCACCCGAAGAGCATTATACTAAAGACGGGCGGGCCGGTAATCGGGCAGAGCCGGAACGAATCGATTGACCGCATTATTTATGTGGTGCCTTCGAAATACTCCGAACTGTCCCTGAGCGATAAATATACGCTCGCGCATACAATAGGGAAGATTGCGAATATGAAGGATGCGGAGAACAAAAGGAAAAAGGTCATATTGATCGGGCCCGGCCGATGGGGTACTACCACACCGGCATTGGGCGTACCTGTAGTGTTTTCCGAGATCAGCAATATCGAGTTCCTTGTGGAGATAGTCGAGATGAACGAGAACCTGATACCCGATATTTCCCTCGGCACCCATTTCTTCAACGATCTGGTAGATTTTAATATTCTGTATATGGGAGTATATCCCCATAAAGAAGACACCATCCTGAATAAGGATGTGCTGGAAAACACCCCGAGCAAACTGAAGACGATTTTGCCGGAGGCGGCGCAGTTTGAGAAGGTAATCCGGGTGATCGACAGCAAAGATATTCAGGGAATTAAGAGTATTATGCTGTATGCCAATACTCAAAAGCAGCAGGTTATCTGCTATACGCAGAACAGGAATGTGTAACTTTTTACTGATTATACTCATTCACCGCCTCGGAACAGTGACCTCCGGGGCGGCGAGACGGTAAATAATTTGCATTTTTCCGGTTTCTATAATAGAATTTTCTCCGCTGTTACGATGTCGCGCCTGTATGTATTTTGTTATGTTCGCCGGTTTGAGGGATTTTTTACTGGTTACTTAAATAACAATAAGAGTTTCCACAATGGAGATTTATCCAGTCACTCCAATTTTCTACCGCTCCTATCAAAAAGACAAAATCCGCTTATTATTGCCTCTCGATTATATTTATTTCCCTTGCTTAGGAGGTATATCCTTTTTAAATAAATAGAGATGGAGGTTAAAATGTCTTACACGAAAGACGTCCTAGCGTTAGTTAAGTCTAAGAATCCTGGAGAAGGGGAGTTTCTCCAGGCAGTCGAAGAGGTTATGGAATCGCTCGAACCGGTGATGTCGCGGTATCCCGAATTCCAGAAAGCTAAGATTCTGGAAAGATTAGTGGAACCTGAAAGAGTCCTGATGTTCAGGGTTGCATGGCTTGACGATAAGGGCGAACCGCAGGTCAACCGCGGTTTCCGTATTCAGTTCAACAGCGCGATCGGCCCATACAAGGGCGGATTACGTTTGCACCCGTCCGTGAACTTGGGTATTCTGAAGTTTCTCGCTTTCGAGCAGATCTTCAAGAACTCCCTGACAACCCTTCCTATGGGCGGCGGAAAGGGCGGTTCCGATTTCGATCCCAAGGGCAAGTCGGATAACGAAGTAATGCGCTTCTGCCAGTCCTTTATGACCGAATTGCAGCGTCATATCGGGCAGTTTACCGATGTCCCCGCGGGCGATATCGGTGTCGGCGGGCGCGAGATCGGTTTCATGTTCGGTCAGTACAAGCGTCTGAGGAACGAGACCGTCGGTGTTCTTACCGGGAAAGGCCTGAACTGGGGCGGTTCTCTGATTCGTCCTGAAGCGACCGGTTACGGCGCTGTTTACTTCGCCGAAGAAATGCTGAAGACCAGAAAGGATTCTTTCAAAGGAAAGACTTGCGTCATTTCCGGCTCCGGTAACGTCGCTCAGTACACGGTTGAGAAACTCAACCAGCTTGGCGCGAAGTGTGTCACTTTGTCCGATTCTGCCGGGTATATTCATGATCCCGACGGTATCGATGAAGCCAAGCTTGCATTCGTAATGGAGCTGAAGAACGTACAGAGAGGCAGAATTAGCGAATACGCCAAGAAATTCGGCGTTAAATATGTCGAGGGACAGAGGCCGTGGGGCGTCAAATGCGATGCCGCATTCCCGTCCGCAACCCAGAATGAGATCGACGCGAATGATGCGGATACCCTGTTAAAGAACGGGTGTTTCGTCGTAGCGGAAGGCGCGAATATGCCCACCGTACCCGCGGGTGTGAAAAAGTTTACCGACGCCAAGATTCTTTACGGTCCGGGAAAAGCGGCGAACGCCGGCGGTGTCGCCACCTCCGGTCTTGAAATGACCCAGAACTCCATGCGTCTGAACTGGACACGTGAAGAGGTGGACAACCGTCTCCATATGATTATGCAGTCTATCCACGAATCCTGCGCTAAGGCCGCGTCGGACTTCGGTCAGCCTGGAAACTATGTGGTCGGCGCGAACATCGCGGGCTTCCTGAAAGTCGCGAGAGCCATGCTCGATCAGGGTGTGATATAATATTGAAATAGAAAACAAAGCGGGGGAATCTTCCCCGCTTTGTTTTTCTTTTAGACCGTTTGTTATATAAATATTTCCCGAAACCGGTTGCCGGGATGCTGTCTTTTATGTACATCCTGTGCAGTAAAAATGAATTGTATACGGAGTAGTGTAATGTATAAAATCTTGAAGAAGAAGGCGCTGGGGTCGCAGGTCATTCTGATGGATATCGAGGCTCCCCGTGTCGCTAAAGCGTCCCTTCCGGGACAGTTTGTGATAGTGATCACCGACGAGAAGGGCGAACGGATACCGTTGACAATCTGCGATTACGATAAGAAACGCGGCACGGTCACCATCGTCTTTCAGACTGTCGGGGATTCGACCCGTCGAATGGCAGAGTATGACGAGGGTGACAGCTTTTTCGCGTTCACAGGCCCTCTCGGGCATCCCTCGGACTTCGTGAAGGAGCCGCTCGAAGAAGTGAAAAAAAAGAAATTTATCTTTATCGGGGGCGGAGTGGGTGTCGCTCCGGTATATCCCCAGGTTAAATGGCTCAAGGAACAGGGGATCGATGTTGATGTGATTATCGGCGCGCGGAATAAAGACCTTGTTATTCTTGAAGAGGAGATGCGCGCGGCCGCGAAAAACCTCTATGTTTGTACCGACGACGGTTCCTACGGCTTCCACGGGCTTGTGACCGACTGCCTGCGCGACCTTGTCGAGAAGCAGGGAAAATCATACGATCACGCGGTGATTATCGGCCCGATGATTATGATGAAGTTCGCCGCGAAACTGACGAAAGAACTGAACATCCCGACAGTCGTGAGCCTCAATACTATTATGGTAGACGGTACGGGGATGTGCGGCGCATGCCGGGTAATGGTCGGCGGGGAGGTGAAGTTTACCTGTGTGGACGGTCCCGAATTCGACGGGCATCTGGTGGATTACGACGGAGCGATGCGGAGAATGTCGATTTTCAAGACCGAGGAGGGGCAAAAGGCGCTCCGCGAGGCTGAAGGAAAAACCCATCGCCCGAAGCATGGGTGCGGAGTACAGGGGGCGAAAATTGGTTAACCTCAAGAGAACGCCTATCGGGGAACAGGCGCCCGACGAAAGGAATAAAAATTTTACCGAGGTATGCCTCGGATATACCGAAGAGCAGATGATCGAAGAGGCAGACCGCTGTCTCCAGTGCAAGACGCGCCCTTGTGTGGCAGGGTGTCCGGTCGCGATCAAGATACCCGAGTTCATCCTGCACCTCCGGAATAAGGAGTACGACCTCGCGTCGAAGAAGATCGCCGAGGACAGCGCGTTGCCGGCGGTATGCGGACGGGTATGCCCTCAGGAGACCCAGTGCGAGGAACTATGCGTCCTCTCGAAGAAGGGCGAGGCGGTCGCTATCGGCAAGCTCGAACGGTTTGTAGGCGACTGGACGCGCGAGAATAAATATAAACTCGCCGAACCGGCGAAACCGAACGGGCATAAAGTCGCGATAATCGGGAGCGGCCCTGCCGGACTGACCTGCGCGGGCGACCTCGCCAAACTCGGCTACGAGGTCACCGTATTCGAGGCGCTACATAAAACCGGAGGAGTGCTGGTTTACGGTATCCCCGAATTCCGTCTCCCGAACACGGTGGTGGAATACGAGATCGAGAACCTGCATAAACTCGGCGTGAAATTCGAGACGAATGTGATCATCGGGCGTACGGTATCGATCGACCAGTTGATGAACGAGGAAGGGTACGAGGCGGTGTTTATCGGGAGCGGCGCGGGACTGCCGATGTTTATGAACATCCCCGGCGAGGAACTGAACGGGGTTTACTCCGCGAACGAATTCCTGACCCGCAACAACCTGATGCAGGCGTACGATGAATCGTTCGATACGCCGATCCGTGTCGGAAAAAGGGTGGCAGTCGTGGGCGGCGGAAATGTCGCGATGGACGCGGCGCGTTCCGCGAAACGCCTCGGCGCGATGACCTATATCGTGTACCGCCGTTCGGAGAAGGAACTCCCCGCCCGTGTGGAGGAAGTTCATCACGCGAAAGAGGAAGGGATCGAGTTTCATATGCTGACCAACCCCACTGAAATACTCGGCGACGATAAGGGATGGGTGCGCGCGATCCGGTGTATCCGGATGGAATTGGGCGAGCCGGACGATTCCGGCAGACGGCGGCCTGTTCCGGTCAAGGGGTCGGAGTACGAGATCGAGGTCGATACGGTCGTGATCGCGATCGGGACAAGCCCCAATCCGCTGATATCCCAGACGACGCCGGGGATCGAGATCAACAAGTGGAAGGCGCTGATTATCGACGAGGCTACCGGGAAAACCACCCGCGAGGGAGTTTACGCCGGAGGGGACGCCGTATCCGGTTCGGCGACAGTGATCCTCGCGATGGGCGCGGCGCGTGTTGCCGCGAAGGCGATGGACGAATATATTAAAAGTAAGACGAAATAACCAGTACGGGGAGCTTCGGCTCCCCTTTTTTATTGTTATATAAACAAATCGGTATTATAATATTTTATAATACAGGTAGGAAATTTATGAAAAATAAAATTCTGCATATCTCCGCTAAAGCCATCGTTATCCTGTTTCTTCTTATCAGTAGTGTCGATTGCAATGTATCTAAGGATAAAGTTCAGTTATTACCGAATAAAGGGAACGGCGTATATTTTTCCGCCGATGGAACCGCTAAACTTACGGTTAATAACTCGATGAGAATCCTTCAGCTGCAGGGCGAGGGATATCAGATGGGGTATAATTACGGATATCTTCTCGGCAATGAAATAATAAATACCTTAAGGATTTATGTATTCTGGTTCTTTAAAAATCAGGACGCAAATAACTCTTTTCATAAAGTGCAGAAGTTACAGGAAAAATTTGTATGGACTTCTCCATATCTGAAAGAGCTGGAAGGAATGCTGAAAGGGATTTACGAAAGCGTAGGGACAAATAACCTGATGATACGGACTCCCGATGGAAAATCTCACATGCTAAATATGCAGGATTTGATGATACTAAATACAATCGGTGATTGGGCATGTTCGAGTTTTTCAGTATGGGGTTCGCTGCGAAAAGACGGGTCGCTGCTCTTAGCGCGTAATCTGGATTACATGATCGACGAAAAGGATGAATTTAGGAACTATCATCTGATTACAGTATATAAACCGGATGATGGGAACGATTGGATAAACATCGGAATGTGCGGTTCGATCGGCGCGATAACCGCTTTTAATCAGTATGGAATTTGCGGGGTTCTTCATAATACCATGTATTATAAATCCGAAAATAATACCGGATTTGTATCGCGGATGATATTACTCAGAGAACTGATGGAAAAGATGGGAAAAAACTCTCTCCCGTCTGACGCTGAGCAGCTTATAGAAAAAACCCCTGCCTTTTGCGGGAATAATATTCTGATGTGCTTTAATAATGCCTCGTCAGACAAGAACCACGCGGCTGTTTTTGAGTATGACGGGAAATATTCTCACCCTGACGGAAGGGTGACGGTACGTTTTTCGACCGACAACCCGACGTTGCCGAAAAATAAGGATTATGACCAGACTCTTTCATATACTGATTGTATCATCAATGTCAATCATTACCTTCTTAGAAAGAAAGATGCGTTCACCGAGTATAAGAATTCGGTCGAAAGATACATAAAGCTGAAAAAGGGAATTATCGCCGCGGTTCAGAAAGACGGTGATATAGATGTTATGGACGCAAAGGATATTCTGAAAACGGTCGATGGCAAGTATACATTGCATAGTGTGATTTTTAAACCGCAATCCGGGGAGTTGTATATTTATCTTTCTGATTCGCCGAAATCGGCGCTGGAATGCAAAGAATGGAAGTTTTCTATCGAGGAATTATGGAATTGGTAAGAATTTATTATTGATATAAATATTTTCCTTTTTAAGGTTGAAAATTTCTAATTTTGTATTATTATATACATAGTGATGATTTCAGGAGGCAATATGAAAAGCGGGACAAAACTGTTTTTATTGGCATTATTAGCAGGGGCGGGGTTTGCGTCAGGCTGCGCGATATTTGTGGGGCTGAATCCTAATGCTAAGGAACTTCCCATGAAGGGCGACGGAGTTTACACATCTGTCTATGGCGGTCAGCTCACGGTCAGCGGCGCGATGAGAATGCTCAAGCTTCAGGGGAGCAATTATCAGATGGGCTACGATTACGGCTACCTGCTCGGCAACGAGATTATCAATACACTGCAGTTATATATCTACTGGGTGCTTTTCCTTAAATATCCCGTGCAGACATACGATGAGGTTTACTCGTTCCAGACCCGATTCACATGGGAAACGTCTTATTCCAACGAACTGGTCGGGATGCTCGACGGTATCTACGCCAGCGTGACGGAGGAAAATCTGACAATATTCCCGCCTAACGGGCCTGTCCATAAACTCAGTCTTCAGGATCTGATGGTAATGAACACCGTCGGGGACTGGATGTGTTCGAGCTTAGCGGCATGGGGAAGCGCGACATGGGATGGTTCTTTGGTGTTTGCGCGCAACTTCGATTATCTTCCCGACAGCCAGTCCGAATGTAAGAAGCTCCATGTGGTTACTGTCTACAAATCGGCTGTCGCGGGTGTTCACAGTTGGGCAGGCGCCGGAGTATGCGGCGTCATCGGCGCGATGACCGCGATGAACGACGCCGGTGTAGCTGGGGTGCTTCACAATACCGACGGATATCCGTCGTCCGATACCGGCGGATATATTTCCCGGCTGATCGCCCTCCGAAAGATTATGGAAACGATCGGCAGCGCGGACGGACCCTCCAATGTGGTGACGTTGCTCAATGCGACTCCGGCATATTATGGGAATAACATAATGGTGGGTTTCAGCAATACTTCGCTCCCGTTGAACGATAAGGCTGTGGTATTCGAATATGACGGGGATGCTACTCAGCCCGGCGGTCGTGTGACCGCGCGGTATGCGTCCGACAACCCCTCGCTGCCGGATAACGCCTATTTCACCCAGAGTATGACCAATCTCAACCTGATTATCAACGTCAACCATTATCTCAAACGTAAATCGGTCGCTCCGGGTTATACCGACGATTCCGGAAACCGTTACGCGATGATCACGAACCAGTTAAAAACATATCTCCCGTTGAAAATTGATATTACCAACGTGAGAACGATTATGATGACTGTGGATGACGTGTTTACCCTGCATAGCGTGATATTCCAGCCCGAGAAGGGTTTGATCGATATCTATCTTTCAGACAGTCCTTTACCCGCGTTTGAATGTAAGAAGTACAGTTATACTCTGTCCCAGTTGTTAACCTGGTAAATATGGAAAACGGGTTATAGATGAGGCGGTTATCTTCGGATAACCGCCTTTTTTTATTTCACCGGGAAGAGTAATGATGATGCAAATCGATGTGCCGGAAATCGTGCTTTATCATAATGAAGCTGTTATACATACATTGGTTCATGTAATGGTTTTATCCTACTATATTACTATTCTATTTGTGAAAAAATTCACTTTTTTTCTTGCGTTTTTTCAGGTTTATGTTATTCTAAAGATGCAAATAATAATAGGGGTGCGATATGCAAAATGCCATACTTCGCAAATCTCATCTCAACGATTTTATCTCGAAACTTGCGGTAATTGAAAAGGTAATGGCTCCTGTAGCCAAAGGCCCGAATCATTACGCGTTCGAGGAAGTAAAATCCGCGAAGGAGATTTCGCTCCAGTACATTCCCACCATTCTCCCGCCGAAAAAGTATTTTATGCCGCAGCATGAAACTCTTCTTGAGTACGACACCCGCGAAGGGCAGAAAATGCATGCGGTCGCAGAGGTTGAAAAAATGGTGCTGTTCGGCGTTCATACCTGCGACCTTGCCGGTATTCAGTGCCTGAATATTGTTTTTTCCGACCGCCCGAAAGACCTCAATTATCTGATCCACAAGAACAAAATTGCCATCATCGGGTTCGAATGCAATAATTACTGTGACGAGCATGCGAGCTGTGCACTGATGGGAAACCATATCCCGAAAGGCGGATACGACATGTTTTTCACCGACCTCGGGGACTATTTCTTTATTCATGTAAACACCCAGCTTGGCGAAGAATTATTGGACAAAACAGGGGTGTACGAAGAGGCGAAGATCGAGCATATGAATGCGCTCGAAGATCTCCGGGCGAAAAAGAAGGAAATCTTTAAAAACGAAGTCGATGTCGATAAAAATATGATACCGGAATATTTTAAAAAAGGTTTTGACAGTGCGGTGTGGGACGATTTGGGAGAAAGGTGTATCTCGTGCGGGAACTGTACCAACGTATGTCCGACCTGTTACTGCTTCGATGTCTATGACGATCCCGACCTCGGCGCGAAAACGGGAAAGCGTATCCGTGTATGGGACTCCTGCCAGAACGAACCGTTTGCACGGGTTGCAGGCGGCGAAAGCTTCCGTTCTCAGCGCAAAGACCGCAAGCGTCACCGCTTCAACCGGAAATTCCGTTATCCCGTCGAGCGGTACGGAAAATTTTTCTGCACAGGATGCGGCAGATGTACCCGTGTGTGTATGGCGAAAATCAACCTCAAGGATACCATCAAATCCTTAGCGAAGGAGTACAAGTGATGGAAAAAATGAGTATAAACCGTTCCGCTTATAAAATCAAGGAAGCGAAAATTTTAAGCGCCAGACGTCTGACGGACAGCGAAAAACTTTTCGATATCGCGCTCCAGAGCGGCGAAAGCCTCGATTACGAACCGGGGCAGTTTGCCGAAGTATCCATCTTCGGAGTGGGTGAGGCTCCGATTTCGATCTGTTCCTCTCCGACGAAAAGGGGTTCGTTTGAACTCTGCGTACGTGCGGTCGGAGACGGGCGTTTTACCAACGCTATGCATAAACTTGAGGCCGGCGACGATATCGGTATTCGCGGCCCGTTCGGAGTGGGTTTTCCCGTGCAGCTTTTCGAAGGCAACGATCTTATGCTGGTTGCGGGCGGACTGGGTATCGCTCCCCTGCGTTCGCTGATTAATTATGTCATCGACAATCGCCGCGATTTCGGAAAGGTCAACATCCTTCTCGGCTGTAAGACCCCGCTGAATATGCTGTTCGGCGACGAGATCGAGGATTGGCAGAAACGCATCGATATCAACTTCAGTTGTACGGTCGACCGCGGTGCGCCTGATTGGAAGGGCAACGTCGGTCTGATCACGTCGCTTATCCCCGGCGTCGACCTCGACCCGGAAAATACGTTTGCAGTAGTGGTGGGCCCGCCCATCATGTATAAGTTCGTTATCAAGGAATTGACCGGGAAGAATATCCCGGATCACCGGATCCTTGTTTCTCTCGAGCGGCATATGAAGTGCGGTCTCGGTAAATGCGGGCATTGCCAGATTCATAATATTTACTGTTGTCAGGACGGACCGGTGTTCTTCTACGACCGGATCAAAGATTTGAAGGGGGCAATCTAATGACAAAACCTAAGGTCGCGTTTTTCGATTTTGCTTGCTGCGAGGGTTGTCAGTTACAGGTCGCCAATCTGGGTGAAGCCCTTCTGGATATCCTCGAAGTGATAGATGTGGTGGAATTCCGCGAAGTTATGTCCGAAAAATGGCCGCAGAGTTTCGATATCGCTATTATTGAAGGAAGTATCACCACCAGTCACGCGGTAGAACGGATCAAAGAAATCCGCGCGCGTTCCAAAGTACTGATCGCGTACGGCTCCTGCGCCACTATCGGCGGAGTGAACGGGATGAAGAATAATTACGAATTGAAGGATATCCGTGAATATGTCTATAAGGATAAAGCGGAGTTCTTCGATACGATTCCCACCCGCGCGGTTCATCAGGTGGTAAACGTCGATTATTCCGTCAACGGATGCCCGATTTATCCGCCCGAGTTTATCCGTATCCTCAAAGCCGCATTGGCGGGGCTTCCGTACCATGTGCCCGATAATTCGGTATGCGTCGAATGTAAGCTGAACGAGAATATCTGCCTGTTCGAGCGCGGGATATCTTGCGCCGGGCCCATCACACGTTCCGGATGCAACTCGTGGTGCGTCAATAACGGCAACATCTGCTACGGCTGCCGCGGTATGGTCAGCAATCCGAACGAGAACGGGTTTAAGGCCGTACTCGAAAAGTATGATATCACGGTGGATATGATTATGAACAAGATGAATATGTATAATAAATGCCGGGAGATCAAATAATGGGAAAGAATATAAAGGTCAATGTCGAATACTTGACCCGTGTGGAGGGTCACGGCAATATCGTGGTGAATGTAAACGACGGGGTGCTCGAAGAGTGCAAACTGGAGATCGTAGAAAGTCCGCGTTTCTTCGAGGGAATGCTCAGGGGCCGCTCGATATTCGAGGCTCAGCATGTCACATCGCGTATCTGCGGTATCTGCGCATGCGGGCATAGTCTCGCGTCGATACAGGCCGCCGAGGACGCGATTGGATTCAAGCCCAGCGATCAGACTATCCGTCTCCGCAAGCTCCTGCTCCATATGGAGAACCTCGACAGCCATCTTCTGCATATTTACCTGCTGGTGGCTCCCGATCTCCTCGGCGTCAAGAGCTTCGTTCCCCTGATCGACTCGCATAATAAGGTCGTCCGCCGCGCCCTGCGTATGAAGAAGACATGCAACGACGTCTGCGATATCCTTGCGGGACGGCATATTCACCCGATATCCAGTATCGTCGGCGGATGGACGAAGCTTCCCGACGAAAAGGCGCTCGACGCGATGCTCGCGTATCTGAATGGGATGATTCCCGATATGAACGCGACCATCGAGCTTGCGGCGGGGCTGAAGTTCCCGGAATTGCAGCGTGATACTGAATATGTAGCGCTAGTCTCGGACGACGGGGAATACCCTCTCCTGATGGGCGACGTGGGTTCGACCGACGGTGTCCGAATGAATAAAAAGGATTATAAGAAAATCACGAACGAATTCGTCGTACCGCATTCGTCCGCGAAACATACGAAGCTCAGCCGCGAATCCTATGCGGTCGGCGCGCTTGCCCGTTTTAATGTCAATTACAGCAAGCTCCGAAAGGAAGCCAAGGATATTGCGGCCGCAGTCGGGATGAAACCGAAGGTTACGAATCCCTACCTGAATACAGTCGCGCAGCTGATCGAATGCGCGGAAAGTCTCTATGACGCTATCGATATTGTCAAGCATTTCAAGGAAAAAGGGGTCGACCATTCGGAAGCGGTAGTAGTCGGGCTGAACGAGCAGAAGCGTATTCTGGTCAAAGCGGGTTCCGGTGTGGGCGCTGTGGAAGTCCCGCGCGGACTGCTGTTCCATCATTATGAGGTGGACGACAAGGGGATCATTGTTAACGCGAACTGTATCATACCGACCGGCCAGAACTGCAATAATATCGAGCACGATATGAAGAAACTGGTTCCGGAGATACTCGATAAGTCGGAAGCCGAGATTACGCTCGCGCTCGAAATGCTGGTACGCGCATACGATCCGTGTATTTCCTGTTCGGCGCATTTCCTGGACGTAAAGTTTGTTAGATAGCGGTATCTCGGGATATTTTAAAGCACCGGGTTATCCGTTTCTCATAGTGACTGTCGGCAATTCGCTGCGCAGCGATGACGGGGTTGGGCCGTATATCTCGTCGAAACTGACGGAACTCCCAAGGGGATTCCACCTGCTGGACGCGGGAGACCGTCCCGAGAATATTGTTACCGACGCGGTAGATATCCGTCCCGCGCGGACAGTTATTATCGATGCCGCGGATTTCGGCGGGTTCCCCGGCGAGGCGCGTTTTATTCCTGACAGCGCGATCCCCCAAACCCCGCTCAGCACCCATTCCTTTCCGTTACCTGTAATCACATCCATTCTCCGGCAGGATACCGGAAGCGAAGTGCGTTTCCTCGGGATTCAGGCGAAATCCCTCGGATTCGGCGAGGTTATTTCTCCGGAAGTTCTCGCGTCTGCCGATGAGATTATCTCGCTGATTACCGGATTTGTGACGGGATAAATCCTACCTTTTTTACAGGTAGTGACTGGATATTTTCCACAGAATTATATATAATTATTACGGTGTTTTTTGAATTTGGAGGCGGCGATGTGCTATGCCATACCCGGAAGGGTCGAGGCGATGGACGAACGTTTTGTGACAGTGGATTATTTCGGCGAGAAGAAGCGCGCGATTAACGAGCTTTCCGACCTGCGGATAGGGGATTATATTTACGCGCAGGGCGGATATGTCATACAGGCGCTTCCCGAACAGGAAGCCCGTTCCATTCTATCGGTCTGGAAGGAAACGTTTTTCGAACTTCAGGAGATGGATCTTCAGCTCTCGCGGCTGGATATGAAAGACCGCGGGGTGGATAAAAAGACTCTGCGGTTACTCGATAAGGCCGCAGAATCCCGCCCGCTTTCCGGCGAAGAACTCTATCACCTGCTCAATCTCGAGAACGATCATGAACGGTCGATGCTCTATAAAACCGCGAACTTTCTGCGCCGAAAGCATTTGGGAAATTCCTGCTGCGTGCATGGTATTATCGAATTCTCCTCTTATTGCCCGCGGAACTGCTTCTATTGCGGTATTTCCGCCCATAATAATAAACTTGCGCGTTACCGGATGACCGACGAGGAAATCTACGCGGCGGTCGACGAGGCTGTGGAAAAGCACGGATTCCAGGCGCTGGTGCTGCAGTCCGGCGAAGATCCTGAATTCCCCGCGCCGCGTCTGGCTGGAATCATCTGTGAGATCAAACTCAGGCATCCGTGCCTGATATTTATCAGCGTTGGGGAAATCGGTATCGACGGGCTTCGCGAACTGTACGACGCGGGAGCGAGGGGAGTCCTGCTCCGTTTCGAGACGTCCAATCCTGAACTCTATCAAACGCTCCATCCGGGATATAGTCTGGACAGCCGTATCGCGCACCTGAAAGCGGCGTATGAGATGGGTTACCTGATTATTACCGGAGGGCTGATCGGCGTGCCGGGGCAGACGAAGCGCGATATGCTGAACGATATCCTGCTCGCGCGGGAACTGCATTCCGAGATGTACAGCTTCGGGCCGTTCATCCCGCATCCCGGTACTCCTCTTGCGGATAAAACGGTCGCCCCGGTCGAACAAATCCTGAATACGCTGGCGGCTGCGCGTATCGCCGACCCTGATAATGCGAAAATACTGGTGACGACATCGTTCGAGACGGCAGACCCGGAGGCGCGAGAGAAAGGGCTGATGGCGGGTGCGAACTCGGTCATGCTGAATGTCACCCCGGAACGTTTCCGGGAGTGCTACGAGATTTACCCGAACCGCGCGCACCTGCATGAAAGTATCCCAGTTCAGATCGAGACGACCCTCAATCTGCTGCGCGGCCTCGGGCGCGCGCCCACCGATCTGGGGGTGTGATTATTTGAGATAAGGATTCAAAATTTGCAATCTTTCCTCGATGATCTGTTTATGCTGCATATCCTCGGAATAAAGTACGGTACAGTTATTCTCTAAAGCAGATGCGAGTATCAAACTGTCATAATAGGAAAAAGAATATGTGCCTGCGAGATTCAGTGCCAATGCGATGGTTTTATAATCGATCAATGCAAGATGAGAATTTTCCACAATTTTCGAGGTTATCTGAAAAATCGACGGATAGTCGAAATGAAATTTTCGGTGCATTACATTTGAGATTTCATTGATTACCTGCGTTGATATAACCGGTTTCCTTTCAAGAAGTTGCAGAGTGCTTTCTTTCTTTGGCGGGTATTTATCTATTGCGTAAATGATTACAGAAGAATCCAGAAAGAATAAGCTATCGCTCATTCGCTTCTTCCCGATCAAATTTGAAATGGCTTAGGTCTAATTGGAACTGATCGAAGAAAGACCTTAAGTCTTTTCCTTTTTCGAATTCCTCAGAGTTATCGGTATTCAGAATCACTTGTACTTCCTGTCTGACTTGGGGTTTTTCTTCATCTGTCAATTCGATTTTTCCATTATCGTAGATTCCATGTAGTATTATCATAACTGTCTCCTATGAATAATTATATACATGAATCTGTGAATTGTCAAAACGGGGAGGTCTCGCCTAAAAAAAATAAAGATCGAGACGACCCTCAATCTGCTGCCGGCCTCGGGCGCGCGCCCACCGATCTGGGGGTGTGATTATTTCAGGGAGATACCTATAATCGTGATATCGTCGTTTGGGGTATCTGTTCCGATAAAATCGCCGTCGAGAGTGCATGAAGCCCGCCGGAAAAAAACCATCATGATTTTAAAAAATCCCGGCTTCCGTTCCAATTATTCTTCCTTAAAATCACGTAGTAGAAATTTATTATATACAAAAATATAAGGTTTTACATATTTATCCGTTATTCAGGAAAACGGGGATTAAGCGTTGAATGCCCCAAAAATCTTGCAATTCCCGGAAAATATGGTAAGCTAATATTAAGGCGAAAAGAAGGAGGCGGGTGTGAAACGTTTTAAATTATTCCTGATCGCGTTCGTATCGGCAATATTAATTCCGGCTGTATCTTACTCGGCGGTGTTAAAGGCGCTGCTGATTATACAGGATAATTACTATGACTCGGGTCTGAACAGTATAGCAGAGGATGTCCGGCTCGATCTGGGACATGTCCAGTCGCTGCTGAATAATCTCGAAAAGGGGAATGTGATAGACGTTGAGATTACAGTTCTGAAAGGAAAGAACGCCACCTATGCCAATATGGAAAAACTCCTAAAGAATGTGGAAACCGAGAAGGACGATGTTCTGCTTTTTTATTTCAGCGGGCACGGCGGAATGGATAAAAATAAAACATTTCTGCTCACGACGGATAAGAAATTTTTCTATCGTGACGATGTCGAGAAGTATCTTAAATCCAAGAAGGCGAAGCTGAAAATAGCAATTTCCGATGCGTGCAGCAGTTCTATCGGCGGGATCGATTCGCGGGGATTGTTCGAGACCCCCGAGGAGATGGCGAAAAAAGAGAACACGTTTGTCGAGATCTATAAAAACCTGTTCCTGAACTACGAGGGTATGCTTTATATCACATCGGCAAGTCCCGGCGAGTATGCGTGGGGATTCGGCAGCGGAGGATCGTTCACCATGTCGTTTTTCAACGAAGTCTTATTCAACGATCCTAAGTTTACATGGGAAGAAGTTATCGACGCGGCGTCGAAACTCACTCAGGAAAAATACGCCTATATGGTTAATATGGGGAATCTTCCCGATGCTATGAAAAAGGACCTCAAGAAGAAAGGGATTACTGGCCAGCACCCGTATATATATTCGATGGTGAGCGCTATCGATAAAAATGTCACCGAGGTTCTTCCTGTCCAGAATATAGATAAGCAGGAGGCCGGCGACGTCCTTGTCCGAAACGATTCCCCGGTTACAGTCAAGTTTTATATTGATAACAACAAATCGCACGACAGTCAATGGTCATGGAAAAATGTAGAGACATATTATATCGACGCGGGGAAAACCCTATCCTTGAAGACAAAGAAATCGATGCTGGTATTTTTCAAGCAGGACCGGTACGATTATGTTTCTTATACGCTGAAACCCGGGAAATATGTTTTTACCCTTAACCAGAAAGATATGGTCGATTTATTTACCGATTCCGGGAAAAAAACTGCCAAGAAAACGGATGTTAAGGCAAATCCGATTATCGGAAAATGGACATGGGATATGTGGACTGTCGAGGATATTAATAAGGGCAGCAAATCGAAGAACGGAGTGTTGTACTCCATCGACTTTAAGCCCGATAATACGTTTGTTATTACCGACAGCAAGGGTAAGAAAACCGATTGGGGCAAATGGGAATCCGAGATTGCGTCGGGACGAGAATATCTGACAATTGAAAAGCAGGACGGAAAGACTCCTATAGTATTGAAAATGGAAGTCAATTACCTGAAGAACTCCTATATCCAGCTTTTACCGAAAATGCTGAATAACGTCAAGAAGGACGTCGACGAAGTTCCGCAGATATTTTTATACAAGTAGTATCCCTTTTGCTGGACAAGAGAATGCTTATAAGAAGAATCCCGGAAATAAGGCATACAGATATCTCAATGCATTACTAATACTCATGCATCACTGACGGGTTAATAGTTTCCCGGCCGGTTCTTA
The DNA here is from genome assembly GCA_020059465.1 of Brevinematales bacterium. Classification (GTDB taxonomy): domain Bacteria; phylum Spirochaetota; class Brevinematia; order Brevinematales; family GWF1-51-8; genus GWF1-51-8. The sequence continues at coordinate 56,550 of JAGVBZ010000002.1, forward strand.
CCCGAATTGAAAAATATTTTCATGGAATCACTTTACAAACCGAGAGTTTTTGATTAAAATTTATGTATTCTAATAAGATAATGAGTATTAGAATATCAGGGGTAAGGTATGGAAGAGTATTTCTATAAATTGGCCCTACAAAAATCGCCTATCGGTTATGCATATCACCAAATTATTCTGGATGAGGCGGGGAAACCTGTCGATTATAAGTATATAGATATTAATCCCGCCTTCAGAGAAATGACCGGGTTGTATCAAACGGACATAATCGGAAAAACTGTTACGGAATTATTCCCCGGAATTATCGAGGATGATTTCGACTGGATCGGTTTATACGGGGATATCGCACTCAACGGCGGGGAGAAATCCTTCGAAGAATTCTCCTCTCATTTTAACCGCTGGTATGAGGTAAACGTGTTTTCTCCGGAAAAGAATCACTTTGTTACCTTTTTTACGGACATATCAGAGCGAAAAGAATCTTTGGACAGACTGAGGGAGAGTGAGGAAAATCTTCGAATCACCCTTCATTCCATAGGAGACGCGGTGATTGTAACCGACGCGGATGGAATGGTGAAACGGATGAACTCGATGGCCGAGGAATATACGGGTTGGAAAATGGCTGAGGCGGGCGATCGGCCTCTTTCGGATATTTTTAAAATTGTCAATGCGCATTCCGGGGATACTGTTGAAAACCCTATTGAAAAAGTGATAAAGACCGGATTGATCGTCGGACTGGCAAATCATACGGTATTGATAGATAAATACGGGAATAACAGGCAGATCGCGGACAGCGCGGCGCCGATTATGGATGACGCTAAGAGTATTAAGGGCGTTGTTCTAGTCTTCAGGGATGTCACGGAAGACTATAAAAGAAAAGAAGAAATCAGAATGCTAGCGAAGTTCCCGTCGGAAAACCCGAATCCGGTGATGCGAATAAAACCGGACGGCGAATTGCTTTATTCCAATCAGCCCGCAAACGCGATCATTGAAACATCGTCGGGAAAAATGATAGATTCGGAGTGGCATAAGATTCTAATTGAGTGCCTGCGGCGCGGAAAAACCATGGAGATAGAGGAGAAAATCGGAGAAAATATCTTTAGCTTTTCGTTTTCCCCGATCGTAGAAAGGGGATATGTTAACGTCTATGGAATAGATATTACCGAGCGTATCAAGGCAGAAAAAAAACTGCGCGAATCCGAAGCGAGGTTGAAAAAAGCGCAACAGTATGCGCATGTCGGAAGCTGGACTTGGAATATAAAAACCAATGAACTCGAATGGTCGGACGAGATGTTCCGGATTTTCGGCGTGGAAAAAAAGGAGCATCTCATTCTTCAGGATGTTATCGCGCAGGCGATACACCCGGAAGACCGGGAAAAGGTCGAACAGTCGAATATTTCTGTCGCCATGGATAAAAAACCGATCCCATTAGAGTACAGGATTATCTGGCCCGACAAATCGATCCATGTAGTATGGGCCCAGGCCGGCGAATTACTGGAGGACTCAGAGGGGAATCCCTGCATGTTGTCGGGATATGTTCAGGATATTACCGACAGAAAGAAGGTGGAAGAGGAACTCCGGGAGAACCGGGAACGACTTGCAATGGCGGTAAACTCTGTTAAACTCGGCATTTGGGAACAGGATCTTATCACGAAGAGAGTCGAGTGGAATGAGTTCATGTACCAGATCTATGATGCGGATAAAGACACCTTCGACCCGGCTTATTCGAATATTCTGGATTTCACCCATCCCGACGATAAAGAGAGGATTCTGAAAGAAATAGAGAATGTGATGGAGACCGGTCAGGATCATGAGACGCAGATGAGGATTATTACCCTGACCGGACAAACCCGTTATATCCGTGCATACGCGCATGTGCATCAATTTATTGACGGAAAACCGGCGAAAATTATGGGAGTGAACACCGATATCACCGATCAGGTAAGCGCCTATAATACGATAATCCGAAATCAGCGGTTGAACGCGATAGGGGAATTCGCTTCGGGTGTGGCCCACGATTTTAATAACAGTCTGGAATCCATCTTAGGAAACATCGAATTAATGCTGCCCGCCCCGGAGATTTCCGCCGAATTTAAGGAGAACCTTAGCTCGATGAAAAAAAGCGTTCTGGACGCCGCTGCGAGAATAAGAAAACTCCAGAGCTTCAATAAGCCGCTCAGCGGCCAGAGAAACTATTCCCCAATACAGATGAACCATGTGGTAAACGACGTTATTGCGCAGACCCGTCCGATATGGAAGGACACCGCAGAACAGAAGGGTATATACTTTAAGATTGATAAGAACATGAGCGATATTCCCCTGATACGGGGAGACGAGAATGAGCTGAGGTCGGTTCTATACAATCTGATCAAGAATGCTATCGAAGCGATGCCGAACGGCGGAACCATTTATTTATCCACCGGTCATGACGGTAAAGACGTAATTGTCAGAGTCCGGGATACAGGGATGGGGATGGATGAGGAAACGGTGAAAAAGATGTTCCAGCCGTATTTTACGACCAAGGGATTTGAGTCGGGAAGAGGTTTGGGGATGTCCGGGGTGCTTTCGGTAATCAAAGCGCATGACGGTGAAATTTTTGTCGAACGGACGACACAGGGTGAGGGCACGGTCATACAATTCCGTATTCCGATTGCGGCAGAACAGACGCGGCCGGAGCAGAGGGAAACACTGAACACATCGACAGAGGTCAAACTAAAAGTACTTTGGGTGGATGACGAGGTCTCCATCCGCCGTCTTGGGCAAAGAAGACTTAAAATGCTTGGACATGACACGGATATTGCAGGAAACGGCGGGGAAGCGTTGGAGTTGATGAAAATTAACCGATATGATCTCATTATTACGGATATAGGCATGCCGGTGATGAACGGCTGGCAGTTCGCGTCGCGTATCAGGGATGAGTACGGCGAAAGTATTCCGATTGCGGTATTATCCGGCGGGGGCGGCGATCAGATAGGCGATTTGAATAAACCCCAAACGATAAATTATATCCTGAAGAAACCTATTGAAACTAATGAACTGACGAGGGTTCTGAATGAAATATCGGCACGAAAACGGCACGAACCGGTATAATTCATTACGGAATAGATACGTAGTCCTCGGCAAGCCTTCCCTTGTTCTCTGAAATAATCGTTTTTATAACTTCCGACAGCCGTTCGATACCCGTCCGTATCTGGTCGTTCGACGCAAAACTGTAATTCAGCCGCATCGTATTGTGCCCGCCCCCGTTGGGGAAGAACGGTTCGCCGGTAACATAAGCGACGTTATTCTCGATCGCGCGCGGCAGCATAGTCAGCGAGTTGATAAATTCCGGGAGGACGAGCCAAAGGAAAAGACCGCCCTGCGGCTTGTTCCAATTCACCTCCTTCGGGAAAAATTCCTTCAATGCTTCGATCATCAGGTCGCGTTTCTCTTTATAGATAGTGATTATTTCCTTGATATGGGGGAACAGAATATCGTGGTAAATAGCCTCAAATATACAATACTGCCCGAAGTTATTGGTACAGAGGTCCTGCGCCTGTTTTGCGATAGTAGCCTTCCGGATTATTTCCTCGTGTGCGGCGATCCATCCTGTTCGGAATCCCGGGGCGAGGATCTTCGAGAAAGTCCCCAGATAGATGACCCTGTTCTCATCGTCTATACTTTTTATCAACGGTTCGCGTTTTCCCTCGAAGCGAAGGAGACCGTACGGGTCATCCTCGATCAGCAGAAGGTCGTGCCGGCAGATAATATCGTAGATTTTCTCCCGGCGCTTGAGAGGAATGGTTACACCTGTCGGGTTTTGAAACGTAGGAACGAGGTATAAAAATTTCGCCTGCTCCTTCCGCTGCTCCATATATTCGAGCTTTTCCTCGAGTAGTTCGGGAATGATGCCATTTTCGTCCAATGTAATAGCGCTGATCTGCGCCTGATGCGCCTGGAACGCCATAATCGCGCCGAGATAGGTGGGGTTGCTGGTCAGTATTTTATCGCCGGGGTTCAGGAATATTTTCGAGATCAGGTCAAGTCCCTGCTGAGCGCCGTTGGTGATCATGATATTCGAGAGCGATTGGGGGGCGCCGTACTGCTGGCCCATCCCGCGCGCGATCACGTCTCGAAGCTTGTTGTTCCCTTCAGTAGTCCCGTATTGGAGAGCGTCACGGGCGTGTGACTGCATCACATGCTCGACTACGGGTTTCATTTTATCGATCGGGAACGCATCGGGATTCGGGAGACCGCCCGCGAAACTGATCATATCGGGACTGTTTAACAGCTTTAAGAGTTCGCGTATCTCCGACGACTTCATGTTATTGGAAGAGCGGGAATACAAATGGGCATATGTCGATTTTTTCATTTTACACCTCGTTCGAACAAGAGAAGAGATATTATAGAGGTATAAACGGTTTTCGTCAAACGAATGGGTGTGTGAATAGAATAAAGATGCGAAAAGATGCAGGATAGCAGAAACGAAGCCTCAGCACGGCATCTCGGAAACCTGTCATTGAATTATGAGTTTCTTTGAGGGAACAATATTTCCCTTTCAATTATTCTCCAATCAGTTGAGTAGGGACGGCCGCATGCGGAAGAATACTCCTATACACCGCGCAGAATTGTAATTATTTCTTTGGAAGTCTTTAAACTGCCGCCTTCTTCAGCGACGACAGTTTTATAAAACTCGCAATCCATACAGTTGAATATCTTCTGGGCGAAGGTGCCCTGCACTTTTCCCCCGCAGAGAGTTCCAGTTAAGGGGGAGTAGATAGTTTGTAAGGTGAACCGCATATAGTTTGCTCACAGGATTTATAGATATTGTAAAGAGTTAGATACAATAAATCAATAAATAA
>JAGVBZ010000023.1 GCA_020059465.1 Brevinematales bacterium
ATCCGGCCAAACTGAACAGAAAAACGATGAAAAATGTGAGTATTGAACGAGACATGACTACAACCTTATTTCGTTTTCATAAACGCGAGCGCGGCCGAACCTAGAATACCCGCTTTATTTCCTAATTTTGCCTGCTCGATACTGACCACATCCCATGCGCGGGGAAGGGTGTTAATCTGGGCATACTTTAATATTTCTTTAAAAAGGATCTCGCCGGCAAGCGATACCCCTCCGCCGATAATACAAAGTTCGGGGTTAAAAATATTTATCAGATTGGCGATCCCAATTCCGACGTATTTTCCGGTGGAAATAATTATTTCTTTTGCGATCATATCTCCCGCGAGAGCTTCCTTGACGATCACCTTCGCGTTGAACTGATCGGGGTAATGCTTCAGCAGCGATGTTTCCAGCCCCCGTTCTATCATCGCCTTCGCGCGTTTAATCATCGATGTCGCGGAGCCGTAGGCTTCCCAGCATCCCATACTGCCGCATGTACATTGTATCCCGTTAACAATGATAATCATATGACCGACTTCGCCCGCGTAGTTATTCACTCCGCCGTATAGGTCGCCGTTGATGAAAACAGCGCCGCCGATTCCGGTTCCGAGGGTAATCATGATGAAATTTTTCCGCCCGATCCCTGTTCCGAATTGAAATTCTCCGCGCGCCGCGTTATTTGCGTCATTATCGATGAACGTCGGGATTTTAAAATCGAGTTCGATCTCACGCGCGAGCGGAAATCCGTTCAATGCGGGAATATTATTGATACCCGAGACTATTGTCCCTTCTTCGGGGGAAATACTGCCGGGGCATCCGATCCCGATGCCTTTTATTTTATGCCCGGGATTCTTCTCTAAAATCTGACTGATGGCATGCGAAATGTTTCTGTAAATCTTGTCAGAGGAATTGGTTTCTGCGAGAGTAGGTACTTCCATGGAACCGATGATTTCGCCTTTCAGGTCGACAATACCGAGTTTAACGGCAGTCCCGCCTAAATCTATACCGAGATAAATCGACATTAAATACCTCTACTTCATTATTTGACCGACCCGTTCGAGAACTTTTTCCCGATCCAGGGGCTTGACAATATATCCTTTTGCGCCGAGTTTTATCGCTTCTTTTACCGCATCCGCTGTTCCCAACGCCGTAGCCATAATGATTACCGCATTAGGATCGGCTTCGCGGATAGCCTTCAGGGTCTGCAAACCGTCCATCTCCGGCATTGTAATATCCAAGGTCACAAGGTCGATATTGGGAGAGAGCGATTTATAAAGATCAAGACCTTCTTTTCCGTTGGTAGCCGTACCGACCACCTCGAAATCCCTGGACATAAAAATCTGGGAAAGCTGTTTAATAATAAACTGAGAATCGTCGATAACGATAACTCTATAGTTTCCGCCTGTTGATTTTTTTCCGATGGGAAAGCCGTCTTCCCCGAACATGATTCCCATAGATTCCTCCTTTATTCCTTAAACGCGATGTTGATTTCGACTATTCCCAATCCGGTATCGATGGGTATAATCAAGGCTTCCATTTCAGTCGACGCTTCATATATACTCAAATTCGTCCCCGTAATGATTGTAGGAGGGGTAAAATTGAATGCAAGGCCTTCCTTTTCAAGCTTAGTAACCGCTCGTCCGGTAATCATATTCGCGAGTTCCCCGATAGTGGACTTAGCCATTGCGTGGAATTCCTTAAACTCTTCATTGTTCAGTTTAGAGGTTATCTTGATCGATGTGTCCTCTGTCATATCGAATACTATACGGCCGGTGACCTGTCCGGTAACACCGATGACTACCGCGATACCCTTCATGGATTCACCGAGTTTCTTCAGATATAATTGCCCCCGTTTGACGCTGGTATCCAAGACTTCATTCAGGATATCGAATGCCGCTTCCACAAAGGGATTAATGTACTCAATTCGCATGTATTCCTCCGGCTATTTTAAAGAAATCATATATTTCAGCAAATTATCGATGTTTACAACCATGATTTCCTTTTCCTCTTCCAGAACAACACCGCTGAAGATAGAATTCTTCGCCCATTGCTTGAGAAACTTCCCTTCGCGGTAATTATCGTCTGTAGCGATGATTTTCTTATAAATACTGTCTATCATGATGCCGAACGTATCTTTGTCTTTATTCACAATTATAATAAATTTCTCATCATCGGTAATAACATTCCGGTTACGGAACGGGTCGTCGAGGTCTAAAATAAGCTTGATACTGTATACGGGAAGTATCGCGCCCCGAAGATTCAGCACGCCCAATAACCGTTCGTTCGTATTCGGTACACGGAAAATCTTCTTTACGGTGATGATGCTTCTAATATACATCACATCGAGCATATATATATTCTCTTCCAGAAAAAACGCTATCCCCTGAAATAGGATATTCGCCTTTCGGAGATTTTCTTCATCTTTGGTGACCTTTTTATTAAGAATTCTATTTTCTTCCATATCATCCTTCCTGCTGGGTTTTTATACCGACCTTAAAGAAATAGGAGATAATCTGGCTTGTGTCGATAATATAACCGATATCGCCGTTGCCCACTATAGTCGCCGCGGAAATTCCCGGGCTTTTTATCAGCTTGGTATTGAGCGGCTTGATGACAATATCCTGTTCGCCTACAACCTCGCTGACAATAATACCGACCTGACGCTCGCCGTATTTGGTCACGATACAGTATTCTTTTGTGTTTTCCTCAATATTAAAGGGCAAACCGTAGAAGAAATTTTTCAACGCGAGAATAGGGATCAGTTTATCACGCAGTTCGAGCGCAAAAGTCCCGTTTATATCCTTCAGGTTCTTCGGGTCGATGATTACGGTTTCTTCGACGGACGCGACGGGAATTACATAGTACATTCCCTCCACGACAATCAGAAGACCCTGAATAATCGCAAGAGTGAGCGGCAGACGGATAATAAATTTCGTACCTTTTCCCTTAACAGTGGATATCCCCACACTTCCGCCGATCTCCTCGATCTTCTTACGGACAATGTCCATACCGACACCCCGCCCGGAAAGGTTGGAGACTTCCTTTGCGGTCGAGAATCCCGGCAGGAATATAAGTCCCAAAAGTTCACGGTGCGACATTTTCTGCAGGAGATTCCTATCCATCGTATTCGAGGCCAGCGCTTTTACGCGGAGGGCTTCAGGGTCGATCCCTTTACCGTCATCGGATACTTCGATAACAATGCTATCGCCTTCATGGGTGGCCTTCAGTATGATTTTGCCGATTTCAGGTTTATTGGCCGCTTTTCGTACGGCGGGCGATTCGATGCCATGATCCACCGCGTTTCTCAGAAGATGGATAAGCGGATCGAAAATATCGTCAACCATCCCTTTATCTATCTCGGTCTCCACACCTTCGATAATGAGGTCGATCTTTTTATCGAGCTTACTCGCAATATCACGGATTAATCGCGGGAAACGGGTGAATACCGTCTGGATAGGAACCATCCGCATATTCATCACGTTTTCCTGAAGGGAAGACGATATCCGGTTGATTTTTTGGATATTCTCCGAGAATGTATCGAAACTGGAAAATATCATGGAGAGCGCGTTCAGAAGCGTTTTATTTTTTTCAGCGACCAGTTCAGGTTCGCCGGTAAGGTTCAGTTTCATGATGCCGTTCAGGAATTCCTTAAGAGTTGTTTTTAGATCGGTTGAAATACGGTCGAAATCGTTATCCAATTGGGTAAAAGTCGATTTCGTTATGACCAGCTCGCCGAGGAGGTTTAACAGATTATCGACCTTCCAGCTTTCAACCCGTAATGTGGATAGATTCCTTTTTTCCACAGCGGTATCCTCTTTCTGATCTGGTTCCTGCTGAACCTGCTCCACAGACTTGGTTTCATCCGAAGCGGATTCGTTGGCCGATATCTGGTTTTTAATGTCCACATTATTATCCTGAGCGGCGCGGGATGTCTCAAGCTCGGATAATTTTTTGCTGTCTATCATTATGGAATTAATCTGTACGACCATTTCCTGAAGGAATGTTTTCCCCTTCAGATAATTCTCGTCCATTTCGGAGGAAATAATGAAAATTACCTCGTTATGGAACATGGTTTCGAGTTCTTCGAGCGAGGGGATGATCTTTATTATTTCCGACGTGTCTTTTAAGAGAGAATAAAGCTGAAACGAAGAAACTTCCTTCATATCGTAGGTTTCATTCAGTATGTATTTCATGAGATAGACATTTCGCCCTTTTGAAAGCGCGTCATTGATCGTGTTCAGTTCCTGATTGGAAAGATTCAGATTATTTTCGCCTGATGTCTGGACAGAAGCTGGAGGCGCCGCAGAGGGCATAGGTTTGGTATCGGGCTTCTGGGCCTCGATCGATGAAAATTTGATCTTTGAAAGGATATCGATAATCTGATAGGCGCGGGGATCCTCATAGGTTCCGCCTGAGGAACGGGCGGAAAGCATTTTATCGATGATATCACGGCATTCCAGAAGGATGGTAATAATCTCAGAGGTAAGCGCAAGTTTATTCTTTCGTACCATGTCAAGAATGTCCTCGATGAGATGGGTGAATTCCTGAATCTCATCGAAGCCGACCGTCCCGGCTCCTCCCTTGATGGTATGGGCTACACGAAAGACTTCATTAATGGACTTTGTATCCCCAGGGTTGTTTTCCAATTGAAGAAGAGAACTTTCAAGATTATCGATCAGCGAAAACGCTTCTTCGAGAAAATCCTGCTCCAGTTCTTTTGTAAAATCATCCATCCTGTTTCCCCTATAGGACTAAAAAGTTTTTACAAACATAGTATAGGTTACATTAAAGAATAACGCAATTTATGATACAAATTACAGGAACATAACTATTTACAAGTCACCGCCAACACCCGGTTGACCGCCTCTCCCATATCGGAAATTTCAATCACAATATCGATACCGCCGTTTTTAATCGAATTTCCCGGCATTCCCCAAACGACCGAACTTTTCTCGTCCTGCGCCATCATAATTGCCCCATCGTTCCGGAGATTGACACTTTCGATCGAACCGTCACGGCCCATTCCGCTCAGAATGACACCTATTACACGGTTTCCTACTGCCTGATGAATTGACTTAAAAAATAGATCCACTGAAGGCTTGAAGAAAAATCCGTCATACTCGGCGGTATCGGTTTTGAAAACCAGCTTATCTCCGGCACTCTTTATCAGAGAGTGACATCCGCCGGGACAAACATATATATTGCCGTTTTCGAGGACATCGCCGTCCTTTGCTTCGAAAACAGGGCGGTTATAGATCTTGGTTAGATTTTTAGCGAATTCCAGTGTAAAACCGGTCGGCATATGCTGGGCAATTACCATGGGTATCGGAATCAGTTTGAGTGTTGCCATAATTTTCCGGATAGCGTTCGGGCCGCCGGTGGATGATCCGATCGCGATTAATTGCGGGCGCTGCATTTTTGTCTCCCAGACCTTCGCCAAATTATCCAGTCCGAACAACAATCCTTCGGGGGCAGCCGGTGGAATAATGATTTCGGGTATCTCGCCGGGATGAATCGGCAGATGATCGCGGTTTTTTAACATAGTCTGATATAATTCCCGGATCATGATGCTCATCTGGCGGCCAATCACCTCGAGATTATCGGCAATTTTCCCCTCGGGCTTCCGTATAAAATCGGCTGCGCCGTTGGCTAACGCCTCGAATGTCGTCGTGCTTCCCTCGCCGACCAGTGAACTGAATACGAGGATTTTCGGACGTACCGAGGGAGCACAGTTCGCCTGAATATATTTGAGGAATTCGAGGCCGTTCATCTCAGGCATTTCTATATCTAAGATAATGATATCCGGATGATAGAGGAAAAATTTCTGGAGGCCGATTTTCCCGTTTGGCGCGGTGGTGACCACCTCCATATCCGAAAAACTGTTAATAATATTGGTGACATATTTTCGGATCAGGACCGAATCGTCGATGACCATTATTTTTATATTATTGTTTGACATAGATAATCCCCTTTTCAAAGGAGGTGGGTTTGAATTTATCGAATAACCCAACCAGACTTTCGGAATGGCCGATAAACAAAAATCCGTTTTCATTGGTTGCATTGTATATCTGGGTTAAAACCTTTTTCTGAATATCTTCATCGAAATAGATAAGGACATTGCGGCAAAAAGAGATATCCACACCCTCGATATAACTTCCGTAGATCAGGTTATGAAAATCGAATTTCACCATTTTTTTTATCGTATCGTTAACAAAATAGAACTTTCCCTCATCAAGGGGGGTGAAATATTTCTTTAGAAAATCCGGGGGGATTTTTTGGACGGAACGTTCGGGATATTTGGCTTCCTTGGCGATGAAGAGGCTTTCCAGGCTGATATCGGACCCCATAATTTTTACATCCCATGCCGACAGGTCGATATGATTTCTCTCAAAAAACTCCTTCACTGTGATGGCGATGGAGTAACTTTCTTCCCCGGTCGAACATCCCGCACTCCATATTCTAATCTGCCTGTTGTATTTCCTTTTAATTAACTCAGGGAGAATTGATTCTTCGAGGAGTTCGAAATGACGCTGATTTCTGAAAAAGCTGGTAAAATTGGTGGTAACAAAATCGATAAAAGAAAGGAGTTCGTTTTTATCCGTCTTTAATTGTTCGAGATAGATTCCGACTTCGGTGTTTTTTTCTTTTATTTTACTTGAAATTCTACTGATAAGTACAGCGACATTCGAATCTCTGAAAATGATACCGCTGTTTTTATAAACTATTTCCGCAAATTGCGTTAAAATACCTTCGCTGATTTCTAAAGCGGGCAAAGTATTCTCCTCAATTGATGTACCCCTGTTCTGCAGATGCGGAATATACTTATTATATTTTATCTAAATTCGGTATTTAGTCAATAAAACTTATAGAAATAAAATAGGGGTAATTATTCCTCGATCTGAACGATCAGGTTTTTATAATTTTCCAGCTTATCGGGTAATTCGTACTCGAAAAGATCGGCGATCAGCACAAAATCCCCTCGTTCAAACGCGACCACGATATCAGACAGCAGCGAATTCAACTCCTGAAAGCTTTGCTCCGCTTCATCCTGATAATCCGGCGGCATTTCGGCATGGTTTTGTCTGAAATAGATCGAACAGGTCTCCAGCACGTTTATCACAGTATGTATCTTGCCGAACGCTTCCCTGTCTTTTCCTACCTGCAGGGACTCGGATATTTCGGGCAGTTCAGTCTGGCAGTTTTCCAATGCCTGAAGCAGGTCGTCCCTGTCTATTTTAAAATTATTTGCTATTTTCAGCTGCAGGGAGTCGAAAAACTGTATCATATTTTCGATAATATTGCACAGCGACGGTATTTTCGCCTCTTCGCGTTCCGAATCGTTCAAATATGCCTTGATCTGGTGAAGGGTAGTGGTAAGGATTTTTATCTCGTTGAGATGGAACGCGGTAATGGAATTGACGGATTTTAACGTCTCGATGAGCCAATCGATTATTTCGTTGTATTGCGCAGTATGAGTGAATCCGTTCTTTTTCATGTCATTGATAACATTATTCAGCATTCCCTTTGATTCGTGCAGCAGGGATACCGCGATCTCCTCCTGCGTCCCCACTTCAATATTTATCTCATGAATGTCTTCAACGGGGATATCTATCAACCCCTGATTATCGGGAGTAAAGTATTTATTATCGATCTCGATTGCGGAGATAATCAGGTGTTTTTCAAGAACTTTCTGAAAAGAGCGGACAATTTCTAAAGCGTTTTTTTCGTTCTCAATCACTACATCAGCGGGTTCGCCGTTAATCTTAAACAGCATCAGCGGGACTCCTTCCATATTTCAAAGTATATATCGCGACGGCGGGGAATAGTATCCAGTTCGGTCAGAAAAAGACGCTCGCCCTTCAAATCCAGTCCGCCCCCGGATGTGTTCAATGTCAGGATCTGCGAGATGAATGCGGCGCGGATATGGGTATAAGCGACTTCATGAATATCCCATGAATGCGAGTGCCGGTAGGTCTTGTTCTTCGGGGCGAGTGCCTCCAGAAAGGCAACAAAATCCTTATATTTATCGGGGTATAACGTATACAGCACGGCGGATTCCGACGGCGAGACAACGGTAACTTTATCCTCGTGTGAGTTCATGAGGGTACGCTGGATAATATCGGTGATATCGAACGTTTGCAGTTCGGCGGTCGTATGCATCGATTCCAATCCCAAAATGGAATGCGATAGTTGAAAATCGAGCTGCAGAGTGATTTTATCCATATCGTCGAGAGTAAAAAAGACTATCTGCTGCCAATCCCCCAATACAAGGCGCGAGAGGTTAAACGGGACAGTTATCCGGTTTGTAGGCATCTTCGATAGGATATATGGATCGGTGTTTTTCTGTACTTCACGGGTATAATATATATAAGCCTCGGTAAAATCCTTCACCAGGTCTTCCTCATACTCGATAGAGGTGAGCATTATTTGATCGGGAGCGGTAATGGTTACTACGCCCTTATCCAGCTTCAGGTTCAGGATTTCTTCATCGATGAATGTGTCGATTCTTCCCATCTGGAATTTATGAAAAGGAATATCGAACGTAAGCTCTTTATGCGTCATCTTTTTTTCCTTCCAATGTAATAATCATAAGGCATCCTTTTCTTTTATTCAACTAATTGAATACTTAGATTATGGGGGTAATTTTCTTGCGTTTTTAATTTCACCCGATAAACTATTGCCAAATAAATATCAGGGATCACATATGAAAAAAGAGTTTCTGATAATGTCCTTGATCCTATTTTTTGTGAATCCTCTATGCGCTGAATCGGTATTATACCCTGTCAATATCAACGGAAAATGGGGTTTTATTAATACATCGGGTAAGCTTGCAATTCCTGCCGTATACGATACAGTGCGGAAATTCCACGATAACATCGCGGCGGTGGGCAAAGTGAATTATAAAGGCGCGTTGAGGTACGGGTATATCGACACCTCAGGGAAAACCGTCCTGAAACCGGTCTGCCTATCGGTATCGGATTTTTCATGCGGAATCGGGGTAATTGTCACGGATGATGTAAAAAAATCCGTATTCTGTGTAAATAAGAAGGGCGTTTCGATTCATCCTTTTCCCCTTCTTTCAGCTACCGTTTTTACAAACGGCCTATCGATCATCTGGTTTTACGACGATTTGAACGATAAGTTCATCGACGGCATTCTTTCGAATAACGGTGCAATTCTGACAAACCGTTTCAATAAGATACTCGGGGTATCGGAGGGAAAAATTCTGATCCAGACCAAGATTCCGGTCATCGGCCCGGATAATCTGGTAACAGAATGGCTCGAGAAGAAGGGATTTGTCGATATGAGCGGGGAGGTGGTAGTAGGAGCGCGTTTTGAGGATGCCAGGGTGTTCCATAACGGGTTTGCCGCTGTATCGATGAAAAATGGCAAAGGCGTGCCGTATTGGGGGTTTATAGACAAGAACGGGATAGTGACTATTCAGCCCCGATTCGAGAGTGTGGGGGAATTCGAGGACGGGTTTGCTCCGGTGATGGTTTCAGGAAAATGGGGATATGTTACCGAGAATGACATTCTCAAAGTTCCCGCAATCTACCCGGAATTAGGACCGTTCATCGACGGGCTGGGAATATGGTATTCGGGAGGATATTTCCTTCAGGGGAAATGGGTTCCGAAGTCTACCGGAATTCTCAACGAGTGGGGACCGATGTTCGAGATATCGTTTAACGAAGTCGTCCGCATGGATAAGGGGATTTTTGCCGGGAGGATCCTGAATAAGTGGGGCTATTTCAATAAATGGGGTTTGTTTACCGGGATAGAGTATGACGATGTATCGCCCTTCTCATGCGGATTCGCAGCGGTCAGTAAAGGAAAGTACTGGTTCTACATAGCAACCAACGGCGCAGTCGTTCTGGCGGATAAATATACGGCAGTAACCCCGTTCGAGTACTGGCATGCCTCTGTCCTGAAGAATAATTCCGCCGGAGGATTGCTCACCTACATCGACACTAAGGGTAAGCCGTTCTGGTCGAAATATTACGATACCGGATATCCCTTTAAGAAAGGGGAAATACTGCATGTTATCGATGCCGCCGGAGTAAAACTCCTCAAATCCGCGAAGACAAACACAAAAACTCTCGCGAATATCCCGTACGGGGCGGCAGTAAAGGTCGCGATGAATCAGGGCGCGGACGTGCTGAAAAATCCCGCCGGGCTGAAATGGGTAAAGATTACCCACGCGGGCAAGACCGGGTTTGCGCCGGACACCGCGTTCACAAAACTCCCCATGCCTGTAGTGTATAACCCCGACACCCTCCGGTTCCGGGATTATCTGATTTACACAATCGGGGTTGTCGATACCGGTGCGTTCAATGGTATTAACGCTCAACTGGAACGCTTTTTCCTTTACGGCGTCACCGGGACGGAGGAGGAATTCGATAAGGGCAGCCATTACAAATACCTGTTCCCCGCCGTGCGTATCGAGGAATTGGTAAAAGTTTTCATGGATTGCGAGGGGTTGGGAAAAATCCCTCTCCCGTACTCGAGTATGACGACCAATCTGCTGGTTTCGACCGATGCAGCGAAGGAATTAAGTATTACTATCGGCAGAGGGGACGATTACCGGATAAAAAGTATATCGCTGATCATGGACGCTGGGCACTGGGGGTGGGATGCGTTTTTTTCGGTTCGCCCGACTGATAAATCGGTGGAATTGATCGTTACGGTCTGGGAGGAATGACCGATGGGTGAGGAACGAGTTCACGGAAAGGTGAAGTTTATACTGGGAGTTCTATCCGCAGATGCGTCGATTATGCAGATAATGCTCGCCCGGATGACCGAACTATATGGAGAGACCGATTACCGGAGTCTGGAAATACCTTTCGATTATACCGGGTACTATGACGATGAAATGGGCAATAGGATCACCCGGTATTTTTTTTCTTTCGGCAGGCTGATAGAACCCGGGGAATTAGTCGAGATCAAGAAATTTACGAATCGGCTTGAATTAAAGTATGCGATCGATGGAAAGAGAAGGGTCAATTTCGATCCGGGATACATGGAACTCGGCAAGTTCCTTCTGGCGACAACAAAAGACCAGCAGCATCGGATCTACATCCGCGACGGGATATATGAGGAAATTACTCTTTTCTACCGGGATAAGGAATGGCGTTATTACGAATGGACATATCCCGATTACAGGAGCGGAGTCTACCGGGAGGTTTTTCAGGAAATCAGGCGCATTTATAAGAAACAGCTATCGAATCATTGATGCTTTTTTTTGAATATGCCGCGCGCCGCTGGAACAGCGAGATTCCCATGCGGAACAGCGTCCCTTATTTTACTAATAAACTCGACATATAACACCGCGCGGTCGTCATCGGCTTTCAGATTGCCTGTAAACCCGTTTACGTCCTTGATCAGGAGATCAACGAAAACATTCGGGGTAAGATGACTGTTCTTTCTTATGAATGCAAGCATTCGTTCCATCCCGTATAACACGCCCTGAGAATTCCTTGATTCGACTAAACCGTCGGTGAAGAAGAGCAGACGGTCGCCGTCGTCAAGTGTCAGGGACATGCTCCCGAAAGGGGATTCAGGAAATACCCCGAGAATGGATCCGGGCGTCTGGAGAAGAATGGTTTCCGATGTAGAAGGTTTATAGAGCACGACCGGATGATGTCCTGCGTTGGTATAACGGAATTCGGCGTTCTCAAGATTGAGGGTTCCGTAGAACGCGGTGGCAAAATAATTCAGATCGCCTAAAAGGCGGGTCATTTCGTTATTGACTTCGCTGACTATATCTGCGGTGTCCTTTCCCCAACCCGAGTTGTCGCTGAAGGACACTTTCAGCATCGTGGTAATCAGCGCGGCCGCAACCCCGTGACCGGAAACGTCGGCGATCAGAAAACCGTATCCGTTTCGGCCCACCCGGATGATATCATAGATATCGCCTCCGAGTTTCTCCATTGAAATATAACGTGAGGCCACTCTGAATTCCTTCCGCTCGATGAAGTCATTGCTGCATGGGAGCAGGTTTTGCTGGACACGCCTTGCCATCTCCAGTTCTTCGATCAGTGTCTCGTAAAACTTATGCATGGCTTTTGCGGAACGGGAAAATTCCTTATTCCGGATGGATAGGAGTTCGTCGAATTCCTCACGAATCAACTGAATATCCTCGTCGCCGGGAGAGCGTTTCTTGATTGCATCGCTGAAGCGCGTCAATAGGGTATTGAAGAGATAAACTGCCTGTTGTACTTCTTCATACCCGTTGATTTGCTTGATGGTTTTAGGGCTTGTTTTCAGGACATCCATGTCAAAATCCTGAATGGAGAACGATAGTCTTTCCAACGGTTTTGCGGCGGAGCGAGCGTTTATGTAGAGAATACCTCCGCCTATCAGAACTGCTGTGAGGAATAAAAAGATATAACCGTTATAGAGTGAACGGCCCGTCTCAACGATACTTTCGGCCCCAAATCCCGCGACAAGGTAATTCGTTTCGCCGTTACTTGAAGCCAGCTTTCGAATATATACAGTTTGAAGGTCGTTATGGATTTCTATATTGGTCTGATGATTCTTGATGGAATTACTGATAATCTGAATGATGAGCGGGGAGAGTTTCTCTCTGTTGAGGAAGCCGAGACTGGAAATTTCCGTACCGCCGGAGTTGATAAACAGTACGAAATCGAGATCCTGCATGATATCCAGCGCGCTTTGTTTGTCGAGTTCGAGCAGGTTCTGCTTCTCAAAAAAATACTTCTCGAAAAGCTTTATTTCTAATTGACGGGCTTTTTCGTACTCTATCCGCACAACCCTGAAACCGATGAAGAAATACACCGGTGTCAGCACAAGCAGTACGAAGATAAAGATGAGCAGAAATCTGAAAAATAGCGCGTCTCTCGCTTTCATCGGGCATTACTCCGTCGGTTATTTCTTATCGATAATCCATATGTCCGGCATATTCTTGTAACCGTAATTTTCAGGGGCATACATCTCCTCTGCTTTAGTCTGAGGAATCTGAAATTTCCCGGTAGTAGCCGCTTTTACTACGTATTTAATGACATGCTCGCCGCTTCTGAGGTAGTTTGCAAAGAAGGTGACATGGTCGAAATACTTCTCATTATAGTTGAAACTCCCCCACCAATAGCCCTGAGAGCCTTCCTGAACGCCCTTCTCGTTTGCTTCGGTGGCGAAGTCCATATGAACAGGTTCGAAGCCCGCAGGAAGAGCGTCATCCAGAGCGGCAAAGTACCGCTCCTTCGGGGATATCACCTTGATTTCAACAATATAGCGCTTTCCGCGGATAAACGTGTTATCCTTGACCTCGGCGCCGGTATCGTAATCGTAGTACTTTTTCAGTACAGTGAATCCCGCGTTGACCTGATCGGGATATTTTTTAAGCATATACTGGTACTTGATGTAGTAATACAGCAATCCCGCGCCGCTCTTTTTTAGCGTTATACCGAGCTCCGACGGCGCGGATACGTTCAGGGGCTGTTCCTTGATATAGATTGGATCGTTTCTCGTTTTGAAGATCGTTTCGAGCACTTTCTGTTTATTCATTTCAGCTATCGCGGTAAAATTCGGATCGGATTTCTCATAAAGGTTCAGATAGGTGCTGAACGCCCAGAATACCATCGCGTTATCGTGGGTCGTCATCCAGTGGTCGCCGTTTCGGGCAAGCACCAGCCACCGGATGACCTTATGGGCGTACTCGAACGGGATTTTCGCCTCGAGGATAGCCTGCAATGCCATCGAGGTCGTAATCACCTGCGAGTAATAGAACCAGCCCCATTCGGAGGGATCGTCAAAATAGGCGGTGGATTGGTCGCTCTTAAACTTAGCGATCAGCCCGCCGGAAAGCGTATCTATCAGGTCGCTTTTCCCCGGAAAGTCTTTATACATCGCGGCAGCCTTCAGCAGGAATGAGTAGATTGAAACGTCGTCCCTGAAATCCGACTGCGCCTTAAGGACGGCCTGTTTCAGTAGGGAAACGTTTTCATTACCGTTGAGCTTTGTCACATAGAACGCGAAGGAACGGACGAGGAGTTTGTAATGTTCACTGTATGTCCATCCCGGCGTAGAGAAGACTCCCTTTCCGTCGGCAAGCTCGCGTGTGAATCCCGCCGCGCTGTTATAAAGTTTCTCCGGCACCATATACCCCTTCTGCCGCGCCATCGTGAGCACAAAAGCGGTATAGACCGTCAGATACGGGTCTGCATACTCCGAACTGTCAGCCCAGTACTTGAAGCCATGCTTCGTCAAATACTTTGGCGCATCGTCGTTGATAAAATCCTGTACGACCTTACGCAGGTCGGACTTGGTCTTATAATCCAGCAGTTTCTGCGCGATTATGATATCCTCGCCGAGTATCAGCGGCAGCATCTTCGAGCATTTCTGCTCGAGACAGCCGTAGGGATACCCGATCATATAATCGACGCTTCCCTTGAGCTCCGAGAACGCAGAGGGCGAAAGGGTAAAGACCAGCTTCGAATACTTAGTGATAACATTTTCTGATATTTTGATCGTCTCCTGCGCGGATTTGTCCGTTGTCTTGTAAATCGAAATTGTTTCATAAACCTTCGGGTATTTCACAGGCAGCGTCAGTTTTATCCCGTCGGAAAAATTCCCCGCCGACGCGGTTATCGTAAAAACCATCGACGATTGATGATCGAGATGGGGAATACTGTAGCGGAATTTTACTTCCTGAGATCCGTTCTGCGCGAGCGTGATATTGGTCGTATAGACCGGCGACGGGCTTTCCGAGCGCAGGGTGATTTTCGCTGTATCGCCCGTATAATTATATACAGTCACCCCTGCCTCGAATGAATCGCCCATCCTGACGAACGACGGCAGTCCGGAGAGCACCATGAGCGGCTTCGATACGGTGAACATGTTATCCCCGTAGCCGAACTTGGAATCCTTAGTCTGCGCGTTCGCCATTATCTTGAACGCGGTCAGGTTGTCCGGTACCTTGAACGAAACCGTGATGGCGCTGCCGTTCTTGGTGATAAGTTTATCGTTATAGAAAGCAGTAGCCTTGAAATCGAAACGTGGAACGATTTTTCCTGCGCTCTGATCCATTCCACCTCCGTCGCCGCCGATAATTTCGCCTTTCTCCGCAAGATAACGGAGCCCGTAGATAAAACCCGCGACTTCGCTGGTATATATCGCGAGAGGCCGGATACTGTAGAAATAATAGAGCGGATTCGGGATCGTATAGTTGACGAGGTTAAGGACTCCCTTATCGACGATAGCAAGTGTGGTCTCGGCCTCGACGGGTTTTCCGTCGGGATCTTTTACCGTAACTGTAATCTTCGCAGTATCCCCGGGTTCGTAATTTTCCTTATCGGATTTTACCTCGACTTTCAATGTTTTTTTCCTGAGAGAGATTTTCAATTTTGCGTAGCCAAGGTAGTACGACGGCTTTCCCATATCCGCGCCGTCCTTGAATTGGTTGGTGTCAGAGCGCCCCGAAAACAACATAACGGAAACATACATATTGGGGATAAAATCCTCAGTGATTTTTATGGGAATTACGATCATACTGTCCGACGAACTGAACTGACGTACATCGTGGATATCGTCGCGCTCGATAGTCATGAGCACATCGGCGTTCTTCAACGGATTAAGCACCATGATTTTCGCGGTATCGCCGATTTCGTAATCCTTTTTATCGGTCTCGACTTTTATCTCGTTGTTGTTCTCGGCCATCCACCCGTAATCGCCCTTCCCGATGACATAGAACGAATCCTCGCTTTTAATCTGGTGCCCGCGGATAAACGTCTTGAGACGGGCGATATACAATCCGGGTTCGTCCATCTTTACGCCGATATTTTTCTGCCCGATGAAATCGTTCTGCTTGAAAACATTGGTGATCAGCAGTTTCCATTCCCATTCAAGTCTGCCGTTTACACCGACCGACTGTACGGACTTCCATTCATAGCGGACGATCTCGATTGTCACCGGGACGCCGCCTTTCACATTATCGTTCTCATCGAGTGCGACCATTCTGATTTCAGCATTCTGCCCCGCGTCGTAGAAGTATTTCGCCGAACATATCCCGATCTGGACTGGATTGTTCAGTTCGATGCCCGATCTGAACCCGTACACCGTACTTTTATCGTCGAGGACTGTCGAAGCGGAGATCGAAATGATACCGTTACCGGAAAAGTAAGGGTTCTCGAGCGTTTTTGAGATTTTTACCTTACCGTCCTTGTCGGGAAACATCATTTTAGACTCAAGGGTAAAAGAATAGTCGCGGGAATTCCCGTCGATCCACCAGATGGACCCGAACGAATAATCGGGAAAGTTTCCGCTATGATAGGAAACCGGCTGGATATCCACCTGGTATTGCACCGGTTTGATAACGGGGGCGCCGAAAAGGTACCATCCGATCACTGATGCCTCGAAACGGTCGCCCCATACGAATTTCTGTTTTGAGGGGATAATCTTCATCTCAGCCTGGGCGGGTTTATAGTCCTCCACCCTGAAGCTCAAAGTCCAACGGGTATCTTTATCGATCTCGGCAATATAGGAATAGTATCCGGTAGGGGCGTTTTGCGGAAGTACGATTGTGGAATGAAAAGAACCCCATTCGTCAATTTTCATACTGAAGTTGGTGATCTGCTCGTTCCTGCTGTTGATGACCTTTACCTTGAATACAGGGGAATATTTTGCGGACGGGGACATCCACTCGTCGTTCTTCCTGTCCCTGAAAATCCCTTTGATTTCCACGCTGTCGCCGGGCTTATACAGGAATCGTTCGGAGAAAAGCATCAGTTTCGGTTTATCAGCGGAATATCCGTATCCGTGATGCGAAATAAACCCGGGGGCGCTGTCGTAGTACTCGTCATCGTAATAGTTCATCCTGTTCTCGAAGTCGGCATCCCATTGGTATCCGATCCCGTAGTTCATCGTGAAACCGCCGTCGAATTCGGCGAATACGAGGGGGATAGTCTCGGAGTAGGTATTCGTGAATTTTAGAAGCCCCTTATCGTCCGTCTTGCCGCAGTACTTCAATTCCGGGGTATCGCCGTTCCAGCGTACCGCGTAGACCTTTGCGCCCTGCACAGGGGAATTATCCTTCAGCTTCCGCACAAACGCATAAGCGAAGGAGGGGGATGACTTGACAGTTACCCCAAGATCGGTAAAAAGAACGCAGCCGAATTGACTGATATTCATGTCGGCGAAACCTTTTTTCATGATTTCAGGAACAGCCCGATAGATAAGCACACCCGACTTTGATTTTTTATAGGGCGAGAGATCGAAACGGTAATTATACAGCGTATCCCATTCCCATTTGACGGATACATTCTTCTTTTTGGCATTCTTATCAAACTTGGACGTATCCAGTTTGCTATTCGGGAATAAATATGCTAAGAAACTTTCCTTCTCGGAGAGGAAAAGATAATTGAATGTGAATTTTTCGATATTCCGGGTCTTCATCGGTAAAATAACGGGCAGGTAATTTTCCAATATCATATACCCGTAAGGAAACTTGAAATAGGAGAGGGCATGCTCGAAACGGATATGGAACTCGCCCGATTTTTGGAGGTTCTGACCGTAAATATCCTGTACCCCGGTATCGACGAAAAATTTGTAGGTCTGCTCGCCCTTGAAACTCCCCGTCAGGGCGATTTCATTCCCGTATATCTCTACATGCATGTTTTTGATTTTCGGGGTGATCTGAATCATATTGCTGATCGGAAGACGGGTGTCCAGTTCGTTATTGAATTTGATATAAATCACCGACGTCGGATAGTAGTAGGATTTTTTACTCTCATAGTCGTAATCGGAACTGTCATACTGATTCTGGACGAGCGGAAAATAAGTATTAAATCTGTAGATATACTCCTTTTCAATTCCCAGATTGCCCTCGGCGCCCATAAATTCCTGAGGAACTTTCACCTGATAATACGTCGCCTTGACCAGCCCGTTCGGGTAGAGCACGAATTCGTTCTTATTCGTATAAATGAAGTACAGGATGCAGTTATTGCTTTCCATAATATTTGTTTTCACGATATATGCCGCGTTGAATGATACCGTCTGATTGGGATTCGAGTTGGGAAATACAGTTACCAGATTGAGGATATCAGCCAGTTTGACGTCCTGATTAAAGGAGAGATACAGGGGAGTATCGGTCCATTCCCCGTACGAGTAACAGCTATAGACTTTTATTCTTTTAGTCTCGAAAATGTATTCTCCTGAAGTGTATGTACCGCCGTTTATAGTAAAACTCAGCTTTTTTCCCGCCGATTTCTCCAGCACCTGATGATCGACTTTTATTTTAAAGCGGGTGGATTTCGGCAACGGCGCGGTGAATTCGAAAGCAGCGCTTTTTTCATCGATCGGGCGCCATTGTCCCTGTACATCGGGCGAAATGGATAGTTTTATCCCGCCGGAAATCTGGTCGACCATCGTCTGATAATCGGAAATCGTAAACACAGGGGCTGAGAACGTGAAGAGCAGTTCGCCGTACGACGAGGGTATTCCGCCATACATCGGTTCCGAAAGGTAGATCGGGATAATCCGCTGTTCGTTTCCCGGGAGATTGCATGACGAGACACAGATTCCCTGCAGAAATGCCATGATAATAAAAAAATATTTCATAGAAGCCCGCCCCGTTTGTTTTTGATATTATAACAGCATTGTAATTTTATGAAAAGAAAAGGTTTGATTGGAGGGAATAAAAAAGCCCCGCCTTTCGGGCGTGATGACAAACAAGGAAACTCGATCATTTCCCGTCACTGCGATACTCCGCGCCGCACTATCATTTTAATGTGCGGAGTGAAGCAGTCTTTTTTGTTCCCCGATAGTAATATAACAGATTGCTTCGGCTCAGGCCTCGTAATGACAAAAACAGTTCGTTAAAAAGCCCCGCTTTTGGCGGGGCTTGGATATATTAACCGTTCTGGTCTTTAGGTTTCAGGGGGGTGATCTCCGGTTCGGGCATATCCATCGGAGTGTCATGAGGCGCGGTTAATCGCGCGGCGTCGCCGGGTTTTTCCTGATCGGATGCGGTTTTAGCGCCGGAACTGACGGAGATTAATTTCTCTTTCAGTTCGCCTTCCATCTTCTTCAGTTCCACTTCTGCCTGGGCGCGTTTGGTGCGGCCTTCTTCCTGAATTTTGATAGTTTCTTCGATAGTGGAAATAAGGTCGGTGTTGATCTTCTTCAACGTCTCTACCTCCACGATACCGCGTTCGGATTCCTTTGCGACCCCGATCGTACCCATTTTAAGCATTTCGGAATTTTTCTGCAGAAGCTGGTTGGTGGTATCGGTTACCGACTTCTGAAGTTCGAGGCTCTTCTGCTGGCGGTACAAACTGATCGCGATAATGATCTGGTTCTTCCAGAGCGGGATGGTCGTGAGGATGGAGCTTTGGATCTTCTCCACCAGCACCTGATCGTTATTCTGGATCAGGCGAATCTGCGGACCGGTCTGGATCGAGAGCATACGGGACAGCTTCAGGTCGTGCAGTTTTTTCTCGAACCGGTTGATGAGTTGCCCGAAGTCCTGCGCGCGCTGAGCGTCGAACGGGTCGTTTGACGCTAACGCTTTCTTCTGTATCTCAGGAAGGGTGACTTCCTTGAGTTCCTTTATCTTTATCTGGCCGGCGACAATAAACAGGTCGAGTTCTTTCAGGTACTCCAGGTTTTTCTGGAACAACGTATCCAGCATGGTGATGTCGCGGAGTAATTGTATTCGGGACTTCTCGAGTTCGTCGGTGATTTTTTCGATATTGACAGAAACGCTTTCGTAACGGCTGACAAAATGATTCCACGCGTTCTTGATACCGCCGAACAGTTTCGAGAAAAATCCCTGCTCTGTCGAGAGTCCGTCAACGTCTATATCCTTAATCTTCACGATCAGATCGGAGAGAATCTCGCCGACATACCCCGTGTCTTTGTTCCGGATACTGTCGAGCACTGTATCGGAGAAACCCGATATCTTGCTCTGCGACGCTACACCGTATTGGATGATCGCATTAGTATCCTCGACATTGATCTGGTTTTTAATCGAATTTACTTTTTCTTTTTCGGTCGGGGTCAGCTCTTCGTAATCGATAACATTGATAGCGGGAGCCGCCGCAGTTGCGTCCGACATACTCTCCTCCTGTTTATTTCATTCTATCGCTTTGCAGCATTTTTGTCAGCATCTCCAATTCGACGTCGAGTTCTATGCCGTCGTCATGGATCGCCTTCTGATACTGGTTCTCGAAAATATCCTGAAGTGTCGTATCGAGAGCCTCCTCGATCTTCGCAACACGTTCCTTTAAGTCGTCGGGGACTGTTTCGCCCTTGGTGTATTTAATGTACATTCCGAGAATATTGATGGTCGCGTCCAGATAATAGTGGTTGAAATTCCGCGCGGTCTTGATATCCTTGGGGTCGTCCTGAAAATCCTTGATAATCTTCTCGCAGGACGTGACGATTTTCATCACACGTTCCTTTACTTCGGGTTTCTTTATCCGGTAGGTAAAATTGAATATCTGCTGAACTTTTTCCTTTGCCTGCGAAACCGTCTGTGAGACCATATCCTTAGTAATACCCGTCATATTCGTCGTCTCGGCCTGAGACTTCGTCTTTCGGAGTACGATCAGGAAAAGGAACAGGATTCCCGCCGCAGCCACTCCCGCAAAAAGAGTGAGTATAATTGGCGCGCCAAAAACGAAATAGAGAAGCGCGAAAACTCCCGCCCCGATAAGTACCGGGAATAGGATGCGGGCGGCTCTGCCGTTCATGATTCCCCCTATAGCTGACTTATTTTAATTGTAATACAGAGTCGCTTTTTCCACAACTTTTATCTTGCTTTCCGGGTGGTTTACGGGTATAATAAACACCGAAACCGAAGGGAGTAACATGAAAATCGAGACACGGCGAATCCTTTATTTCACCGGTTTAACCGTCAATTTTCTGCTAATTATTATTGCGCTGTTCTTCGCAATCCCGTATGATAAGAGCTTCCTCGCGATATCTAATCCCTCCCTGAAAATCTACGACCGGAACGATATCCTTCTCGCCGAACTTACGCCTGAAATTGCGGGCTTTTCCTCTAAATTTACTCTCTCCGAAGTCCCCGCCGATTTTATCCAACTTCTCCTATTTTCGGAAGACAGGGAATTCGAATCTCATCCGGGTTTCTCGCTGAAATCCTTCGGGCGCGTCGTTTATCTGTTATTTTCTCAGGGACAGGCTCCGTCGGGAGCGTCCACCATCTCGCAGCAGCTTGCGAAGATTAAGTACGGGATCAACCGGAATAACTTTATCACGAAAATCCTCGAGCTTTTCAGGGCGCTGAAAATCGAATCCTACTTCAATAAGCAGGAAATACTCGAATCTTATCTGAACAACGTTTTCCTCGGTAACCATATTTACGGAATTAAAAAAGCAGCAGAGGTCTATTTTTCTAAGGATATGACCGGAATGACCCTGTTGGAAATGGCATCCCTGATCGAGATTATCAAAGCGCCGTCGGCCTACGACCCCTATAAGCAGACGTCCACAGTTGAGACGAAGGCAAAAAATCTCCTCCAGCGCGCATATACCAACGGCATCATCGACGGGGGCGAACTGAAGGTCAATTTGGACGATCATCTGATAATCTATCCGTACCGGGCGGAAATCAACGCCCCCCACTTTTGCTTCTGGGTGCTCGACGCTGTGAAAAAGATAATCCCCAATCCTTCGGATATCACCGAGATCCATACCACCCTCGACCTGCAGTTGTATAATGAGATTCAGTCGATCGCTAAAGACCGGATGGTTTACCTGAAGCAGAAGAACGCGAATCATGTAAGTATCCTGATGGCCGACAATCAATCCGGGGAAGTTCTCGTGATGCTCGGATCGGTGGATTTTTTTGCGGAGGACGGACAAATCAACGGGGTTACCATGAAACGCCAGCCCGGCTCGACCATGAAACCGTTCAACTATGCCCTCGCGCTTGAATCGAAGGATTTTACCCCGGCGTCTATAATTCCAGATATCTATTCGGAATTCCCGTCGATGGTCGGTAAATATGTTCCGAAAAACTATGACTGGAGGTATCACGGCCCGGTACGCGTCGCGATGGCGCTCGGATGCTCGTACAATGTGCCCGCCGTGTATATCCTGAACAAGGGAGGCTTGTATCCCTATTATGCGTTTCTCAGAAATATCGGATTCGATTCGCTCGACCGTCCGCAGGAATTTTACGGTTTGGGGCTGACTCTCGGGAACGCCGACCTCTCGCTTTTAGAACTGGTCAGGGGATATATGATATTTCCCAATAACGGAATGTATTCCGATCTGAAGGGGATCCGATATATTGTCATGAAGAACCAGCAGACGAATTACCCCGCGCCGAAAGAGGAGAAAAGGGTTCTCACGCCGGAATCGGCGTTCCTTATCAATCATATTCTCAGCGACTACAAGTATAAAACTCCCGCGTTCGGGGTCAATTCGCCGATCAGCTTTCCGTTTCCTGTAGCGGTAAAAACAGGGACGTCGAAGGATTACCGCGATAATTATCTGGTCGGGTATAATACTGATTTTATTGTAGGTATTTGGACAGGCAACTTTTCCGGCGCGACAATGAAGAATCTGCCGTCGGCATCGGGCGGCGGAGTGATCCTCCGCGACCTTATCCTTCATCTCTATAATCAGGGCTGGAACCTCGATCAACCGTTCTCATCCGACGGGATGAATATTACTAAGGCATCGATCTGCAAACTTTCGGGGATGCTTGCCGGACCGGAGTGCGATTCGGACGCCGAGTATTTTATATACGGGACTGAACCGATGGAATTCTGTACATGGCACCAGCACGGGAAAATTATCATTCCGGAGATTTACGAGGACTGGGCAAGAAAGAATCTTCCCGAATATTTGGTCGAAGTATCCTATACCACCGACCTGAAAATAATTTCTCCGTCTCAAGGGGACATTTACCGGATCGATCAGAACATAGCGATCGAAAATCAGGCGATCGAGTTCAGTGCGCTTGCCAAATCCGACGACGTCATTTGGTATGTGGACGGTAAACAGTACGGCAAGGGTAAGAAAGTCTTGTGGAATCTCCGCACCGGGGAGCATATGATAAAAGCCGTGACCGGGGAATTCAAGAAGTCGGTCTCAATCATCGTGGTGGAGTAGAAACAAATCTCCAAAATCTCTAAAATATACATCGATAATTTCCGTTTTTTAGCGCTATATTTTATAATTACCATCTAACATTTCTAAGGAGGAACTCATGTCATCGTACAACATCGCCGTATTAGGCGGCGACGGTACAGGGCCGGAAGTAGTCGCCGAAGGGATAAAAGTCCTCGAAGCGGTTAAGGGCAAGTTTAAGATTAATTTCGATTTTCATTACTACGATTTCGGCGGAGACCGCTATTTGAAAACGGGTAAGATTATCGATTCGGAAGAAATAAACGAATTGCGGAAATACAACGCGATTTATCTGGGCGCGATCGGTCATCCCGATGTGAAACCCGGTATTCTCGAGAAGGGGCTTCTTCTAAGGCTCCGTTTCGAACTCGACCAGTATATCAACCTTCGCCCTGTCAAGCTCTATCCCGGAGTAGACACGCCTGTGAAGGACAAGACCCCCGATGATATCGATTTTGTTGTCGTCCGTGAAAACTCCGGCGGTATTTACACCGGGCACGGCGGAGCGACATTGGTCGGTACTCCCCATGAAGTCGCGACACAGGTAATGGTATACGACCGCTTCACAGTCGACCGTTGTCTCAAGTACTCATTCGAACTGAAAAAGAAACGCGCAAAACTGAGTAAAAAGTACGCCGATAAAGCGATAACTCTGGTACATAAGACGAATGTACTGACATATACGGGCGATCTGTGGTTCCGCGCGTTTAATGAGATGGGCGAAAAGGAATATAAAGAGCTCAAGCGCGATTACGCGCATGTGGACGCGACCACGATGTGGTTCGTGAAGAACCCCGAATGGTTCGACGTGATTGTGACCGAGAACCTGATGGGAGATATTATCACCGACCTTGGCGCGATGGTGCAGGGCGGTATGGGTATCGCGGCGGGCGGAAACATCAATCCCGAGGGAGTATCGATGTTCGAGCCTATAGGGGGTTCAGCGCCGAAGTACACCGGACAGCATGTGATCAATCCGCTCGCGGCTATCGAGGCCGGGCGTATGATGCTCGACGAGCTCGGAGAAACGGAAGCGGCCGCAGCGATCGAAAAGTCGGTTGCATCGGCATGTACCAAGCTGAAATCGCTTGCTGCCGGTAAAATGGGATATTCCACCGAGGAAGTCGGGGATCTGGTCGCAAGTAATCTATAACAGCTATACACAAAAAAGCCCCGCAATACCTGGGCTTGATGACGAAGTAAGAAAATATACGGGCAGTAAGCATTTGCGAACTGCCCGTTTTTATTTTAAGATAGCGGGGGAGGAAAATATGCTGAAGAAA
>JAGVBZ010000017.1 GCA_020059465.1 Brevinematales bacterium
AGAAAAAACCCCTCGCGAACAATGCGGGGGGTTGATTTTAGGAAAGTTTTGTGACATACTATTTGCGACTTTTAGGACAAAAAAAATACGGGACAATACAAAGCGTAAGCGGGAATATTATTTTTCCAGATTAAACATTATATTCTATTGTTTTTTTTGATATTTTATGAGTTATAATTATCTTTCCATTCTTCCAATAGTAAGTTCTTTGAAAACATTTACTAAATTTAATATTTGCCCATACCCTCTCCCTTCCTCATAGTTAATAGCTTTTCTTTGACACGAGATTACATGCCATGAGTTTCCTTCAAGTCTACTTATAAATAATGATAAATCAAACACATCCCATTCTTTTAATCCAGTTACCTTTGCAAATTTCTTTTCAACATATTCATAGTTTGTTTCATATTTCGATTTTGGTCGATAATCATGATACTTTATTAAAAAATTGACTTTAAAAATATAAGAAATTGGAGTTTCATAATCTTCTATTTTATAATCTTTTATTAATAGACAGATTTTATCATCAAGGTCAATCAAACGTGCATTATCAAATATATTTCTCTCGCTAAATACCTTTTTTAACTCATCAAACCATTCTACTACCCTATAATAGATTAATTCAAGTCGATACTTTTTTGTCTTTTTATAAGTATATTCCTTGATTCGTGGAATAAATAGAAGTATAGCAATAAAACCGCCCAAACCACCAAGAATAGTAAAAACTAGTATAATAGTATTATTATCCAATTATTACATCCTAAAATACATTATTATCATTATTAGTTTCATACAATAAACGAATATGTTTATAGAATATGATTTTCCTTTCTTTATCCCCCGCGCTTTAAAGCGATTTACGCTACGGTATAATCCGATCTGCCAAAGGCAGAGGGCACTTGTCCGACGACTCCGCGACTTGTCCCCGAGTTCACGAGAGGGAGCGGGGAAGGAGTTGTGCCCGAATCGGATTATACTGCTCTTCTATTGAGCTTTATCTGCGGGGCAGGCGCTTGTCCCGCGCTCCTCGCGGGATTCTTTGTAGCTTTCTTTCTGGTGTCAGAAAGAAAGCGAAATCACTTACCAGCTCCCGCCGCCGCCGCCGCCGAACCCTCCGCCCGACGAGCCTCCCCAACTCCCGCCGCCTCCGCTCCATCCGCCGCCGCTCGATCCTCCCGAGCTCTGTGACGGCGATGAGTACGACGCATGACTGATGCTCCCGACACTGCTCTGAAGGCTATAGATAAACTGTGACGGGCGGAATCCCGCGCGTCCGTAGTCGTAACGGTACCAGTCGGGGGGCTGGTTCATCAGCCCGTCGAACATGTTGCCCCACCGCCCTGCCATCCCGAATATCATCGCATACGGGATCGTATCGTCGAAATAAGTCGGGAACTCGACGCAAAGCCGCTGGATTTTATCTTTTTCCGCGCGGCGCATAAATTCCCGGAAGCCCTTGACTTTCTGGTACATATCGAGGCCCCTACCGGTCTTTTTAGGCATGATCGCCGCGAAAATGATGCTGTTCACAAAACTGAAGGCCGCGAAGATCAGGTGATTCACCGGGTCTTCGAACATGAATATCGCGCCGATGAAATAGAACAGGGACGCGACCGCGAGAAACGCGTACATCCCCCTCCACATATTCCCGGCGACCTCGAAAAACCCCTTCGAATTGAAGTGCGCGGTGTACTGGCTGTCAATCGTAGCCGCGTCCGTATAGAACGAGTCCTTCAAATCGTCGGTGTATACCCTGGGGACTTCATCGTTCGTGATATAATCGTAGAGCGATTCGAGAAGTTTCTTCTCGTATGTCCGGCAGGTGTTGTCGGGATTCCTTTTCTTTTCAATATATGTCTTGTTTTTTTCCTTCCCGATAATGATAAATCCCCTCCGCGCCAGATCGACAAGGGTCGGTGAAATATCGAACTTTTCATTCTGTAATAGAATGGAATTTGCCTCCGAAGGAGTGATTTCCTTCGGCGGGAAGAACTCGGTCATGATAGTAACCTGCTTATCTTTACCCCATTTCGCCCAGATCAGGAACGAAACAATGAAGAAAAGCCCGCTGACAATGAACGGCCAGTACCGTTTGAGGAATTTCATAAATAGCTGCCATTGGCTGAGAGCGATAAAACCCTTCTTCAAACGTACCTGAAATGTAATCCCCTCGTAGGGGGATAACGAGTATGGGTGATTGTATACGAGTTTCTGCCCGATAAATTCGGCCTCAGCCTCGCGCCCACTCTCCCCCCCGAGGGCGCTGCCGGTCACACCGTAATAGATTCGGTAATCCACATTCTCGAGATCCTTCACTTTATCGGGGAATACAACCGTAAACGACGAGGATTTAATCTTCACCCGCCACTCGTTTCCCGTGACATTCCAGTAGAGTTCGTCATATTCCTTATTCTCGGTGATAAACGCCCCGTCTACGGTATAACGGATAACATATTCCACATCGTCCGAAACATATTTCCCCTTTGTGCCGAGGCGGATTTTCATATAATTCCCCTCGGTTGTAATAAAGGTTTCCTTATTTGCGGAGACCCCGCTGATATCGAGATTCCACGGATAGGTCTGCCATTCCCCGTTGATCTGTACCTGTGAGTCGCCCTTGTATGGGATTTCACGGTAAATCCCCTGTTTCGATTCGGTAAAATTAACGAGGATTTTTTCCTGCACATCTATCGTACCGTTGTCGTGCACATCTATCGTGACGTCAAACTTCTTAATTGTAAATCCCTCGCCCGCATAAAGGAACACGGGGAAAAACAACACCGCAAACAGTAATAATTTTTTCATATCCGCTCCTTGCTTATTTCTATTTCTGTATGTTTATATATCCTTTTTTGAACTTGATATAGACCGTGATTCCTTCATACGGGTTCAGTTTTACAGGATGGACATAGACTGCCTTATTTTCATACGGGTCGATGATCCATTGGGCGGTCTTGTCGCTTCCTTTTTTCCCGTAATATATCCGGTAATCAATATTTTTTCCGGAGCCGGCATTTTCGGGAAAAATGATTTCAAATCCAGCATGATCGATATCTACCGCCCACTCCACCCCGATAATATTATAGTAAAGTTCATCATACGACTCATTCTCAGTCATAAACGCGCCGTAAACCGTATAGCTGAAATCGTACTCGACGTCCCCGAATACCGTGACATTTGTGTTTCCCTTGCGAATATAGCACTCATTATTGGTAACCCATGTTATCATTTCCTGATTTGCGGAAATATTCGAGATAGCCAGTTTCGTCGGAAGGGCGACACCCCTTCCGATTACTTTTTCTGTATAGCCGCCCCCTAACGGGATGTTCCGGTAAATCCCATGCTTTTTCTCATAAAAGTCCGCGATAATTTTCTCGTTAATATCCAACACCCCGTTTTGCGATATACTAATCGTCACATGATATTTTTCGATATTAAAACCTGCGCCGGTTTTTTGAATTGCGGATAATAGAAAAAAGAGCAGAATTACAGGGGTTTTCATTGCATCCTCTTTGACTTATATATTCTTTATCATTCCTTTTTTCCACTTGAGAAAGAGCAGTATCTTACCGAGGGGTTCTACGGGAATAACATGATGATAGACCAATTCGTTCCCGATTAAACTACCCTTCGTTTCCTTAATTTTTTTATTCTCGATATAGAGAATTGCATGCTTTTCGATTGTCGACGCCGTCTGTACCGCCGGGAGAATAACCGTGAGATTCACTTTTTCAATACTGACCGGCCATTTATCCCCGAACAGGCTCCAGATCAGCTCGTCGTAATCGTCGTTCCCGAAGTTGATCGCGCCCTTTACGCAGTATGTCAATAGGAATTCTTTCTCGTTTCCGGGGTTTTCATGCATCAGGCTGAGTAAACGGATATAGAGGGTATTCATGTAAATATATTTTTTTATATTATCAGACGAAGCGATTTTATCTATTTTCAGGCTCCAGGGGAAATTAATATCGCTGCCGTTGATAAACGTCCTCCATTCGCCCGCAAGCGGTATCAATCTGAAAAATCCGTGATATGACTGAAAGAACCCTACGCGGTATTTTTCCGTGACAAGAAGCGACCCGTTAGTTTGAACATCGATAATCACGTCATACTGCTTAATAACAAATCCTGCCGAGGTTGTCTCGGCGGATTCACCGTAGAACGGTAGAACGAAACAACAGATAAGAACGAGAACACGGATAAATATCACGGTTTTCCCCCGATTTTCTATTTTCCTCTATTTAAGCGGATTTGTCAATATAAAATTCTTATAATTGAAAAAATAGGTAGAATTTTTCTGAAATTGTATTATAATATTAGTGAAAAGAGTTTTGTGGAGGAGTCTATGAAAAAACAAGAATCTTCGCCCCGCTTGGAGGCATTTACACTTTTAGAGATGCTGATCGTGTTAACCATTATCGGTATTCTCATGGCTGTCGGTATGGTGTCGTATGGAAGGATGCAGGAAATGACCAATAAGAAAAATGTCGAGATTGAGATGAAGAATATCAATGTCGCGATAGTCACTTATAAGTCAGATTTCGGGTCGCCGCCGCAGACAGTAGAAGAATTATACCGCGCGAATATCATTCAGAAAGAATTATTATCCGACATATGGGGCACAGATTACCTGCTGGAATATCAGCCGGGAAGTTATTCCGTAAAAATTATTTCAGCCGGCCCGGATAAAAAGTTCAAAACACAGGACGACATAGTAAGTGAAGGAAACATCTAAACGGAAGCGCTTCAGGGGCTTTACACTTATCGAGACGCTGATCTCTTTATCCATAATTTCCGTAACCATTCTTACGGTATTATCGATATATGCAAATATGTCCTCGTTGATCCAGTATGACCGGACCACCGAAAACGCAGTAAGCCAGGCGAATAATTATCTGGCTCAGATATATCTCGCATCCAATCTGAGGACAGCGCTGTTCGATAATGGCGAATTGTCGAACCTTTACTTTACGCAGGCATTCCCGGTTAAGTTCCGTGCAAAGGAAATCAAGATCGATGAAAACATTACTATGCTTGTTAATAAAAAGGTCGAGCGTCTCAATCCCCTATTGGTCTATGTCGGAATCGAGATGCTGATTAAACGGTCGGGAACGAATGTGAAACCCAAGTCGTACTGGGTAGAAACCACTTTTTCGGAAGTATATATGGATAGGATCAAATGATGCCCCGCAGACGAAAGGCGTTTACATTAATCGAGATGCTGGTCACTCTGACGGTATTCTCATTGTCGATGATCACGATTGTCAATCTTCTGTCGAGCAGCATAAAAATAATGGATAGGATCACAGGGGGAGATAATTCTAAAACCTCGGCGGTGATATTGACAAAACTACTTGATAATACTTTTAAAAACTCTTATAATATCAAGAACATGACGAATGGGATATTTTTAATCGATACATTCGATAATAAGACCCTTCAGTTAGTACTGAAGGAAAAGGTCGTGTTTTACGCGGATTATAACGACGGTAAGCTGATGAATACCCGACTCTTTAAAATCGACAGCGCGAAAAGCATAAAAGGCGAGGTTGTCGCATCCGGCGGGAAAAAAGGTTTCCGGCTTACCATCGAGTTCGAATATGGAAAGATTATTCGATTATTTGTATTAGGATATAAAAAGAAACTGTAGGAAATCTTATGCTGAGTAAGCTAATTCGGATGGTTTTAGAATACCTGGGCATTCTGAAAGTTATTATCGATATCGGTAACGAAGAAATCCGCATTATCGAAGCGGTTAAATTTCTTGTCTACTTCCGTATCATTTCGATAAAAAGCGAAAAAGTGTACGATGTCGATCAATTTTCGTTTATCATCGAGAGATTCCTCGAAAAGAATACGACGCATAAAATCCGCAGAATCAATCTGACCCTTTCCAGCACCTCGATCATCCCGTTATTCTTCTCGTTCCCCGGCATACCGAAGAGCAAGATAGAATCCGCAGTTCTTTGGGAGATCGAACGCAATATTCCCCTACCCTTGGAGGAGGCCTATTTCTCGTATAAGACAATCTCCGAGGTGATGGAGGACGGAAAAAAAGTCTGGAATATCATGGCAGTAATCGCGAAAAAGGACGAAATAGAAAAATATCTTACTACGTTCCGCGGACTCGGAATCATTGTGGAAGATATCTCCTATCTCCCGATTAATATTCTGAGCGCAATTAAACTCGGCGGCAGCGAGAATGCGGTCGGGTATGTATATATTTGCGACCATTCCATAGAACTGCTCATTATTTTAAAAAACAAAATCATTAACTTCGCGCATTATATCGGCGACTTCCAGAATATCAACCAAATCACTCTCAGGAATATTGTCGAATACTATGCTTCGTTTATTAAAAAGCGTATCGCGTTTCTCGAGCGCATCATTGTCATATCCAAACATGAAATGGTGAGCGCCGATATCAGCGAATCGCTTTTCGATTCGTTGAATATCCTCACCCTTCCCGCGACACACGACGATTTCCTTTCGATCTTCGATAAGGCGACCTACGATAAATCCATCTATGACCTCATCGGATTTGCGAACCAGAGCTACCTCAACCTTCAGATCAGTAACCAGAATATTCGGAATATGCATATCAGGGATGTCGCGCTTCGTATCGCCTTTCTTATTTTCCTTGTACTCGATTTTTTCTCGATCGCGCTTTTTCCCGCGATGATAATTTCGCAGCAGAGTTTTAATCTCATTAAGATCGCAAAGGAATCGACCATACCGATCAACGAGATTCCCGACCCTCAGGTACGCGAGATGGCGGAGAAACTGAAGGATGTCCAGGAACTGAAGATGATGAAGGATAAACATGCCGATCTGGTTCGAAAGATCAACACGATCAAGTCTACGGGAATCGTATCCTCTTCCCTCAAGGTCGTACTTCACGAGTTTTGCCGGAAAATTCCCGGCGAGGTTTGGATGAAAAAGCTTTCCATGCAGAATAACACCGGGGAAATTTCCGGGTATTCTTTAACCAGCGAGGGATTGGAAAACTTTATTTTCGCGCTGGTTAATTCGCATGTGGTTCAAAAAGTGGTTCTGAAATCCGCTGACCTGATCAAAACAAAAAGCAATACGTTGATAAAGTTCGTAATCACATTCGGAGCACATCCATGAAACGAATAAATATTCCGTTTATTATCATATTGCTTTCTTCGGTTTGGCTTGTGTTTTTTATTTATAATTTCATCAATTACCAGACCGTCAACACAGAGCTGATGGAGCTTCAGGTAATTATCAATGATGTCGAGAACAAGAATTACTACGAGAAATCTCTCCAGAGCCTTCAGATCGAGTATGATAGCCTTGGGCAGAGCGGTTATGTAAAAAAGAGTTCCTCTGAATTTATCGCGACATTACCAAAAATAGCCGAAATGACCGGCATACAAAAATTGAATATTAATAATAAGGGCGTACGGGTCGAGCAGGAATACGAGGTCACCGAGCTTGCTCTGACAGCCGTATCCTCGTTCCCGAACATCGCCAACTTTATCGATGCGCTTGAAATGTCGGGGTTCCCGATCCAGATATCCAAGACTGAAATGGATTATGCGAATAACAATCTGAACACGACGCTTGAAGTGCGGGTTTTTAAAAAAATCATAGAGGAATGATATGGATGAGAAGCAGAAACGATTACTGACTATCGTCCTGTTCTTAGTCAACATAATCGTATGGATCATTTTCATCGTACCGAATATCAGTTCGGTCAGCCAGGCAATTATTTCCCCGGAATCGGCGAATGTCTCGATCACTCCGATAGATTCATCGTCGTACAAAAAAGAATCGCTGGGGCATATAAATTTCCATTCTCTTAGGGATCCGTTTACTCTCCCCGGCGGTATACCGAAGGGTATCGGTTTCGATAATAAGGCAGCGTCTTCAAAAGAGAGCGCCAAGCCCGGCGCAGTCAAATCCCAAGCCGGAATCACGCCTCCCGGTTATCCCCCTCAGCAGGGTACGGTACAGAATAATTTTATTTCGCGCTTCAAGCTGAAGGGAATATCGCAGATCAACGATAAATATGTTGCGACTCTTGAGGAATCATCTCACTACGGCTCGTCTGAAAATTCCGCGCCTTATTCCTACAAATGGGACGCCTCCGCATATCAGCAGAGTTCCGGGAAAAGCTACACAGTAAAAGAGGGGGATGAGGTTTTAGGCGAACGGGTGGTGCGTATCGGCGCGGATTTCGTGATTATGACTAAAAATAAAATGTACTACAAGATTACTTTTTCAGGCGGGTATTCCATCAGCGACCTGAAGTAGTCCCCATCAGGTCCCCGGAATAAAATGTACGGGGCGCCCCGTCTATTTCCAAAGTTACCACCCCCTCCGGAGATACGTCCCTCAGGATGCCCCGAATCGTTTCATTTCCGGTATCGATGCTCACTTCGGTTCCCAGCCACGCGAGATGCTCTTTCCAATCCGAATAAATTTCCGCAAACGCATCGGTTTTCAGTAATTCGTTATACGTCAGATATCCGGCAATTATCTCGGCCGCAATCCTATTCCTGTCGAACTTCCGCCCGGCTATCGAGCGCATAGATACAGATTTTTCTTCATCGCGGATAGAATTCACGTTGATGCCGATACCTATGATCATGTTCCTGATCAGGTTTTCTTCGGTAACCATCTCGGAAAGTATGCCGCATATCTTCCTTTTCCCGACATACAGATCGTTCGGCCATTTTATATTCACACCCGTAATACTTTTTGATATTGCATGATACACTGCAAGCGACGAGTTCATTGTGAAACGGTAAAACATCGCTGAGGGTATCATCGGCGCGGAAACGATGGTCAGAGCGATATCCTCTCCCTTTTCATTATTCCATACCCGTTCAAGGCGTCCCCGCCCCTTAACCTGATGATCGGTTATCACGATGAATTCACTTTTTCCGTCACGCAGCAGACGTTCCTTTGCGTAGGTGTTTGTCGAGCCGATTTCCTCACGGTAGATGATCTCAGGGATACTTTTTCCGTGAAGGATTTCTTCCATAAAAAGAGTTATCAGTTCCGGGATAATAGTCTTCTCTGGAAGCGCGGTTATACGGTGCCCCTTTTTCGGCGAGGCGTCTATCCCGTACCCCTTTGCCTTCAATCCCTCCACCTGTTTCCATACCGCGGCGCGGGTCACAGAGAGTTCGTCTCCGATCGCTTCGCCCGAGACATACTTATCTTCATCATTGAGATAGGATTTGATAAGAGAGTATAAGACTCGATTCATAGAATTTCCGTATAAAAAATTGAGGGATAGTCGCCTATCCCTCTTTTTATTAGTACCATTTTCCGGGTGCTTTCTTTAAGCCCTGATGGGTCAACGGGTCGGTGGGCATTCCGAATTTATGTACCTCGAAATGACAATGCGGACCTGTAGATTTTCCGGTGCTTCCGACTTTTCCAATGTATTGCCCGCCCTTAACATACTGGCCCACACTGACCAGTATCTTGGACATGTGTCCGTAAAGCGTGGTATATCCGAACTGGTGCTCGATAATCACGACATTGCCGTAGCCGCTCTTCCATCCGGCATAAGTGACCTTTCCGTCTTTTGCGGCCTTGATCGGTGTTCCGTACGGAGCCGCAATATCGATACCGGCGTGGAACTTAGGCTTACCGGTAAACGGATCTTTGCGGATGCCGAAGGGCGAAGTAAACCGGCCGTTAAGAGGTTTAATGAAAAGATATCCGAATATCTTGGC
Source organism: Brevinematales bacterium (assembly GCA_020059465.1). Lineage (GTDB taxonomy): Bacteria > Spirochaetota > Brevinematia > Brevinematales > GWF1-51-8 > GWF1-51-8. The sequence continues at coordinate 9,720 of JAGVBZ010000017.1, forward strand.
TTTTTCCAATTCCGTCAGCGAAGCGCCCGGCAGGAACATAACATCACCCTTCTGGATAGTTTTCCCTTCAAGGTCGTTCGCCGTAATAATATCTTCCGTTTTTATCTTGTATGTCTTGGCTATTTTTTCGCATGTGTCGCCGGACTTTACCGTATAGAGTATCCCCTTCATATTCGGGACAAGGATACGGTTGCCGACGCTGATATTATGGGCGCTGCCCATACTGTTCAGGCTTACGATTGTGTCGCTCGATACGCCGAGCTTCTTTGCGATCGATGAAATGGATTCGCCCTGTTTCACCTTATAGAAAAAGAACCTAAGTTCCGGGTCTTCTTTATTGTATGCGCTGATATCGTTTCCGCCTACCGCCATGGTGTTGTTCATGCTTTTAAATTCTTCCTTGATCTTCAAATCGCCTATGAACGATACGCTTTCAACCGCGGATGCGACAGTATTCGGGGCGGCGCTAAAAATCAGGGAACGGAATCCTAGGAAAATTAAAAACAGCAGAACTGTGGCAACGGAGGGTAATACTGCTTTTCGTGCGATATGCACGTCGGGAATACGGATATGGGAAAAATCGATCTTAGGAAGACAGATCTTCATGTTCTTCTCGCAGAAATTCTTAACTGCTGAGAAGGTAAGCGCATTTTTTATTTTATCGAAAAGGGATATTTTAGTTTTATTCTTTCTGCTCGCGAATACCTGATAGTTTTTCTTGTTTATTTTAAAATCTGCAGGCTTCTGTTTGTTCTGAACACGCTCTAACGAAGTTTCAATTTCTTTCTTGAGCGTATTCAGCCGCTTAGCGAAATTCTTATAATCCCTCATTCCTTATCCCCTCGTAAATTATCAGCACCCCATATATTATCGGATTATACATTAAAAATATAAATAAATCAACTATAAATCTTCATATTATTAAGTATATTTAACATATCGTAATGTTCCCGAACATCGTGCACTCTTATTATATTCGCACCATTATGATACGCTAAACTATGAATTCCCAGCGTTCCCCATAACCTCTGCTCCGGGTCGCGGTCTAACAGCATCCCCACCATAGATTTCCGCGATACTCCCGCCGCTATGGGAAGGCTGTGTATTTTAAACGCTTCGAGATTCGCTATAATAGCGATATTATGCTCGAGCTTCTTTCCGAATCCGATACCCGGATCGATCATCAGCCCGTTCTCGGGAATACCGTGCTTCATTGCAAGCGCGATACGTTCCGCGAAGTACTCGTTCATCTCCCCGATAACATCTTCGTATTCCGGGTCTTTCTGCATATCCTTGGGCGTGCCCTTGATATGCATAATCACAGCTCCGGCATGATAACGGGCGATTACCTCCGGCATCGCATTGTCGAACCCCAGCCCGCTGATATCGTTTATTATATGCGCGCCCGCTTTCAACGCTGCTTCCGCGACCTGCGATTTATAGGTATCGACCGATATGATCGTATCGAATTCCTTCGCGGCAAGCTCGATCACCGGGATAACCCTGTCAAGCTCGTGTTCGACCGAAACCGGTTCCGAACCGGGACGGGTCGACTCACCCCCGATATCGACGATGTCGGCGCCCTGCTTGATCATCTCCCTGCAGCGCTCAATCGCCTCGACGGTACCGTTATAACGCCCGCCGTCGTAAAACGAATCCGGCGTTATATTTACTATCCCCATTATCCGGGGTTTATCCATCGTCAGGGTCTTTCCCCGGAACTGCAATGTTTTACCGGTGTCAAATTCGCGGGCGGTAATTCTTTCAATCTCGTCCGCCAATCCCGTCAGCGTGGGATACCCCTGCGCGCGGGCCTTCCGAATAAAATCCTCGTAAACCGAGACTGTTCCGAGAAGGATTACGTCGGACTTTTCCACCCCAGCGGTAATCGCCTCGCGGTGAATGACCGCGTCCCCCTTCGAGGAAATCATTTCCTGCTTGATAATGACCGCCACGGACTGCTTAATACCGCGCGCCATAATCGGGATAATCTCCGTCTTTTTCGCAAATACCGGCAAAGCCGCCGTGTCGCATCCGACCGAAGCAACCGCATCGCTCAGACTCTTTTTCTCCCGGGATATCCGGTATATCCGCATGTCCCGCCTACTTTACCGTATGGACGATGTAATCTTCGACCAGCCATTCCCCGTTATGATTCTTATACAGTACGAACGTATAACGGAAAACGTAGGAAACATTCCGCAGGAGATACCTGATATCGCACACAACCTGCGCCTTATCGCCCTCTATGGTACTTTTATTAATCGTGTAGCTTTCAACTATATCCTGCCAGTAAACCGTCAGGTACTGCCTGAACCTCTCGAGGACTTCCAGCGCGTACTGCCCGGACTTGGCGTTCTTATACTCCAACGCGTAATTATCGAACGAGTTTATCAATCGTTCCGCGTCAATATGAACCAGGAAACGGTCCCAGTCCTTTTTCATCTTCGCGTCTATCATATCCGCGACAACTTCATACGGCGGCAGCAGTTTAACCTGATTGAGTTTGGCGGTCTTCGCCTGTTCCTCTTTGATCAAATCCGCCTCTATCATCAGCGGCGGTTTTACTAATATCTTATAATATACCGATTCCAGTTTCTTACTCTTATCGTCCGGGTTCGGGTAAAAAACACCTTTGATGAAGTAATATCCCGAATCCTTAATCTGGTACCATTGATTGATATCGATGGTCTTTGAGAAGGATTCCCCGCTATTCAGCGTAATTTTCCGGTAATCCTCGCTGGACGAGAAATTGTTTTTCATCTCGATATGGAAAAGATCGTTGATGACAATATTCTCGTTCTTCGGCGTCTTTACCTCGAAAAAGAATGTCTCGTAGATCAGAGACGAGACGTCGAACTGAAACTTTTCTTTCGATGTATTGACTACGTTCACCATCACCGGGATGGGATCGTTCAAACGGTACGTCTGGGTGAAAAACTGGAGTTCGACTTTTACGCCGTTTAAGCCGTACAAGCTGCCAATTACCGTAAAAAATATGAGAAACGCGATAAATTTCTTCATTTTTTCTCCCGAATCTTTTTTATATTTATCGGAATTCGGGCTATATCATTAAACTATATCTCAATCGCGGGGATCGGATTTTCCCGCACCGCGATATGAAACTGTAAATCCCTGTAAAACGGGGCGAGGTTTTCCTCGATGCCGCTCTGAATAATATCGAGCCGGTTATTATTTTCGCTCATATGCAGGAAACACACCTGCTCGGTAAACATCCCTGCAGTCTCACGTATAAAACGCGACGCATCAGGATTGGATAGATGCCCGTGCGAATGAGCAATCCTGTCGCGCAGAAATTTCGGATAAACCGATTGGGAAAGCATGTCCGGGTCGTAATTGGACTCGACCGCGATGAGATTCGCTTCCTTCGCGAGCGCGGCAATCGACGGATTATACGAACCCATGTCGCTTGCGAAGAAAATCCCCCGGTTCTCCCTGCGGATAATAAATCCGAACGTGTTCGCCGCGTCGTGCGGAACCTCGAACGGCATTATCCTGAGATCGTTCCACTTCAGTACCTTTCCCTCTTCAAGAGGATAAAACATCCCCTCGTTCAATCCTAATTTCATCCAGCTCTTTTTATTTATGAATACGGGTATCTTCAAATTCCGTAATATACTCCGCAAACCCCGAACATGATCGCTGTGCTCATGTGTGATCAGGATCGTCCCGATATCGCGCGGGTCGCGCCCTATTTCGCCGAGAAAATTTCGCAGCATCGTGTAAGAGATTCCCGCGTCGATCAGCAGCGACGACCCCTCGCTCTCGATATAAAAGCAGTTCTGCTTACTGCCGCTCGATAGGCTGATAAACTTCATCATTTGCCGAGTAACCCGTTCACAAAAACCGCCGCATCGTTCAACGCCTGTTTCCTGTCGTCGGCCTTATCGAGAATCCGCTTCATTACAGCCGAACCGACAATTCCGCCGTCGGCATGCTCGCACAGCTTGAGGAACATCTCCCTCGTACTGATGCCGAATCCGGCATACACGGGCTTACCCGCGATAGACTTGACCGATGCCAGCTTCGCGAGCGAATCCTCGGGTATCCGGTCGCGCACCCCCGTGGTACCGAATAAATTTACATAGTATACAAAGCTTCCGGAATTTGCGGCAATCCTGCGAATCCGTTCTTCTCCGGAATTCGGGAAAGCCAGCAGGATAGGATCCAATGAATTCTTTTTTAATTCGCTAAAAACCTGCCCGCCTTCTTCGATAGTCAGATCGGGAAAAACCACGCCTTCTATCCCGGCATCTTTACTCTTATCGATCATCTTATCGATACCGTAGGTATAAAGAGGCGAAAAGTAGCTCATCAGGTATACCGGGATACGAATATCGTTTTTTATCGCCGAAAGCGCCTGGAATATCTTATCCAGATTCGTACCGCGCTGAAGCGACAGCATAGAAGCCATAGCGATAACCGGGCCGTCTGCGACAGGATCCGAATACGGAATCCCCAACTCGATGGCGGAAACCCCGCAGCTCTGCAAGGCCAGTATCGCATCCAGTGTGAATTCCATATCGGGATAACCCGCGGTTATGTAAACGATCAACCCCTTTTTAGTGAAATCTATCGGCATCCCCATCCCCAAAATAATTCACAATTATTATAATATGTTCCAAATAAAAATCAATACTTTTATTATAAATATTATAAAGTATTTTCACCATTATTTCAACTATCTAAAAGAATTATACTTATTTCACCATACTGCCGGGCTTTATGCTTTTCAGGTACTCCGCAACATCATCGTTGCCCGCATTGACAGCGATATCGAGCGGTGTAAATCCGTTTTTATTCTTCATCCACGGATCAAGCCCTATCGAAACCAGATATTTCACAATCTCGATATCTTCGATCCCGTGAAAAACACTCTGGCCGTCGAGTCCCTTATTATCGATCTCCGCGCCGCTCCCGACAATTATTTTGATTATATCCAGATTCTCACCCCGGACAGCGTATTTAAACGGGGTCTGCCCCGCAAAGTCCTTGAGATTTTTATTGATACCGACTCCGAGCAGGTAGCTGACCACTTCGGAGTTATCCCAATAGCACGCCTCGTGTATCGGATAAGCGCCTTTATTTGGTTCGCGATAGGTAATCGACGCGCCGTTCTCGAAAAGGTACTTCACGATTCCCACGTTTCCCGCCGCACAGGCGATGAAAAGCGGGGTACGCCCCTTCCCGTCTATCGCGTCGACCTCCGCGCCGTTCTCGACCAGCATTTTTACCGTATCCAAGTCGTCTTTCAGGCACGCCGTGTGCAGGACAGATATATTATAGTCGTTGCTGTTAACATACTCCTTAACTTTTACGTCCGCACCCATATCGATAAAAAATTCCGCTATCTCGGTGTTTTCAGTTTTCACCGCTAGATGCATCAGAGAATCCAGCCCCATATTCGCGGTATTCACCCCGGTATTGGTCATTAACATCGCCTTCACTTTCTCAATATCTTTCGCCTCAATCGCGCGGTCAAGTTCCGTTTTTGTACAGCTGATTATCATTAAAAGAGTAACCATGATTCCTAATAATCTCACAATGCCTCCAAAAATAAAAAAAGGGGGGAAGCGAACTTCCCCCCGGTTAATTAAAAGATTGCCATTTCCGTTTCAATATCGAACAGGTGAGATTTCTTCATATCGAAGATGGTTTCCCTGTTGGTATCGCCGATATGCACGACCACTGAAGGATCGAACTTTGCGACATACGGATGATTCGCGGTGGTAAAGTAGACCTGTTCTTCCGAACCGAGATGTTCGACGATTTCGACATTGGCAATAGCCTTGTTGCCGTCAACCTGATCGCTGTACATCGACGGATCGTAAATATCCTCGGGGCGGATACCGAATGTCGCATGTTTGCCGATCTGGGGTCTCGCTTTTTCCGCGAACTCGGAGGGAAGCTTAAGCTGGAAATCGCCCATATCGAGCATAACATTTCCGCCGGATTCCTTGACTTCGCAGTCGATAAAGTTCATGGGAGGAGTCCCGATAAAACCGGCGACAAACTTATTGATCGGTTTCCGGTAGACTTCGATGGGGCTTCCAACCTGCTGGATCAGTTTGTTGTTCATAACAACGATCTTATCGCCCATGGTCATAGCCTCGAGCTGATCGTGAGTAACATAAATGGTGGTAACTTTAAGACGTGCATGAATCTTAATCAGTTCGGCGCGCATCTGTACACGGAGTTTCGCATCCAGGTTCGACAACGGTTCGTCAAACAGGAACACCTTAGGTTTACGTACGATCGAACGTCCTACAGCTACACGTTGACGCTGTCCGCCTGACAGTGCTTTCGGTTTTCTCTGAAGGTATTCCTTCAGACCGAGAATTTCCGCCGCTTCGTTCACACGTTTCTTGATTTCTTCTGTGGGATAGTTGCGCAGTTTCAGACCGAACGCCATGTTCTCTTCCACCGTCATATGAGGATAAAGAGCGTAGTTCTGGAATACCATCGCGATATCGCGGTCTTTCGGGGGTTTGTTGTTCACAATCGTCCCGTCAATCGTGATTTCACCGTCGGTAATCTCTTCGAGTCCCGCCACCATGCGTAAAGTCGTCGACTTCCCGCATCCGGACGGTCCGACGAGTACGACGAACTCCTTGTCCTTAATTTCAAGGTTTACGTCCTGGACCGCTACCACGTTCCCTTCGTAAACCTTGCTGACGTTCCTGAGAAATACCTCAGCCATCTATAGCCTCCTAAAGTTTTTTGCATATGAAGTGTTTCGCAAATACTTTCTCTTGTACGATTTATTTTAACGTAAAATTATTTTTGGTCAATACTTTTCTTGAAAATTAACGATATTTTTATTTATTTTTACCCGCATTTTGTAATAGTTCAATAATTCTTTTAATTTATTAGTACATATACTAAATATTTTCTCATTTTAGTGCCGATAATTAAGATAATATAACCGTCCGGGGCACTGGAGGCGTGATTTGATTTACCTGATTTCTATGAAAAAATATCTGTTCACTTTTCTGAAGGTTCTCATTTTTGTAGTCGTTATTCTTCTGCTCTACTTTCTGGAAGTGATGACATTTGAAAAGTATGCGGGTAATCCTAATTTTATCACTGCGTCTATCCTGAATTACCTGACCGTCCTTTTCTTCTCGCTGCCGTTTCTTCAGGTGGCGTCTACAGTGCTGTTTTTCGGGTTCAGCATCACGTTTGATAAACTCCTCCTCTACCGGATTATCCCGATTATCGGCGGATTAAACGCTGTATTATTAATCGTGTTTTTTGTAGTGGATGTCAGTTTTCAGAAACCCGTTCCCCCCAAGAGCATAACAATCCCCAGTACGATTCATCAAAACCATATTAATCCCGTCAATCAGTATAATATCTATGTGATCAATATGCTCGATACAAAAATTAGAGAAGGTCTGCTCTTTTATAAAAACACCTACTTCATCAGCAGCGGCAAGATTCAGGAAGACCGTATCATACTGGATTCCTCGAAAGCGATCGGCGCAGGAGGAGTATATAATAAGAACAGTCATTTTTCGATCCCTATAAACGAACCGATAGTGCGTTTGCCGGAATCGGGAATTTCTTCATTCTTGATCAACAGTTATCTCGATACTATCCAGCGTATCCGTCATATATTCAAAACCGCGTTTTTCTCGACAGGCTTATTCGTCTCGATCATAGCCATTATTCTTCTCAGTGTGGGATTCTTCGGGATTGTCGGGAGTATCAGCTTTTTCATGAACGAGAAACAGATTTATATACTTTCAACCTGCGCCCTTGTGGTAGTGTCGTTTCTGTTCTATTATTCGCTGCCCTACTTCCTCAGTCTGGTCGAGGTTATTAAGTTAGGAATAAAAAGCCCGTTCGGAAGTCTGTTCCTGCCGAGCCTGTTTGTTGGCATTTTCGCGGGATTAATCGGTTTCGGATTACTCCAGTTGAAGGATATTCTGATGAAACGGTCTAAAGGAGCCATGTAATGAAAAAAGTACCCAAATTCCTGCTATTCCTCACGGGACTTTTAGTATTCACTTTTTTAGCATCTCTTATCTATCATCTTAGGGTGGATAAGGTCGATCAGACATGGCTTTTCTATACGATAATGCTCGATATCGTACGTTTTCTGCCGTTGATCACCCCGCTCAGTATTATCTGGAGCCTCGTTTTCCGCGGCACCGGACAGAATACGCAGGGCGAAAAGTTGGGCTTCCTGTTCTCTTTTTTCTTCTATGTGATTTTTACCGCCGCGGGTGCATTTGCAATCAATGAAATGCTTCTTCCTTATCTCAATGATACCGCTGCTATGCAAACCCACCTCGCTCAATTAAAGGAGAAGAATCCCCCTTCACTCAAAGGGATTACCTATGATAAATTCGAATACAGTGAACTGAAGAACCTGAAATATTTCCTCTCAAAAGGGAATGTCGCCTTCATGATGGGACGTGTCGCGGTGACGTTTGACAGAATCTATAAAGTCGGGCCGTATTTTTATATGGAAGGCGTCCGTTTCATGGGCTTCGATAAGAATAATAAACTGGATTATATTATCAATGCCGGATACGGGAAATATTCCGACGGCAAGATTTTACTCCTCAACTCAAAATTTATCGAGTACAAGGGAGGAAGTATCTCCAAAGATATGAAAATGGCGGATTCAAAGAGCGTCCCGATTATCTATAACATCAATGCCGTTTACAATCTTTCCAATCCGGTAAAAGAAATCAGCATGCTCGATATAATCCTGAACAGCGATTATGTCTTCGAATCGAAGTATAATTTCTTTCAGGTCGGAAATCTTATATTCAATAAAATCTCGTACTACATTATACTTGTGGTGCTGTTGATATTTTCCTCATCGGCGGGATTTGCGTTCCGGAACCAGCGTCCCGTATCGCTACGGGATATTTTCCAGGCGGTATCGTTCTATCTGGTATCGTTTATCGTAACCGCATTCAGTCTGGATATGCTGATACGTTTAGCGAATATGATCTATTCTATGGCGCTCTAATCGTTTCGCGCTAATCTGATATTCAGATACCCGGATGTTTCGTTTGAGAATATCAGCGATGTGCTGCTGTTCTGCGGTTTGGAATTTCCATTACTTTTCAAATCGTCGGAAAATCCGTTAAACAGATTTCCTAAAAGTATTCCATACAGCATTAAGGTCAGAACGGTAGCGGCTATGACCAATAATACGCTCAGGACATTCGGCGCTTTTTTCAGGCTCATTTTTTCCTCCTCTTCGCACCCGTTCAACCCCTAATATTAATTTACCCTCATTTGTGCATATTTCAAGTAAATTTTTAAATATTCCAATCCTCGATATTTTATCCCGGATATGATAAAATATTATCTCAATTCCACTATCGGAGGCAAAATAATGAACGAATCAATCGAGAAACATATCCGCGAATGGACGTCGCCGCCCTACGACACGGACACGATCGCTGAGATAAACGCATTGGTCGCCGCAAATAACGAAAAGGAATTGACGGACCGTTTCTACCGCGACCTCGAGTTCGGGACGGGCGGTCTGCGCGGCGTGCTCGGCGCCGGCACGAACCGTATGAATATTTACAATGTCCGCAAGGTCACACAGGGCCTTGCGAATTATATACTGAGTAATAACGGGGCCTCGATGGGTGTTGTGATCGGGCGCGATTCGCGTCACCAGTCCGACCGTTTCGCTGAAGCCGCCGCCGGGGTGTTTATCGCCAACGGAATAAAAGTTTTCTATTACGACGATATCCATCCTACCCCGACCGTCTCGTTCGCTATCCGCCATCTTTCCGCCGTCTGCGGCATCATGATCACCGCCTCGCATAACCCGCAGGAATATAACGGGTATAAGGTTTTCTGGGAGGACGGCGCGCAGGTTACGCCCCCTCACGATACCGCGATTATCGGCGAAGTAAAAAACATCTCGGATCTGTCGATGGTTAAAGTGACTCCGTTCGACAAGGTAAAATCCTCGCCGCTATTCAGGGTGATCGACGCCGAGGTTGACCCTGTATTCTATGCCAGAACAAAGGCTCTTTCCATACATCCCGAGGCAATCCCCGCCGCGCCTGTAAAAATTTGTTATTCCCCGCTTTACGGCACGGGGTATAAAATGGTGCCTGCAGCGCTGAGGGAGTTCGGATTTAAGGATATTTTGCTGGTCGAGGAACAGTCCGTTCCCAACGGAGACTTTCCCACTACACCTAAGCCCAACCCGGAGGAATTCTCCGCAATGAAGATGGGGATCGAATATGCAAAGAAAAATTCAGCAGACGTGTTTATAGCGACCGATCCCGACGCCGACCGCATCGGGGCCGTGCTCCGTAAGAGGGACGGCGACTACCTGCTTCTTAACGGCAACCAGATCGCCACTTTGCTTGTATATTATATCACCTCGGAACTGAAAAATACCGGTAAACTGCCCCCCAATCCCCGGATGGTCTCCACTATCGTGACCACCGACCTAATCTTCGAGATCGCCGAATCGAACGGGGTCAAGACCTACTCCACCCTGACGGGGTTCAAATGGATCGGGCTGATAACGCGCGGTTTCGAGAAGACGGGCGAATCATTCATTTTTGGATGCGAGGAGAGTCACGGGTATAACGCGGCGGAGTTCGTACGGGATAAGGACGCAGTCAACGCGGCCTGCCTGTTCTCCGAGATGACGGCTTATTACGGGTCGAAGGGTTTATCGGTCGCCGAAGTCCTCGATAATATTTATAAGGAATACGGATACTACCGTGAATCGCAGGTATCGATCATGATGAAAGGAATGGACGGCGCCGAAAAAATCGCCGGCCTGATGCGTACACTGCGGGCGGAAACCCCGAAAAAGGTCGGGAATTACGACGTTCTTACAGTTACCGACGTCCAGAACAGTACGCTTATCGACCTGAAAACAAATAAATCGGCACCGATCGAACTGCCTAAATCCAACGTTATCCTGCTTCATTTATCGGATAAAGCGAAAGTGGTCGCGCGCCCGTCGGGGACAGAACCTAAAATCAAGTTCTATTTCACCACATACGGCAAATCCGGCACGGAGCCGCTTTCCGATGTGAAAGCCCGTACCGATGCGGAGCATGAGACGCTCAAGAAAGATTTTCTAGGGTCGCTGGGACTTCAGGAGGGATAACTCGTGAAACTACGATTCCGGGTATCTTCGCTTTTAATACTCCTTCCCCTGCTGATGACCGTTCTTTCTCTATCGGGATGCGATAATAAAGGCTCCGGCGCGGAATCCTTACCGCCGAAGAATTGGCAGGTATTTCTCGGCGAGTATGAGACCGCGATCAACGAGTACCTGACACTCGCGCTAACCGTGACAAATTCAGCCGATCAGAATAGATTGAATAAAATGCTTCTGACTATCACAAATTTACAGTCGATGGCGCCGAAGATTGCGGGATCGCTCTCAAATCAGGAATTGCAGGACTTCCTGCTGCGCTACGGGAAAATTAGCACACGCCTGTCGGAATCCGCTAAATCCCCATAAAAAACGCCCCTCCGGAGGGCTTGATGACGAACATGAAAAACACTTATCTTCTTGTCACTGCGAGACGCAGCGCGGCGAAGCAGTCTGTTTAATTCCTTAGACGGCATGCTTCTGCCGCGCTTCAAAAAGCCGGTGCAACGCGGTATCGCAATGATAAAAACAATTCGTCAACACGCCGTAAGAGGGGCTTTTCTCTCTGATATACGGTTTTCATTCAGCGGTAATATCCCATGAATTCTCCCAGAGACCGTGTACATTGCAGTACGAGACTGCAAAAATAGTCCCTGATTTTTCCGTTTTGAATACGAGGGATACATCCGGCTCGGTATAAACAGTGCTGGTATCGGCTCCGTTCGCGGATGCGCCGTGCGCGGCGAAATCGAACTTACCTAAGAGATAGGGAAACTTATCGTCGCTCCCCTTGAAGAAAACCTCAATGTACGAGATATGATGCGCGGTAGTGTTCGGATGCGCAATCTCTGCTCCGGTTACCACGCGGACTTTTACTTTCTCCCCTTTTTTGACCGATTTCGGCGCTTCGATAGCGGGAATATGCTTTTCCGTCTTCCAATCAGCCGACTGAACTAATTCTCCAATTTTCATGATAGCCTCCTTAAAACGCTAAAAACTTCTCTTTCTTTACCTTACAGACAGGGCACTCGTCGGGCAAGTCTTCCCCGATATGAGTGTACCCGCAAACCGGGCAGATATAGATTTTCCCTATCTCCCAATCCTTTCCTTTTTCAACATGGGACTTTGCTTTCTTATAGTAGTCGTAATGGATTTTCTCGGCCTCGATCGCATAGTGAATCGATTTAATCGCGCCGTCCTCTCTTTGGAGCTTTGCTATTGCGTCATATGCAGGGTACATTTCCTCCACTTCAAAGTTCTCTCCTCCCATCGCCGTTTCGAGGTTCTCAACAGTTTTATTAATATAGCCAAGATTCCTCGCGTGATTGGATGCATGTACCTGTTCAGCGTAGGCAATCGCCTGAAATAACCGGGCGACATTGGCAAACCCTTCTTTCTTCGCGGTATCGCTGAAGTTCAAGTATTTCATATGCGCCATCGATTCCCCGGCGAACGCTTCTCCCAACGATTTTTTTGTCATTTCCTTCATATTCTATCCTCCTATTTCTGATTTTGTCAATAGGAAATAATTTAATCAACATTTTGATTTTTGTCAAGATATGTAATCATATTTTAATGTAAAAAAAAACGGGGCCGCTTTCCGCGGCCCCATATGTGTTAATTTTTTCCTATTCCTTTAAACGCTGCATCTACTGTCTTTGGATTTTCAACCTTTGTCAGCAGAGAAACGACTATTGTGAAAATAATCGAAACAGGCAGCGCAAGCACCAGAGGGTCGACCGATGCGAAAGGTTCCGCTATCAGGAACGGCTTTCCGAAAATTGCCTGACATACCCCGAAGTATGCGGCTTCTTTTGCATGGAAGAACAGGAACGCGATCGCCGAACCGGATACGCCTGCGATAATTCCGGCAATAGCGCCCTTCCGGGTCAACTTTTTCCAGAATAACGACGCGGTATATGGCGCGAGGAAGCTCGACGCCATCAGTCCGAAGAATATGGCAGTCGCGCGGGCGATAATTCCGTCCTCAAGCTTCAATCCCAGAACAATAGTGAGGAGAATCCCCACAAGTATTCCGATGCGCGTCGCGAGGACTCCTCCGGAACCCTTTGCAGACTGGTCCTTCTTCGAGTAAAATGTCAGGAATATCAGGATGAGCCATGCGAATACAAGTACCAGAATAATAGTCAGTACCTGCATTTTTGCGCTGTTCATCATTAACGCAATGCCGACCGAAGCAATCGCGGCTAACGCAAAAATAATCACAGTCCGCAATGTCGTAGGCTTACCTGTCTCCTTTTTAGCTTCTTTTTCTTTTGCATTCGCCATGATGCCGTTCTCGAAAAAGTCGCGGCCGAACGATGTCCCGATAGTATGGAACTGCGAGCTAAGGGTGGACATACCCGCCGATAAAATAACCAGCATGAAGAGATACCCGAACCATTCGGGGAGCGCCGTGGCGATAAATTTCGGGATAACCTGGTCATGGTTCCCGCCGGCTAATGCGACCGATACCGACCCGAATTTCTCGAAGAAGTAGACGTTCGATAACGCGCCCACGATAAACGCGGTACCCACAGTCACGAGGATGAAAATTCCCCCGATCAGGATAGCGCGGTTTAATTGCTGGTTGCTCTTCACAGTCATAAAACGTACGACCAGTTGAGGCTGTGCCAATACGCCGATACCCACACCGAGTACGATAGTGGAGAATATTACCCACCATAACGGCGAGCCTGAGGGCGGAGACGCTGTCCATCCCCCGGCGGGAACGCCCATTTTACCGATCTTTACCATTTTAAGGTTATAAACTATTGTACCGTAGTCCTGTATTAAACCTTTTATATCGTTTGTTCCTCCGCCGCCCGACATTAATTGATTGAGCTTGAGGTTAAACGCGGCCAGGGTTTCACCGTAACGCTTCACAAGCTGGACATTCCCGTTTGTCGGGGCAATTCCGCTGAACGATGCATATATTTTCGCGTTGTTATCGGCGAGCAGTTTCAGTTCGCCCAGCAATTCGGGCGACAGCTGATTTACCTTTGCATTGGTCATCTTAGTATAAAGTTTGCCTAAACGGGCTTCGACATCCAGCATACCGCCGTAGACATCGGCCACCGAAACGGTATTAGTAACATTATCTTTGACTTCCATTTTGGTCAACTGTATACCGCCGGAGTTTAATAGCCCACCCGTTTTCGTATCGGCGATACCGACCAGCGAGGGTTTCAGTTCGGTCAGTTTCTGGTGCGCGGGAGTGATTCCGCCGAGCATGACGTATATCCCGACAAGCAGGATAATCATTCCCACGAACATCAGCACGGCCTGAACCGCGTCGGTATACATTACCCCTTTTAGGCCTCCCATCATCACATATGCCGCGACAAGAATACCGAATATCGCGATCCCCACATCATAGGGAATATTAGTCAATACCGTTAGCACCTGCGCTCCACCGATCAGTACCGCGGCCGCATACAGAGGCATGAATATAAATATGATCAGACCGGCAAACCATTGAATAAATTTTGAGTCCAGCCGGCGTCCCAGAAATTCCGGGAACGTATGCGCATCGAGGTTCAATCCCATTCTGCGGGTACGTTTACCGTACACCACGAACGCGATAAAAATACCTACCCCGATATTACATACGGTCAGCCATAACAGGCTCATCCCGAAACGGGAAGCCAAACCCCCGAACCCGATGATCGCCGAGGTCGAGATAAAAGTCGCGCCGTACGACAGAGCCATGATAAACGGATGGATTTTACGTCCGCCTACCATATAATCCGAGGCGCTTTTCGTTTTCTTGAATCCCACATATCCAAGATAACCGATTACAGCAAGATAAACTACGACAATAATAATCAGCCAAACTATACTCATTTGTCACCTCCGCCCGCAACCTCTTCCTCAAGCTCAATTTCTTCCTTACTCCACTGCTTCTCTTCTTTCTCTTCCTCTGCCGAGATTTCTCCCTCTTTGTTCCAATTGAGGATCCCGTAGACGATACACAGCAGTGTGAGGGCAATAAGCAGCAAATAGGCTATCCAAATAGACGGATCAGGAATACCTAATACCATATCCACCTCCATAGAGAATTATTTTTTCATTCCGTACCGATTTCCCTAGATAATACTATATCAATCTCTCGTAATTTTTACTTTTTTGCCCCTATCCCCTCGAATGCCTTCGATACTGTGCTGGGATTTTCCACCTTTGTCAGCAAAGAGATCAGCACAGTAAAAATAATCGATACCGGAAGACCGAAAACAAGCGGGTCGACCGATGCAAACGTTCCCTCGATCAGGACGGGTTTTCCAAATACCGCCTTACATATTCCGAAATAGGCGGCCTCCTTCTCATGAAAGAATACGAACGCTAAAACAGTCGCGTTCACCCCGGATATGATCCCGGCTATCGCGCCCTTCCGGGTGAGACGTTTCCAAAAAACCGACGCTGTATACGGAGCGAGGAAACTCGACGCCATCAGTCCGAAAAATATCGCGGTCGCCCGAGCGATAATCCCTTCCTCGAGCCTCAGTCCGAGCACCACAGTCAGGAGTATCCCGACTAGTATTCCGATACGAGTCGCGAGAATCCCGCCCTTTATCTTCGCCGCCTGTTTATCCTGACGGCTGACAAAAGTGAAGAATATCAGAATTAGCCATAAAAATACCAGTACGATGATGATAATCATCGTCTGAATCTTCCATTCCGCCATCATGAACGCAAGCCCAACGGATAACAGCGCCGCAGCGCCGAATATTATCAGAGTCCTGATCGCAGACGGCTTTACCGTCTCGTTTTTTACCTCTTTTGCAATTGCGTTCGCCATAACACCGTTCTCGAAAAAGTCGCGGCCGAACGATGTTCCGATCGTATGGAACTGTGAACTCAACGTGGACATTCCTGCGGAAAGGATAACAAGCATGAAAATATATCCGAACCATTCGGGAAGCGCCGACCCGATAAACGCGGGCATTACCTGATCATGATTACCGCCGACATACGCTACCGAGATCGATCCGAATTTCTCGAAGAAGTACACATTAGTAAGCGAGCCGACGATATAGGCCGTACCCACAGTCACAAGGATAAACACCGCTCCGATCATCACAGCCCGGTTCAATTGCTGGTTGCTCTTGACGGTCATAAATCGTACGACAAGCTGGGGCTGAGCCAATACCCCTATCCCCACCCCGAATACGATGGTAGAGAAAATGAGCCACCAGAGCGGCGACCCCGACGGAGGGGATGAAGTCCAGCCTCCCGCGGGTACTCCCATTTTCGGGTTTTTCATCATTTTAAGGTTTAACGCTAACGATCCGTATACTTTTAACATGCCCTTTATTTCGTTCGTACCCCCGCCGTTCAGGATAAGGAGGTCGAGTTTCTGGTTGAATTCAGTTAAGGCCGCTATATAACGGCGGATAAACTCGGTGTTGGTATTCGTGGGATTTGCCGCCGCCAAAGCGTTAATCATCCGGAGATTGATATTGAATACGGCTTTTAACCCAGCGGACATCTCCGGGTTGAGATGGTTTATTTTTTGATTCGTCATACCTGAGAATATTTTACCGATTCGCGCCTCAACGTCAAGTACGCCGTCGTAAACGGTAGGTTCGCTTGATGGTTTAGCGGACAGTATGTCTGCAAGTGCAATTACAGGGGTATCCGCCGCAGCCGTCAGCGCGGGTTTCAATTCGGTGAGTTTCTGATGAGCCTTCGTAACCCCGCCGAGCATCACATAAATCCCGACAAGCAGGATTATCATACCGATAAACATAAGAACCGCCTGCAGGGCGTCGGTGTACATCACACCCTTCAGCCCGCCCATCAGCACATACGCGGATACGAGAATACCGAAGATGGCGATCCCCACATCGTAGGGGATATTCGTCAGTACGGTCAACACCTGCGCGCCGCCGATCAGCACCGCCGCCGCATAGAGAGGCATGATCAGGAAGATGAGCAGTCCTGCAAACCATTGGATGAACTTAGAGTCAAGACGACGCCCGAGGAATTCCGGGAACGTATGCGCGTCGAGATTCAGCCCCATCCTGCGGGTACGTTTTCCATACACGATGAACGCGATGAATACGCCCAGCCCGATATTCAGAACTGTGAGCCAGAGCAGGCTCATACCGAAACGCGAAGCCAGCCCGCCGAAACCGACGATAGCTGATGTCGAGATAAATGTTGCGCCGTAGGAGAGCGCCATGATAAAAGGATGAACCCGTCTGCCGCCGACCAGATAATCTGTTGCGGTCTTGGTTTTTTTAAATCCCAGATATCCGAGATACGCGATAACCGCCAGGTAAATAACGATAATTACAATCAGCCACCCGATATTCATGACTGACCTCCGCCGGAAACCTCTTCTTCAAGCTCGATTTCCTCTCTGCTCCACTGCTTCTCTTCTTGAGCCTCTTCCACGGAAATATCGCCTTCTTTGTTCCACATCACTATACCGTATACAACGCAAAGCAGAGTAAGAATGATGAGTAAGAGATACGCAATCCAAATAGACGGATCGGGAATACCGAGTATCATTTTCGTCTCCTAATCGAGTTATTTTCGCATGAGTTGGTAGATAGTATTTACGTCTTTATCGCCTCTCCCGGATATATTGACAATCACGATATCTTCTTTTTTAAATCTATTCTTATCCTTTAACAGATATGCAACGGCATGACTGGACTCCAGCGCGGGAATAATCCCCTCCGTCCGGGTCAGATACCGGAACCCGTCGAGCGCCTCGTTATCGGTGACATTCACGGCTTCGAGACGGCCTTCGTCGTGAAGGTATGCGATTTCAGGCCCCACGCCGGGATAATCCAATCCCGCCGATATGGAATGCACGTCGCTGACCTGCCCGTAATCGTCGAGGATTACCTTGCTCTTGGAACCGTGCAAAACACCCTTGCGCCCGTACATGAGGCTCGCGGCATTATCCCCCCGATTAGTCCCGCGCCCCCCGGCCTCGACCCCGATCAGCGCGACTTTATCGTCGCTGAGAAACGGATAGAACAACCCCATCGCGTTGGAACCCCCGCCGATACATGCGATCAGATAATCGGGTAACTGCTTCTCTTTAAGCAGGATTTGCTCGCGCGCCTCGCGTCCGATAATCGCCTGAAAATCGCGTACGATAGTCGGATACGGGTGCGGCCCTGCTACAGTCCCGATCAGATAATAAGTATGCTCGACATTGGTCAGCCAGTCCCTGAACGCCTCGTTCATCGCGTCCTTGAGAGTTCTGCTGCCGTCGGTGACCGAAACAACTTTCGTGCCGAGAAGCTCCATCCGGAACACGTTCAGTTCCTGCCGTTTCACATCCTCCGCGCCCATATAGACGACACATTCCATACCCATGATAGCCGCTGCGGTTGCGGTCGCGACACCGTGCTGTCCCGCCCCGGTTTCCGCTATGATACGCTTCTTCCCCATCCGCTTGGCGAGGAGAATCTGACCTATAGCGTTATTGATTTTATGCGCGCCTGTATGGTTGAGGTCTTCGCGCTTGAGATAGACCTTGAATCCCAGATCGCGGGAAATGTTTTCCGCGTAGAATAACGGCGACGGACGCCCGACATACTCCGCCAAATAATAATCGTATTCGCGGATAAAATCGGGGTCGTCTTTATATTTCTGATAAGCGTATTCCAGTTCGTCGAGAATGGGGATAAAGCTTTCGGGGATAAACGCGCCCCCGAAATCCCCGAAATTTCGGGCGAGATCAAATTCCTTTTTCATATATCCTCTTCGTGATATCCTTGGCGAGCTTCAACGCGCTGATATCAACCTCCGAGACGTAATCCGGTTCGCGCCCTTCGCTGATGCATTCGATAAAATGCTCGAGCTCCAGTTTCAATGCGTTATCCTTATGCACGAATACGCGCTCGACGATGGATTCCTGGGTGTACTTGATCTCCTCCCGCATAACAAGGTACTCGGTATGCGGCTGACGGTGGATCGTGATATCCTGCGTGGCGTAATCGAGAAAGACGAACGAACTTTCCTGCGATATGGAAAGGGTGCGTACTTTATTATCAGTGACACGGCTTGCCGCGATATTCGCGATTACTCCGTTTTCGAATAACAGGGATACGTTAGCGATATCCTCATAGTTGCTGTATATTTTCTTCCCGTAAGCGGAGATTTCCTTCACAGGCGCTCCCGCTATGGCAAGAATGATATCCACATCGTGAATCATTAAGTCGAGGACAACACCCACATCCATAATACGGCTGCGGGGGCCCAGACGCTGGGCTTGAATCAGGTAGGGATTTTTAACAATATGTTCGAGTTCCTGAACCGCGGCGTTGAAACGCTCGACATGCCCCACCTGAAGGAAAAGATCCTTTTTTTCGGCGATTTCAATCAGTTTCTCGGCGTCGGGAATATTCTCTGTGATAGGTTTCTCAACCAGAACATGCTTCCCTTTTTCCAACGCGATGGATGCAAATTTGAAGTGAAGATTAGTCGGCACAGCCACAATAACCGCGTCTACTTGTTCCAGAAACTCATTATAATCGGTATACCCTTTTATATTATAAGCCTCTGAGGTTTTCTTGACCGCCGCGGCATCGGAGTCGCAAACCGCGACCAGTTCCGCTTTGGAAATGATGGAGAGAATATTGACATGATACCGGCCCATATGACCGATTCCCACTACACCGATTTTCAGCATTGTTTTACCCTCAATTCGATCTTAGATCATGGTATTCTTTATTCGCCTGTATAAACTTATCTACAAAGGAACATGCAGGGATGACTTTCATATTTTTCGTACGCGCGAACTCCAGCGCCGCTTTGACAATTATCTGGGCGAGGCCTTTCCCGCGAAGTTCTTCGGGGACAAACGTTGTATAGTATTCGAGCACTGTATCAGATATCTTACGGTATTTCATATAGGAACGGTATCCGTCATATTCAATAAAAAACGTCAACTTCTCCGTGTCGTGTACGACTTCCTCCATGCGTTCCTCCTCGGTCTTATATTATGTATCAATAATAAAATATTTTCAAGGATATTTTTATTTCTCGCGCATTAATTGAAACCTAAAACCCTGTATCCGCGATTGCTCAGATCGGTGAAAATATCCATCATCCTCCCGCTGGTTTCCAAAAAAACTATCTCAATCAACGGAGGATTTCCCTGATTATGATAGAGGATAAGATGCTGCGATACAGATACATTATTGCTCGGGAACTGCGGTTTGAGTCGGGTATCGTCTGAATAACAGACCCCTATTAATCCCCCGCTCCCGTTGGTAAAACCCCGCGCGGATGGAATGATAACCGGATACACACCCCCGGTATAAAACGCCGTCCTGATCAGCAGGAAATCCGCGGGCTGTTCCGATTTCCCGGCATAAAAATACCCGTTATCACGCATCGCCGAATCCAGATCGGCGGTGTTTATTACCGCTGATTGTCCGGAAAGAAAACGATCCATTACTCCCGAGGCGATACCCGTTTTCAGTCCCGCCGACATCAGTAATACCGGGAGCACGAGCACAATCGTGAGAGTCACCGTACCCTGAATCAGTTCGCTCCATGTGGTTTCCTTGAGCTGGCGGATAACCTTCAGCCCGATGAGCGCGCCGTTACCGCCCGCGAAAATAATCGCCGGATAGAACAGTATTCCTGTCAGAACAATATATACCCCCGCCGTCCATCCGTCAGTCCAACCCGGCAAAAGTAGAATCGTCATACCAAGTATCGTTCCCTGAAACAGCGTCATCAGGAGAGGAATAAATACGATTACACCGAATATCAGCATGAGGAGCGCGATTTTTACGGAATCACCGAGCGTTTCCCAGAAACCGCCCGAGCCCGCACCGAGAATATCGTTTATCAGCATATTCATCGGAAACGGCCCGTAAATAAGCCCGAGCATACCGAGGATGATCCCCATGACAAATATCAGAGCCGTAATCAGATAGACATTTTTATAGGACTTGATCAGCCCGAACGCATCATCGAGAAGCTGTTTCATTTGGATGCACCTCCCGTTCATGCCATCCGTCCAACGCTTCGATCAATTCATCGACCGTACTGATACTCGATACTTTTCCCCGAATCTCGCGCGTATTGCCCCGGCTTTTCACCGTACTCAGTACCGCCGAACGCATAGGCGACAGGCTTCTCGCGGACGATGTTTCGACAAAGAGGCGCGCGAATTCGATCAAGCCTGTGCGAACTTCAGGGAGAGTGGGAGTATAGTACGCCCCCGTTTCATCAAGCTCGGCGATCTGCCTGAAAAGGTACGGTTTACCGATTGCGGCGCGCCCTAACATAATACCGTCCGCTCCCGAATCCCGAAGCCGGTCGAGCGCGTTCTCCGGTGTATCGATATCTCCGTTCCCGATCAGTATCCGTCCGGTCATCTCCCGCGCGCGGGGAACAAGACTCCAGTCCGCCGTACCCGCGAACATCTGTGTCGCAAGACGCGGGTGAAGGATAATAATATCCGCGCCGGCCTTGTCGAGGATGGGAATGGTTTTTTCAATATTGACAGCCGAATACCCCGCGCGGATTTTCGCGGACACTACCGCGCCCGTTTCTTTCACTGCGCGTACGATCTCTCCCATCGCCGACGGTTCTCTCAGGAGGCACGATCCCGCCCCGATACGGATCACCTTCCTGACGGGGCAGCCGAAGTTGATATCGATTATCTTATATCCGTATTCTTCCATCATGATCTTCGCGGCGTGCTGGAATTTTTCCGGGTACGCGCCCCCGAATAACTGCACGGCGGTATTCCCGTCCTCAGGCGCCGCCATCCGGATCGTCCGTTTATCCCCGCGCACCACTCCCTCGACGCTGATCATCTCGGTATAGGTCAGCCCCGCGCCGTGCTTCTTCACAGTTATCCGGAGCGCCAAATACGAGTATCCCGCGAGAGGCGCGAACCACAGATTATTCGGGATGTGAACACCCGCTATATCAATCGCGCGAACTATTTTTTCTTGCATAGATTTCGAATGTATCTCCCTTTCGCGTTAATTCCTGTATTTTTTTTATAATGCCCCATCCGGGCAGACCGATCCGTTCCGGGTGCAGGCCGAATATATTTTTCTGCATGACTGTAAACCCTTCCCGTGCAAGCAAATCGACGATAGCGGGTATCGACGGTTCGAATTCGTGCTCCTTCGGGCGCGCCGATACATAACCCTTCCTGTTCCCGGCGGCGAACCATCCCCGGGCATGCGGAATCCCTATCGCGAGTATTCCGCCGGGATTCATCATCCCGTGTATCTGACGAAGCATTCCCGCCGGGTCTTTGATATGCTCGAGGGTGAACCAAAGCGTGACCGCGTCGAAACCCCCGGAAAGTTCGTCCACCCCCGCGGCGGCCCGTATGCCGAAACGCTCCTCCGCCGCGCGCCGGGCATACCCGCTCACCTCTACGCCGGATATGTCCCATCCCCTCGCGCGCGCTTCGTCGAGAAACACCCCTATCGCGCACCCGATATCGAGGATTTTTTTCCCCTTCGGGCGGCCGATCAGCCTTTCGATGATACCGAGGCGGCGGGAAGAATAACTTCTGATTGCGCCGATATCCTCTTCGTAGGTCTTGCCGTACGCTTTTTTATAGGTCTCGTCGAAATAATTTTCCTGATACGCCTCTTCCGCGCGGACGACTCCGTAACGGTAGTTGCTCCGGCATTGTTCGCACTCGAACAGGGTCATCGTCCCGTCCCGGAAAATCGCCGACCGCCGCGCGCTCCCGCATACCGGGCACACAGCCGCGCCGTTCTCCGCAAGGGTTTCAGCCGTTTCAGTAAACCATTCGCGCGATTTCTGCGTATCCCAAATATCTCCGCCGCCCATCGGAGAGGATTCCCCGCATGCCTTCCGAAGAGCGCGCGGCGAAAACAGGGTGTGTATGCCGAGATCGATTACGCCCTCGACAGACGCGCCGACTCTTGCGTGATACAGCGTAGGGTGTATCGTGACTACTTTCCTGCCGCCCGCAAGCGCCTCGATCATCGTCATCCCCACCGTAGTAACAACCGTGCCGCATTTCGCAAGGTATGGGGTAATCATCGGGGGCGATTTGACAATCTCCACCCCGGGTAATACAGGAAACTTCTCGCCGGGCGTGAGCGGCCCTCGTATCCAAATGACGGGCCTGTCTTTTCCGGCAAGCGCCTTCGCCGCGCGGAGTCCTATCCCCGCAGGGTCGCTTCCGCCGAACGAGATCAGGATTCCACCTCCGCTGCCTTCGATGTTCTTTACAGGGTTGAGGCGGATATTGTCGAAATTCGCTTTTTTTACGGTATAATGCGGCAGGATATTCGCGGCAGCCTCGGCGGTATCGCGCGCATACCGGTAATCGTCGAACACCATAACCGGTTTCCCCGCGCGTATCAGGATATCGTTCAATCCGCGGGAAATCTCACGCATATCGGCGAATACGGTATCCGCACGGGAAAGATGCTCCGGCAACACATCGGTAAGTTCTTTCTCCCCGCAATGGATTGCGTCGAGTCCTTCAATAATATTCGCAGTCTTTTTTATTATTCCGGTATCGTCCGAGACCACACACAGGCGTATGTCCCATTCTGCGGTTTTCAGCATGCGTGCGTAACGCGCCGACCTGACGAGATGCCCCATACCGTGGGAATGCCCCGACCGGCAGATAAACAACGCGGCGCGTCTCATCCGAATACCCTCTTTCCTTTCTTCACGAACGGCAGACGGGAGTACGCGTCGGTACGGAGGTCTCCGGTTTTCCCGGCGGTATAATCGGCATATCCGCGCCCTGCGACCATAGCGGCGTTATCCCCGCAGTATTCAAGAGGCGCGGTAAAAACTTCGATTCCGGCCTGTTTCATTAATTCAAGTTTCTCCCTGAGAAGCGAATTCGCCGCGACGCCGCCCGACACGACAAGCCGTTTAATCCCGGTATCCTCGACCGCGTTCCCCGCCTTCAGGAGAAGCGCGCCCACAGCGGCGGCTTGAAAACTTGCCGCAACATTTTTCACAGTTTCTTGGTCGAGCGTCATCCCCTTCATCCGGAACGCGACCGCGGTCTTCAATCCGCTGTAGCTGAAATTGTACCGGTCTTCGGGACGTTCCGCAAGCATACGCGGGAGTTTCATGAAATCAGGGTCGCCGCCCCGCGCCGCGCGGTCGATCTCCGGGCCGCCGGGATAACCCAGCCCCAGTACTTTTGCGACCTTATCGAACGCCTCGCCCGCCGCGTCGTCGATAGTAGTCCCCATCAGCTCATAGTCGTGGAACGAATCGGCGCGGAAGATTAGGCTATGCCCCCCGGACGCGACCAGCCCGATATACGGGAACGGAATATCATTCACAAGATGCGGGGCGTACATGTGGCTTTCGATATGGTTCACCGGGATGAGCGGGATACCGCGCGTAAACGCAATCCCCTTCGCGGTGGAAAGCCCGACGAGGAGCGAACCGAGCAATCCCGGCCCGTTGGTGACCGCGACCGCATCGACATCAGCAAGAGGCACACTCCCCATCGCTTCTTCTATAATTTCGATGATTTTTATCAGGTGATTTCGCGACGCGACCTCAGGGACTACGCCGTCGAATTTTTTATGGATTTCGATCTGGGAAAACACAGCGTTCGACAGGATATTTTTTCCATCCTCGACCAATGCCGCCGATGTCTCGTCGCAGGAAGTCTCGATCCCGAGTATCAGCATGACTTTTCCCCGCCGGAGGGTTTCCCGATAATTTCGTTCAATTCCTTCTCGATAGTGTATACCTCGAAACGCGCCCGTTCTATCGCGGCGATTTTATCGACAGGGATATTCAGTTCGGAAAGTTTCGAGAATTCCTCGATGACACGGAGGGCTTCCTGGGCGCGCTTGAGGTTCGCCCCGGCTATCGCGGGAATACCGTCGCGCTCTGCGGAGCCGTACTTCAGCACTCCCATCCCGACATCGTTCCCGCTGTCGCGGTTCGGCAGCAGAAGAGACATGTCGATCAGACCGCGTATAGTGTGACGGAGGGATTTCAGGCGTTCGGACATTTCAGTATGATTCAGCACAAAGCGCGCGACTTCCTCGACAACCCGCAGGCCTTCGCAGGCGCGGTTGATATTCGCGTCCAGTACGCGCAGAACGGAGCTGTCCAAGTCAGGCCCCGGCGACAGTCGTACTGATCGCATCTTTGATCGATTCGATCGCTTCCAGTTCGCGGTAGAACGACGAACGGTTGCAGATGAGGCGGGCGGTCGATTCGAATAGCTCCTCGATAACCTCGAGACCGTTATCCTTCAGGGTCGCCCCGGTGGATACGATATCCACAATACAGTCGGACATCCCCGTAACCGCGGCAAGCTCCACGGAACCGTACAGCTTGATGATTTCCGACTGAATGGAAATATTTGAAAAGAATTTTTTCGCGATGGAGGGATATTTCGTCCCGACCTTCAGAAAGTCCAGCGAGAAAAGATTCTCTTTTTTGGTGCCCTTTTTTGCGGCGACCACCATTTTACAATAACCGATCTTCATATCGGTAATCTCAAGCACTTCACTGCTGTGCTCGACAAGTACGTCCTTGCCGACAATTCCGATATCGGCAGTGCCCATCTCGACATAGGTCGCTACATCCTGCGCCCGGACCAGTAATATCCGTATCGTGTCGCTCAAATCGAAAATAAGTTTCCTGGAATCCTGCGGCACTTTCTTTTTGACAACCCCCGCTTTTATCATGATCTCTTCAGCTTCTTCACCTAAACGCCCTTTCGGGAGCGCAATAGTTATCATACAACACCTCTCTCTATTCCACCGTCGTCCTTCACCGAAACAGGATGGCCTTCGGAATCCACCGCGACCATCGTAAACCGCGCGTCCGCCACATCGAACATTTCCCCCGTCCGAAGTTTTTCCGCGCGGATACAGATTTCCACATCCATCGACGTACGGCCGACCCTAGTGATCCGGCCGTTCATTTCCACCATATCGCCTATCTTAACCGGCGCTTTAAAGTTGATCTCGTTCACACGCGCGGTCACCACATTCTTCCGGCTGAAACGGCTCGCAATAAGATACGCGAGATTATCCGCGGCATGCATGATCTCGCCGCCGTGCACGTTCCCGTAATGGTTGGCCTCACGGGGCATGACCACAAACCGGTTGGAAAGGGCTGCTTCTTCTATCATTCTTCGATATACCTCGTATTGTATGATTTTACAGCATCGTCGATGCCGGCATCTATCAACGTTTTACCCTTTACTCGAATGACTATTTTCCTATCTGCGGTGACTTCGCCGATTTCCGTAAGCGGAATATCGTATGATACGCAAAGTTCCTTCAATACATCCAAATTCGCCTTATCGTTCGCCGGATAGGAAATCAGGATACGAGACTGGGTTTCCCCGAAAAGAAGCGCATCGAGCGGGATATCGTCCTGAAGATCGAGTGACGCGCCGAGCCTCTTCGAGTTGACCGCGCATTCGCTCACCGCAACCGCGAGGCCGCCGTCGGAAATATCCTGTACGGAATGCACCCGCTGCTGCGCGATCAGCGCGCGAATCAATTTCTGGAGCCGCACTTCCGTATCAATATCGAGAGACGGGCATTCCCCGATCACCTTTCCGGCATATTTGGTCAGAAACAGGCTCCCGCCGATCTCGTTCTTATTTGTTCCGAGCATGGCGATCTTGTCCCCTGCCTTTTTAAACCCGTTAAACATCGAAAGGTTATAATCGTCGATCACACCGACAGCGCCTACAACAATCGTGGGCAATATCGGCTCGCCGTCGGTCTCGTTATATAATGAGGCGTTCCCCCCTGTCACAGGGGCTTCGAGTTTCCGGCACGCCTCGCCCATCCCCTCGATAGCCTTCACCATCTGGTAGTACGGCATCGGTTTCTCCGGGTTGCCGAAGTTCAGACAGTTCGTGATCCCGTAAGGCTCTGCGCCCATGCATGAAATATTCCGGCATGCCTCCGCGACCGCCTGCATCCCTCCGGTGTACGGGTCGAGATAGGTATAACGCCCGTTCCCGTCGGTGGATATCGCGATCCCCTTGGTCGTGCCCTTGACACGGAGCATCGCGCCCCCGGCCATCACCGGCTCGGCCAGCAGGTTCGTCTGGACATGATGATCGTACCGTTCGTACACCCACTCTTTCGATGCGATATTCGGGTCGGAAAGCAGTTCGAGCAGTACCTGCTTATATGAGGGAATTTTATAATCTGGTATCTTCTTCACCTGATCGAGGTATTCGGGACGGATCATATCGCGGACGTAAAGCGGCACGTCATGCACGAGCGGGCGGAGCGGCAGATCGACCACCGTCTTCCCATGCTCGCGCACAATCACCCTCGGATTATCGGTCACAGGGGACGCGACCTTCCCGATAACGGCATGATCCAGTTCGTACTTATTGATTACTTCGATTACCTTGTTCAGCATCTTCGGTTCGACGGTCGCAAGCATACGCTCCTGACTTTCGGAGAGGAGAAACTCGTATGCGGACATATTCTGCTCGCGCGCCGGAACTTTATCGATATCCAGTTCTATCGTCGAATTACCGCGCGCGGCCATTTCGCAAGAGGAACTCGTGATTCCCGCGGCGCCCATATCCTGAACACCGACAACGAGCTTTTTATCGATCAGTTCGAGAGTAGCCTCGAGGATGAGTTTCTCGGTGAACGCGTCTCCGACCTGTACCGACGGGCGTTTGTCCTCACCCTCGCTGGAGAGTTCCGCCGACGCGAAGGTCGCTCCGCCCAGTCCGTCCCGGCCCGTCTTCGAGCCGTAGTAGAACAGCAGGTTGCCCTCGCCGATAGCCGTCGCCTTACAGATACCGTCCTTCTTCGCCAATCCGACGCACATGACGTTGACAAGGGGATTGCCCTCGTAGGAGTCCTCGAATACGAGTTCTCCGGCGACAGTGGGAACACCCACCCGGTTGCCGTAGTCGCTGATGCCCGCGATCACGCCGCCTACCAAGTAACGGGTGCGTTTCGAATCGCGCCGCCCGAACCTCAGCGAATCGACCATAGCGATAGGCATCGCCCCCATCGCAAATATATCGCGGAGGATACCTCCGACACCGGTGGCCGCGCCCTCGTAAGGCTCCACCGCCGACGGGTGGTTGTGGCTCTCGATCTTAAAGACGATCGCGTAGTCGTCGAAACCGACCACCCCCGCGTTCTCGCCCGGCCCCTGTATGATATGTCTGCCGGTTGTCGGGAGTTTCTTCAGCATGGGCTTGGTATTCTTATACCCGCAATGCTCGCTCCATAGCGCGCCGAACACCCCGAGTTCTTCGACGGTCGGTTTGCGTTCGAGAAGTTTCTCTATCAGTTGAATCTCGTTTTTCGATAGTCCGGAAAATTCGACGGCACGTTCGAAGGTCATTGGGTGACTCCTAAGATTGATGGAATATTATAAAGGAAAACGTCGGGTATCGCAAGGTATGGAATATCGAATAGAAATCCACTAATTATCTAACATTGACTGTATTGCTTTCTTTAAGTCATTCTCCATTTTTCGCAAACCTTCACCATTGTTCATATAATACAAGTATCTATGGTGCTGTAAATCAAATGGAATATCTTCTTTGTTCTGGGTTATTGGTATAACAATTTTTCCAAGAGTATGAGCAATACCAGCCTCATAAAAAACATTTGAATTACGTTTTGAACAGTCTATTATTACTATTCTTGAACAATAAATTAATTCAAAAATATCTTGTATAATTGTAGGATTTTTCCAAATATCATCTGCTCTTTTACAGTCTAAACTTAAATCATTACAGACACTTTTTATTGCGGTATATACATCATCGAATTCTTTATTAAAAGGCATCATTACAGAAGCAAGTAAATTATCGATTTCTTTATCCGGTTTTTTAAAAACTAAAGGATTAATAATATAAATATCGCTTTTATGGTAATCTTGGTTTTTAAATGGTAAATCCGTATTATCTAATGAAAAAAGTGAAACACTATTATTCTTGATATTTTTTACTATTGCTAAATTTTGGGTCTTTAATAATTCGTTAATTTTATTTATTGCCTTATTTTGATTAAATTGCGTTGTTGATTGTTTTGGAATAAAATAAATTGGATTTAATAGATTTTCAATTATATTTTTTATTCCTAAGGATGGTAAATTTGGACTAATTTCAGGTAAATTATTTTGTATTTCTAAAACATTTTGAACCCACCATCTTCTAGTTGATCCATCATGTGTATAGTCTAGATCTATATCTTTAAAAAACTGAGTTAAATAAGAAGATGAACGGTATGGGAAAACACTATCTGGAAAATCCCCGCAAATCATCAGAGCTATTTGACCTAAAATACTTGCTTTTATTTTCATTTTGGTAGTCTCAAAATGAATATTTTTGTTTTCATAGTTGCTCCCATACCCAACGATAATTAATTATAATAGAATACTGTGGGTATCGCAAGGTACTGCGCGCAGTACGTACGGGCTGATACCGATATTTGGCTGAGAGAGATTATCCAGTATTAGCCCGGGATGAAAAAGGCGCTGCGTGGGCTGATAGGTCAGCAATGCATCATTTGAGTTTTATTTTTCTAGGCGTAACCGGAGCTATGTTTGATTGTTTTCCTTTATTTTTATATAATATTTCCAAAGATGCGTTTTTATACACTTTTATATTTCATTCAATATCAATCAGGAGTGCGAGATGCCCAACACAAAACTGGAGTATAAGATTTCTTCCAACGGAATACCATATGTAAAATGGGGCAGCGGAAAAAAAACTATGCTGATTTTCGCTGGCGGCCCCGGGAACAGCCTGCCGAAAGGCTTCGGATTCCGCATGATGGTCGGAAAACTGGATAGCTTAACCGGCGATTATACCATGTATATGGCGATGCGAAAACAGGGCCTTAAACCGGGAGCGACAACCCGCGATCTTTCGGACGATTACGCCGAGATGGTGAAAAACGACTTTAACGGATATGTAGATACTGTGATCGGGATGTCGTTCGGGGGAATGACGGTGCAGTATTTTGCCGCCGATCACCCGGAATGCTTCAAACATGCCGTAATCGCGTTAGCGGCGTATAGAATGAGCGAACAGGGAAGAAAGCTCGATATGGATTTCGCCCGTCTGGTCGCTATAGGGAAAAAACGGGAAGCCGCCTGTAAAATGATGGGCACTCTCGGTAAAAAAGGAATCGGGGGAGTATTCGTGAAAGCGATGGCTTGGCTTTTCGGAGGTACGATGTTCAAAGGGGAGTATGCCGCGTTCAACAGTGATATTATTATCGAGGCGGAAGCGGAAAATACCCATAACGCAAGGGAAGCGCTCGGCAGAATAAACGTACCGGTACTGATCGTTGGAGGTACGGCGGATTATTATTTCCCGGAGGAAAATATGCGGGAAACCCATCGCCTGATAAAGAATTCGACGTTAAAACTCTATGAGGGAAAAGGGCATATCGATACTCTATCGGATAAGCGGTTTGTCCGCGATCTTAGGGAGTTTATCGGATAATCGTTCATTGGTAGAATTGGTTACTGCCCCTCCGAGTGATGAATATTGTTGTGGAAGATGCCGGGTAAACGAGAGTAACTGATATTGAGCTCAGCCATCATTTTTCTATGTTTGCTTTGCGGGTATTGATAAAGTATAGAACGATGAATGTGAACATGATGGAAATGATAGACGGAAGTCCCTTCAAATCGCCGGTCATGATCAGGTTGATAATCCTTACCGTAATATCTATCGCATACAATCCCAATAGCAGAATCCGCCCCCATTTCTGCCGGAGCAGAATACCGACGCCCCCTATGATAATTAACCCGCTGAAAACAATTGACACGTAAAACGCTGGCGGCAGCCAGAACCCGTTCCTGAAATTCATCACCTTTACGGGGATTGAGAATATCTCGGTCACTATCAGGAATACCGCAAGTCCGATCCGGACAATCGACGCCTTCCGTTCGGCGGCGGAAACAGCCCTCATATGAACTTCGATGTTGAATTCCTCGTCAGTCGGCACATAGGATTGATCGATTTCTATATCGTCCGCTTGCGGGAGATTGGAAATATCGATCTTCTGGGAACCCAAGAAGGGATACTGCGGGATTGTCGAATCGGAAAACATCCCGCCTTTCCGGGCCGTATCGGGTTGTTTATTATCAGGTACGTTATTTCCCATAGTTCCGCCTCGATGGATTTCACCCGTCCTATCGAAATCAAATTCTAACAGTTCTAGTATAGCATGTCCATATTTTTTTCGCCGCTTTCCATTCCTTTTTTATACTTCATTAGAACATTACTGATATAGTGGGAATACCGGAAACTAAAATAATATCTTGTTCCTGATTGAATGGCTAATAAAATAGTTTACCGGAGTTAAATTACTTGATATACTTGTAAAATTGAAATTTCACGGGAGGTATATCATAAACGAATTTACACTAAAAGAAGGAATGCCTGAAATAGAAGCCTATATGCGCTTATACGATACTACAGGATGGGATCCCCCGAAATATTACGGCGCGGAACGTGTGAAGCTCGCGCTAAGCCGAAGCTGGCTGATCCTTTGCGCCTATTCCGGCGGCGAACTGATCGGTTCGGGAAGAATTATCTCAGACGGGGTGATTCACGCGTTTATCACCGAGGTGTTCGTGCTTCCCGAATGGCAGGGGAAAGGAGTCGGGAAGGCGATTATGAAAGCGTTGGTCGAATATTGCGAGAAAGCCGATATTTACCTTGTCCAGCTTTTCGCGGCGCCGGGAAAAGCGGATTTTTACAGAAAGCTGGGATTCATCGATCGAACGGCCGACGCTCCCGGACTGGAGATACGCTTTTAACCCCTATCCGTCCGCAGGGCGGCATCAGATAACCGTACCGTCATGGATGACCGTGCCCTTCGGGATGACGACTATCCCGTCGCGGATGACGTACATATTATCATGCCCGTCGTCGTTCTTTATCCCGGACTTATTGACGATATGCACATTGTTGCCGATCCGGCAATTCTTATCGATAATCGCCCTATGGATGACGCAGTTCCGCCCGATACCCAGATTGGGAATTCGGCGTTTGAGATTATTCTTTTTTTGTACCAGATTCTCATAGTAGTCGTTCCCGATGACGATTGATTTCTCGATCTTGGTCTCTTTGTCGATTATACTCCGCACCCCGATAATACTGTCGATTATTTCGCAGTTGTCGAGATAGATACCGTCGCTGAGGATGACATTCTCGAGGATAGCGCGGTGTACCCGTCCGGGCGGAAGGAAACGGGGCTTGGTATAGAATAAGCGGCTTTCCTCGTAGAGATTAAAATCGGGAATCTTATGCGTCAGCCGCATATTGGCGTTGTAGAATGTCTCGACAGTACCGATATCGTCCCAATAGTCGTCGTGCACCATGCCGTATACTTTATACTTGGGAATTATCCTCGGGATCACCTTTTCCCCGAAGTCCAGCGCTTCGATATCTCCCGCAAGCACTTCTTCTAAAACGTCAAGATTAAAAATATACATATTCATCGACGCATAGAAATGGGGAAAGGAGAAAACTTTTCCGCAGAACGGCGACGGAATACGCCAATCCCGGATTTTATCCGCGCTTTCAGGTTTCTCTATAAAATCGGTCACCCGCATCGATTTATTCATTTTCAGAATGCCGAAACGGTTTACCGATTTGTTATTCACCGGATGCGAGGCAAGCGTAATATCCGCGCCGCTTGCTATATGCCGCGCGAGGAGTTCGCGGAAGTTGAAACGGTAGAGCTGATCGCCCGCAAGTATGAGGACATATTTCATATCGCGTACCGCTTTCAGGTGCTTCATCGATTTCCGCACGGCGTCGGCGGTCCCGTGGGGGAATCCCGTATTCATGATTTCCATCGTTTCTTCTGACGCGAGCACCTCGACGAAACCCTTATGAAAAATATCGAACTTATAGGTTTGGTTGATATGGCGGTTTAGCGACGCGGAATTGAACTGGGTCAGTACGAATATCCGGTATACCCCGGAATGGAGACAGTTGCTGATTGGGATATCGACAAGACGGTAATTTCCGGCAAACGGGACTGCGGGTTTGGAACGGTCTTTAGTCAGCGGGTATAGCCGCGTGCCTACCCCCCCTGCTAAAACTACTCCCAGTACTTCATGAATGGGCGCGGAATTTATGAGTAATTCCCAATCCTTGTTCCGCATGCGAAAACTCCCCGTTCGATTGAATCTTGTCTATATCTATTATATACTACACTTCTATCTCGATTCCTAATGGACAATGGTCGGAACCCTGGACTTCGCTAAGTATACATGCGTCTTTCACATTTTTTAAGAATGAATCGTTGACAAAGAAATAATCGATGCGCCATCCGATATTGCGTTCCCGCGCCCTGACACGGTAAGACCACCATGTATACATTCCGGTCTCGCCGGGATGGAAATGACGGAACGTATCGACATATCCGTGCGAAATGAACTTATCCATCCACGCCCGCTCCATCGGCAGGAAGCCCGAATAACCCTCGTTCTCCTTCGGGTTGGCGAGGTCTATTTCGGTATGTGCGGTATTGAAATCTCCCGTGATAATCAGGTTTTTCCCGCTCTTCTTCATACCGTCGGCGTAATCGAGGAAGGAGTCGTAGAAATCCATCTTATACTTCAGCCGCTCCTCGTTCTTCTGCCCGTTGGGGTAATAGATATTCATCAGGGTGAACTTGTCGTATTCGGCGACAATCACCCGTCCTTCCTCATCGAATCGCGGGATGCCGAGGCCCATCTTTACTTCCTTTGGTACATGTTTCGTGTAAAGCGCGGTACCGCTGTAACCCTTGCGTTTCGCGGGGTTCCAGTACGCCTGATACCCTTCCGGCTGGAGCAGGTCTTCGTGCAGCTGATCCGGCTGTGCCTTTATCTCCTGCAATCCGACAATATCGTACGAGGTGGCGTCGAGCCACGCAAGAAAACCGTTCTTAACCGCGGCGCGAATCCCGTTTACGTTCCACGAGACCAGCGAAAGTTTCATGTTCCCCCCTTGTTCGTCTCAACAATAATAAATTCTCCGATCACCTGCACCGAAACGATCACTGAGAATATACCCTGAGATACCGGCATATTATATCGTACATCCACTGTTCCGGCTTTCTGGATAAACTTTCCTTTATTATAATTGAAAATGTCGGTGAAATTTAAAGTCGCCACACCCATTTTTATCGGTTCGACCGATTTCAGGTACTGCATCTGATCGTAGGTCGTAAAGCTGATATGCGTTTTTATTTCCATATTTTTATCGTCGTACCCGGTGATCTCGGAAGTCCGTTCGTATGTGTTGAGGGTCATATTCCCGGCGACATCGGCGGGATAATTGGTTTTATAAGTATATACATCCCAAAGGGCGTCCATGTGCGAAAATTCGGGAAAAACCGACTGCCCGATAGTATTCAGAACGATATGGGGAACGCCCATATGGAGTACGTTGATAACTCCCTGTTTCGTCATATATATCGTCGCAAACCATTCGCGAATCTTATTTAGATAGGCAATCAGGGCGGTATTGACCCTGCTTTCCCCGCCGTATATCTGGGGATTACGAAGCAGCATCTGGAGGGCCATCCCGTACTTTCCGTCGCCGGAAGGATTATGCCGGAGTTCCATCTCCGCCGTAACTTCCATCTTTCCCTCGTAACGGACTACCGCCGCGTCGACAGTTATATCGAATTTCCCGCTTAGAAGGTAATATTGAGAGACATTATTCTCCCAGACATACTGGGGATGGATATCCTGCCGGACGATCTGTTCGCCGCATGATGTAAAAACTACGGCGATAAAACTAATTGCCGCTATACTTAGCCGTTTCTTCAGCATATATTTCTCCTATCCGGCGTATTAAATCCGTTTCGCTCAAAACCTCTTTGTCTTTTCCTGCGCGAAGTTTCAGTTCGAATTTCCCCTCCGCCGCAAACGTCTTACCGACCGTTATACGGATCGGAATACCGATCAGGTCGGCGTCGTTGAATTTCACCCCGGCGCGTTCGTCACGGTCATCCATCAATACTTCGTAGTTCTGCTTCAGGGCAGCATAAAGTTTCCGCGACGCTTCCATTAAAGTTTCGTCGGAAACATTTACGGGAATAATCGAGATATGAAACGGCGCGATGCTCATCGGCCAAATTATGCCGTTCTCGTCGTGCGACTGTTCGATAACACTCGCTATCGTGCGCCCGACCCCGATCCCGTAACACCCCATGATGGGTTTCTTTTCCTTTCCGTCCTTGTCGAGAAACACGACATTCATAGAATCGGTATACTTATACCCCAGTTTGAATATGTGCCCGACTTCGATACCGTGGTAGGCGTTGAGGGGCTTCCTGCATTCAGGGCAGAGGTCTCCCTCGCGGATTGACTGAATATCCGCTGCCTTCTCCCACTCGAAGTCGCGCCCGGGATTGACGTTTACAAGGTGAAGGTCTTTCCTGTTCGCGCCAGTGATCGCATTTACCATCGGCGGAACCGAAATATCCGCAATAATTCGGATTTTCTTTATCCCGACCGGCCCTGCGAATCCCACCGGGGCACCGGTTATCTCATAGACTTTATCCTCCGATGCGAGTTCAAGCTCGATTGCGCCGGCGGCGTTCTTCAGTTTCACCTCGTTCACATCCATATCGCCACGTATCAGCGCGACAATCGGCGCGCCGTCCGCTATATAAATCAGGGTCTTGATAAACTTCTGAGGCGTGGTCTTGAAAAACGCTGTCAATTCATCGATAGTCCGTACAGACGGTGTCGAGGTCTCCGACAATACTTCGGGGGTTTCCTTCGATTCGGGGTATTCCCTGTACGCCGCCGCACGTTCGGTATTTGCGACATACCCGCATGAATTGCATTTGACGATCATTTCCTCGCCGACCTGCGAAGGAACCATGAACTCCTCGGAACCTGACCCTCCCATCGAGCCTGAATCAGCGAGCACCGGATCGACGCTCAACCCGCAGCGCCGGAAGATGTTCCGGTACGCGGTACGCATCGCCTGATAGTTCGCCTCAAGCCCTGCCTCGTCGGCATCGAACGAATAAGCGTCCTTCATGATAAATTCTCGGCACCGCATGATGCCGTAACGTGGACGAATCTCGTCGCGGAACTTTGTATTGATCTGGTAAAGATTGAGGGGAAGGTCCCGGTAGGAATGAACGTTCTCGCGCACTATGTTGGTAAACGCTTCTTCATGTGTCGGCCCGAGAACCATTTCGTTATCGTGACGGTCTTTGAATCGGAGCATCTCCTTTCCCATTTTATCGAAGCGCCCGGATTCTTTCCAAAGGTCGGCGGGGGTGACAAACGGCGGCAATAATTCCTGCGCGCCCGCGTTATTCATCTCCTCGCGGATAATCCGGGTAACCTTTAACAGAGAACGGAAGCCTAACGGCAGAAAAGTATAGAGACCGGCGGCGCTTTTCCGCACCAACCCGGCCCGCAGCATTAATTTATGGGAATCGATTTCCGCGTCTTTCGGTTCTTCACGCAGCGTGGGTATCAGCATCTTCGAATAGAGCATAATTCCTCCGGTAAAAAATAATACTCTTATTATACATCACATCAGCCCATAAAGGAAGTTTTCGGTTATTCCGCCGATATATTGGAAAATTGATATTTTTTATAAAACCTCCTATAATAATGCTCATAAAATCTCGGGTTGTAGCGCAGTTCGGTAGCGCGCTTGGTTCGGGACCAAGAGGTCGAGAGTTCAAATCTCTCCAGCCCGAATATCGGGGTTAGCCTTTCAGGCTAACCCCTTTTTTCTTATGTACAATAAAATATTAATAAATTTCTTATTGCCTTGTTGACATATTTTCAGATTGTGTTATATTATTACTGAACAATAAAGTTGATAATTTTTCTATGATTATCTATCGTTATACATGTTATATAATAATATATCGGCGGGTGTTATTATGATTGCACAAAGATTTCGTCAGATACGAAAATATCTGTCCTTGAACCAGGATACTTTTGGACATAAGCTCGGTTTATCGCAAGACTCAATCAGCGCGATCGAGACCGGAAAAAACCGTCCGACTATTCCAGTGATGCAGATTATGAACAAAGAATGGAACGTCAATCTCGAGTGGCTGATGCTGGGAAAGGGCGCTCCGTTTCATCATCATCCCGTACCTCTCAACGAAGAATCCATCCTGATGATACCTCTTATTTCCAACGAGACTCCTCTGACCCAGGAGGGTGAATCCCAAAATCCCGATATCCATGATTATTTCCCAATTTCATCATCTTTGGTAAAGGATGTGGATAAGGAAAAACTTTTCGTAATCCGGGAGACCAGCGATTCGATGGAACCCACTGTTTTCCGCGGGGATTTTCTTTTCTTTCAATCCAATCCCGAGATGATGTCGGACGGGATTTATATCCTGAACCGGAGCGGATACCTTTTTTCACGGCGTATCTACTTCCGCCTCGACGGGAAAATACTGATCAATCCCGATAATACCCGTTATCCGTCGGAAGAGATCCCGGCGGCGGATATCAACAAGCTGAACATCTTCGGTAAGGTTATTTTGCGCATCCAGCAAATCACATAAACTTATCCTATTTTTGATATTATTTCATTTTCTATTCATAATAATACGTATCAAGAACGTGAAAAAAGGAACGTCATGAATACGCAAGTTTTATTCAACACGAGTAAACGTGTCATCGGGTTTGTCAACCAGAAAGGCGGGGTCGGCAAAACCGCATCGACCCTCAGTATCGGCACCGGTCTTGCGCTCGCCGGGCAGAAGGTGCTGATTATCGACGGCGATCCTCAGGGTAATCTTACCATGTTCTTTACCGCCGATAAAGCGCCGGGGTTTTACGACTTCCTGCGCGACCTGAACGATGGGACTTTTTCCGATACGGGAAAATATATCCTGCGCGATGTCCGCGAACGTCTCGACATCATACCCAACCAGCAGAGGGAGCTTCGTACCCTGCTCCACGATTCGCAGATCGCCGAGATCGCGCCGCGTTTTATCGAACTCCTGCGCGAGCTGAAAACATCGTACGACTGGGTACTTATCGACTGTTCTCCGTCCAACGGCGCTCTCGAGAGGACGCTTGTCTCCGCGTGCGATACCGTGATAGTCCCGCTCGAATTCCAGGTATTCTCCATTTCAGGACTGAGCGGATTGCTGGATGAAATAAAAGTATGGGGCGGCGAGACCGGAAGGGATATTTCCGTCGAGGCGCTGATATTCACCAAGACCGAGAAGCGTATTAACCGGATGAACGAATACCGCGAGATATTCAGCAATTTCCGTATCCCGATCTTCGAGGTATGCAAGTCGGAATCGCTTCCGAAGTCGATTGAAACAGGACGCACGATTTGGGAATCCGCGCCAACCGGCTTCGCGGCCGCGGATTATTATGATATTATCACACACGTATTTTTGGGGACTGACGATGAGTGAAAAAAGAAAACGCATCAATACCGCAAATCTACTCCGGGAGAAACAGCGCCTGATTGAAGGCATCAAATCCAAGCTGAACGAGGAGACCCCGTCAGCCCCCGTACCTGTACGGTCGGACGATGAAACCGAACTGACGCTCCAGCCTGATTTTTCGGAAGTAGTCCTGGACGATTCGCCGGTTGTCATCATCACCCCAGAGGGGAACGACGACCCTGTTATTGTGACTCAAACCCCAGACGCAGAGGAACCGGCATCTTCCGAAAAAGAACCCGATCCGAAGGAGGAAACACCCGCTGCGCCTGCCGCTCCCGCCGCACCTAAAGCGGAGGAAAAGCCTCCCCTGATCCGTATCCCGCCTCCCGAAAAGGAGAGGCACTCTCCTACCCCGCCTGTTTCCGCAAAGGATGAAACCGCACCCGCGGAACAGACCGGCGACCCTATGAAGAGATTGATCGGAAAATGGACCGTGATATCCCATACGACGAGCGGCGACGACTTCCGCATGTATTTCGAAATGTCGCATCTAAACGGAGGCCGCTTCAAAACAGTAACCATCTCGGAAACTTTTAGTTTCCGCGACCATACCTGTATCAAAGAGACTGATATCGAGGGCGTTCTCGACGACGGCCAACAGTACCATTACCGACTCAATCTCAACACCAGCTTTAAAGTACCCCGTGACGGCGTACTCGAAATCACCGTCGATATCGGATCACTTCGGATCGATAAGGGCAACGAACCCCCGTCGGTGAAAGAATACATCGGAGACGGCAAGTCCGACGAGACGGGATTCCGTTTCGAGGGCGCTAAGCTGATACTCGAGGATGTGTACCGCGACGATAAGAAAGTCCTGGTCAAGTTAGGATAATTGAAATTTCTGCTATTCGGAGAAGATTATTTTTTCACGATGACCGGCGGCTAATGTGATTCCATTTTTCTACTAAGCGGACACCCTGCGGATTTCATTCTCTGCAATGAAATTATAGTGTATCGATCTATCTTCAATGATTTGGAGTTTTTAAGGCCGATTCTCGGATCCTTAAATAAATTCTTATCTTCACGGAAATCAGTTTTATCTTTTGGCGTCGTATTCGCTTAGATGCTGCCTCCATTTCCCGTCTTTGAATGCATTAAGGATTTTCCTCGCCGTCGTTTCCTCAAGCTCCCGTAGGGTTTTCCCGCTCCGGAAAAAATCACTGCATCCGTGGATACCCTCAAGCTTACATGCCGGAAGATTTGCCACAGCTACGCACCACTCCTGAAAATATTCTCTATCTACGGATTCTTCATAGATTTTCAGAATATTTGTATGTCTGTAATCCTCCCTTATCCTCTCAAAAAGCCTATCGACCTCTTGACGTTTCCCTTCTATTAATTGTAAGAACGATCCGTCCGAATACAGCACCATTCCTGTAATGCCGCGCGATGGAATTATCTTTAACAAGGTACGAATAATATTCCTAAAATCATCCTCAGTGACTTCAATTGTCGCTGCGCTGACATAAACTAAATGTACAATATCACTCTTATTGTCCATCTTTTTCTCCTATAGCTGATACCGGATATACCCGGAAATACGCCGGAGGTTACAGAACGGGTAAAACATTTTTTCAGCGACAGGTAAATAGATTTAGAATGAGGTGATGATAAGTAAAATATGACGTCCGGGAATGGGTAATATTCCAGTATAAACCTTGCGAGAAAATTTATAGAAGTTACCCGATCGTATACGAATCCCCCTACTTCCCCGCGTCCACGCAGTAGACATATCCGTCGGCGCCCCCCATAAAGAGCTTTCCGCCGGCAATCACCGGCGGCGACACAAGCGGAAGTTTGCCCTTATAGGCCCAGAGTTTCTTGCCGTTCTTCGCGTCCAGACAATATACGCCGTTCAGCGCGCCCCCGACATAGAGCTTCCCCTCCGCCGCGCAGTAGAATACGTCCTCTCCCGTTTGGTATGTCCATACCTTTTTTCCGGTTTTCCCGTCGAGGCAGTAGAGTTTGCCCGCGGAACTCCCGATCATGACATTCCCGTCGACGGATACAGGACTTGCGTACACCGGCGCGCCGGTCTCCAGCATCCATTGCTGTTTCCCGCTCTTCGCGTCGAGACAGTACAGGACTGTATCGTAGCTCCCGATGTAAACCATTCCGCCTGAGACGCACGGGCTTGACGCGATGAAACTCATAGTCTCGAACACCCACACCTTCTTCCCGGTAACGGCATCCACACAGTAAACAGAATTATCGTAGGAACCGAAATATACCTTATTATCCGCCATAACCGGATTGGAGTATATCATCGCCGATGCCGCGAACGTCCACAAAGTCGTACCCGCCTTGGGGTCGACGCAGTAGAGATTATTATCCTTGCTTCCTATAAGAATTTTATTGTTCCATATCAGCGGCGTGGAATGCACAGAGCCCCCGATTTTCAGCGTCCATATCTTCGTCCCGGTCTTGATATCCACCGAATAGAGATACCCATGCGGGCTGCCGAAATAGACCGCTCCCGCGTATACTGCGGGGCTGGTGGAGATGCCCGCCTCCGTCTGGAATGTCCATAGAACCTTCCCGGCAGCCGCGTCGAGGCAGTAGAGCGCTTTGTCATCGCTCGGAATATATACCTTCCCATCGACGACAGCAGGGCTGAAACGAATCGCTCCTCCGGTCTTGGTCTTCCATATCAGTTTGCCGATGTCGGCGGCATGGGCATTAGAAATGAAAAATAACGGAATTAACAGCGATATTGATAGACGCATACTTCCCTCCTGAAACTTCGTCGCTAGATAATTTATCGGTTCAAAAAGCGGATAATAAATACCAAACCGTATTCCGGGTATAAAAAAAGGAGGCCTTTCGGCCTCCTAAAAAAACAGCATTTCCTTTTATTTTGTAATAATGGCTGAAACAAAATTATCGGAAAGCGGGACATATCCGATTTTTGTTTCTTCACAGTACTTTCTGACCGCGTCCTTGACCCCCCGCACATAATCGTGAATAAATATGTATCCTCCGGGATTCAACCTCGGATAGAAGTATTTCAATCCTTCATAGGTGGGAAGATATAAATCCACATCTAGACTTACAAAACAGAATTTATCCTCCAGACCCTTAGCGGTCTCCGGGAAAAATCCCTGTTTTACGATACAATTCTCAGGATTTTTCATTTTCGATAGAACCAGATCGACGCTTGTTTTTGAAAAGTCGCCGAATTCGGTAGTATAATCATTCTCTTTATCGAATTCCATATCCGATTTATCGAAGCCTTTAAAAGTATCGAAAAGGTAGATTTTTCTATCGGGAAATGCGATGTTTAGATATTTTGCAAAATCGCCTTTATGTACCCCGATTTCAGCAATATTCCCCGTTACCTTCCGGTCGTATATCTCATACGCGGCAAGTTCCAAAGTGGAGATACGCACATAATCCGAATAATCATGAATATCCAGCTTTCTCTCACGTCCGAGGCCGATCATATCGTCTATAATCAGCTTCTTCTGATTTTTTACCATCTTCCTCATGATACCCAGAATTGCTTTTTTAACACCCATTTTTACTCCTTTAATCGTTCTATAACCGAAAAGTATTTTAGCGTTCCCCGCGAGAAAAACCGTAAAATTCGTTTCTTGCGACGATTCATTTTTACAGACAGTAAAATAGATTATTTTTATTTATTTGTCAAATAATAAATTACATTTCATGAAATAAAAAAGGAGGCCTTTCGGCCTCCTTACTATGAAAAATATCCGGAAGTTATGGGTGCAGGTATGTCCCGTCCGCACCGATTTTACCGGGTGCGGGGTTGCCGGGCAGATTGAGTACATATATGCGCATATTTCCCTGGCCGGAGCACGAGCATGAAAGTACGCCGTTACTCACGACTTTCGTATCGCCGGTGATAGCGTCTACATAAGTCCCGTTGGGGATACCGCTGAATGTCGCGCCGCCGGAAATGGTGACCAGCACGAAGCTGTCGATACCTTTAGCCGCATCGGTGAAACGTTTCTTGAACGCCATATATCCGCTGCATCCGTCTAACGAGTATTGTCCTTTCTGGAGTGCGGGTATTTTCTTGCGAATCTGGTTCAGACGCTGGAGATGCTTGGCAAGCGGATGATTCAGGGTATTTGCCATTGTACCGCTGGCGTTGTTCCATACGCCGTAGTCGATGACGTTTACTGAACCCTCGATATGATTACCGAAATATGCACGGCCTGTGGTGGCAAGAGGAGCGCTAGGGCCCTTATCGCAGGGCGCGCCTTTCATGAACTGGATTTCACTGCCGTAGTAGATACACGGAATACCGCGGAATGTCCAGAGGAGGCTGAAATCTTCGGCAAAATCGCCTTCGCTCCCGGCGAAACGGTTATCCGTG
Organism: Brevinematales bacterium; assembly: GCA_020059465.1. GTDB lineage: Bacteria > Spirochaetota > Brevinematia > Brevinematales > GWF1-51-8 > GWF1-51-8. Next base: position 52,609 of record JAGVBZ010000017.1, read on the forward strand.
CCCGGGCCGTAATCGTGTGAATCCACATAACAGACGTTCCATGTCGCATCGTTGAAATAATGATCGGTACTGGTTGCCGCGTAGAACGCGCTGCCCGCTGAGCTGAAGTTCCAATGCATATGGAAGTCGATCACACCCATCCCTGACGATTTGGAATAATCGGGTGTATGATAGTTATTTCCGCTGAGATAATGGTTGCCACTGGTGGGCTGGTTGCCCGTGCCTATACCGCACTCGTAATTATACGCGGCCTGGGCGCATTCGGCGTCTGTTCCGCTGAACGTCTGACGTTCGTTCCATGTATAGAACGGCACCGACAACGGGGCTACGCCTTTATTCCATATTTCATGTACGCGGGTGCAGACCTCGCCGAAAATATAGAAGCCCTTGGGAGCATAGTTATTCCACGCGGGCAGGAAGCGCTGGGTAAGCGTCCAGCGGCTGATATGCTTGACAGTGTCCATTCTGAACGCGTCGACGCCCATATCGATATACTTTTTGTATGCGTTGATCAGGAACTGCTGAACATCGGTGTCTTCCGTGTTCAGGTCGATACAATCCTCGTGGATCGATCCGATCTGGCAGGTATAATCTTCCCAGTTTTTCAGCCAGTCCTTATGGAATATTTTAGGATTGAACAGTTTCAGGTTCGGCCACTGGTAATTATAGCACTTATAACCCTCGGGGCTATAGTAACCTGAAGGCAGGCCCCAGCCGGAAAGGCTGTCCCACGCGAGGTTGGGTTTGGTTTTAGTCCAAAGATCGCCGTTATAATAGTTTTTGCCGGAAATAGGTTCATAACTTTTTCCGTCATAGACGAAGTTGGGATTGGGAACATCGTAATAATCGATAGTTGTGCCGTCGCCCCACTGGGGATCGGCGGAATCGCCCCAATACTTCACGGTCTGAAGGCCGACCGCGCCGAAACGTGAGGTATGATTGATAACTATGTCCTGTATCACTTTAAGTCCCTTCGCATGCGCGGCGTTGATCAGGTCCTGATAGGTCGCGCCGGGGGATTCGAGGCGGGCATCCACCTTATTGAAATCCCATGCATGATAACCGTGGAAATCGTAATCGCTTCTATTCAGCACAACCGGGGTGATCCATACTGCGGAAAAACCTAAAGCCTTGATGTAGTCCAGTTTCTGGATGAGGCCCTTGAAGTCGCCTCTCCAACCGGGATCGTTGTTCGCCGCGTTGCCGCTGGTCACATAGCATCTGCTGGGACGGTTGTTCGCGGGATCGCCGTCATAGAAACGCGCAGTCATCAGGAAATAAATGGTTTCTTCACGGAAATCGACACTTTTCGAAGGCGTCGGAATAGCGTTTACATAAACTATCACCTTATCGGTGGCTTTTCCGCCCTTATTATCGGTAACCGTAAGAGTCACAGTATAGGTTCCGGCGGTGGAATAAACTTTCGACGGCGTCGCGCCGGTCAGCCCGTTATTCCATGCATAGGACGCAATAGAACCGTCGGGATCGTATGAAGCGCTTCCGTCGAAATATGCAGTCCCGCCGGGCTGGATATAAATATCATTGCCGGCATTGGCGACAGGAAGCTTATTAGTAACCGGAATCTGGTCGGGATTGGTATCGTACCAAGTATTGTTGGCGAAATACCCCGTTTTATTCCGGGTCAGGTCTGCAGTCTGGGGAGAGCCGTTGTTATTGAAAATAAGCTTGGTGGTGGTACCGGTAAACGTATGCTTATACCACCCTGTGCCCGCTTCGGACGCGGCTGCCATCGTAATACCGGGCCATGTCGCGGTACCGCAGTCGCCGCCCCAGTAATAAACTTTTAACGTTGATGTCCATGTCGAGGGTTTTTTACAATACACAGTGAAGGTTGTTGTTACGGGAGTATCGGGGTTTGTGTCATACCACTGATTGTTATAGAAATAACCGTTCTTACTGCGCGATAAATCCGCAGTCTGGGAATTGCCCTTATCGCTGAAAATAAGACTTGTCGTAGTGCCGGAGAACTGGAACTTATACCATCCGGTACCGGTCTCAGGTGACGCTGTCATGATCATACCGGGCCAGGTTGCGCTGCCGCAGTCGCCGCCCCAGTAATAAACATAAGGAGTATTCGCCCATGCGGTCGGTTTCTTCATATAGACTATGAGAGGATTTGTTACCGGAGCCTCAGGATTGGTGTCGTACCAAAGATTGTTAATAAAGTATCCCGTCTTACTCCGGGTCAGGTCGGCAGTCTGGGGAGAGCCGTTGTTATTGAAGATGAGCTTAGTAGTGGTGCCGGTAAAAGTAAACTTATACCAGTCCGTTCCAGCCTCAGTCGCCAGAGTCATAACCTGTCCGGGCCATGTCGCGGTACCGCAGTCGCCGCCCCAGTAATAAACCCGGGGAGTGTTGCCCCAGGTAGCGGGCTTTTTCAGGTAGACGACGAAAGAAGTTGTGGTCGCTTCCGAATTAACATTTTTACCCTTTGCATCATTCATTTCCAACTGGTCTTCCATGTTGGAACAGGAAAACATCAGCAAAGAAGCAAGAACCAAGGTAAAACGGGAGAGCATGTTGAAAATAATACTCTTTTTCATGTGGTCCTCCTATCCTTTTTCATTATTTTCTATAAACCGGACTAATTTTTCATTTTGTAAAATGTAAGCGATAATGTAAGCGCTTTTATCTTACTTACATAGTTCCCCCTGAAAAAGGCAATAATTCAATACGGAATATGGAAATAAAAGTAAAAAAGATATAAAATAACTCCCGGAAAGGCAGAAAAACGTATAAA
>JAGVBZ010000028.1 GCA_020059465.1 Brevinematales bacterium
CCGGCATAGCCGGGGTAAGGCGCCGTCCCTTTTCTATTTTCTCACTTTACACTTGTTACTTTTTACTTCTCACTTCTCAATCCATCCGCGAGCGGAACTTCAGGTATGCGAGGAATAGCGCGGCCGCATGCACCGCGAAACCGATCATCACGATCAGAAGGAATGTCCCGATATCCGAATTGATCGCCTCGAACGATTTCCCGATCCAGAAGGTCGGGAGGATTCCTGCGATATACTGAAGCGGGGATTGCGTAAAGAACGGCAATGCGACCGGCAGGAAAAGTATCCCGTCGAGCTTAGCGAGCGCTAGCGCCTCTACCTTATTCCCGGCGAACGATGTCAGGAGCAGGGTCATGAGCGGGGCTTCCATACACGCCATCAGCGCGATCGGGATAAACCTCAGGTAATCGAACGCGGCGAGATTGATCGCGGGGGTGAGAGAGAGAACCAGAATGAGGCTCGCGAGAGTGGGGAGCGCGATCTTGTACGCGAGATACCCGGTCTTGCGGAGCGGGGTGACCGCGATGACGGGAAGGATGTTCTCGTCACGGTCGTCCAGCAGCATGAACGCGACCACCCATCCGTAGAACGCGGAGGCCATCAGCGTGAAGAACGCGGTGACCAGCGGATAATATGTCTTGAGGTCGAAATAGTTCAGCAGGACTTCCCGGAGCGGAGGCAGGCCGAACCGGAACGCGAGCGCCATGATAAACGGGGCAAACGTGATCGCGATCAGGATATCGTCGCGGAAAACATTTTTTGCATCGTTGCGTAACAGCGCGGCTATTTTTTTCATGCTCGGCCTCCTTTCCGTCCGATGATATATTTCTCGATCCAGTTAACCGCCCAGAAGTAGGACAGCACCGCCCAACCAGCGAGAACCCCGTACGCGAGAACGATATCGCCCGCCGCGGGAGGAACAGGCGATAACGCGCCGCCGATCAGCGCGATGGACGCCCATGTCGGGAACAGGCGGAATCCCCAGAACGGCAGGACGCCGTAGTAGTCGAGCACCGGCACGAACAAGGGAATCATATAGACGACCGCGCTGATAATATACGTGTTCAGCGTCCTGATACGGGAGACTGCTGCGATCCCGATATGTATGAACACGACCGAAGTCAGCAGTACTCCGGTCAGGAGCATCGCCCAGTTCGCGTTGAATCCCACTGCGGCGGCCGCGATAATCCCGCTTGTCAGCACCGCGAGCAGGGACAGCGAGATATCCTTCGCGATTACATATTCCCCGGTGCGGATAGGGGTGACGAACAGGTTCTGCAGCGTGTTCTCGTCCTTTTCCAGAAGAATGATGCCGCCGATGAAAAAGAATCCTAGTACGGCGGGATCGGAGAATATGACGAACGCGGCGGCCTGCGAACGGATACCGGGGGTGAATAGTAACAGGAGCGCAATATAGAGCGCGCAGACTACCGCGTAAGCATAATAGAACCCGTGCCGGAACTGCAGGACGATCTGGAAACGGAGCGCCGATAAAAGTCTCATTGCACAGCACCCGCGGTGAGGTCGCGTCCGGTGACCTTAATGAAAATATCCGCGAGCGACGCTTCCTGCGAATGGATGGTTTCGATCTTTTTATTCTTCAGGATTTCGAGGAATTCCTTATTCGCGCCGATCCCGTCGAATTCGAACTCGCGCGCCTCGATTGCATTTTTCGTGCGGAACTCGACCCGCAGTATCTTGCGTCCCATACGGATTTTCAGCTCGCGGGGCGAATCGGTTATCGGGATTTTCCCGTCCACGATGAACGCCACCCGATCGCAGAGTTCGTCGGCGTCGGTCATATTATGGGTGGTCAGGAAAATAGTTTTCCCGGCGGCCTTTTTTTCGAGGATGATATCCTTGATCCGGCGGGCGTTGACAGGGTCGAGACCCGATGTGGGTTCGTCGAGGAAAAGGATATCGGGGTTATTGAGGAGCGAGCGCGCGAAATTCAGGCGCATTTTCATCCCCTTGGAGTAGCTTGATACGCGGGTATTCTTGTCCTCCAGAAGCGCGAGCGATTCGAGGAGCATCTCAGGGTCTTCGGTCTTGCGCGAGTAGAGCGAGCGGAAGAAACGCAGGTTTTCGAGGCCGGTAAGTTTCCCGAAAAGGTTGGGGAGTTCGAACGAGACCCCGATGTTCTCGTAAAAGTCCGGCCCGGTATCGGCGAGGCTTTTCCCGTTGATCTCCACCGCGCCCTTGAAACCCCGGAGGATACCGATGATGATCTTCTGGGTGGTGGATTTTCCCGCGCCCGACGGGCCGAGGAATCCGAATATTTCGCCCGGCTCGATCTTAAAGTCCAGCGCGTGCAGAGTTTCCGCGGGCGCTCCGGGGTAGGTATAGCTGAGTCCCTTGACGTTTATCATTTGTTCCTCCTGCTTATTCCTGAATCAGTCCGTCGCAGATCAGATCGATCATCAGTTCGAGCACCTGCGGAAAAACATCCCGCCCGATCTCGTCCTTGTGCAGGAGCGAGAAGAACAGGGATTTCATAATACCCGCGATCACATCGGGAGTATAACGTTTTTTTACATCCTCCCGCAGGAATCGCATAATCAGGGTAATATTATGGTCGCGGTCGTTCATCAGGTGAGCGTCCACACGGGATTGCGGGAGACGGCGGAGGAGGTTGAGGTACTCGTCTTTTTCCATAATAACCCGGAACACCGGTTCCCGTTCGATCATTTCCATCTCGTACCGGAACAGTTCCTTGAGCGCCGCACGGGGCGATATCCCGGGTTTGAGAAACTGCGACTCGATTTTTTCCTTATTATTCCGTTCGAATTCCTCCATGATATCCATGAACAGTTCTTCCTTGGAGTTGAAGAACAGATAGAACGATCCCTTTGCGATACCCGCGCCGCGCGCGATATCCTCGACATTGGTCTTTTTTATCCCGTGCATCGCGAACAGGTCTTTACCCGCCTTCATGATGTCCCGTTTGATCAGTTCCCGTTCCTCGGGTTTGAACGCTCTCGGCATAACCGCTCCTAAAACGCAATGACTAAATAGACGAAATAGTCATATATAAATATGGTAACACGTTTTTGCGCGGGAGTCAAGGCCTCTAGGAATTTTTTTTCAGCCTGTATAATTGAGAAGGGCGGTATGAGAAACCGCCCTTTTCGTATCAATCGAAGGAGGTGTATGCATTGGTTTGAAGGAGGAGCAGGAGCGCGGTGGGCGCGCGCCCCTGCGATGTATGTTATTCGGTGTGTTGCTTTCATAAATATTAGACGAGGAATTCAGTAGTTGGTTAGAAGGAGAGATATAATTTTTCTCATGCATTCATCAGACGGGCAAGAGGAAAACCGGGGGAAAGATTTATGCTGTCAGGAGTGCGGGTAGAACTTAAAACAGCAGGTGAACGGGCTGTTATTTTTTCAACTGAATCGTCTCGACCGGCTGATTCTGGATATCGTATGCAGAAACTGACAGTGTGTCTTTCCTGACATCGAAGATCACAAACGACCCCTTAGCATAGAACACCTTCTGTCGGTACGGATTATCGCTGCCGGGGGTATCGGGAATCTCGTTTGCCCCCCCGCATGTGATATAGGTGATGCCGTTCTTGACAGAGTGCTCATAAAGGTTATCCATCCCATTGAGGACTAAATCGACATGATATGATTCGAGAAGGGGGATAAGAGTATTATTCAGGCTAGGCAACTGAGGATTATACTTATTTTGGGTTGTCGAGAACGGGGCATGATGGAATACTACGATCTTCCATTTTCCCTGCGCTTTTTTGAGTTCCTCGACCAGCCAGATGTACTGGGTGGAATCTTTTCCGAGGTACATCCCGCTGTTCAGGACGATTAAAGTACAATATGGGAGTTCGTAGGAATAGAACGGATAGCGTTTATTGGATACGTCGAACAGTTTTTCCCACAGCGCGCTGTAAAAGTCATGCCCGCCGACCACAGGAAGGAATGCCGCCGAAGAGAATATTTTTGAGCCGTAATTAAAAAATTTCTGCCACTCATCAAAACTCATAGAATCAGCGGTCAGATTCCCCGTATGCACAAAGAATGAGGGCTGGTAATTGTTGACCACAGAACACATTTTTTCAAAGTTAGGGAGCGCGTTCGCCGTATTACCGAATGCGGCAAACTTAAAACCATCCTGCGACGGGATAGTTACCGCCCCCGGACGTCCGTTCATTTCGGGATTCATCGACTCCACAGAGAACGTATACTGTTTGCCCGGTTCCGCTTTTAGCGTGAAATTATGAAATTTACCCTTTTTCTCTTTTTTGACAAAGGACAGCTTTCCGTTCTTGACTTTCAGATTGATTTTTTCTTTCTTCTTCGTATAGTAGGATACCGTGATTTTCTTCACCTTTTTATCGGAAAAAGTGAAATAGGGGCCGAAGAAGCTGAGCGGGTATTGGGCGAACGATGGAACGGCAATGATGAAAATGCATATGAAGATGATCATCTTCTTTATGACGGAATCGGCGATATATCTTTCTTTCGCTGATTGAATGACATTCATTGGTATCTCCCTTTTTAAGTGTTAATCACGGTTATTCGGGCTGTGTAAACAGCCCTTTGGCACCGATATCCTTCCGGTAGAACATACCATCGAAACGGATATTTTTCATCTTCTTGTAAGCACGTTCGATGGACTTTTCGAGCGTTTCCCCGAGAGCGGATACGCAGAGAACCCGTCCCCCGTTTGTGACAACCCTTCCGTCGGGCAATGCCTTAGTCCCGGCATGGAATACCATGCAGTCAGGCTCGTCGAACAGGTCGCCCGTGATCGGGTCGCCCTTACTGTACTGATCGGGGTATCCCGCCGCCGCCGCGACCACGCCTGTGCAGTATCCGTCGTAGTATCCCAATTCCAGCCTGCCGAGTTCTTCGTGCAGACACGCCCATACGGCGGTCAGAAAATCGGTCTCGATCAGCGGCAGAACAACCTGCGCTTCGGGATCACCCAGACGGACATTATACTCCAATACCGATGGGCCGCTACGGGTGATCATCAGTCCGACATATAGTATGCCGGTGTACGGATTTCCCTCGCGCGCCATTCCGTCGATAGTAGGCGCGATGATGTTCTCGTCGATCAGGTCTTTCAGCGCAGTATCGAGAAATGTCACCGGGGCGTACGCGCCCATGCCGCCGGTGTTCGGGCCTTTATCGCCGTCGAATATGCGTTTATGATCCTGCGCGGAGGCGAGCCAACGGTAGTCCCGGCCGTCGGTCAGGATGAATACGCTGATCTCGTCGCCGTCGAGAAGGTCCTCGATAACGATTCGATTCCCGGCGTCGCCGAATTCGCGCTTCACCAGTATCCTGTTAATCGATTCGAGAGTTTCCTGTACAGTTTTATTGACGATCGCACCCTTTCCAGCGGCAAGCCCGTCTGTCTTAACGACGAACGGGGTATTATGACGGGTGACGTATTCTGAGGCCTCTTTAGCATCGTCGAAAATCTTAAAGCGCGCCGTTGGAATTTTATTCCGTGCGAGAAATTCTTTCATAAACGACTTGCTGCCTTCGAGCTGTGATGCCCTTTGAGACGGGCCGAAGATACGGATCCCCTCGCGGCGTACACAGTCGACTATCCCGTCCACTAACGGACCTTCCGGGCCGACTATAACAAGGTCGATCTCCGCGTCCTCGCAGAACTCGATGACTTCGCCGAACGGGTATTCGAGCGCAAGCACGACGTTTTCGCCGTAATTCAGAGTACCTCCATTACCCGGCGAGATATAAACTTTTCTTACCAGCGGGGAACGGGATACCGCCCATGCAATCGCGCTTTCACGGCCGCCGCCCCCGATTATTAAAATATTCATATTTCCGTCCTGTTTATCCGAATCGGTAATGTTTACGCACGTCTTCCGAAATTTCCCAAACGCATTTCAATCCCTTGGGAAAGATGACCAGATCGCCTTTACCGAATTCAACGGTTTCCCCGGTGGCCTTGGAGGTTACTTTTACCTTGCCCTCGAGAATGTAGCAAGTTTCGGATTCTTCGTATTCCCAGTCGAATACGCTCTTTTCCTTCTCCCAGATCGGCCATTTTATTGCGCCGAGCGAATGAAGTCTTTCGGGAGTGGGTTTCTCCACTATAGCGACCATATACGCCTCCTTTCACAGAGCATTATTTTAATGGAGTACTGGGGTTTGTCAAGTTGTATCATCCAATTTCCGGATAATGGAATGAAACCGGCTGAAATTCAGGAATTTATCATCAATGTTTATTTTTGAATGATCTCCACGATCTTTGTGTATTGGGAATAATACTTACTGCGGTCGGGATCGAAATATTTATACGAGATGTTTATCCCGTCGGGATAATCGTTGTGGCCGCTTTTAAACGATGCCGGGTCGTCCCGGGTTACATCTACGATATGCCATGCCCCCTGGAAATAAATTTCGTTCCATGAATGACTCCCGGTGATTTTCCCATCCGCCTGATTGAATCCGTGTACGATCTTTGCGGGTATGCCGACCGCCCGGCAGAGGGCTGCAGTCAGGGAACAGTATCCCCAGAAAACCGCCTTCCCGGTCTGTAGGACCTGCAGCGCCGTGTCATCAAGATTGGGGTCTGTATGATAGCTGCAATGCATGGCGACCCAATCGTGTATTTCGATTACCTTATCCTTGTCCGTCGGCAAACCCTCGGTAATCTTCTGCGCCGTTTTTACAATGGCCGGATTAAGCGATTGTACCCAGTACGAAGGTACGAGATATGAAAGATCGTTGGTGTTTATATTAACAATATAAAGCATGGCCAATCTTTGCCAGTTTCCCTCGGTATTCGGGCCAGCCAGAAGGGCAATTCTATAAAGGCCTTGGTTTAGTTTGAAGAATACCGAATAATCGAAAGGGCCTGCACCTTCCTGGTAATTCCACACCCCTATACCCGACTGGATATGAAACACGGATACTGCCATTTTTGCGTAAGGATTAGCGGGCAAATTCGTACCGGAAATCGTGAAGAATCCGTCGGCGAGATTTGTCAGCATCCATCCCCCGTTGAAAACTCCCCACTTACCGTATTGGGCGTATTTATATACAAGACCGTCGCTTGCCGGGCCGAGGTATCCCTGCAGGATATGTCCGTCGGGAAGCGGAATACCTTGGTTCTGTTCCGCACTCATAGTTGGAAATATGATAAACAACAGCAGGAATAGGGGGATGATTCTCATTTACTGTCTCCCCGCTTTTTCGATAGAGACGCCGTTCTCGCTTATTTCAAATATAGAAACGGGGTTCGGGATAGCGGCGAGCGCCTGTTCCAGACCTGCGGGGCGTAATCGGATACTCCGGGTATGGTCGCCCGGATTGAACATGAACCATTCGGCGGAGAGAATATCTTTGTCGAGATAGATGGGAAGGTTTGCGGACGGGTGGCCGAATGGGGGTACCGAACCGGATGTGCACCCGGTCTGTGTCATGACTTCGTCGTCATATGCGAAACGGATATCCTTAGTGCCGAACTCTTTTTTAAAGATTCGCGCCTTGATCTGCTTCGAAGCGGCAGTGACGATAAGGTAAAATTTTCCCTTCGCGTGGAAGAGGATATTTTTACTGCCGACACCCTTTGTCCATCCGGCGGCGGCGCGTTCACGGGCGGAATCGTCCGTCGTTTTTACAGGCGTGTGCCCGATTTCTTCGTAAGGGATATGATTGCAGCGGAGGATAAGAATTATACTTTCGTACACCGTCATGACTGCTTGATCCGGATAATATAATCGCGGGAGAAATTGTTACCCCAGAAAGTCTCGCCGCCGACGTTACAGGAAAGGTAAAAATGAAGGGCATCCGCTTTTTTCAGTTCTTTTTCTTTCACAGAGAACTTATAAACCGATACTCCGTATTCCTCGGGGAGTTCGTAGGCATGTTTGGCGGGCGCCTCATGAAAGGTTTGCCACTTCTCAGTGGAATACAGCACTTTTACATCGCAGATATCGGCGGTTTTCTTTACTCCGATCTTACCGGAAAATAATATGCCGTCCACCGACGCGTCGATCAGGAAAAGTACGCCGGAACGGATAATAATATCGGGCATATTAGGAACAATCAGATAGGAATTGCCGTTATTATCGTCGACAAAGGTCGTATCGCCGATGGAGTACTCGACTGTGAACGGGAGTCCGTCGCCGATAGCGCCGTCGTCGATCTCGAACGAAGCCTGCCAGCATTCCTGATTATTCCCGACAAACCCTGCGTATACCGCTTCGCAGTAGGCCGCGCCTGTCCGGGGGTTTTTCACACAGATATGCTTCTCAAACCCGAGATTTTCAATTTCGACATACACATCAATTTTTAACTTGCCGGACGATGCTTTTTTAAATAAGGCGTATGCCAACTGAATACTCATTCGTAGGCTCCGCAATTCATCATTAAGGAATTATAATCAGACGTGCTGAAAAAAGCAAATATGATTGAAAGAAAAATTTTGGAAATTGTTCACTCTTCGATTTTTAACCCGTTGGACTCCAGTACTTCGATCAGGAAATCCACGTCGGCGTTACCCGCCGCTACGAACGATACCTTTTTACCCCGGTAATGAATATCGCCGATTCTGTGGTCGCTCGATAATATCCGTTTCACCTCATCGAACCTGGCATCGTTCAATTCTGCGGCAAATCTGATAATAATCAGACTTGACGCCTGCCCGTGAACATCCTTCCGTTCCCTTCTGTACTTACACCCCATCGCGCTCCCCTGGATTGTGCCGTTTATTCGGAACTATATTTGATTTTTTTCACCGCATCTCTTATCCTAATCGTTGCGTGTGTTCAATCCCGTATCCCGGTTTCAGCATCCGTTCCTTGAAATCTCCGGGTGAGCGCGGCATACAGTACCGCATCAGAGATGAAGTTAATTATAGCATGAATATTATAGAAGAGTAAAGATAACAATGAAAGCCGCGTTACTGACTATCGGCAACGAACTTCTCGACGGCAGAATTACCGATACGAACTCTTTGTACATCGAACGGGAACTGCTCGATAAAGGCATCATCACCGCCGTAAAACTGACTGTCCGCGATGATATCTCAGAAATCCGCGGCGGGATGGAATACCTCGCGGCATACGCGGAGTGCATGATTATTACCGGAGGGCTTGGCCCCACAGTTGACGATCTGACCCGCGAAGCAGCCGCAGGATTTCTCGGGCGCGGGCTGGAGTTCGACCCTGAAGTTTACCGGTTAGTGGAATCGTTCTTTCTTCGATTCGGGCGTAAAGCCCCCGACGGAAACAGGCGTCAGGCCTATGTGATCGACGGATCCGAGGTAATACCGAATCCCAACGGAACTGCGCCGGGGTTCTACATAGATACGGTCTATAACACACGCCCGCTGAAGATTGCGGCGTTCCCGGGAGTACCGTCCGAACTGCGGGAGATGTTTCCGTATCTCGAAGGCAAACTGAACGCGGAACGTATTACCCAGTCGGTATATGTTCGAACGGCTGGGCTTCCCGAGGGACTGCTGAACGACAAGATCGCGGCGCTTCTCCCTGAGGGAATAACCTTCGGGACGATCGCGATGCCGGGGTTAACCGATCTCCGGTTCGACAACACGGCGCGCGGGGAAATCGAGGGGCTTCTCGAAAAGACGCCGCTTGTGCGCCGCAAGACTTATTCGTTCGACCCGGACGAGACTATTGCCGCCGCTGTGGTGCGTGAGATGACCGCCCGCGGCAGAAGCATCATCACTGCTGAATCCTGCACAGGCGGGATGATATCGTCGATGATCACCGATGTCGCGGGGAGTTCGGCGGTGTTCCTCGGCGGAGTGACCGTGTACGATAACCGGATGAAGGAACGTCTGCTGAATATCCCGGCGGAAACGCTCGCGGAATACGGCGCGGTCAGCCATGAAACGGCGTCTGCGATGCTCGCGGGGCTGCGCGGGGTAGCGGACACGGATTACCGGATCGCGGTCACCGGAATAGCCGGGCCGTCGGGCGGAACCGAATCGAAGCCCGCCGGGACTGTCTATATCGGGTTCGGCGACAGGGATGGGGATAAGACCCTGAAATTCTATTTTCCGGGCGGACGCGGGATGGTACGCGCGCGCGCCTCGGTAAAAGTGTTCGAGATACTTTACGATGCATTGATATACGGGCAGCCGGACACAGATAAAATGGGCGCGCTGGAAATCCGGCGCGGAGACGGAGGATAATATGAACCAGGAAATCAGGCAAACTGTCACGAATAAAAAGAACCTGCTTGCGCTGATCGCAGGGATAGTACTCTTTATCGGAGGGGGAGTCGGGGTAGTCGCGCTACGGAGCGGGTACTTCCTGTTCGCGGTACTTTTAGGCCTTGCCGCGATAGTATACACCGCTATCTCCGTCGGGTCTGCGCGGAAAGATATTTCCGAGGCGAAGCCCCGCGAGAAAACCGACTGGACGCTGTTCAAGTACTACCTGATTATGGGCGGCATCTTCCTCCTGGAATTCGGACTGCTCTACCTTATATTCATGTTCATGTCGACCGCGAAATGGCTGTATGTCCTCACAGCGCTCGGTATCTTCATCGCGATAGCCGTATTCCTGATCGTGACACGTGTGCGCGAGAAGACGAAGGTCAAACCGGTGAACGAAGTCCTAGCGAGTTACCTGCGTGTGACCGTATGGAGCGTGCTGATCCTGTTCGGCGTATTTGCTATACTGGTTATAGTAAAAACCGTATCACTGCTCGCATATTTCCGCTGAACGTTTTACTTTCAGCCCCGCGATTCCGATAGATTCATCGTATACGTCATGGAGGACGCATGAATCCGGTCGATATAGCGGTTTTCGCGATACTTATCGTAGGTTTTATCTGGGGCTTTTCCAAGGGATTTATCTATATGATATTCAGCCTCCTTGCGATAATAGCGGGGGTGTTCGGCGCGGGTAAACTCGCCCCGATCCTGATGCCGTATCTTTTCGGCGCCCAACCCTCCCAGATCGGATATATCGTCATCTTCATCATCATATTTATCATCATCTACTTCATCGTAAAAAAGCTCACCTATCTCGTGCTCGACATGGTGGAATTCCTCGAACTCGAGTGGCTCGATTCGTTATTGGGCGGGGTCATCGGCCTCGCGCAGTTCCTGATTATCGCCGGGGTACTCGTGAACCTCGCGCAGGGTACGGGCTTATTACAGCTTATTCCGCAGGACCAGGAAATCCGTTTCGCCTATGTGGTCTCGACCACCTCCCGCAGCGTCATTGATTATATCGCGGGCAATCTCGGACAGGTGCAAATCCCGAAAATCTGACCCTATCCAATATCTCAGTCGGGCGCTGAGCGAAGCCGAAGCGCCGTTTTCTACCCTGCCTGTAATTTAAGCTGGTAACCCCTCACTGAATTAGGGATATTAGGGATGGAAAAAGCCCGTTTTCGTTTGGTAAAAGCGCGGCAAATCGGCGGGGTATAAAACCGAAATCAATCCAATTAGGGATATTAGGGATGGAAAAACACCCCTTTTTCTGTATTTTGTCTTTTTTTCCTCGCTGTTTTTATTTGCTTTATACTTTCGTTTTTTGCCCCCGACTTTATGCCGCGCTTCTTCTCCGCCAAACTGAATAGAAACACCGTTGTTTGACGACTCCGCGACTTGTCCCCGAGTTTACGAGGGGAAGCGGAGAAGGAGTTACGGTGTTTCCAGTTTGGCGATTTTCTTCTCCAAAGCGGCATTCAGGAGGGGCACTCTTTCTTTGCCTCTTTCTTTCTGGTGTCAGAAAGAAAGAGGATCCCCTATTGATTCGCCAATCGAACGCAGGAAATTATTTACGATATGTTTACGCTGATGAGAAACAAGGTAGAAATAAGTTACTTCGATAAGTTTTACGAGGCGGGATACATCTACAAAAACCGTTCCCCGAAAAACCGCACCGCCTCCGCGATCAGTTTCTTCCCCCCGCCGAACATCACCTTCGCGGGCGGCAGCGAGTTCAGCACCGTCTTCCCGTAGTTCTTCGTACGTACGCGGTTGTCCATGATCGCAATCACGCCCTTGTCGGTCTTGCTCCGGATGAGCCGTCCCATCCCCTGTTTGAGACGCAGGATCGCGCGGGGGAGGCTGAACGATATGAACGAGTTGACGCCCTTCGAGTCGAGCAGCGCGACCTTCGCGCTGTAGATCGGGTCTTCAGGGTTATCGAACGGGAGTTTCTCGATAATGACACAGCGGAGGTTGTCGCCCCGGATATCGATACCCTCCCAGAAGCTCGATGTCGCGAACAGCACGCCGTACCCGCGCGTCTTCATCATATCGAGGAGCATATTCCGCGCGCGCTCGCCCTGGCGTATCGGCAGGAGGCCGTTTTCCATCAGTTCGTCCTTCAGGCGGCCGTACATCTCGGTCAGGCGGGAGTACGATGTGAATAGCGCGAGCACTCCGCCCTTACTGGCGAGGCATAACCCGCGTACGAAGTCCGTCTTCTCGTCGGTGACACGCAGGTGCTCGTCGCCGCCCTCGAGGATATAGATCTCCGCCTGCCGTCCGTAGTCGAACGGGGATGGGAGCGAAAGTTCGAGGATTTCCTTATGGGTGGCGATATTTACGCCGGTGCTGAGGCGGAAATAATCGAACTTTTTATTGACCGCGAGGGTCGCGGATGTGAACACGGTAAAGTCCTTCTTGGAGAACAGCGCGTTCGCGAGGAAATCGTTCACCTCGAGCGGGCTGTAGGAGAAACGGATATTCTTCGGGGTTACCTCGATCCAGCGCACCTGATCGAGCGAGAGTTCCGCGAGGAACACGTTATGGAAAACGTCGCTCATCTCCGCAAATGTGAGGAGACGGTTCTGCACCGCCCGGATGACATCCACTATAGAGCTGTCTGACGATTTTTCGAATAGGGTATTGATAAACTCGGTTGTTCCGGATACGAAACGGTTGAGGTGCGAGAAGAAGTCCTGAAGGCGCTCGCTAATTAGGGCGTAGTCCGCCGTGTTCCGGTACGCCTCGTCGATCCCGATAGTGATGGAATGGTCGCGCCCTTTCCGCAGGATTCCCATGAACTCGGTGAAGATCTCCTGCGAGTGTTTGACGATGAGCGCGAGCAGGTCGTGCACCTTATCGTAGGTCTCCCGCAGTTCGATATGCCTGTCCACGTTTCCTTTTATTTTCAGCAGGGGGAAAAGCCCCGAATCGCCGCCGTCATGCCTGCGGCGGAAATACAGCTTACGGAGGTGATAGAACAGACTCTGGAACGAGAAGTCCTGGGAGAGCGAACGGAGCGCCGCGTCCTCGATATGGTGCGCCTCGTCGAACACGATGCCCGAATAGAACGGCATGACGTTCCGGTACGACTGCTCGTCGATCGACGAGAATACCAGCGAATGGTTCGCGATCACGATATGGGCGCGTTCGGCCCCGAGCCTCGCTTTATAATAGAAGCATTCGCTGTAAAATTGACACCGTTTCCGCGAGCACATCATCGGATCGCTGCGGATTTCCTCCCATATGTCTTCTTTTATGCTTTCGGGATATTCCCCGCGCGTACCGTGAGGGGTATTTTCTATCCAGAGCGAGATATCCTGAAGGAGCAGGGTATCGTTCTCGTTCTCGAACAGCGAACGCTGGGTATCGGTATCCCGGAGGAGTTCCGCGAGCCGCCGGCGGCAAAGGTAATTCCCGCGCCCGACCAATACCGCGTGATGCAGGGGTTTGTTCAGGTAATTCATCACTACCCGTTCGACGATCTCCATATCCTTTTCCGATATCTGCTGCTGGAGGTTGATGGTATGGGTGGACACCATGACGCGCTTCTTATTCTCGACCGCCCATACGGCGGCGGGGATCAGGTAGGACAGCGATTTCCCGGTACCCGTTCCGGCCTCGCAGATCAGCAGTTTGGAGTCGTTGACCGCCCATACGACGTTGGCGACCATATCGATCTGTTCGGGACGAGCCTCGTACTCGTGGATATTCTTCGACAGTTCGCCGCCTTTCCCGAAAATATCGAGCACCTCGTCGTCCTTCAAGTACACCCGCGCGCGGGGCTGGAGCACGATATTCACCTGCGAACATGCATTGTTTACGATATAGAAACCGAGCATCCGGTTGGCGAGGAGGGACGAGAGTTCGATATCCTCCTGAGACGGGACGGTATTTCCCGACGGATGGTTATGAATGACCACATCGCCGGACAACGCTTCCATCATGGCGACCACGGTCGAGTCCTCGTTGCCGTAGGACAGCGGGGTGACCTCGATCACGAGCCCCGAACGGTCGATGACGCCGGAGAACGCCACCTCGTGGCCGGAATTCTTTTCTATGGTTTCCGCGATGATTTGTATGACGGATTCGGTAAATACCTGCGAGGCGTCGGCTTTCATGATGTTGCCGCCTTAGAGGTATTGGACAAGGTCTTCCTGTTTGATGAGGACCTCGCGGGGCTTCCCGCTGGATTTGGCGGCGGCGAGGATACCCATCTGGTCCATCGCCTCCATGATACGGGATGCGCGGTTATACCCTACGCGGAACTTGCGCTGGATGAACGATGCGGAAATCTCGCCGTACTCCACCGCTATCTTGAGGGCCTCGCCGAATAACGGGTCGTCCCGGAAATCGGCCTCGTTCGCAAGATGCTCGTTCGACGAGTGCGCGAGGAGTTCCTCGAAGTCGATCTGATAGTCCGCAGTTCCGTTCCGTTTGAGTTCCGCCGCGATATGTTTGATATCCTGATTCGATACGTACGGAGCCTGAATACGGAACATATCGGTGAACGCTGGGGTCAGGAATAGCATATCGCCCTTGCCGAGCAGGCGTTCCGCGCCGCTCCGGTCGAGGATTGTGCGCGCGTCGGTCTGGGTGCTGACCCGGAACGCGATACGCGACGGGAAGTTCGCCTTGATGAGGCCGGTAACCACATCCACCGAGGGACGCTGTGTGGCGACCACGAGATGGATGCCCACCGCGCGCGCCATCGCCGCGATACGCGAGATGACCTTCTCGGTCTCTTTTGGCGAACGGAGCATCAGGTCGGCGAATTCGTCAATCACGATCACGATGTAGGGCAGTTCCTCCATCGGTTCCTCGCCGTCCTTCTTCCGCGTCCTGTTTATCTTTTTCGATTGCTCGTTGAAATCGGAAATATTACGGACATTCATCTCGCTCAGTACCTTATAACGGCGGTCCATTTCGCCGACCGCCCATTCGAGCGCAAGGAGCGCCTCTTCGGGCTGGGTAATTACCGGCGCGAGCAGGTGCGGGATTCCCCCGAACAGTTCGAGTTCCACCATCTTCGGGTCGATCATAATGAATTTCAGCTCGTTTTCGCGCCGTTTGAATACAAGCCCCGATACGAGCGAACTGACATAGACGCTTTTTCCGCTCCCGGTGGTGCCCGCGATCAGGAGATGGGGCATATCGCTGAGGTCTTCGATGATAATATTCCCGGTGATATCCATCCCGAGGATGAGCGGGAGCACGGCGTCGTTATCGCGAAACTCGTCGCTCTCGATGATGTTCCGCAGTACGGTATTCCGGCGGTACTTGTTCGGCACCTCGATGCCGATCACGCTCCGGTTGCCGATAGGCGCGACGATACGGATATTGGATGTGCCGAGTTTGAGGGCGAGATCGTCCTGCAGGGTGACGATGCTCTTGAGCTTCAGCCCTACCGGGGGAATCATTTCATAACGGGTTATGACCGGCCCGCGGGAGTACCCTGTGACACGGATGTCCACCTTAAAGCTTCGGAACGTATTCTCGATTATCTCGCTGACTTCCTTTATTTCACGCTGTTCGTCCTCGTAGGAATGCGCGTCGAAACTCTGGTCGAGAATCGTGCTTTCCGGGAAAAGGAACGGTTCGGCGTCGTCCTCGTATATCTCCTTAAGGGAGGCGGTCTTGGGCTTCTTCATCTTTTTTATCTCGTTGTAATCGGCTTCCCCGGCGATATCCTCGGCGTTCTCTTTGTCCAGTACGGCCCCGGTTTCCGGAACGGCGGGAGTTTCAGGCTCGGATACCTCCTCCGCGACCGCGGCATGCGGTTCGTCTATCATCGCAGGGATAACCGTCTCATCTTCCGGTTCGTCCGGCGTTTCCCCGACGGGGGTCTTGCCGTCCCCGAATATCATCATATCGTATCGCTTCCCGATATTCAGCAGGATTCGGTCCTTCTCGCGGGGATTGGCGAGCCATGACGGGAGATCGGCTTCATCCGGTTTGATCAGGGTGGGTGCGGAGTTTCCGGATGACGCGGGGGGCCTGAGAAAGTCGGGTTCCGGCATATGCGGGCGTTCGCCGTCAAATCCGGCGGCTTCCGCCGGGCGGTTCGTCTTTCCGTGGAGCATCCCCGAATCGATCAGTACGTCGTCCACGGGCTGTTTGTCTTTATCGCTCTTAAGGATCAGGCCGAACAGGTGGAACGGAGCGAGCGCTATCTGGCCGATGGTTCTGGCGAGGAAAAATGCGACGAATCGGAAGAGTTTCATAGTCCCGGATAAGGACAGCAGGAACATGATGCCGAATATGCCGATCAGGACATAGGGATGGATAATTTCGGACAGCGAGCGGGAAAGCCCGATGCCGATAATCCCCTTATCGATGAAAGATAATTGTGTAAAAACGAGCGCCACCAGTACCGAGAGGCTGACGGTGGCGATTGCGAAGAGGCTGGCCTTGAAGAGGATACGCCCGGTTTTCGCGCGGATCAGGATATTCAGGCCGATTACGAGTATTGCGAAATCTGCGAGGAATCCCGAAACCCGTCCGTATACGATTACGAAAAATGAGGCGACCGAGACCCCGATAGCACCGGCAATATTTTCGGAAGGCTCGTTTACTTTAGAAACGAACCATGATGAATCCGCGGGGGTGAAACTCGCCAAAGCGAGAAGCAGAAACGCCGCGAAACCGATCAACAGGTATCCGGTGATTAAACTCGGCAGACGAAATACGCGCTCTTTTTCCTCCATTCTAAATTATCCCCATTACCCCCAGAATAATAGCGGTGATGCCTAACGCGAAGCAGTAAATTGCGAAAATCCAGAACTTTCCGGTCTCTACGAGCTTCAGAAGTATTTTCAGCGCGAGAAGCCCGACACCGAATGAGACCACGAATCCGATGACATAGGGAAGTTTGGCGGCAATCCCGTCGGCAGGGCACGCCGCATTCGGATCGAACCATTCGAGCAGGTTGACCGCGAAAATCGCGGGCAGCGAGATCAGGAACGACAGGCGTCCTGCGAACTTGCGGTCGGCGCCGAGGTACAGAGATGCCGCTATAGTGGTGCCCGAACGAGATACGCCGGGGAGTATCGCAACTCCCTGCGCGGTGCCGAGTATCAGCGCCCGCAGGAACCCGAAGTTCTTCTGATCGCGTTCGCCCTGCTTGATGAAACGTGTAACAAGCAGGATGACCCCTGTCGCCAATAGGCATATCCCGATGATGACTACATTGCTGGTAAGCGATTCGAATTTATCTTTCAGGAAGATTCCCATAATACCTGTGGGAATGCTTGCGATAATGATATAAAGTACCATTTTCAGGTCGCCGTCCATCTTTTTCTCGCGTACCGCCTGCGGGATGGTGCCGAGGGATTTGAAGAGCTTGATGATCTCGTCCCAGAACACCCAAATAGTGGCGAACATGGTACCGAAATGCACGATGGCGAAAAAGCGAAGGTCTGCGGTGTGCGGGCCGAAAAGTTTATCGGCGAGCGCGAGATGTCCCGAACTTGAAATCGGAAGAAATTCCGTTAAACCCTGAATGACTGACAGGATGATCGACTGAAGTATATCCATGTTCCTCTCCCAATTATTCTAGCATATATTGTAGGGCAAAAAGCCTTTTTTATCAATTACTCAATGATAATTATTCGGACTAATAAATTTTTGCGATTAATTCTGGTAATTCTATTGAATGAGTCGTATAATATATGCGGTTGGGAGAAAGCGCGATGCCGCAGGAAATATTTTTCGCGAACATCTTCGGATTTATCTTCGGGGGAATTGGGTTATTGATTACGATATTTCTGGGTATCCGTCATCATAAGGCGGTGCTCTGGATTTATCTGGTTATTCAACTCATGCTGTTATCTTATCTGATCGTAGGATTTATCGCCGATTTCTGGGGGGTAGAAGAGACGCCGGAAATGATAGAAACCCGGCTGCTGTTTTGCATCAGGAATACTTATGTTTTTCTTTTCCCGTACTTCTTTCACACCCTTTTTCGCCCGAAACGGGAGCTTCTCCGGAATATCAGCTTTGCGGCTGAGGCGTTATTGTTGACCGTGCTGGTACTTTCCCCGTATTTTTACGACAGCGCTTCTTCCATGTTCGGGCCGGGCTATCTGATTGCACTGATTGCTCAGGCTGCGGCAATGGTATATGTTTCCTTCATGGCGTTCAGGTATGTCCGGAGCATCGATAATTTTAAGGTAA
>JAGVBZ010000019.1 GCA_020059465.1 Brevinematales bacterium
TGAAAAAAGAGACGATGAGCCTCCTTTTCGGGATGGCCTCGAAATTTAATCTCGCGACACACCGTTTTGAATACAGAGTTAAGCATAAAGTATAGATATTCTTGAATCTGCAACTTTCGCCTTTATTTTCATTTTCTGTAAATCATTAAATAAATGACAAAAATCCAAATCGGGTATATAATATTTGCAATAATATCCCCGTGTGGAGGGAGAAATGATATTTACTTATATTGTTCAGGGCGGATGGGTGATGCTCCCCATCATTCTCGCATCGATCATCGCGTTGGGAGTATTTATCGAACGCTTGGCCTATTTACAGAAAGTCAATCAGAATGCAAAGATTATCAACGAGAAGATGAAGGAAAAACTGAAAGCCCTTCGTATCGACGAGGCTCTGGCGGTCTGTGAAAACCATCCGGGACCCGCGGCGAATATCATCAAATCAGGATTGGATGTCGCCGACAGATCGCGCGAGGATATCGAGCGCTCTATGGAAGATGCTTCTAAGTACGAAATGCCCAAGCTGAATAAAAACCTTCCGATCCTCGGCACTATCGTAAGCGTTTCCACTCTGCTGGGACTTCTCGGTACGGTTCTTGGTATGATCCAGTCGAGTTCAATCCTTGCGACAAAGGGGCTTGCCAATCCGTCGGAACTTATCGACGGTATCGCGCAGGCTTTGATTACGACCGCCGCCGGGCTCATTGTGGCAATTCCCGCTCTGATCGCATATAATTACTTGGTATCGAAAATCGATTCCATTATATCCGATATCGAAATCAGCACAACCGAACTGATAAAACTTTTAAAGAAAAAAGACGAGTCCCGTAAAGAAGAACTTCGTCGCTGGTAGAAACTTTACCGATAAAAGGAGCACTTCATGGCTAAGCAATCCGATTTTACCCATGGCAAAAAGAAGAAAAAAGAAGTCAACCTAAAAAAGAAGATTACCCAGGTAGCGATGTGGATTCTTGTTGTGGTAATCGGCGTTTCCTTTATCTTTTGGGTGGGCGGCCGAAATCAGCCTGATAACCAGGGATTTCCTGTAATCGCTACGATAAACGGGAAGGTGTACGAAAACCGGCCCTATTCGCCGTTTTGGTATATTTCCCGGCAGGTGCAGGCGGAGACCGCAAGATATGCTTCGTTCTTTTCGCCCGATCAGCTCCAGAAGCTTATTTTCATTCAGTCCGCTGAAAACTTGGTAGACTTTGCGGTAATTTACGAATTTGCCAAGAAACAGAATATACAGCCCTCGATGGATCTTTTAAAAGCGTATTTCCGTTACGAGAGCCAGTCAAAAGACTATTCCCCCGGCGAAGACTTTATCGATTTCATCAAGATGGACTATGCCCATCGCGGATTGATCGGAAATTACGGCGATGTAGTAAGCGCCGCGGGATATTTCAGCGAAGTGGGTCTTTATTCCTATCTGGATATCCTCCAGTATCAGGTAAAAATTGAAGTTCTTTTCATCGATGTCACGAATTTCATCGCAAATAAAGTCGAATCGACACAGGTCGCCGATTTTTATATTCAGAAAAACTATGCGCAGCAAATTGTCGTACAGGATATCGTTATCGGGGACAAGAACCTCGCCCCTAAGGTGCTCGGTTCGATTCAGTCGAACGGCTGGGAAAAGGGTTTAGAGCAGTTTAAGGGTAACGAGAAGGTTTCTGTAACAAATAAATTAACGCTGACCAAAGCTGATAATACAGTCGCCCGTTTCACCGAGGCGCTGAACTATTTCCCCGGGCAGGTCATCCCGAATATCGTTTTTGAAAGCGGGCGGTATCATATTATGAAAGTTGTCTCTATCCCCGATTTCAAATCGCTGCCGATCGATTACCAGCAATACCTTTCCAAGGAGTATGTTAAGTTTTATTTTCCGATACTTCTGAAAAAATATGAACCCCTTATCCAGTCGTCGATTGCTCAGGCCCAGGCGCTGATTGAGCAGAAAATTGACCTGAAAACGATCGCCAATAAAATCGGGTGGGTCTACGAGGTATCCGCAGGATTTAATGCGCTCGATTCCGCGATTATGACCGAAAACAAGGAACAGGTGATTCCATTGCCCATCGTAGGCGACAATCAAATCATGGATTTTATTTTCATGAAGAGCGTCAATTCCGTCAGTCCGGTATTCAGCCCGAGCGGGTATCATATGGTAATCAAGGTTGTTTCCCGCCAGATCGATACAAAGCAGAAGAATTCCGACGAACTTACTCAACTGATGCGAGATTACTTCTCCCTGAAGAACCAGACGATTATCAAGGACTGGGTGAAAAATCTCCGCGCTAACGCTAAAATCGAGATGGACAAAGAAAAACTCAAGATGCAGTTTTTACAATAAACGAAACAGACAAAACAAAACCGCCCGAATGGACGGTTTTGTTTTGTCTGTATGATTTCTTGGATTATAAAATACTCTTTATTTTATTATTTGAGCACAGGTATACCCGACCCCTATTGTTTCCGGCACCCCTCCGAATGGAGTAGCCCAGCATGAAGAAATATATAAATTCTTGACCGGAGTATCGACCTTCATCATTATTCCGCTCGGATAGAAATTCTTCTTCGGATTCATACTCCATGAACTGTGAGCGCCATCAGTATTATGTGTATAACGTTCATATGTAATTGGAGTTGCAGCGTCAGAAAAATCAATATGATCGGATAAATCCGGAATAATTGATTCTATTCTTTTTATAAAGGTATCACTAATCTGTTTTTTTAATAACCCGTATCGTTCCTTATTTCCAGCTCCCCAGTTATCCATCCATCGAATGGGTGATATTGTCTGAACCATTAGCGATGATTTTCCCTGCGGTGCATGCTTTTCGTTTATCATGGAAGGGGAATAGATTACAAGCGGACATTTTTTAAAATAATCTTTATCATTAGGATTTTCAACATCCCCCCTTTTCAATGTATCGAATAACATAATCGATGAAACTCTCATCCTATCCCTTAATATATCATTCCGTAAATTCAGACCTAAATATAATGTGAAGAAAGGATATGATACCGGGGCTTCCTCGATTCTCTGAAGCATGTCATTCTGCAGAAGCGATTTATTGTCTATTAGTTCAAGAAAAGTTTTTTTATAATCGACTGCAGAAAAAACATAGTCTGCCGTAAAAATTTTATCTCCGGTTTTTACGCCTGTCGCTACGCCATCCTTTGTAATAATTGCATCTACATAGGATGAAAGGTTTAGTTCTCCTCCTAACTGTTGGAAATTCTCCGCCAATACATTCGCCCATGACTGCATTCCGTCTTTGACAGTCCAATAATCCGTATACATTTCCATCATTCCTGCAAGAGCAATTGTACTCATGTCCGGATAGACAAAAGTTGTCAGAAAATTATATATCCGGGTATCTTTTTTAAAAAAACAAGCTATGAACTCTAAAACAGATACGTTGCCATATTTTTCAAAGAGTTTCATGAACTTTCCTCCCTTCATCAGGAAAGTTATTCCGATCAGGAGCTTCTTTAAACCTTTAGCATATGTTAAAGAAGGAATTGCAGCCATCTTTTTTAATTCTTTTATAACCGGGTCTAGTACATTAAAAAAAGAATCGATATTTCCTTTTTCATCAGGATATGACGAATACAGCATGAATTTTATATCATCCCAATTACGAATAGAAGCATTAAATTCATCCGAAACATACTGTAAAGGTTCTTTTTTTTTAAAACTTATCTTTTCGTAAACACCGATTTCTTTCATTACCTGAAAAACTTGTGCCGATGCTTCCAGAGACAGGCTACCGCTTTCAAAGTAGTATCCTTTTCGTCTGAAACCCGCAATATAACCTCCCGGAGTCGAATGTGCCTCGAATAATATGACTTTATGACCTTTTTTTGCAAGTAGATTTCCGGCTGTTAAACCTCCAATACCTGCACCAACAATTGCTATCCTTTTCATTTATTCACTCCTCCTTTTTCGATGTCAAGGAATAAAATAGTAAATCTATTAGCATATGTTATAACTCTCTTAATAACTCTTAAAAAACAAAATCATTCTATATATTCTGAGATACCTGCGAAATTGAATGAAACCATACGACTTTATTGTGTGAATATTCTATATTTCAGTATAGATTATTTCTATTTTTTATACACACTTTTTTATAGTAATAACTAGTCATTTATCAACCGATTAATTTTTTCTACAATTAATTAAAATACATTCTGAGCCTATTAAAAAACCAATTGTTCTATTGTATACTAGATAAAAGAATACTAAATATGTTTTTTAGATAGTAGCTTTACACCACCAGATTATTTTTTTACCAGCAGGGTCAGCATCTCGACATGATGGGTCTGCGGAAACATATCCACCAGATAGATTTCCCTGATATCGTACTTATCCGAAAGGATTTGCAGGTCGCGCGCCATTGTCGACGGTTTGCACGAGGAATAAATGATCTTTCTCGGTTCCATCCCCATCATCAGGTCGAGCACATTCCGTTCCGCGCCCTTCCTCGGCGGATCGATTATCATTACATCGGCGCTCCCTAATCCGGGAAGAACTTCCATCACGTCGCCGAGGATAAAACGGACGTTCGCATCCTTTAATCCGGCGGCGCGGTTGATCTCGAGGTTATGATCGGCGTCCTTGACGGAACTTTTGGCAATCTCCACCCCGATTGTCTCCTTCGCAAAAGGCGCGACAAATAATGTTATCAACCCTATCCCGCAGTAGAGATCGAATATCCGTTCATTGTGGCTCTCGTCGAGAAATCCGACGATTTTCTCAAGCCAGAGCGGAATGACCGAATTGTTTACCTGGAAGAAACTGTCCTTCGATATCTTATATCGAATTGTCTTACCGCACGCATGGATATCCTCGTAAAGCGGTCGGTCTTCGTAGATATCCGTATCGATCCAGTTGACTGTAGTTTCGCCGAGCGACGTGGAACGGACTTTGAAATTATGGGCGGGATACGGCTCGATTGTCCGCATATAATTCATTGCCGTATTGATATCCGGCATCGCCAGTTTACATTCCTCGAGATCGACGATAAACTTGGTATCCTTCCTGAAGAAGCCGATCAGTTGTCTGCGGGGGTTGACCTTGAACGTTTCGGTGTTCCGGTAGTAAAATTCCTGCCCGGATGAAACTATCCCCGTCAGGGCGTCGAGTTCCAGTTTGCCGATCTTATGGAACGCCTCGAGTACGAGCGCCGTTTTAATCTCAAGCTGACGGGAGTATGCAAGCATCTGGTAATCGCACCCTCCGCAGAGACCGAAATACCGGCATTCCGGGGAAATCCTGTCCGGTGAGGGTGTGATAATCTCAATAGGTTCGGCGAGCGCATAATCCTTGGTCTCTTTATAGATATTGACCATGACTTTTTCACCGGGTATTGCGTACCGGACGAATATGACCTTGCTGTCCTCATACCCGATACTCACGCCGTCGGATGCGTATTTCTCTATACTCAGCTCAATCTGACGGCTGACGCTTTTTATTTTACGGAACTCTTTGTTATCCGGAAGCATGATCGTTATCCGCCTTCTGTTTTACAAATTTTTTCTTAGCCCCGGCTTTTCGACGGGATGTGACGATTATTTTTTCTATCCGAAATTCCTTGATACTCTTTATCTCAAAGCGGAATCTACCTTCCTCATGAAAATCGCCGACTTTAGGCATCCGCTGCATACGGTGCAGGAGAAATCCCGCGACCGTCTCAAATCCCTCTTTCTTAATACTCATCCGGAGTTCGTCGTTCATATCATCAATATCGAGGCTTCCTTTAATAATATATTCGTCGCCCTTCTTCTCGATTTCCCCTCCGCCCAATTCAATGAACTCTCCTACTATCTCGGTCACAAGGTCCTGAGATGTAATAACTCCCGACGTTCCGCCGTACTCGTCCACAAGAAAGACCATCTGCTTGATCGCAGACTGCATCTCGACGATCAGTTTATCCACCGGGATAATCTCCGGAAAATAGATCGATTTCTGGATATAGTTTTTTATCGGATCATCCTTCTTCGCGGTCAGGAGAGATTTATTATCGACAAATCCTATGATATTAAAAATACGTTTTGAAAAGACGGGCAGCTTGGAATGATGGGATTTTATCATTAATTCGACAGCCTTAGCGACCGTATCGTTTTCCTCGACGCCCACTACCCTGTTCTGCGGCACCATCACCTCCCGGGCGGTCACGTTCTTGAAGTTCATGATGCTTTCGATATATTCCTTCTCCTTATCGAGCAGAAATCCCTTATCGGCGCTCATATTCAGCATTTCCTGAAATTCCTCGCGGGATATAGTTCCATAAACTTTCTTTCCCCGTCTGAATACCGAAAGAAGCATTTTTATAGTTTTTACAAAAATAAACTGAAACGGATAGAATAAAAGGAATATCAGTAAATACAAAAACGATAATCCGTGCATAATCGGATCGGCGAATTTTCTGAAAATGATTTTCGGAAAAACGTCGGATAAAAGAAGCACTGTCGGTGTTAGAATCAGTGTCACATACAGGGGTATCAAACGGTCGCCGGGAAGAACATTTCCCAGATAGGAGGTAAATATCAGGGTCGCCGCCACTATACAGGCGTTGGTACCCAGAAGCAATGAACCGATCATATCCTCGGGGTAACGCTGGAGAAAATCGAGCGCTTTATACCGAAGGTCTTTTGTGTCGAGATTGGCGTGCACGCGAATCCTGTCCAACGACATAAACCCCGTTTCACTCCCGGCGAAAAACCCGGCGAGAATAATGAAACCCGCAGCAATCATTATTTCCATTACTGCTTCTCCACAATAAACTTATCGATACGGTTCTTCGAACGGTCGCGGACTGTGATAGTCAGCCGTTCTATCTCTAAAGAATAACCCGAAGCCGGCAGATCACCCGCGCTTTCAATCAGAAGACCCGCCAGCGAGTCGAATTCCTCGCTGTATACTTTAGTCCCGAAATATTCGTTAAAATCGTCGAGCGAAATATCACCCGCTACCAGAAAACGCTTCTGCGAAATCGGAAGGACTTTCCGCTGAATATCGAAGCTCTCGTCAATAATCTCCCCGGCGATCTCACCGAGAACGTCGGCGATAGTAACGATGCCAAGCGCGCTTCCGTATTCGTCGACAACAGTCGCCATCTGGATTTTCCGTGTCTGGAAATCCTCCAGCATTTCGGAAAGTTTTTTCGTCGGGGGCACGAAATACATGGGTTCCATGATTTCCTGCACGATCAGTACGTTGATAAACGATATTTTGAAGAGGTACGGGAAGACATGAGATAGCCCGATAACGCCGATGATATTATCGTCGGTTTTTGAATACACGGGTATCTTGGAATGCTTGCCGGAATGCAGAATATCGATCGCTTTTTTTACCGGCGAGTTCTCGTTGACCGATACTAAGCTGTTCCGCGGTGTCATGATATTTTCAACATTTTTTTGGGTAAATTTCAGAACGCTCTCGACCAGCTTTTTTTCCTCATCGGCTAAAAAGGCTTCTTTCGATACCATACTGAGCAGCGCCGCGAGGTGATCCTCGTCCTTGTTGTCGTCGTCGGGCACAAACCTGTTCAGCCCCTTGAGGATAAGGTGTGATAACGCGGTGATCGGCCGTGTAATCGGTTTGAGAATTAGAAACAACGGATACACGAGCCGCGAATTGAAAACCGCCACCGGTTCCTTAAAATTAATCGCAATGGCCTTGGGGGAAATCTCGCCTATGAATAAAAGTATCGATGTTACGATGATGGTCTGAATGACATAGCTATCCACATGAATCTGATGTTCCATCAGGGACGACAGCGCGACATTTACCATCGTATTCCCAAGAAGAAGGGTTATCAGAAGGGTGGAACTCTCCCCAAGCAGCTGCTTAATCCGTTTATAACCGCGATTCCGGCGCATTTTCCGAAGCTGAATCGCGTCCAGTGAAAAAAGCGATGTTTCGGTGGATGAAAAGAATGCGGAGAGTATTAGAAGTACAATTATTAGTATCAGCGATAATATTTCTTCAGTCTTCATTTGACGGACGCCATCTCCTCCGCAATTATCATACAATAAGTCATGGGTTTTATCAAATTACTCGCGTCTATGACACTGCCCCCAATACTTTCTCGGCAACAAGCTTCTGTTCGTCGTCCGTCAGGAACGGGTGCATCGGGAGCGAAATTATTTCATTCGACACCAGTTCGCTCACAGGGAAATCGCCCGCTTTATGCCCCAGCGGAAGGTAGGCTTCCTGCAGATGAATCGGTTTCGGATAGTGGATTGCAGTGGGAATCGAGTCCTTTGTAAGCTGTTCTTTTACCGCGTCCCGGTTCTTTACCCTTATCGAGTACTGCGCATAAACATGCCTGTCGTTATACTTCGATACCTTCGGAGTAATAACTTTCCCGCCGGAAAGAAGCTCGGTATAACGCGCTCCGAGACGCATCCGTGTATCGCACTCCTTCTCGAAATGCGCGAACTTAACCAGCAGTATCGCCGCCTGTAGCGTATCCATACGGGCGTTGATACCCACATATTTATGTACATAAGTCTGCGAGGAGCCGTGATTCATAATCATCCGCATCTTTTCCGCAAGCGCGTCGTCGCCGGTAAATATCATACCTCCGTCGCCGTAGCATCCCAACGGTTTCGCGGGATAGAACGATGTCGCCGATACGTCGGTAAGCCCGCAGGATTTCTTCCCCTTATAGACTGCACCGAACGACTGGGCGGCGTCCTCAATCACAAACAACCCGTGCTTCTTGGCAATCGCGTT
This sequence comes from Brevinematales bacterium, assembly GCA_020059465.1. Classification (GTDB taxonomy): domain Bacteria; phylum Spirochaetota; class Brevinematia; order Brevinematales; family GWF1-51-8; genus GWF1-51-8. The sequence goes on from JAGVBZ010000019.1 coordinate 8,756, forward strand.
GATTTTATCAAGGTCGGGCGTCTGGCCGTACAGCGATACAGGGATAATGCCCTTAGTTCTCTTCGTTATTTTCGCTTCTATCTTATCGATATCGATATTGTAATCGTCGGGATTGATATCCACAAACACCGGGGTCGCACCGAGGAATGAAATTACCTCGACAGTCGCGATAAAAGTAAACGGGGTAGTAATCACCTCGTCGCCGGGACCGACACCGTACGCCGCCAACGGTACAAGAAGCGCGTCCGTTCCGGATGCGACCCCGATACCATGCTTGATGCCGGCATAAGCCGCGAGTTCCGCCTCGAGGTCCTTCAGTTCCTTACCCATAATAAAACGGGTATTATCTATAACATCAGCTATCCGCTGATCAATCTCGGATTTGTATTCCTGATATTGCCGCTTTAAATCGATAAAATTCATACTACGCTCCTATATATTTCTATTTTTTCCCTTGCGTGACATTCTCTTTAACCAGCGCTTGCGTATTTTAGTACCCCAGAACATCGCGAAAACAAACCCGTAAACAATTCCCCCGATATGCGCAAGATAGGCCGTACCGCCTGTTTCCGGCATCCGAAGGGTCATCCACCCGTTCCATATCTGGAACAGTATCCAGATGGAAATAAAGACGATAGCGGGAATCCGCACTAAAAAAACAAATAATAGCAGTATGGAAATTTTCATTTTCGGGAAATAGAGCATATACAGCGCCATTACCCCGGAAATCGCACCGCTCGCCCCTATCAACGGTATCATCGACTGGGGGTAAAACAGACAGTGAAGAAGTCCTCCCGCAGTCCCGGCTGCAATAAAAAATATCATGTATCTGACATAACCTAAAAATTCCTCGATATGCTCCCCGAAAACCCATAGGAAAAGGAGGTTTCCCGCCAAATGCCATACGTCGGCATGTATGAAAATCGATGTTACAAACCTATAGAACCCCGGAAAAAACCCTCCCGCCAATGCGGACGGTACAACCCCGTAACGCGCAAAAATTTCAGGGGAAAACCCTCCGGTCAATTCCAACAGAAAGACCATCACAGAAATTGCGATAAATCCGTAATTCACCGCAGGAAAGCGTTGTGACGCGGGGTAATCCCGTAGCGGTATCATATCCTATAGCGCCTACTTCCCGAATATGATTGCGTTCGGATTATTCTTCAGGATTTTACTGAATTCTTCGAGATTCATAATCATGCTTCTCAGTTTTTCGGTAACCTCTTTATCCTTCAATAGCGACAACGCCCCGCTTTTGTCCTTGCTCATATCGTTCAGGGTCGTGCTGAATTTCTTCAGGTCTTCCATCGCGGAATCCAGATTACCCACAATCGAAGTAATTTTCTCCTTATCCACCGCGCCGACCGCGTCGGCAACCTTCGCGGTGAGCTGGTTCAGTTTATCAGATGTATCTTCCAATTTTTTCATAACAACCGCCGTAGACGCCATAGCCGCATCGAGGTTCTTCAGGGTTGATTCTACATTTTTCTGGCTTTTTTGAACTACGTCGTTCAGCGAGCCGATGAGTTCGCCGACATCCTGAAACATTTTTCCGAGTTTCGTCAGCACATCCTGCCCGTTGGTGGAGGTCATCGAACTTCCCAGCGCGTTTCCGAACATCTCCATCAAACTGGACATCTCGAACGGATCGTTCCCGCGGATATACTCGTCGGGGTTATAAAACTCCGCGGAATCGGGGTTATAATTATTTATATTGATATACTGCATACCGACCAAGCTGGTTGAAAAAATATGAAACGTCGCCTCGCGGTTTATCTTGTACTTACCCTCGATTTTGATCGATGCGACAAGATGGTCGCCCTCAAGCCGAATTTCGTCCACACTTCCGATCTGCATGCCTCCGGCGATCGATACCTTCTGACCGGGCGAAAGGTTATTCACAAACTTGTAAACAATATTCAGTTTATATCCGCCTGCGATTTGGTATCCGTATTTCCCGGCAAAAAAGATGATGAATCCGAAAAGCACGATCCCCAAAAATATGAAGATTCCTATGCCTACAAAATTGATTTTTTCTTTTTTCTGCACTTTTTTCCTCGCTATCTGTTTTTCACGGTCAATTCATGACGCTTTATTTTTTCGATTGTCTGCATATATTCTTCTGTGATCGGGCCCTGCGAATTCCCCTCGATAAACTGCCTGATTAACGGGTCTTTCGTGTTCTCCAGTTCCTTCGCAGTACCGAGAAAAACCAGTTTACCTTTATAGACCATGCCTATTCTATCCGACACGAATTTTGCGCTCTTGATATCGTGAGTTACGACAATGTATGTCGTCCTTAATTTCTGTTTGACCGAAACTATCAGTTCGTTGATATTCGCTGTCATAATCGGATCGAGTCCCGTAGTCGGTTCGTCAAAAAGCACAATTTCCGGAGAAGCCACAATCGCTCTCGCGAGCGCTACACGTTTCATCATACCGCCGGAAAGTTCCGCAGGCATAAGGTCTTCGGTATCGGGAAGCCCGACTATTTCCAGGGAATGCAGGATTTTATCGATTTTCTCGTCTTCAGAAAGTTCGGGCCGGATATGATCCAGCGAGAACAGTATATTCTGTCCTACGGTCAGCGAATCGAATAATGCGCCGCCCTGGAACAGCATTCCGAAATGCCTCCGCATCTCCGTCCATTTATTCTCCGACGCATTCGTCATATTCTCGCCCATAATATACACTTCACCCTCGTCCGGCTCCATCAGGCCTATGATGATCTTAAGGGTGACACTTTTGCCGACGCCGCTCTGGCCGATAATAACAAACGTCTCGCCTTCGTATATTTTCAGGTCGATACCGTCAAGAATCACTCGTCCGCCGAGGCTTTTTTTAATCCCGTAGAGTTCAACTATCGGCTGTTTCGCCGTTTTCGTACTCAAATCATTCCGTCCTTATTTGATATATGAAAAAATCGAGCTCATCACATAATCGATCAGGATCACCAGAAAACTGCTCGTGACCACCGATTTTATTGTGGAGTTTCCCACTCCCACAGCGCCCCCGGACGTATAAAACCCGTGATAGGTGCTGACCGCAAGAAGCATTCCCCCGAGTACCGTCATCTTAGTGATCGATTCCCATACAAAACGCACCTTGAGAAAAAGCTGCGCCCACATGAGATAAGTAGTCGTATCAACGCCATGAACCCCACCGAGCATAATCCATCCGCCGAACATAATCGCGATAATCGACATCGAGCCCAGAATCGGCAGAGAAATCATCCCCGCTATAATACGCGGTGTTACCAGATACCCGATCGGGTTAACCGAAAGCGTCCGTAGCGCGTCGATCTGCTCGGTCACTTTCATCGTCCCGATCTGCGCGGTTACCGAGGAACAGACACGGCTTACCATTATTAACGCCGAAAAGATGGGGCCGAGTTCCAAAACTGTGGACACCGATAACGCCCCGCTCATGTACTGCGCAGTCCCCGCAATGATTCGTTCCATACCGTTTCCGAGCTGCATACCGAGGATCAGTCCTACGCAGAACGATGTAGCTACTATAATTGGGATCGACTTAACGCCGACTGTCCATATATTCTTGATTATTTCTATAGGATGACGAAAATTATAGGGAAATTCCCGAAGTGCCTGAATAAAAAAGGTGAAAAAATGCCCGAGTTCAATGAAAAATTCTCTCAGCTTGTAAAGCACACTTCCTCCCTAAAATTCCTTGGACATCGAATCAATCTGATATTCCTGTTCTCCACGGTGCTGTTCCAAATTGGTAAACTGGACGCATCCCGGAAGGAATCCGAGCTTGACGGTTCCGATAGGACCGTTCCTCTGCTTGGAAATAATCAGCTCCGCGATACCTTTATCTTCAGTCTGATCGTTATAGTATTCTTCGCGATGCAGGAACGAGATCACGTCCGCGTCCTGTTCGATCGTACCCGAATCGCGGAGGTCGGAAAGGATCGGCCTTCTGTCCTTATCCCCCCGTTTTTCCGACGCACGGGACAACTGCGAGAGCGCGAGCACGGGAATTTTCAATTCCTTCGCAAGCGCCTTCAGACTGCGCGTAATAAACGACATTTCCTGCACACGGTTATACGACGGTTTACTGGGGTCGCCCGCAGTTACGATTTGCAGATGGTCTATGATAATCAGTTTGAGGTTGTATTTTCTGATAGCGCGGCGCGCCTTGGAACGGAGTTCGTTCACTGAGATCGCAGGCGTATCGTCGATCAGAAGACGGCATTTTTCGAGCATCGCCGCCGCTCCGAGAATATCCTTCCAATCGGACTGATGCACCCTTCCGCTCCGCAGTTTCATAATCTCTATACGGGATTCGGTTGACAAGATACGCATGGTCAATTCCTGCGTGGACATTTCGAGAGAGAAGAACAGGACTCCCAGATCCGGGAACTGGCGGCAGATGTTGACCGCCATATTCAGGGCAAGCGCGGTTTTTCCCATCGAGGGCCTGGCCGCGATCACGATCAGGTCGCTCTCCTGCAGTCCGCTCGTTATCTCGTCATATTTGTAGTATCCGGTCGGCAGGCCGGTATACTGCCCCATACTCTTGCGCTTGTCGATCGTCTTGAGCGTATCGGTCAGCACATCCTTCAACTGCGCGAAGTCCGATTTTACCTTACGGCTCGACGCCTCGAACACGGAACTTTCCGCCTCGTCAAGGACTCGTTCCACCTCAGTCTGATATTCGTACACATTATCCATGATATTCGAGCAGGTATTGATGAGATTACGCAGAACGGATTTATCGAGCACAATTTTAGTATAATAGGAGACATTGGTCGCCGCCGGGACTGCCTCGACCAGCCGCGAAAGATAGGAACTCCCCCCGATACCTTCCAACTCGCTCTTCGAGTTGAGATACTCCGAAACGCTGACAATATCTACCGGAACGCTCTTATCCCTGAGGGACGCGATCGCCCGGTAAATAATCTGGTTTTTAATATCGAAAAAGTCCTCATCGGTCAGGATTTGAAGAACCGTATCGACAGCGTAGCTGTTCATCATCATAGCCCCGAGACAAGCGGCTTCGGCCTCAAGGTTATGCGGAGGGACTCGTTTTAACAAGTCGTCGGACGGCATAATATCCTACCGTAATCCGAAATTATTATTATTCTTTAACAACGTTCACCTTGAGGACAGCTGTAACACCTTCGTCCAGCTTGATTTTAATCGCGTGTTCTCCCAGCGTCTTGATATGATCCATGACCAGCTTCTTCTTATCTACGTCATACCCTTGTTCTTTTAGGGCATCGGCGATCTGACTGCTGGTTACAGAACCGAAAAGTTTTTCTTCCTCGCCGGCCTTGGCCTTGATTTCGAGAGTGATCGTCTCGAGCGTCTCTTTCTGCTGTTTCGCGCTTTCGAACATCGCAGCGGCCTTCTTCGCGAGTTTTTCACGCATCTTCAGGATCACTTCTTCGGTCTTTCGTGTAGCGATTTCCGCTAATCTCACCGGCAAAAGGTAGTTTCTCGCATATCCGTCACGAACATTCTTTATATCTCCGGCTCTGCCAAGTCCCACGACATTCTCTAAAAGTATAACCTTCATGGAAGCCTCCGTTCATTTTCCTTTTTTTTATTCAATAACCTTGTGTGATAATTCATCCATATATCCGAAATCCCGATACCCATCAGAAATATCAGGGTGAAAATAAAAACCGGTCCCGATATTAAAAACAGGAGGAATAGTCCCATTAAACTGATCATTCCCGGTACGCCCGCTCGCCGCAATCCGTAGATCAATGTCAGACAACCGTACATGATATAAGGGATCGCGAAGAACAATGCAGCATTCAGCATCCATATCCCAATATCATTCATTAATACTGTAACTTCGTTCCACCAGAACATCAGAAGATATCCGCCGCCCAGTATCGCAAATAAACCCAGAACGGGAATTATCTGTTTATGATCGAAATTTCTGAGATACCGGTACCATAATGAGTGCCGGTATTTCGCCCCCTCAATTCCCGCAAAATATGCAAGAAACAGGATAAAACCGATCAGCGCAGGATATATATTCCTGAAAAACCTTAGTACATAAAATACGTCGATAAACCCGTAGCCGTTTAGAAGTCCGGCTGAATTAAGCAATCCGGTGATACCGGTATCGGCGGCATACCATACAATCGACGTGTTCGGAATGTAAAATATTGAAAAAACCAGCATGATCACGAGAAACGGGGCCTGATAAACCATCCCGTCGAATTTCCGGAACAGGGTCAGTTTTTCAATCCATAACGGCAATGAGAGAAACAGTAAAAGCACTGCGCCTATCGCGGGAGAGAAAAAAACCAATCCTGCCGATAGAATACCCGCAATCCATTGAGCCGCCCGGGATTTTTTTACCAGCGTAAGGCAAAGTTTCCCTAAAGCGAATAGACCCCATCCCGTCAAGGTGACGATTACAAAACCGAACGAAAACTCCATTTAGCGGTCTAAGAACGGCAATAACGCAATAATTCTTGCCTTCTTGATTTCCTCGGAAACACGGCGCTGGTGACGCGCGCAGCTCCCGTTAATACGGCGGGGAACAATCTTTCCGCTGGGCATCACAAACTTCCGCATCAGTTCGATGTTTTTATAATCTATATTCTTTTCATCGATCTGCTTGGTGCAGAATTTACATACTTTCTTTGTATAGAAGAATTTCTTCTTATCGCCGCCGCCTCTGCGGAAATCTCTTTCGACTTCGACGTCATCGGATGAATCCGAGGCACCCGCAGATACTCTGGGTGCGACTACGCCTTCCGCGGTCTCCTCAGCGATCGCCTCAGCTTTTATCTCGTCAATTACGTCGGCTTCCTTTTCGATAGTCTCTTCTGTCCCTACTTCTACGCTATCCGCAACAAGATTATTACCCTGCTCTATTTCATTATTTTCGATAGTATCGTTAGCCATTGTCTACTCCTTTTAAAATTGTGGGTCGTTCGGATCGTCGGTCATATCGATCGGGTCCGAATTAAAGCTGTCATAATCCACATCGGTGTTATCGTAAAACTGTGACGACGAATCCTGAAAACCGCCCTGCTGGCCTTTCGGCGCGCTGTCCCCGGAACGGCCGGAACTACCGCCGCCCTGCGAGGATGTGTTCGGTCCGAGGAACTCGACTCGGTCCGCAACGATCTCTACCGTACTCCTGCGGGAACCGTCCTGCGCCTGCCATGAGCGCTGGTCGAGACGCCCGTCTATTCCGATCTGCTTGCCTTTGGATAAATACTGCTGACAGTTATCGGCGGTCTTGCCCCATACGACAACGTTAAAAAACGAGACGCTATCCGAGCCGTCCGACTTCGGCATTCCGCCGACCGCGACACGAAAATTCGCCACCGATTTCCCGTTCTGAGTATGTTTGAGTTCGATATCGCTCGCGACTCTCCCGACCACGATAACCCGGTTAATATCCCAGGCCATCTTAGTCCTCCACGAGAATCATGTAGCGGATGATATCCTCATCCAGCTTGAAAATACGCTCGATTTCAGGGAGTGATTCGATCTGCGCGTCGGCCTTGACAAAGTAGTACATTGCTCTGTGAAATTTTTCGCGTTTTTTGCGGATTTCATAAGCAAGATCGCGTAAACCCATTTTGTCATCTTTGACGACAGATGATTTGTGCTTTTCGAGATTCTCTTTGATACGCCCGATGGCTTGTTCACCGGGGTCGCCTTCTCGTAACAGAAAAGCGATTTCATACTTCCTATTCATTTTGCCTCCTTACGGTCAATGCCTGCGTATGTCGCAACGCAGGAAGGATTCATTATTTTATCAGAAATTCTATGTTTTGTCAAAATTCAGCAGTATATCATTTTGAACGATATGGTATAATCCGAAAAGAATTAAGAACGAAAATCCTTATTAAACTCTACGAAACCGTCAGCGTCCGCGCGGTTATTTTAAGACGACTTTCCCTTCGCCCGGGATAATTTTCCCGATAACAAAGGATTCAAACCCCTTTTCCGTCAGGAATTTCCGTATGTCTCCGGCCTTCGCGCTGTCGCATACGACCGCCATCCCGATCCCCATATTGAAAACCCGGTATGCCTCGTCCCTATCGATCCCGCCCTGTTCGATAATAAAATCGATCACAGGGGGTAATTTCCAACCCGCGGTATCGATCTCCGCGTCGGCGTTCTTGGGGAGCACCCTATTCAGGTTTCCCGGAATACCGCCGCCCGTGATATGCGCGATTCCTTTTAACGATTTACCGAATTTTTTTAACGTATCGCTTAAAACTTTACAATATATCCTTGTCGGCGTTATCAGGGCTTTTCCGAGCGGGCCGAACCCGTAGTCCTTCGACAGATCGAGTCCGGCGGTCTCCACTACCTTCCGTACGAGCGAATACCCGTTGCTGTGGAATCCCGACGACGCCAGCCCGATAACCGTATCGCCGGTTTGCACGTTCTTAGAATCGAGCAGTTCCGTACGTTCCGCGACCCCGACTGTGAATCCAGCGAGATCGAACTCTCCCGGAGGATACATACCCGGAAGTTCTGCGGTCTCGCCGCCGATCAGCGCAATATCGTTCTCGCGGCATGCCGCCGCGATACTTTCTATAATCGATATATATTGTTTTTCTTCGAGCGTACCGACCGCGATATAATCGATAAAAAATAACGGCTTCGCGCCGGCGCAGATCACGTCGTCGGCGTTCATCGCAACCAGATCGAAACCCATACCGGAGTAATCTTCCAGACTGCGCGCAAGGAGAATTTTCGTGCCGACCCCGTCGGTGGAGGAAACCATCACCGGCTCTTTATAGCCGGGCGGCACAGCGAAACATGCGCCGAAACCGCCCACCCCGCTGAGTACGCCGGGCGTATAAGTCGATTGCGCCGCGCGCTTTACGTCGTCTACCAATCCGTCAGCCTTATCGATATTAACACCAGCCGAGCGATAATCCATATTATACTCCGAAGTTTTTCCTGATTATTTGTTCCGCTTCCATAAGCCACTTTTCCCGTTCGTCTGCGCTGCTTGTCACAACTACCCTGAACATTCGACGCACAAAATTCTCCACCCCGCATAGTCCGAAAATACAATCCTTCCATATCCGTTCAAGTGGGTCGCCGAAAACGTTTTCCTCCCGTTCGGAGGAAGTGTTCGACGTATTGAACACGACCGCCGTATGTGCTTTGAGCATCCCGCGCGGCACACCCTCGCCGGAGTCGTCGTCGTCAAACTCGTAGGCGATACCCGGGCGTATGACCCGGTCGACCCATCCTTTCAGAATAGCGGGGGGCTGTCCCCACCAGTTCGGGTGAACGATGACTATTCCGTCGGATTCCGCGAGCTCGTCACAGTATTTTCGGATCACCGGCTCAACCCCGCCGGATTTGGGTATCTCGCCGGTACGAATAAGAGGATCGAAGTTCTCGCGGTACAGATCGTGAAAATAGACTTTATGGCGGTATTCCTCAAGAGTGCTTTTCACCCGTTCGGCGATACCGAAATTGAAGCTTTCTTTATTAGGATGCGCGACTATGATAGAAACTGTCATGGACGGCCTCACTGCGGCGGCGGAGCCGTTCTGCTTGTGCGCTCTTTGCGCAGATCTTCGTCCATATGGCAATGCTTATACTTTTTACCGCTTCCGCACCAGCAGGCTTCGTTCCGGCCGGGCTTCGCCTGCTTCCGGACTGGCTGGGGTTTGGAATGCATCCCGGCGATGGCCGCGTTCTGCTGACTCGCGCTTCCGCTGGAAATACTATCAAACTGGCCGTACTCCGCATGCACTGTTTTTGTAGAGGTCGGAACCGCTTCGTAATCCTCTTCCTTCGTCTCGAAATTAGCCTGTATCTGAAGGCGCGACAGAAGCGAAATCCCTTCCAGTTTGAAGCGTTCGCGCATTCCATAAAACATATTCGACGCCTCGACCTTGTACTCCACAATCGGGTTCTTCTGCGCATACCCTCGAAGTCCGATTCCTTCCTGCAGGGCGTCTATATTTCTCAGGTGCTCTTTCCATTTCGTATCGAGGGTATTCAGCATAACATACTTGAATCCTTCCGCACGGATCTGATCGGGGATGTTCTGCAGTCGTTCCCATGTCAGTTTCTTAATGGTAGCGATCATTAAATCCTTCGCGTCCTTATAAGTCAAGTCGGAGAAATCCAGATCAGGGTCGGTGAAAAAATTAATACGGAACCACATCCCGATCTCATCGTTCTCCCATGTATCCGGGCGGGTCGGGTTCGGCATGCCGGAGAGATAGCTTTCAACTACGTCATCTATGATTTCCTCGACGACCGGCATATTGTTCTGGATATCCAGTATCCTGTCGCGGATATTATATATATAACTGCGCTGTTCGTTCATAACGTTATCGTACTCGAGCAGATTCTTCCGAATTTCAAAGTTACGGGTTTCCACACGTTTCTGCGCGCGTTCGATCGCACGGCTGATCATCTTACTCTGGATTTCCTCTTCCTCGCTGAACCCGAAACGGGTCATCAGTCCGATCTGACGGTCCATGCCGAACAGGCGCATGAGATCGTCCTCGAGAGAGACATAGAACTGGGATTCGCCGGGGTCGCCCTGACGGCCCGAACGTCCGCGGAGCTGGTTATCGATACGGCGGGCTTCGTGGCGTTCGCTGCCGATTACCATCAGACCGCCCGCTTCCACCACACCCTCACCGAGCTTGATGTCAGTACCGCGTCCGGCCATATTGGTCGCTATAGTGACCGCGCCCAGCATACCTGCGTCCCGAATAATCTCGGCCTCGCGCTCGTGGAATTTGGCGTTCAGTACGTTATGACGGATATTCTTACGCTTGAGGAGTATCCCCAGTTTCTCCGATTTTTCGACCGAAACCGTGCCCACAAGTATCGGCTGTCCCTTCGCGTGACGCTCTGCAATATCCCGCACAATCGCGTTGAACTTCGCCTTCTCGTTGATATATATTTTATCCGCCTCGTCGAGACGCGTCACCTTGACGTTGGTCGGGATAACCGCTACGTCGAGTTTATAGATCGAATAGAATTCGGTCGCTTCGGTCTCCGCAGTACCGGTCATACCGGCGAGCTTAGTATACATCCGGAAATAGTTCTGGAACGTAATGGTCGCGAGGGTCTGAAACTCCTTCTTAATCTCCATACGTTCTTTGGCTTCGATTGCCTGATGGAGACCGTCCGACCAGCGCCGGCCGGGCATCTTACGCCCGGTGAACTCGTCGACAATCACCACTTCGCCGTTTTCGAGAACATAATCCACATCGAGATGATAGAGTTTATGCGCGCGCACGGCCTGAATAACATGATGCACCATCTTGCTGTTCTTCGGCGAGAATATATCGTTGACACCGAGGAGGCTCTCCGCCTTCTGGAGACCCATTTCAGTCAGGACAACAGCGCGGTCTTTTTCATCGACCGTATAGTCGCCCGTACCCTCGACAGGCTCTTTTTTCTCGTTGACCTCAGCCTCGGTCATACGCGGTACAATTTTATCGATTCTATAATATAAATCGGTAGTCTCGTCAGTCGGGCCGGAAATAATAAGCGGGGTACGCGCTTCGTCGATAAGAATCGAGTCGACCTCGTCTACGATAGCGTAATGATGCTTGCGCTGAACCTTCGCCTGCGGCTGGAACACCATATTATCTCGCAGATAATCGAACCCGAACTCGTTATTCGTCCCGTAAGTGATATCGCATTGGTATGCCTGCTGACGAGTGCATTCTACCGCCTTCATCGTGTAGGTAGATACATCGTCCCATTCGATACGGTACGACTTCTCGTGGTTGATAACCCCGACCGTCAGATCGAGGAATTTATAGATAGGCGCCATCCAGATCGCGTCGCGTTTCGCAAGATAATCGTTGACAGTGACCAGGTGACAACCCTTTCCCGAAATCGCATTGATATACATGGGAAGTGTTGCGGCAAGCGTCTTACCTTCACCCGTCTTCATTTCGGCGATAATCCCGCGATGAAGTACGATGCCGCCCATCAGCTGCACGTCGAAATGACGCATTTTCAATGTCCGCTTTGATACCTCGCGGACAACCGCGAAGGCTTCGGGCATCACACTGTCGATATTCTCGCCTTTTTCGAGTCGTTCCCGGAACTCGGCCGTTTTCGCGCGAAGTTCGTCATTATTCAGCGCCGATACGGCAGGCTCGAAGTCATTTATTTGTTTTACCAGCGGGAGGAGTTTTTTCATATCGCGCTGCTGTTTTGTCCCGAAAATAAGTTCGAAAATCTTTTTGAAAAGATTCATTATCATATCCTTTTGGTTTTTATTAACATATAGAATAGCATAAATCCCCATATAAATAAAGTTTTATTCAGGAAAAACCATATTTTTCCGGCGGTCTCCCCAGTTCCCAATTTTAACGATGCATGAATATAAGCATGAATGCACTGAATATACAAATAATATTTTCTTCATATGTTTCTATTGCAGTACCACGGCCTGCACCGTTTTACATGGACATACGACACAAATGAAAAGGACAAACGCTCGGTATAATGATATAGAATCCGGATGATTTCGAACGCGGTCATGGATTAGAAGATACCCGCACCCCGGGCTGAGTCGACGGGTGGTCTATCCCTCGACAACATGGAATGACAGGAAGTGCATAGCGCGATACTGCGGAACTTGTCCATGCGACTGCTTGTTATTTTCACGGATTCCGGTTATAATACATCAAAATTTTCAGGAGCATGAAATGAAGAAGACGGCCGCTGTACTGATTTTCCTCTCGCTATCCGTTTTATTTTTCGCGCAGAGCAAACTCCCTATCGATGAAACGCTATTGAACAGCCTGGTATCTACCACTCTTCTCAACTTTGACCAGGCTATTAAAATAAAGAGTTTCACTAATTTCCATAAAACATGCGCCTCTGAGTTCCAGAAAAAGTATTCCCCTTCGAAGCTGAAGGACCTCTTCGGACAGTTTATGGAGAATAATATCGATATCAGCGCCATCCGCAAATCGTACCCGTTGTTTACAAAAATTCCTGTGATCGACGAATTCGGCGATATGATTATCGACGGCTTCTATGTGCTGGAGACCAGTGTCCCGAATCTTATCGAATTTACGATCCAGTTCCGCAAAGAGGATGCACAGTGGAAGCCTATCTCCCTCAAACTGCAGACATATTATAAAGAGAAACTGCCGTTTACCGGCGCGATAATAGGGAATATCAATAAGACTATGATGTCCCTTCAGCAGGCGTTCAAGACGACCAACTTCACCTCGTTCTTAGCGAAATCATCAACCCCGTTCCAGCAGAAGCTGACTCCGGGAAAACTGCTCGATATATTCAAGGGATTTATCGTGAAAAAGGTGGATTTCTCGAAAATCACGAATTATCATCCGATATTTGATAAGCTTCCTCTGATAGACGAGTACGGCGATTTGGTATTACGCGGAAAGTTTTATTTGGATAACCCGCCCCAGACCGTGGAGTTCAAGCTCGATTTCCGCGAGGAGAAGGCCGAGTGGCGGATTATCTATATCAACATAAACGTGAAATAGGCGCGAAATATACCTAAGGCTGACCGCCGATAATATTTGTTCCCATCATCCCGCCGTTCGAACCCATCATCTGCATCATCTGTTCCTGCATCATATCGAAGTACTCTTTAAGGCCGAGATACTTGATGTAGGAAACAGTTACACGCATAGAAAATTCTTCCTGTTCGTTGGACGAAGCTATCGCCTCGCGAAGCTTCTGAGAATCCTGGAACATCGTATTGAGTTTCTCAAGTTTTACCTGAGCTTTCTGATGGTTCTCGTCACCCTGATCTCTCGTATTCAGCACCGCGATAATATAATCGTCGACAGTCTGATCGAGTTCGCTTGTCCATTTCTTCCAATCGGAAGCTCCGCATGACGCCAGATAAACCAGCACGGTCATTACAAAAAATGTAGCCATTATCTTCCTGAGCATGTTTCCTCCTAGCCCGTAGAATTAAGGGATTATTTTATAGCTTTATCCGAAATATCGCAAGAATTCCGTTTTTATCTATTTATTCGTCTGATTTGTAAGAGTCCCGATAATCGCGTTGTTCATCAGCGCGCCCATTCCTCCGCCCATGATCGCCTCCATCGCTTTTTTTACCTGATTTGCTTTCGCTTTCAGAAGCACGGAATTTGCGTCATCCATCCTCTGCTCGAACAACTGTATATTTTCAGGAGTCAGCTCTAATTTTTTCTCCTGAAGCTTTACCGACAGCGCCTGCATATTGGAGAAGATCCCCTTTAACTGATCCTGAGAAACCTGATCGTCAAGCGCCGATCCCTCAGCAATCGAACTATACCGGTTGGCAAACGTTTCGTATTCGGTCATCAGGCTCTTCCATTCGTCCTTGGGATTGCCGCACCCGGAAATAAGCATCAAACCGACGAGCGCTGAAAATATTCCGATCAAATACCGATTCATTATTTTCTCCCTATTTATTGTTTTTTATACTTAAGTAATTCACGGTATAACGGTTCCTTGATCGATTCGTATAAACGGTCTAATTGTTTAGCAACCGCCTCGTCAAACAGTTTTTTTTCCTTATCCTTTAGTTTCCCGCTGATATCCTTAGCCCGTATCAGTATTTTCCCTATCCGGATAATCGCCTGGGTAATCTTTTCCTGATCTTCAATACCGACACTTCCGGAATTGTCGTTATATTGGACAATCCCGCTGACTTCGTCGTTCAATTCGTATAAAAGCTGGTTTTTCTCCCCGGTAAGATTCGAGCATGACAGAAATAGAAGCGCCGCCGTGAGCGCGGTAAAAATTCCGTAAACCTTGCTTTTCATCTATCTCCCGCCCCCGGTCTTTCTTTTCACCAGTTCGCGCGAGTTCAGAAACACCCTCTTGATCTCCTCAGGGGTAAGCCCGCATGCCGCAAGAACCTTCCCGGCAAATTCGCCGTCGATAAAATCACCCGGACGGTGCGCGTCGGTATCGATCACAAGCTGCGCCCCCGCGGCGCGCGCCGTTTTCGCGACATGCCCGTTAGCGAGACTATGCCCGCTCTTCGCGGTAATTTCCAGATATACCCCATGTTTCGCGGCAAGTTCTGCCTCTTCGGGAAGTATCAGTCCGGGATGCGCGAGAATATCCACCTTCGCCTCGATCGCGGCGCAGTTGGTCCCCGGGCGGACCGGTTCGACAATCGTCTCGCCGTGTACCACTACAATCTTCGCACCGTGCGCGCGGGCATATTCGGTCAACCCGGCGATCTCCTCGGGCAGAACATGCGTGAGTTCCACGCCCGGCAGAACCGTCAGTTCCGCATCCATCCGCGCCATCGCATCGGCAAACTGCACGATCTGGCGGCACAGCACATCGATATTCGACGCATCGGCGTGATCGGTAATCGCTATGGCCTCATAGCCTTTCAGGAATGCCCTGCGGATATGTTCGGCGGGTATCAGTTCGCCGTCGCTCCATAGTGTATGGGTATGCAAATCTATCATACTTTTCCCCGTCCCTTTCGGACCCTATCAGAATACGCTCATTATTTTATCAGAAATCTGCATATTACTCAAAGAAACCGCGCCTTATTTGATGCTACCCGAAAAATAAGCTATAATAACCATTGTGTTTACAAACAAGGAAGTCTCTGCAAGACTCCATGCGGCGAAGCACCTTGTTTGTCATTGTTCTGTTCTGGATAAATTGCTTCTCGAATCCTGCCGGATTCATTGGCAATGACCAATACCGGATGTTATCAGTTTGAAGAATTCTATTTTATTTTCGAGGCGATGATGAAAAAGATATTCCTAACCGTATTGTTTTTTTCCCTATCTTCGGCATACCCGCTCGATTATCATAACGCGGAAGACCCGAAGTCCTACGTAACCCGTGTGCGTTTCAATTACAACTTTACCTACCAGAAAACGGAGATCGAAGCTAAGGTTTCACAGACGGTCGCGCTCGGAAATATCCTCGGATGCGATATCGGCTTCCTCGGCGCCATCACCATTTTTATCCATCCCACCGATAACTTCTGGGGGGCGTATCCGGTCGATAATCTGATCGGATATATCGGGCTGTATATCGAGCGTACCAATTTCTTCGATCCCGCGCTGACACTGCTTTTTTATCCCGTTGTACACGAATCCACTCATTTAGTCGACGGATACGACCGCGGGAATATCGCGGCCGATAAGGTGTTCGACAGCAACGAGTATATCGGGTTCGACCTGCTATATAAATTAGAGACGGCAAATCTCGCTTCCGGCTTGATATTTTTTATTTATCCGCCCAATAAGACCCTCGACCAGATGGCGAGACCCCTGATATTCCGCTGGCATATCGCGGGAGATTATTTCATCCCGCTCGACCGGATAACCCGTCTCATATTCTCAGGGGATTTCGCGCTGTTCTACGAGAACCGATGGCATCCCGCGATCAGTCTGGGGGCGGGCGCCGATTTCGGCGGGTTTAAGCTGATGATTCATTACGAGTACCAGTACGGGCTGGGGCAGGACTTCCGCGACCTCCAGCAGCGGTTCGGCCTCGAGATGATCATTTTTTAGGTGCTGAGTGTGTGCTGTCATACTGCGCCTGACGAAGCATTCTAGTAATCGTTAATATTATTATAGATTAGATTGCTTCACCCGGCGTATCGAAAACATGTGCGGCGAGGGATTCGCAATGAAAAAGGTTTTCTAGAACAGCCTTTTAGGGCAGCCAGTTTTGATTTTAAAGGAGCTAAAATGAAAAAGATTCTATTACCCTTCGCGGCATTGATACTTCTGATCCCGTCGGTCATGTCCGCGAGAATATGGGGCGATATTTGGGCGGGGGCGCAGTTGAATTACCCCGCGCTTGGAGCGGTATCCCCGCCTATCGCGCGCCTTCAGCTGAACGCCGACCTGACCACCCCGGTCACCAATCTTCTCTTTAAGTTCCGTCTGAACGCATCATACGGTACGCAGTTTTTCGGGACAACTCCCGTTTTCGCACCCGTAAATAACGTTATCGTCTCCAATTATAATTTCGCGCTCGACGAAACCTATATCTATTACGCCGATAAGCATATCCAGTTCTATCTGGGGAATCTTGACCTGCAGGACTATGAGGCCGACGGCGGGGGATTCTTTAACTTCCGGTTCTGCGGGAACGAATTCGACGGATTCTTCTCGTCGCACTTCCTGCGGATGCTTGCCAATCATGGGCTCGATCATATCTACTATCCGACTATTCCCGCGATGATACTCCGGGTCGATTTCAACGATAATCTCACCCTTCGCGTGGGAGTGACGTTCGGGAAGGCGTTCGAGCATCTATTTGTCCGCAACTCCTTTCCGGTCGAACTGAATTTCCACAACGAATTCCTTAACCTGAGCCTTCAGGCGGGTTTTGTCGACGCGGACAGTTCGCTTGTCCATAAGGTGTCGCCGTCCGTCTCAGGCCTCGCCGAAATCAAACCGTTCTACTTCGCCTCCGGTACGCTCGAGCCTCTCGCGGTATTCGTGAAGTACGGGATCGTATATCCGGATATTACCACGTTCCGTACGCCGCCGACCAATTTCAACGACGATTACCGTGTCGCAAAGGAGTTCTCGCCGTACCGCGAACATTTCGGATTCGGGCTGGCGTTTCATACTAAGGATTTCGGTTTCGGCGTTGCATACAGCCTGCTGAAAACGTTCAATTCGCCCATCCCCGAACAGGTATTCGAATTCTTTTTCCGTACGACTATGCTCGGTATATTCGAAATCTCGCCGGATTTCCAGCTTCTTATTAACCCAGCCGGCGACGACCATTACGCCTATCACTGGAACGTGCTTCCTGAGTTCGAATACCTGTTCAACCCCGGCACGGATACCGCGCCGAAATATGTTTATATCGTAGGACTGAGAATCACCTATAAATTCGACCTCGGGGAGTATTTTATTAAGGCAGATAAGAAGCAGGGGATTACCGAAGGGACAAACCTGTAAGGATTAAAAGAGAAAGCCCATATTCGCGCCGTAGAGAGACGCAGATCCTTTATAAGACGGCTGGCCGTCTACGCCCGACAGGCCGAACGAATACCCGCCGTAAGGCTCGATGAAAAATCCGCCGAAGACGATTTTATATCCCCCGGCGATATTCAGCATGGGCATCGTGCCGGGGTAATCCGCGCCGTTCTGGCGTATCGTGATAAACTTCACGCCCGCGCCCATTCCCGCCCATAACCCTTCCATCGACCCGCCGATAATATAAAAACGCGGCATCGCGCCGATATAGAACAACGAATACCCGTTATTTTCAATATAATTCCGGGAGTAGAAAAAATCAGCCGATACCGACATCCATGATAAGATGCCCGCCTCGAACGTTCCGCCGTAGTATCCCAGCAGAACGCCCATCAGGTTGAACGAACCTGCGGCTGCGGGCGGATTTTTATCCCCGGCGAATGATCGAACCGTGATGGAAGTCAGAATCAGTAATACTATTGCGGACTTTCTCATAGTTACCTCGTCAAATTAGGAATCTATTATAACGGATGATGCGCGGAAACGCAAAGATATTGAGTTGATCGAACGGGGATTGGATGCTGTATTAAATCCACCGTCCGCCGGGGATTACCGAATGGGAGAAGGTTTTCAGCCGCTTCGGCGCAAGGAAATAGACCCACGCCTTCAGGGTTTCTTTCTTTAAGGTTCGTACTTCGGCAAGTTTCCTGATATAAAGGCTCTCTCCCAAGTCCGCAGGATTGTAACCCTCGAACTGGTCGAGATCGTCCATTTCATCGTCGGGAAGCTCGTAAACCTCGCCGTAAACTTCATCGGCGTTCTTGTCCTCGACAACTCCGGGAAATCCCACGCCGAGATCGTAGAGAACCGCTTTAATAGTACCCTGGGCGATAAATTTCGCGGTCGATTGAATAATAAAATGATTGGGGCCGTGCTTCATGAGGGAGCCGTAGACAAATAGGAGCATAACGGTTCCTTAATAGAAATTGGGGGTGGCGGGGCTGAGCGCGGATTCTTGTTTCTTGCGCTCGATCTCCTGATTGCGTTTGATGACGTTGATCGCCTTTTGGATATTCGATACATCTTTGCAGATCAGTTTCCCATCGTAGATATTCATGGTTTTATCGGTATCAAGGATTTTCTTGAGTGCGAGTTTTCCGTCGTTATTATTCAGCCCGATAAACTTCAGGACATCTTCTGGGCCGAAGTCGAATGTGAACGAGTTGCCCTCGGTGATCGGGACACGGTTCTTCTGGAGCTGAGTATATAGAGAATCGTAAATTTTACCCGAAGGATCGTTGATCAGGATGTTGGAAATCTGCTTATATATCAGCCAAATGCGTTCGGAAAGAAGTTCTATGATGCGCTTGGCGATTTCCGGGTGCGCCTGCACCATCGGCTCGAAGTTCGCCTTGGTGACGCCCATGAGTTTGGTAGACCCGAACGCTATCGCGCTCGCGCTGCGGGGTTTGTTTTCCAGGATAGCCATCTCGCCGAAAATGTCCCCTTTTTTCAGGACGGCAAGCATTACTTCGTTCTCGTCCACCAGCTTCGTGATCTTAACCTTGCCTTCCTGGATGATATACAATTCGCTTCCAGGTTCGTGCTCGAGAAAGATAATTTTGTTGTCGTCGTACAAATAATAAAAATTCTCTTTCTTGGGCATCAGGTCGGCCTGTTTGGGGTTGATCTTAGCGAGCTTCATCTTTGCCTGCGGCACGAATCCGCCGTCGGGACAGAACTTGATATAATGCACGTAAGCGTGAGCGGCCTGAATATAATTCTGCTTCGAGAAATAATACTCGCCGATACGGAACAGATTGCACGGGTTTTCCTCGACCGACGACTTGAAGGTCATCTTCGTCAGGATGGAGTCGTAATTGCGGAGTTGTTTGGAGAAATAGCGGATGATCTTCAGCGCAATCGGCGCCATTTTCTGAATCAGCGCGCCGAACTGCTCGCCCTTGACTACGATACAGGATACATCTTCCAACGCCTGCACCGAACCGATTCTCGGCCGCCTCGCCATACAGGATAATACGCCGAAGAAGTCGCCTACGCGGATTACCGTACCCTGCTCGCCGAGTATCTGAGCGGCCGAACGGTTTTCGACAACGCTGCCCTGCCGGATAATATAGAATTCATTGCTTTCCGGCTGATCCTCGATATAAATGTAAGCGCCCTTTCTAAAATTAGCGACCCCGAATTTTACGTCATCAGACATAATGTCTCCGATTATAGCAAAAACCTATTTATTGTATAGCGGAAATTCCCTACATAGATTTTCGACCTTTTCGCGAATAGAATTTAGTATTTTTTCATCGTTCGCATGTAATAATGCATCGGAAATATATTCACCGACCAATTGCATCTCTTTTTCCTTCATTCCGCGCGTCGTTACAGTAGGAGAACCGATTCTTACTCCGCTTCCGTAGTACGGCTTCCGCGTCTCCCCCGGTATCGTCGTACGGCTGACCGTCATCCCGGCCTTTTCAAGCGCATTCTGCGCGGTCAATCCGTCCGTATCCTTGGTCTGCTCGTTCTTCGAAAGATCCACGAGGAATAAATGATTATCGGTTCCGCCGGACACAATATAAAATCCTTTTTCAGCAACCGTTTTACATAACGCTTTTGCGTTCTTCGCCACCTGCTCCTGATACTTTTTAAAGCCCGGCGTAGCCGCTTCTTTCAGCGCGACAGCCTTAGCGGCGATCACGTGCATCAACGGGCCGCCCTGCATGAACGGAAAAGCGGTTTTATCGACGTCCTTCGTAAATTCTTCCCTGCATAAGATCATTCCGCCCCGCGGCCCGCGAAGGGTCTTATGGGTGGTAGTAGTCACAAAGTGCGCATGAGGCACCGGCGACGGATGTACGCCTGCCGCGACAAGCCCTGCGATATGCGCCATATCGACCATGAAGTACGCCCCCACCTCATCGGCGATCTTTTTGAATCCCTCGAAGTCGATGAAACGGGAGTATGCGGACGCACCCGCGATAATCAGTTTCGGACGGTGCTCCATCGCCTGTTTTCTGAGATGCCCCATATCTATCATTTCGGTCTCAGGATGCAGTCCGTAGAATACGACCTTGAACAGCTTACCGGAGAAGTTCACGGGAGACCCGTGGGTGAGATGTCCGCCGTTGGATAAGTCCATAGCGAGCATCGTATCGCCGGGCGACATGATGGAGAAATATACCCCCATATTCGCCTGACTTCCTGAATGAGGCTGGACATTGGCATGCGCCGCGCCGAACAGCGACTTGGCGCGTTCGATAGCCAGACGCTCCGCTACATCGACAAATTCACATCCGCCGTAGTAACGCTTGGCCGGATATCCTTCGGCGTATTTATTGGTCAGGACACTGCCCTGCGCCTCGAGTACGGCCTTCGAAACCGCATTTTCGGACGCGATCAGTTCTAGGTTCAGCTCCTGACGTTTTTCTTCTTTTTTAACAACTTCGAATATTTCAGGATCTGCGGCTTTCAGTGCATCTAATTGATTCAGCATGGTATCTCCCAAATTTTAGTTATTCATATTGTAAATGGTGATTGAAAAATATTCAATTAACTTGCCAATCGATTTTTTTATAATATTTTTTGTGAATCATTAAAGAAAGACAGCATACCTGCCGATAGTTATGATAAGAGAAGTTGTTTTTTTTCAGATTGCAGGATATAGTATATATGAATAATACACCCAGGGGGCGACAGGCTTTCGACTAGAACAGCAGAGGAATAAGACTTCAGGCAGGGCTGAGTAACCCTTCAAAGGCTCAAAACTATAACTGCGAACGAAAGTTACGCATTAGCCGCGTAACGCGGCAACCTGTTACTCGCCTTTTCTCCCGGGGCGTTTAATGGGTAAAACTTAGGGAGATAGTCCTTGTGGCGCCGATAAACAGGGGCGAAACTCTTCGGCTCGGGGGATAAGGGTCTGTCAGGCCTTCCTGAAGTCCCCGACAAAACAAAGACCCGACCAAGCCTGTGGATAAGGTTTTATTTTTCTGGTTTTAGGACGCGGGTTCGATTCCCGCCGCCTCCATTGGTTGTTTTGGATTAAGGGGGTCCATTATGAGAATTGACGGAAACATTCCTCAGCCAAAAATTCCTCACGCCGCTGTCAATCATTCCGCAAAGGCCGCGGATCAGGCGGCGCCTCTTGTGAGAAATATACCCTCGGTTAATGTCAAAGAATCACCCGCGAAAGGGATTAATATCCCCCAGCCCATGACCCGCCAGCACCTTCAGGAAATGGCGGCGTATTATACAAAAGTCGGACGTACCTACGAAGAATCCCAAAGCTATAAGCAGGCGATATCGGCGTATGAAAAGGCAAACACAGTCGAGCCTGATATCGGCACCGCGAAGTCCATCGAGGCCGCACGTCATAAGGAATACAAAGTAAGGGGGAGTAGATAGTTTGTAAGGTGAACCGCATATAGTTTGCTCACAGGATTTATAGATATTGTAAAGAGTTAGATACAATAAATCAATAAATAAA
>JAGVBZ010000007.1 GCA_020059465.1 Brevinematales bacterium
CGGGATGAGGCTTGCACTGAGCGAAGTCGAAGTGTTCGTCTTTATTATTCAAACCCCTCCGGTCATACGGAGGGGTTTTTGTTTACGCTATGACCTATAAGAATACAAGGTATGGAAGGTGTCCACGAATATGCACGAATGACTGTCTGCATTACGGTTGTTTTATTCGCGTTAATTCGCGTGTATTCGTGGATGGATGTTTCGATATCTATCCTATCCGGCCAAAGGACTTAGTTCTAATAAAAAAATAAATATCATATACTGTAATGTAAAACACTTGACATATAATAGGGGGGAGTATAGAATAAGAATAATATTTTTAGAAAGGAAGGGAAATTATGAAAAGAAAACTCGGCTGTCTTTTTACGCTTACGGTAATCTTATGCTTGATTTCTTGCGCATCGACAAGCGTTGTAAAGGAAAACGGTATTATTAAGACCTATGATGATAAAGGTCAATTATTAGAAGAGAACTTTGAATCATATGGGTTTAAGAAGATTTACGAAAATAATACAGCAGTTGTAAAAATCTATAAGAACGATAAACTGGAGTTCACTGGTTACAAGTTGATCAGTACGAATGAAATATACGCAATTAAGAACTTTCAGCACGATTTCAGCATTAAACTGGATATTCCCGATGCATATGTGGTTATCGCGAAAACGGTAATAGGCCCGATGGCTGCGGTTATTATACCGGCCAATAAAGCACAAGCGGTTTATCAAAAAGCGCAGGGAGAAATAGAATATATTTATATCCGTTCATATCCGCAATGGATACAGGAAAACGTATTAAAAAATGCGGATAAAGTTTCGCTCGATAAAAGTAAATCCGACGAATTGGAGAAGATCGCGAAAAAGTCGCTGGATGAAGGGTTTAATAGTTATCTGCATATGAATGACTACGCGATGAATGATGAAGAATTTTATATTTGTAGAATAAAAATCGTTCCGGCGAATATCGTTCTCAACTGGACTTCCAAGGGTAAAATGATTAGCCCTGTTAATCTAACCGCAGGCGGGTATGGCGGGGCAATGGCGTATGAAGCATACTGGAACGAGTATGTTGACGGAGTCTTTAGGGTGTACTACCCTAACGGCAGTGTGATACAGGATGATCCTGTGAAGTGGCTTGCAAGCAGGAAAGATGCGTTTATTAAAATTACAAATTTTCTGAATGTGAAGTGGACTTTTGGCCCGATAAAGTATTATGTGTTTAATGATAAACAGCAGGGCGCGCAGATGGGGTTTCAACTTGGATTTGCTAATCCATACGCCGGGGCGGTTTATACAACGCACGATCAAACACCCGGACATGAATTAGCGCATGTCATCGCATACCGGATAAACGGCGGTTTGCGCATATGGTCGGGTGTCGCTAACGAGGGCTTGTCTACGTTATTGGATCAGAGCGGAAGGAATTATCACCTTCTGGCTAAATATATGATAGAAAAACAAATCGCATTCCCTAAACTCCTTGGTGATAATTTCCGCCAGAATAAATACGGGTACTGGCTGGGAGCTTCGTTTGTAAAATACCTCATTGACACCTACGGGATCGAGACTTTCAAGAAGTTTTTCGCGCAGGAAAAGTATGATGAGAAGGAGGCGTTCAAGCAGTTCTACGTAAAATCGGGGGTCGATCTGATAAAGGAATGGACAGCGTTCCTGAAAGATACCGATTTCGGTAAATTGACCGATAAAGAAGAGAAAGCGTTGAAGATGATGGGGGACTGAACCCGTCTTGCCGGAGGAGAATTTGGAATCTCAATTCAATGGATTTACCGAGGAAACGTTCAAATTCTTTTTCGAATTGAGCATCAATAATTCGAAGGACTGGTTCGATTCGCACCGTGACGAATATATGGAATATGTCAGGCTGCCGTTACGCGCATTGGTAGTCGAACTCGGCGCGCGGATACGTGAGATAGACCCGTCGATAGAAATTCCCGGCAATCCCGATAAAGCGATCGCCCGGATCAACCGCGACATCCGTTTCTCGAAGGACAAGTCCGCATACCGCACCAACCTGTGGATAACGTTCAAACGCGCGGCTCCGGAATGGCAGACCGACCCGGCGTTTTACTTCGACATCGGGTACGACCGTTACTCCTACGGCGCGGGGTATTACATTTTTACCCCTGAGATGCGCGAACAGATGAAATCCGAGATACGCGCCGATAGAGAATTGTTCGATAACGCTGTCGCCGCGCTTGCGGCATCGGTGTTCACACTCGGCGGAGAACGTTATAAGCGCCCGATCGATAAGACGCTGTCCGGACTCGAACGGGAATGGTGCGAACGGAAATCGCTCTATATCTATTGTGAGCACGAACCCGAAGATATTCTATTCTCTCGGGATTTGATCGAAAAGATATACAGTGATTTTCTTGCGATTAAGCCGGTATATGGGTTGTTTCGGTCGATTAAGGGAGATTGAAAAACCTGCCGATTAAATTCTGTAGTAAAAGTAAACCTTCTATCTTTTCAGGAGCGCTCGATGGAAAAACCGATCAGAAATTCCGCTAAGGCTATTATTATCGACGGAGGCCGTTTGCTGACAATCAGGTGTACCGACGATGACGGGCTCCCGTTTTATCTCCTCCCGGGCGGCGGCCAGAATAAGAAGGAAAGCATTACGGATGCGCTGATCCGCGAGTGCCGTGAGGAAGTCGGGGTGACTGTGATTCCGGGGGACATCCGTTATGTCCGCGACTATATTTCGATGAACCACGAATTCGCTCAAACCAATCCTGAGTTTCACCAAGTGGAGTTTATGTTCATATGCCGTATCAATGGAGACGACGAACCTCACATGGGGCATATCAAGGACGAGTGGCAGAATGGGGTCGAATGGCTCGACCTGAAACGGATCGCAGAATATGCGTTATACCCTAAAGCTCTTAAAAAACTAATTACCTCGGCCGGCGATTTGACCGGGCCGGTCTATCTCGGGGACGTCAATTAACCGGTAATCCCATTTTTATCCCGATAAACAAAAATATTTCTCAAAACCCCTTGACAAACGTACTACTATACAATATACTATACTGGTTAAAGAGCAGAACTAAACGAGGTGTATATGAATGTCCAGTTTAAAAAAGGCGCGCTGGAACTCTGTGTGCTCGGGCAATTATTAAATCAGGACCTCTACGGGTACAGTCTGGTCGAGCGGATTACACGCTTTATTGATATATCCGAGGGTACTGTTTACCCGATCCTGCGCCGTCTGGAGAAGGACGGAATGGTGGAGAGCTATCTGAAGGAATCCACCGAAGGCCCGGCGCGGAGGTATTACCGATTGAACGCGCGCGGGAAGGAACATTTTCAATCGATGCTCGCGGACTGGAATGAACTGTCGCAGGGTGTGGAAGATATACTGAAAGGAGTCGAGAATGAAAAAAAGTGAGTACATGTCGAGGTTAGAAGGAAACCTGAAAGGTGTCGGGATATTAGAACCTGAAATATCGGATATTCTCTCGATTTACGAGGAACATTTTATCGGCGGGAAGGAGGAAGGAAAGACTGAAGAAGAAATCGCCGTACGATTGGGAGATCCCGATCAGGTAGCGGCGGAATACTGTTCGGACGATTTCAGGGAAGAAAGTACGTTGAAAGAAGGTGTTTTCGTGAGGATAAAAAAGATTTCCGGTATTATTGCCGCAGGGGGAGTCCGGAAATTCTTTCTATCGTTCCCGTTTGTGTTGATCTTTATACTGATTCTCTCCCTTTGGCTCGCGCTTTCCTTTTTCGTGCCGTTAGGGGCATTCGGAGTTTATGCCGGGATTGCGAATATTATCATGGGTACTGTACCGGGTTTCCCCTTGCTGCAATTAGCCGTTCATTCCGAATGGTTTATCATTTTCCTATCAATATCGTTTATCTCGGGAGGCGGATTGATATCAATTGGGATTTATTCTCTAATACGGGCATACCTTGGTTTTATGATAAAACAGATACAATAATATTCAGGAGGAATATATGAAAAAAACGTTAAAAGTAACGTATGCGCTTGCTATTGTGTTTGCTGTTTCATTGACCGGTACCATCGTCTCATGCGCGAACAGTGTTAAGGACGTGAAAAATGTCGTGACTGTCGGAAATAAGAAGGTCTATCCTATGGATATTGCGAAGACCATTCCGCTTAACAAGATAAAACAGATTACCATGTGCGGCGCGTTAAAGGACAAAGATATGACAATCACCGAAACCAGTTCGAATTTTATCACAATCCGAGTTGAAGGAACCTACACTTGCTCGCATCCGGAAATAGTCCCGTTTATCGTACTGGTCGATGAAGGAAAGACGGGATATTTCGATGTCGGTATCGACACGAAAGCAGCGGAGAAGCTTGAGGATTTCAGCTATAAGGATGAGTACAAGGTATATTTTTACGCGCCGAAGGGCTGTTTTCCGGTGAAGCTGACCAATCATAATTACAAGTATTGGTAAATCACACTTTTTTTCAGGTCTCAGCCCCGTCCGCGGAACTTCGGTTCTTGCTGGCGGGGTTGTTTTCTGATAGTTTAATATATCGGAATTATTGACGTGATTTTTCTTTAGGTGTATGATAATAAAAAAGGCGGATGATGGTTATGAATAAAATTTCAATGGTGTATTGGCAGGAAAAGGACTTCTGGATCGGTTATCTCCTTGAATTTCCCGATTACCGGACTCAGGGTGAAACGCTTGATGAATTAAAGGAGAATATTCTCGATATTCATCGGGAAATAATCACTGGCGGTATCGGGGAAGTGCATAAGGCGAGCATAATGGAGCTGAATATTTGAAGCGTAAAGAATTGATTAAAGGTCAGGAAAAAGCGGGGTGTATTCTAAAACGTCAAGGGGGAAGACACGATTGGTACGAAAACCCGAACACAGGGGTTTGTCAACCTATCCCGCGTCATAATGAGATCAATGAAAACCTTTCAAAACACATCAGAAAAATGCTTGGGATCGATTAGCCTTTTATTAAATGCGGATAAACTATTCATATAAAGTAGGCGGGGTTGTTTTTTCAGAAACACAAGTTATTTCCGCCCGCGGACATGCAGAAAGTACGCCGTAACCTGCGCGTCCTGCACCGAGGGATACTTCCGTACGGTTTCATCGTCGGGGTACGGCTCGGCGGTATGCTCTATTATAAATCCGGCCCCGATCAAAGTGTTAATCCACTCGCTCAGCGTTCTGTAAAAACATGGTATCCTGAACTTCCGCACGCTATGTTTCCGGTCGGCGGGAAGCGCGGAGAACGTCCATTCGTCGACATCCTCCTCGCCCATATAATATCCCCCGATTTCTATCGCGCGAACTAATCCTCTTTCATCGCGGATATTTGTCTTATGAGGAAGTATAAAACAGGGATGCAGTATGGAAAATTGGAGGAAGCCGCCGGATTTCAGGACACGGTATGCTTCCGCGAACGCTTCATCTATTTGGGGCAGATCCATGAAGCACATGAACGATACGGCGAAATCGAAGGATTGATCGGGATAAGGGAGTACGCACGCATCGCCGGTAAGGTATTCGATTCCGCGCGGATGACGGTTTTCCTCGTCCTGAGCATGACGGATAAACACCCCGGATATGTCGATACCGTGCATCTTAGCGCCTTTATCCGCGACCAGCCGGGTGTTATGCCCCTCGCCGCACCCGATATCGAGGCCGGTCAGTCCGCCGACATCCGGGAGAATAGCGAGCATCCCGGGTGTATTAAATGCGTCCCGGTAGGTATCGTACCCCTCGCGGGACAGTTCCGTCCATAACCCTGCATTCTCGTTCCAGTACTGCGCGACTTCTGTGCTTTTCATTCTATCTCCAATCCCAATTCCCGAATGCTATCCAATTCGGCTGCGTCGAACACACCCTCCCGGTACAGCGCGAGGAATTCGTCCGATACCGTGCTGCCGAATATCAGGATATCGTCCGAGTTCACAGTCACCCGCACGCCCGCGTCGAAAAGCTCGCGGATCGGGTGCTCGCGGATACTTCCTACCGAGCCGAGGCGGATATTGCTGGTGGGGCAGACATGAAAAATCGTACCGCGTCCGGCGAGGTACTTCATGACATCGGGGGATTTCGCCGCGCCTATCCCGTGCATAACCTCGTCGAGATCGAGAACCTCCACCGTCCGCCGGACACTTTCCGCGTCACCGAACTCGCCGACATGCGCCTTGAGCTTCAGTCCCCGTTCGCGCGCGTGACGGTAGATGCCTGTGAAATCTTCGGGCGGCTTCGCGTCCTCCCGGCTGTAAAGATCGATCGATCGAAAGTACCCGGTATCGATGCACGCGGAGGTCAGGGTCTCCAGATCGGATATTTCCCACTCGCGGATCATACCGAGCTGGGGGATAAGCTTTATTTCAGGCGCAATCCGTTTATGAATGGCATCGAACGCCGAGGTCATTTCGTGCGCGCCCCCGCCGTAGTATCTCATATTCGAGCAGTCGATACTGGCTTCCAGTACGGTTATGCCGTCCGCCTTCGCTGTAAGGAGTGTGGCCTCGAACAGCGCCTCGATGACATCGCGGCTCAGATCGAACGAGAATGCATCGTCGAGATAAGCGTTCATTCCCTCGATCCCCCGCATCCGTTCGGGAGAACGCGATAGACTGCGGCCGAGCGTCTTTTCGGCGGTCTCGATTCTCCCGCCCAGAAGACTATGGCAATGGCGGTCGGCTTTCGGGATACTGCGCAGCAGTTCTGTGTCATCGCTTTTTAATGCGCTGTGAAATGTTTTTTGCATACCAGCCTCTGATTATTATGATCTAAAAATGTTATAAACTCAAATACTTTGCGGTATATGAATCCTTGATTTGCATTAATTCTTCGGGACGGCCCTGGAACAG
Source organism: Brevinematales bacterium (assembly GCA_020059465.1). Lineage (GTDB taxonomy): Bacteria > Spirochaetota > Brevinematia > Brevinematales > GWF1-51-8 > GWF1-51-8. The sequence goes on from JAGVBZ010000007.1 coordinate 6,850, forward strand.
AACTTTTCCCCCGTTTTTACCCCCCTCCGGCCCCATATCGATGATCCAGTCTGCGTACTTGATTAAATCCAGATTGTGCTCGATGATGACCACCGTGTTTTGATGTTTAAGCAGCTTTTCGATGATCCGGTATAATTTAGCAATATCGGAGAGATGCAGCCCTGTAGTTGGTTCATCCAAAACATAGATATTTCCGGCTTTGTGAAGCTCGGACGCGATTTTAAGCCGCTGCGCCTCACCCCCCGAAAGGGTGCTAAGAGACTGCCCGATCTTCAGGTAATCGAGGCCGACGGACAGCATGATTTTTAATTTTCTTTTCAGGACCGGGGCGTCGAAAAACTCAAAGGCTTCGGCGACAGTCATATTGAGAACATCATCAATACTTTTATCTCTGTATCGGAGTTCCAATACATCCGCCTGATAACGTTTTCCGTCGCATTCGTCGCATACAGTTGTAACAGCGTCGAGAAAGTGCAGTTCAAAGGAGAGCGTACCTTTCCCGTTACATTTCGGACACGCCCCTTTGGAATTAAAACTGAACAGTGAGGGATTGGAATGAGTATGCTCTGCGAAAATTTTTCTGATAGAATCGAAAATTCCGATGAAAGTCGCCGGATTTGCGCGGGATGTCTTTCCGATCGGCGATTGATCGACGACTACCGACTCGGGGTGGAGTTTTAGGAAACATTCGTGAATTAAACTGCTTTTTCCGCTTCCCGCGACTCCGGTTACGCAGGTTAATACACCCTTGGGTATCTTTACTGATACATTTTTCAGGTTATGAATGTTTGCGTTTTCAATCGAATAAAAATCGTTCACAGGCCTGCGTTTTATTTCCGGTTTTTCATGATAGTTGAGGTATTGACCCGTGATGCTCTGAGTTTTACTCAAACCTTCCAGTTCACCGGTATAGATCACTTCTCCGCCGAGTGTTCCCGCCTTGGGCCCCATATCCACAATCCATTCGGCCGACCGTATGATTTCCGGGTCGTGCTCAACCACAAATACACTGTTTCCCTTATTTTTGAGTCTGAATAGAAGTTCGATGAGTTTTTCTGTATCGCGGGGATGAAGCCCGATGGACGGTTCATCCAGAATATATAGCAGATCGACCAGATCGCAATCCAGCTGGCGCGCCATCTTTACCCGCTGGGACTCGCCCCCGGAAAGTGTGGAAACAGCCCTGCTGAGAGGAAGATATCCCACCCCGATTTCGATAAGCTGTTCCAGAATAAAATTCATTTTTCGGATCAGAGGAACGGCAATACTGTCGCGGATACCGTTTAAATACCCGGGCAAATCGGACAGTTCCATATCACAGATCTCACCAATATTGAACCCATTCAGCGAAACGGATAATGCCTGTTGGCTGATACGAGTGCCTCGGCAGACAGGACAATTCTCGTAGATATAGTATTTCTGATATGCATTCTTCTGCTCATCGGGTTTTTCAGCCTCAGCCTTTTCAATCTGTGATCGTTCCAAACGCCGGGCTATACCTTCGTAATTCTTGAAATAAGTGCCCGCGCCGTGCTTTTTTTCGACCGGAATCGGGTCGGTGTACAGGAGTTTGTGCAATTCCTCATCGGAATAATCCTTAAGCTTCTTATCGGGATCGAACATACCGATGGAGATTATTTCCCTCCAGAAAAACCCGCCGACTTTGCACTCCGGGTGTACTAGCGCTCCGTCACGGAGACTCTTCTCCTTGTCAAGAAGCAGATCGAGATCGATGCGGACAATTTTTCCCAACCCATGACAGTTTGGGCACATTCCATCAGGATGATTGAAAGAAAACAGGAAGGATGGCCCGATATACGGTTTGCCGCAACGGGAGAATAAGAGACGGAGATAGGTGTTGATCTCAGTCGCGGTTCCTACCGTGCTTCGAAGATTATTGCCCATACGCTTCTGATCGATGATGATAGGTGTAGATAGATTGCGGATATCCTCCACATCAGGACGGGAAAGCTTAGGAAGCCGGGCGCGTGCAAAAGTGGAAAAAGTTTCGATCAGCTGGCGCTGTGCTTCGGTATATATTGTGTCGAAAAGAAGGGACGATTTTCCCGAACCGGATACGCCGGTAAACACCACCAACTTATGTTTGGGTATATCGAGCGAAACATCCTTCAGGTTGTGAAGCTTTGCCGATTTCACAATAATCATATCGTTTTGCATTTATTTCACCTCCATATTATTATAATGATTTCGGAAGGTTTTTCAGATAATTATCAATCCATTCAATTTCAGCCCTGAAAAGATAACGGGGCCGTGTGGAGACTGCAAGACGGTGTACAGGACACCCGCTGGCGATCAGGAATTTCTCCAAGTCCTTATAACCGCTAATATTCTCTTCCAGCTTTGCACGGTAGCGTAGAAGGGCGTCACGAATTTCTAAAGGAGAAATCAAATCACAGTTGTAGATGCCAAGGTCGAACTGCCAACGGATATGCTCAGGCTCGCTGAGCAGATCTTTGATTCTTTTTTTTAATTGTTTGGTTCCTGCTGGGGTGATCTCATAAAGCTTTCTCAAACGGTTTTCCTCGCTGATCTCGGAATTGGACCGAACCCATCCTAAGGTTTCCATCTTTCTCAATAGTTTATAAATTGACGACATGGACAGTTCCGTCCAGTACCGCATATCCCTGTCTACCACTTCCTTTTCAATCTGATAAGGATACATGGGCGTTTCAGACAATAAACCTAAAAGCGCGGTCTCGGCGTTACTCGGCATATAATCTCCTTGCTGGGAAAAGTATTATATTGTACTGATACAATATAATACGAATACAATATATTGTCAAGAATTATTTTTTATTTTCATGTATTCATCATTTGACATATAAATAAACGATGTATATGATATATTTATCAGAGAATGGAGGTGCGAATATGGAGCAAATGAATTTAATTGCAATGATCGTGTTTCTATCGACCGGAGTTCTGATGATCGGTCTGGGAATCCCAATGGCTGCGCGGAAAATAAAGCAGAACATGTTTTACGGCGCGAGGCTGAAATATACCCTGATGGATGAAGAGATCTGGTGGGAAGTGAACGCTAGAGCGGGAAAGGATATGATAATCATTGGGATTGTACTCGCGGCGCTGGGGATCGGAGCGGTTTTTTATTTCAAGGAACAGCCGCTGTCTCTATATTATCTGATCGGAGGAACAGGCGTCGAAATGATTCTCATTATCGTAATGACTGTACGTTCTATTGCACTTTCGAATAAAATGGCAAAAGAGAAAGGGTTGAAGTAACAAACGCGGGATTTATCTACTACTTGTAACAAAGGGAGATCGGTATGGAAGAAATGAAAATCATTGTAATGATTATTTGTTTCTCAAGCGCGGTTTTAATGATCGGATTGGGTATTCCGATGGCTATTCGCAGGGTAAAACCAAACCGGACATACGGCGCGCGAATGAAATATACGTTGATGAATGACGATATTTGGTATGATGTAAACGCAATGGCCGGAAAGGGCATCATAATAATTGGAGTGCTTGAAATGGCGCTTGGTGCCGCATCTATCCCGATACTGAAAAGTGTTTCCGAAAAAAATCCGGTAATCTTTTATCTGGCCGCCGCAGCCGGGATTGAGATTCTAGGCCTGATTATTATTACTGTTCTTTCGGCTGGAATGTCGAAGCGAATGGCGGAGGAGAAGGGGCTGATCAAATAAATAGACCGGGGTCTCATCTTTCGGTGAAAATTGGATGACTTCGGGAAAAACCAACCCGCTTGACATTACATGACTCTTCCTTATAATAATAGCCTATCCGGATGAAGGAGACGCTATGCGATATATTCTATTCACTCTGATACTCTTTCCCCTGCTTGCATACTGCAAGCCCGGCGATGTGATATGGAGCTATAAAACAAGCGGATCGGTATTTTCCAGCCCAGGCGTATCTGACGGGAAACTCTATGTCGGCAGTTATGACAATTTTCTCTATTGCCTCGATTCTATGAGCGGAGCAGAGGTTTGGAAGTATGAAACGAAGGGCTATATAGTATCCAGCCCGTCTGTGTCCGGCGGAAAAGTCTATTTCTCCAGCGGCGATTGGTACCTATATAGTCTGAACACCCAGGACGCGTCGCTTGTATGGAAAACGATGATCGGATATGCAAGTTCCTCCAGCCCTACAGTTGTTAAAGACAGGCTTTATATTGGATGTATGTATTATTTGTTCTGCATGAGCGCGAAGAACGGCAAGCCTATCTGGAATAATTGGTCATGGGGAGTGTATGTTTCAAGCCCGGGGCTGGGCGACGGCATGGCGTTTGTCGGTATAAACGACCAGTTCCACGGGATCAGCGTGAATAACGGTAAAATCAGGTGGCGTTTCGATATGAAAGGAGGAGTGTCCTCCAGTCCCGAAGCCTTAAACGGCGGGGTGTATTTCGGGGGGAACGACGGATTTATTTACTGCCTCGATACCATGACGGGCAAACTGAAATGGAAATACGATACCGGGGCGGATATTAATTCAAGCCCATGTCTATCGGATGGAAAGGTTTATATCGGGTCGAAAAGCGGGAGCCTGTACTGTCTCGACGCGAAGAGCGGAAAACTGCTTTGGGAGTTTAAGACCGGCGGATGGATCGAAACCGCCCCCTGCGCGGCCGGCGGAAAAATTTTCTTCGGCGGGCATGACGGGAATTTTTACTGTGCAGACGCCGCCGACGGCAGTCTGTTATGGAAGTTCAACGCCGGGAGCGTTATCGAATCGAGCGCATGTGTTGTCGACGGCAGAGTGTATTTCGGTACGGAAAGCGGGACGGTTTATTGTCTCGACTCCGGCACCCCGAAGGGTTTGTCCGCCGGGAACGCCGTCTCCGGTCAGGATTATTGATTCTATCACCCGGTATGAAATATACCTCCAAGTTTTAAAAACCGGCATCTCCGGTCGAAACGGATACTCTATACTCCATCCCGCGCAGCACACATTTTTTCCATTTGATAATCTTTTAGAATGAAGATATAATATCGTCGGAGGCATATATGAAATATTTTTTCTCCGGGATTTTTTTATTCGCACTCTTCATCAATAGTCAGTCCTTCGCGTTATCGAAAAAATTCACAGTCAAGACCTTGATCGGCGATCTGACGGTAGAGACTGTCTACAAAGCGGGTATGGAACAATGGGCGGATTATGTCAATTCGATCGCAAAGGATTATCTTCCGAAAGTGCTCGAGTATGTAGATGGGAATCCGTATATATTAAAGAGCTTTAAAATCTACGGAGAAGACAAAACCTATTATAATGGAAAACACGTCGGGGGTGCGAACGACGGCAAAGATGTGCATTTGGAGTACGGATTATCGCAGATAGGTAATCCCGCGCTCCTGATTCACGAGATCAATCATTTTTTATTTCCCATTCCCAAGGGCGATGAATGGTGTATGGAGGGATTGGGAAGTTTCCTGCCGATTGCAATGATTCAGGCGGGGTACCTCGAACCGGAGAAATACCCTATTGAAGCGATTTACCGCCATTGGGGTCTCTTCCAGATGATTCCTGAAAAAGTAAAGGATATGCCGGTAGTCCCGGATTTTAGAAGCTTTGCGAATAAAGACCTGGATGCCCAGTTCGGATTTTTTTATACGAAGACATTCAAAATTCAGTACCTGCTCTATAAGGAACTGGGGCCAGAAAATTACCGGGAATTCCTGATCTGGCTGAACGGCAGGAAATACTCCGATAGCGGAACGGATCTGATTCCGGCAAAATTGAAAGAAATGAAAAGTATCGATTGGAAAGAATTTCTTTCAGGATGGGTATACGCCGGAAAATATCATAAAATCTCATTCGGAAATTTCGGCGACACCGACCGCGATGGGCTGATCGATGTGGACGAGATGTACGGGGGTTCGGATTATCAGAATCCTGATACGGACAGCGATATGATTCCAGACGGCGCCGAGCTGAGATTAGGCACCGATCCTCTGAAAGCAGATCCTTTGAGTACGGTGAAAAAATACGCGCCGTTCGCGGACGGCCTTCCCTACGAATGGAAGTATGTTACCTCTTTAAAACATTATGACGCGGTTGGGGACGGGGATAAAAAGACGGGATTTGATTTCACCGAACTGCAATACACGCTCAGGGGGAATGTTCTTTATGTCGCAGTGCAGAATATGCACGCCTTCACTCCGAAAGACAATTATTTATTTGACATCCTTATCGATACCGACTTCGACGGGAAAACGGATTATGAAGCCGCATTCATGACCCCCGCGCCGATGATGAATTGGATTTACCGCGACGGCCCGAAGAATTCGTTTAATCCGACCAACCTCCAATGCGCATGGAATAATTATAAACTGTCGGACGGTAAAACCGTATCCTGCTTTGAGATGAAGATATCTTTGGATGAAATCGGTTCGCCGAAAGCGCTGCAAATCCTTCCGATTATCCGGGATACGGTCGCTTCGAAGAATTTTGACGAATGGAACGGGTGGGTTGAAATTCTGAAATTCGATGCGGGCGACTCGTTTAATGCCATCATCGACCGGTACGGAGTTTTAATAAACGGGGTTGACGACGAATGGGAGTATATCCAGCATATATCTTACAAAGATGAAGATGCATCTCCCGTCTCCCAGCAGCCGTTCGATCTTCGCGAATGCTCGATTACTGCGAAAGACGGATCCTTATACCTATCCGCAAAAACAGCATCGACTGCTTTTCCGATCCGCGATGTGTATTTTATTGTGCGGATTGATAAAGACAGCGACGGACAGGCGGATATGGAGGCGTCGACCAGTCTGAAATCCCCGGGATACCCGTGGGTGTATTTCTATTCGCTGAAGAACTGGAAGACCGTCCCCGGGCAGAAAGCCGGATGGAACGACTGCATCGAAATGGTTATCCCGTGCAAAGAACTCGGGCTGCCCGCAAAATTTAAGATTCAGCCCATATTCTGGGATAATGAAAAAATAAAGATTCTCGACGAATGGAGCGAATGGATCGAAGTAACTGTAAAATAAAGAGGGTTTCTGCTAAAACAGTATGCCATGCCGGGGCCTTGTTTCAGCGCGAAACTTATTTCAGCCAGCCGTGTTCTTTATACCACTTTAATGTTTCGGCCAGCCCGCGAACGAGATCGTATTTGCATTGAAACCCGAAATCGTTTCGCGCTTCTTTGCAGCTGACCAGCCAGTATTTTTTAATACTTTCGCTGACCTTACTCCCCGAGAAAAACACCGACCGCCCGGTAATCTTCGCATACACATCTGAAAAGAACCCCCATATCCTGAAAAAGATAGGAGGTATGAAAATGAATTTGGCCCGAAGTCCCATCACTTGCGACAGGGTATCCGCAAATTCCCGCCATGTGTAATTCGTTTCGTTTGCGAGAAAATAGGTTTTCCCGATAGTATGTTCGGATTCCGCCGCGTTGACAGCCGCGTCGAGAAGGTCGGAGACATAGATAAGGTTCAACTGCCGTTTTCCCAACCCCAGTACGGGCTTTAAACGGAACATCGCGATACTATTGAAATATTTAAAGAACTCGCGGTCTCCCGGTCCGTAAACCGAAACAGGGCGGATAATGGTATAGGGAATATTCGCGGAATGGCACCTGATGAGCGTTTCCGCTTCGAGTTTGCTTTTCCCGTAGAGGCTCACCGGGACGCAGGCGATATTTTCCTGCGCAGGATGCTCGGCGTCTGTAGCGGGATATCCCGCCGCCTGACTGCTGAAGAAGATGAACCGCTTGAGTTTATTCCCGCATTCCGCAACCGCATCGAGGAGATTCAATGTCCCGGTGACGTTTGCGGCATGGAACTCCTTTTTACCGAGCGCTTTCACCAGCGCGGCGTTATGGAAAATGATATCGATATCGCGGACGGAATCGGCTAGGATTTTTTTATCGAACAGGTCGCCCTCAATTACTTCAACAGTCTCCGGCAGGTTTTGGGGATGAATTCTTTTATGGATACGGCGCAGGCAGCGTACCGAGTATCCGCGGCGCAACAACTCCTCGATCAGACGGGGCCCGATAAACCCCGTGCCTCCGGTTACTAGGACTTTTTGAGCAGATTTTTCCATCGAGCGCTCCTGAATCGGAAACTATGTTCTTTTCGTGTATAAAAAAGTCCATTAATTCTATATTTACCCGAAATGCGTTCCGCCTGCATATTAAATATTCTATCAAAAAAATGAAAAGCTGGCAAATTTCTAGTAATGAATAATATACACCATGGTCATCTATTTAATAACACACAAGCCCATCACGATAAAGTATTGACCTTTTCAGTCACGGGTACGCGAATCCCCAGTTCATTCCCCATCCGGATAATCGTTCCGCCGAACAAGTCTCCCTCGTTCCGCCCCCCATTTTCGACATCCCTCTGGAACGATGTTTTTGTGCCGGGCGGAAAATTTTTCGCTTTTTCGAGCGAAATCTCGACCGCATTCCCGGGAAGGTTTACCCCGCGCTTTCGCGCGATCGATTCTATCTCACCCATAATTCCCCGAACCGTTTCCCGCATCCCTAAATCGGAGTATACCTCGTCGAGAGTCTTTCCGTAGGCGGCGGTGACCAGCCCGTACGCGCTGATGAAGATATATTTCATCCAGATCGGCGGGTAGGGATCGGTATAGTATTCGGAGAGAATCCCGGCCTTGCCGAACAGGGAATTTATCCATGAAGGATTGAAATCCGGCGTCTCCGGGCCGGGGCCGAACAGAATTTTTCCGTCGCCGCCGCTCTGCGATACTACCCCCGGACTCTCGATATGTGTGCCGACATAGACGCACGCGGGGAGAATACAGCCGTTTTCGATAATCGAGCGGATTCGTTCGGGAATATCTACCCCGTTCAGCAGGGGCAGGATTACAGTCTTTTCGCCGATAATCCCTTTGAGGCGCGGGAGGATCTCCGGTAGACTGTAACTTTTAACCGCGATAATCACGAGATCGCATACCGGGAGTTCTTCAGGGTTATCGGTCGCGGCCGCGGGGCGGGAAATGCTTGTTCCCGACGGGGTTTTCAGCGTCAGGCCGTCCCGCCTGATTCGCCGGAGGTGTTCCCCGCGCGCGATGAAATGAACGGCGCCGTTTCCCCCGCTTGAGGCAAGTTTGCCGCCGAAATAACCGCCGACGCCTCCGATCCCGCAGACACACACCTGATACATTGATTTCCCCTGAAAAATGTAATATGATAATTATATCATGAATTTCCGGGAGTAGCAATGAGAATTCTTATCACTGGCAGGAACGGTACGGTCGGCGGCAGGCTTTCACGGCGGCTGGAACAGATGGGGCATGAGGTTACCGGATGGGATCGTGCGAAGGTACCGATCGATGATTATCATGCAATGGAAAAGTTCGTAAGTTCGATATCGCCGGACGCGGTGTATCATCTCGCAATACTGAGCGTGCCGACGGGAATCCCCGACGAGGGATGGAAGGTGAACTACGAATGGGCGAGCGAGCTCGCGTGGATATGCCGTACTGCGGAAATCCGTTTTATCTTTTCCAGCTCCGTGATGGTGTTTTCGAACCGCGCGCAGGGACCGTTCACTCCCGACGCGATTCCCGACGAGACCGGGGGGTACGGATACGAGAAGCGGATGGCCGAGGAGCGGGTGCGGTATCAGTACCCCGGAGCGGTTATTGCGCGGATGGGGTGGCAGATCGGGGATGCTCCCGGATCGAACAATATGATCGATTTTCTTGAAACGCGGATGCGTGAGGACGGCGAGATTCGTGCAAGCAGACTATGGTTTCCCGCCTGCTCCTTCCTTGCAGATACGGTCGATGTTCTCGCGGGACTAAACCGGGTATCGACGGGACTCTATCAGATCGATTCGAACAGGGGATGGAGTTTCTACGAGATCGCGGAGGCGTTGAACCGTCTGCACGGAGGGCGGTGGAAGATCGTGCCGACCGATGATTTTATCTATAACCAGCGCATGATCGACGAACGGACAAAGATACCGCCGTTGAGCGAACGGCTGTCGGGACTGCGGGAGATATAGAATACGATCCGTCTTTTTATTCTATCAGAATATCAAAAAATTAAGGACAAAGATATGAAAATTATAAACTATATTCTGGACGTCATTCAATCCGTCAAGGGAAAGAAACCCATTCTGGTGGCTTTTGACGGGATTGATACTTCAGGAAAAACAACACTTGCGGATAAAGTTTATGAAATGATGGTGAAGAAAAAGCTATTTGCTCCGGTGAGAATTTCGATAGACAAATTTCATAATCCGAGGGAGGTCAGACTACGGAGAGGCGAATTATCCCCGGAAGGCTTTTTTTATGACAGTTTTAATTATAGATGTGTCATAGATCATGTGATTCTGCCGGTAAAAAATAAACATGAATACATCATTGGCGGGGTATTCGATTATCTAACGGAAAAAAAACTTTTAGAAAATAAGATCAGAGTGACCGACGAAACCGTGGTATTATTCGACGGGATTTTCATGAATCGGGACGAATTATATAAGTATTGGGATATCTCCATATTTCTGGAAATATCGTATCAGACCGCGATAAAAAGAGCCTTATCGAGAGATCTTAAGCTATTTGGGACGGAAGAGGAAATAATCAGGAAATACCAAAACAGGTATCTTCCGGGAGAATCCATTTATTTGGAAACATGTAAACCGAAGGAAAGATCGGGTATTGTAATCGATAATAATGATTATAATAATCCCAAGTTTATCAGAAAATGGAACGGCGGTATCTAACCGGAAAATTCCGGACGGAACAGCATACTATTTCAGTTTCTTAAGCTTCATCTCGAGTATCTTAAGTTTCTCCTTGGCGGTCTGCTTATAGCCGGTGCTTTCCGGGGAATGGAGCGCGATTTCATAATACTTTTTCGCGCTGTCGTAATCTTTCGTATTCTCGTACGCAACCCCGAGATTTACGAGAGAAATTACATCGTAAGGGTATTCTTCGAGAGCCATCGAAAGATACCTGATCGCCTCGGAGTTCTGTTTATCCATCAGATATAGCGTGCCCAGATTGGAAAGATAGTAATATTTCTCTGTGAATAATAACTTCTGACCGAGTCCGCCCAGAAGCAGGTCTATCCCTGTTTTATAATCTTTAGTGATAAAACAGATCATCGATCGATGATACCGGATTTCCGCCTCGAAAACCCCATTCTGATACGGTTCAGCCATTTCGTAATACTTTTCGCCTTCGTTCCCGAGCGACCTGAGATAACAGAAATTCAGCATCTCGCACAGGATGAAACTTTTGTCCGTTACGTCCGCCGCCAAATCATAAGCCTTTTCCCAAAAATTGAGCGCCAAATACGGCATATCGGTTTCCGTTTCGATGTACTTTGCGAACGACCAGTAACCGTAGGGACTGCCGGAAAAACGTTTTTCTATCTCATTGATAAAAAGATCGTACTGCGAATTATTCAACGACTGCTTCGGCTCGATGGAGTATCCTCCCTTGTTATCCGGCGATATCCTGATATCGGAGGTGGAGGTTAAATGAACGATCATCGAATGAGCATGCATCGAGAAGGGAGACACCTCGATCAGTTCCCATGCCGCATTGTAGATAGTTTTCTTATCGATGCCGGTGTAATAATAGCACATCATCAGGTTATTCGCGGCGGGGTAGCATCCGGAGTCAAGTTGGAGCGCGTACTGGTAAAGGGGGATAAGCTCTTCGCAAACATCCGTGTCCGTTTCCCCAGACATTGACTGATAAAAATACCCCGCGAATGCGGCCGCGAATGCGTTCTTATTATCCAGTTCGAAACTCCTGATAAACGCGGCTAACGGTTTCTGAGGCGTTTCCTTTTTATAAAAATACGAGAGCCCCTTGAGAAACCAAGCCATCGAGGAATTGGTATTCTGCGCGAGGTAAGTATTGCAGAAATCGACGATTTTTATGATCATTTTCGAGTCGGTTACGTGATATTTCTTTGAATACAGGGTGATCTCAAGGAGCCTGTGGGTAAAGCCTCCTGTTTCGCTGGCGATCATCATCGCGACCGGGTCGCCGGGATATATCTCCAGATATTTCGATCCCTCGATAAACGCTTTATTCCAATCTTGATTGAGAAACGCGATGAAAAACGGTTCGTTCCGGTACTTCAGCACCAGATTTTTACCGTTCTCGGTAGCAAAGACTTTAAGCGGAGAGTGGGGTATATTCTTGACGATTGATTCTATCTCATCAGCACCCACGGGGTATGCCGCAGTAACCGCGATGGAGATTATGATTGACGATAAAATGCGTTTCATAGAGTACCTCGCTTTATCAGTATAATATTACCATTAAGGTAGGGAAAAATCAATTTGTAACCGTTGGGAACAAAACTACTAATGCAATTTTATATGAATCATTCTATAATACATCCATCATTTCAGGGGATTTGTTATGAAGATCGAATTTTTAGGAACGGGCGGGCCGGTACCAATCCCGCGTTTTGGATGCGATTGTTTTAAGTGTGAGGAGGCACGGAAGAACGGGATTCCGTTCAGTAGGGGCGGTCCAAGCGTGTTTGTGCATGGCCCTGATATTCTAATTGATACCCCTGAGGACATCCATTTTCTTCTTGAACGCTCGACTGTAAAACATATCGCAGGAGGAATGTACTCCCACTGGCATCCCGACCATGTTATGGGACGAAGGATCTGGGAAATCGTTAATATGGACTGGGATAATTACCCAGCGAAAAACCAGTGCACTCCGCTTTATCTTCCCCGTCGTGTATCGGAGGATTTTACGCACACGCTCGGATCAGGAAATCATTTGGAATATCTCGAACATATGGGAGTGATAAAAATCCATACCATCGAGGCATGGGATAGTGTGACGGTCGATAGCGTGAAAATTACAATTATTCCGTTGAATCTCGATTATTCATTCGGATTCTTGTTTGATTACGGCACGAAACGGGCACTGATCGTGATGGACGAGATTAGCGGATGGGAACCGCCCGATGATCTAAGTGGGCTGGATGTCGCGGTCATACCGACGGGATTGTTCGAGATAAACCCGTATACAGGAGAAAGGTATATCACTAATGGGCATCCCATCCTGAAGGCGGAAACAATGTTTTCCGAATGTCTCAGTATTATGAAGAAACTCGACCCGGGACGGGGGTATATGACCCACAATGAGGGATTCCTGACTATCGGCGATCAGACACGTCTTAGGGATGAAATCCGCGCAGGGGGATTAAACCTCGATTTTGCATACGATACCCAGATTGTGGAGATTTGACACTATTTTTACTTAATTATATAACAGGTAAATTTTGCTTTTTGGTCTACAGGTGCTACAATAAATCCGTCGAATCAGTAAAAAACGGATGGTAAAAAATGGCCGACTTCATGGAAATCAAAATGGCGAAGAGCCTCGATGCTGTTAACGATATGCGAAAGGAGCGGCTGGCGCGGTTGAGCGAACCGCAGGAATATTTTTTAGAGGAGCAGGCAGCGCGATCGAAACCTTACCTGATCGTCGAGGACGGAACCATGACAGGATACACGTTGGTATCAGATGGAAACACTCTCATCGAGTTTTTCTGTTCTGAGATGGCGGTACTCAAACGGCGCGATCTATTGAAGCATGTTGTACATGAGTTGAAAATCAAAAAAGCGTTCTGCCAGACCTTCGATCATGATTTTCTTTCTGTCGCAATGCTGCTGAAGCCGAAGATTGAAGCTGAAGGCACGCTTTTCCGCAAATTCGACCCGTTTCGCTACTGGAACACCCATCCCAAGGGTCTCGAATATAAGACCGCTACGAAGAAAGACTATGATCTGCTGCGGGGGATAAACGACGGATTTTTTGAATCGGACGAGGAATTACGCGGCAGAATCGATAGAAAAGAATTGACGGTTTTTTACAGTGATAAGCATTTGGTAGGGTGCGGATTCATGCTGCAGACGATCCCCGGCATAAACGCCTATGATATCGGGATGATGGTTGCGCCCGCTTTCCGCCGGCAGGGATTCGGGGCGTATATCGCATACCGTATGGCGTCGGAATGCATCGCCGCTGGACACAGGCCTGTCGCGGGATGTGGTGTTGACAACACCGCCTCCCTGAAAGCCCTGGAAAATGCAGGGTTCATTTCACAGCACTTGATAATAGAATTAAAAATGAAATAAAAAAAGAACCGTCCCGCAGCTTTACATGCCTCGGGTGAGAAGCAGGAAAAAGATGCGGGACGGCGCGGCTATCTTAAAACGGTTTATGGTTATTTCCAAATAGTACCGGGCGTAAGCGTATAATTCCTGCCGAAGTTATTATCCCATGCCGTGCTGCCGTTCAATGTGTACGCTATGGCGAACTTTATATTCGCGGGCGATCCTTCGACCGGTACGTTGTACCACCATACGGAGCATTTATTACCGCCCCAGAAATCCGAATCGTCATAGCTGTATTGAGCGATGCATTCCTTTACAGTCGCCCAATTATCGGTAGTATAGACAATCTTTACACTCTTGTCTCCCTCGGCGTACTTTGTATACACACGTCCGGTAAAGAACGGAGCCGAAACCGCGTTATTATACTGCGCGGTCTGCAACGCGACTATGCTTTTCCCCCATGCGAAATCGGGATAGAAATTCCGGGGGCCGGCGCCGACATGATAATCAGCCCCGCCGTTGTTGTCCCAGTACGTCTGTCCGTTAACGACATACTTTATCGCGAAACTGATATCCCATCCGCCGAAGGGATTAAAGCCGATATTAGTATAGGTGAAGTACCAAAGTTCTTTGTTATTGCCCAATGATTTGACGTAGGCAGCGGCGACATCTCTCCATTCGTCGTAAAGCTTGTAATGTACCGTCACCTCTTTCCGGTATGCGGCGTTCTCGATCTCGATATAGCCCATAAATGTGCCTTTACCGAATGTCTGAAGCGCAAAACAGTGGGAATAAAAAAGTTTCACCATCGTGCCTTCGCCGTAACCGAGCGGGGAAACAGGAGCGCCTTTGCCGGACTTGTCCGCCTGCATCGTTTCGCTGACCGAGCATGAGGCGGTAACCAGAACGAAAACAGCCGCCATGCATAAAAAGGTTTTTTTCATTGAAGAACTCCTAAATTTTAATTCGGGAAATATTATAGAGTAAAAATATGTAAAAATCAAGAAAGCGGTTACATTTTTTCTGTTTTTTTTATGCTTCGTTTTTTACTTAAAGGCATGTATAACCGATAAATAAAGCGGTAATTCCTGAAAAAATTGACTTTAAAATTATATCCGTTAAAATATATAGTGTATCATTAATACTAAGAATGAATAATATATGGTTTACAGGCGGAGGGTCACGAATGATAAAAATCAAAAAACTGCTTTTCATGTTTGTACTCATTGTTATTTCGGTAACAGCTTCCTGCGGTTCGGCTGTCGATGGATTTCTAAGGGCGGGCGAATTTGCGAAAGCTGATACGGAATGCGGTAAACAGAAAGGGAAAGCCAAAATAGAGTGTTTGAATAAAATTGCCGAATTCTATTATCTTCAAGGGTCTTTTTCCAATTCCGCGAAATACTATAAAAAAATCGAAGACGTTTTCTTCGAAAGTAAAATAGCATCGGGCTCTCTCGCCGAGCAATTCGATAAAGAGACGATGAGTATTCCCAATAAGGGGTATCAGAAAATCGGGGACGCTTATTTTACCAACGGTGATTATCAGAACGCTATCAAGTATTATGAAAAAACGGGCTATAAAGAAGGATACCGTCTCATCGCAGATGCTTATCTGATAAAAAAAGACCCGGTCAATGCGTTGAAGTACTATGAAAAGCTGGGCGATAAGAATAATTTCAAGAAAGTAGGTGATTTATACTTAGAACTGCAGAACCCCGACGCCGCCGCAAAGGTTTACGATAAACTGGAAGATAAGGAAAGTTTCAAGATGCTTGCCGCAAAATTCTTCAAGATGGAGAAGTTTGAGCTTGCCGGAAAATATTTCCAAAAGATCGATGACAAGGATGGGATGAAAGCGGTCGCGGATAAGTACTACTCCAAGGAAAACTATGAGAGCGCGGCGCGTTATTACGGTTTTGTCGGCGATACAATGAAACAGAAAGAGTGCTTTAAGAATCTTGCCGACGATTATGTCGATTTGGAAAACTTTGTAAAGGCGGGGGATTTCTACGGGAAGGCGGGAGACGCCAATAAAGAAAAAGAGATGTACCTGAAATCGGCAAATATTTTTGCCGAGAACGGAGATATGACCAACGCCGCCGATTACTACGGGAAAGCTGGCGACCAGAAGATGAAAAAAGAAATCTATATCAAGCTCGCGAAGGAATCGGACAAACTAAAAAAATATGAATTGGCGGCGTTTTATTCGATGAAGGCCGGCGACGAAAAAGGGATGAAGAATTATTACCTGAAAATCGCGGATGCTTATGATAAAAAGAAAGATTATGAAAAGGCTATCGAATACGCGATCAAGGCGGGCGACACCGGCGCCGAGAAAAAGTACTATAAGAAAATTGCCGAAGCATTGATGGAACTCGAAGCTTATCAGGAAGCATCGGAATACTATAAAAAAGCCGGGGATGAGAAAAAGGTGAAGGCAGCGCTGAAAAAAGCCGCCGATAAAGAAAAGATGATAATGGATTACGGGAACAAAATACTCGATTATATAATGGAGCATTATGACGAGATTATTGCGGCAGAATCGAACCTGACGGGATTGAAAAAAGTCCTCGATTCTTACGTTAAAAAAATCGGGTATAATGATCTAATCCAGGCGGAAATTTTTGCGAGAGATTTTGCGATCAGTGAAGCCGAGAAGATACTGAAGAGCGTCTCGTTCGAGGATATGTCCGACGAACAATTACAGCTTCTCGAATCGTATAAGTCGATTGCAGATTTCCTGAAAAACTTCATCGAAGGTACTGTGCCTAAATAACAGGCAGGGTCTATGCCGTTTAATATTGCGGAGGGGCATCCGTCTTTTCACTCCCGGATTCCGCAGTTTATTCTTTTTAGCGGAATTGAAATCAATACTGCGATTTTCGGAGTGCGTCCCGAAAGATTTTTATCTTCGTTATATCGTAAAAAACACGGCTACTATAGTTTCACCCGCTCATGGCTTGCTGTTGAAAACGGGAATACCCTTTCGGGTTGCGTTTTTGCGCTGGATTATGCTATAATTAGAAACGATTATTTTTCAGAAGTCCTGATTCATCTTTTTCATCCTTTGAGGCTTATCCGGCAGTATAAAGCCCTTCGGGATGCCGAGCAGATAATATCAAGTGTTGAAGAGCACGATTGTTATATTACGCATCTTGCCGTACTTCCCGAGCGCAGGTCGATGGGGATTGGCGAGGCGCTGCTGATGCGGGCAGTGGAGTTCTACCGCGGAAAGGGCAGGCGGCGCGTACTTTTAGACGTTGATTCCGAAAACACAGGGGCTGTCAGGTTTTACAAACGCTGCGGTTTTTCGGAGCTTTTCTTCAGAAAAGTGCCTATCGCGGGAAGTATATTTCCGCTGATAAGAATGGGAATGATTATTCAATAGAGGGTGAGGGAATTATGCTCTATCTGTTATTCTACCAGTTTCGCGACAGCTTCATACTGTTCAATCTGCTGCGGTATATCAGTTTCCGGTCGATTGCGGCGTTTTTTACGGCGTTTTTCATCGGGATGATCGTATTTCCGGGATTTATCCGCAAACTCCGCGAACGGAAGATGGGGCAGGCTATCCGTGACGACGGCCCTCAAAGTCACCAGACTAAGGCGGGTACGCCGACTATGGGCGGATTGATCGTCATTCTCGCCGGGCTGACTTCTATTCTACTCTGGGTAAAACTCGAATACTATGTAGCGGTCGTCTCGGTGGCTATCGTTTTCTTCGGCGCGATCGGTTTCATAGACGATTATCTGAAAGTCCGGTATAATAATTCGAAAGGGATTTCAGCCAAACTAAAACTCGCCCTGCAGTTGGGAACCGCGGCTGTCATTCTTGCGATGCTTTATTTCAATCCCCAGCACTGGCGTGAAAATAATTTTTCCATATTGCTGAAGAATGATCAATCCAAGGCGGTGATCGAGTTTCCATATACATGGCAGAACGCTCAACCGATGGAGTGGAAGCATACGAACAGCACGGGGCAGGTTCAGCCTCCCGGACGTTATCAGTTCTTTTTTGTTGTATCGGATATATTTGGGAACAGGGATGAGCACCTTCTCTCGATTGTCAGGTTATTCGAGGATTACGGCCCGGTCGTACTGGATATCCACGCTGTGGATATCAAACCGGAGGAGGTGGAATCCCCGAAGGATTCGATGCTCAAACTGCGATGGCAGATCGATCTGACTACGCCTGTCTCGGACTCGAAAGTTCAGCAGTACTCCGGCGAACTAGAAGTGAAACGAAGTTCTGACTTCTTTTTCAGTTTTTATATTCCGTTTTTCTCGCAGCCTATTTTTATTTGGCCGCCCATCCTCGGCTTCGCCTTTTTTGCCTTCGTCCTTATCGCGTTCTCCAACGCGACCAACCTATCGGACGGATTGGACGGACTGGCGGCGGGTATGGGAATTATCCTGTATGTCCCGTTTGCGATATTCGCCTACGTGATGGGCAATTTTCTAATGTCGAGTTATTTACTATTTCCCCATCTGGCGGGCGCCGGGGAAATGAGTGTCATTATTGCGGCGCTGATCGGCGGTTTCACGGCGTTTCTCTGGTACAATGTACATCCGGCGCAGATTTTCATGGGCGATACGCTCTCGCTTGCGATGGGCGGGACTATAGCCACAATCGCGATCATCCTGAAATTGGAATTGCAGCTTCTGATCGCGGGGTTCATGTTCGTCATGGAAACTGTTTCGGTGGTTTTACAGGTATTCTGGTTCAAACGGTTTAAAAAACGGATATTTCGCATGGCGCCTATCCATCATCATTTCGAATTGGGCGGGTGGAAGGAAACTCAGGTTGTCGTGCGTTTTTATATCATCAGCGTACTCTGCGCGTTTATCGCGCTATCGGCACTCAAGATTCGTTAGGGGGGATTATGGAAAAGTTGAAATTAACCGAGGAGCAGAAAAAGACTCTGCTTAAAACAGTGCGCGCCACCATAGAACGCGAACTGAAGCAGCCGACGCCTTCGCCAATGCCGTCGATGGAGGATGAGGTATTCTCCGGTAAATTCGGCCTGTTTGTCACCTTGACTATACAGGGCAATCTCCGGGGATGTATCGGGTATGTCGAGGGAGTGAAACCGATCCGCGAGGCGGTCGAGGACATGGCGATCCAGGCGGCGTTCCACGATCCCCGGTTTTACCCGTTAGCGCAGAAGGAATATTCCGGCCTTGATATAGAAATCTCAATCCTGTATCCTGTCGAAGAAGTCGCCGACCTTGAAAGCATCCAAGTCGGCCGGGACGGGCTGATAATGGAAAAGGGGTACCGGCGAGGGCTGCTCCTTCCGCAGGTTGCTGCGGAATACGGGTGGGACAGGACGCGATTTCTCAACGAAACCTGCCGGAAGGCTGGACTCGAACCATTCGCTTGGGAGAACGGCGCTAAGGTCTATAAGTTCGAAGCGGAGATATTTAACGAGGAAGAACTGGGGTTAAAATAAAATTTCCGGGGCGCGGATGCGGTACGGTTTTTTCGGAAATCGCGGCATAAACGAGTTTCTGAATGAAAAGGGCGAGGGCTTCTTTTTTTCCATCCTGAAAAACGGGAAAAGCTGGAATAAATTTTTCTACAATGTCGGGATGCCCGATCCTTCGCCGGTGCTGAATCCTCTGCATAAGGACGATCCGACCTATTGCTCCGAAATTCATATCGGGCCCTGCTCCTTTTCGCCGTTCTATGCGAAATACCGCCTGTTTGACAACTCGTTCGAATGGATACAATACCGTAATGTCATTCTCCTCAAAGCGCATCTTCTAAATCCCATGGATTTTCATGCAAACAGTATTGTCAAGCGTGTCGAGGAATATTTGGTTATCGGTGATGAGTTTTTTGTGCGGGGTATCGATTTCGAACTATCCTACCTCGGAGAACTGGAAATCATCATATCCGACCGCCAGATCGAGTTTTTTTCATTCGATGAGTACTACAGAAAGGCGAAGGAAGAACTCCCGCTCGATATTTTCAAAGAACGCGCAGGCGAGATCGCGAAGGCGTCCGTGTTTTATAATCTTACCCTGACTCGTCCCGATGAGCCGCGATTCATCGTACAAGTGAACAAAACATGGGCGGGTTTCATGAGCAGGCTGTTCGGTTTGAAAAATTCCATCGCGGGAGAGCTGGTCTTTGCATGGGACATGTCGTTTTCATCCATCATCCTGAGCAGATACGATATCCTGCTCGCCGAGAACACTATCAAGGAATTGTTTTCCCACCAGACTGAGGACGGGCGAATCCCGCAATTCATCATCGATGACCGCCGGAGCAACAGAAGCAATCCGCCGGTATGGTTTCTTGCGGTCAAGGAGATCTACGAGCGCGGACAGAACGTGCATTTTGTATGGGAGTTGTATCCTAAACTGATCGCCAATTACCGCTGGTTCAAGGCAAACCGGATGAATCCCGATTATACGTTCAGTTGGGGCAACGATAACGAGGATGACGAAGCATTATTCCGGCTTATTGGGAAGACCGGTGCAGTATTGGAATCGGGGCTGGATAATTCCCCGTTATTCGACGAAATGGGGTTTGTCGACGGTAAACTCGACTTCGCGTGCATCGATTTGTCGAGCATGATGTATCTCGCGGCAGAAATTCTGCTCGAGTTTTCTCGGCTCATGTCGCTTCCGGGAGGCGAATTTGTGGAAGACCTGATTTTTTACGGAAAGGCAATTCATGAATTCTTCGACACCCGAACCGGGATAGCGAACTCGTTCAGGCGCGAGGGTAACAATAAGGTTTTCGCTCAGGAGATCACGCCTCTTTCTTTCTATCCCCTCCTATCGTTTCTGGTCGAAAAAGACGAAGTCCGTCTGCTGGAAAATCTGTATCTATCGAAACATTTCCAGAACGATCACGCAATTCCCTCGCTGAGCCGGCTTTCGCCGAATTACGATCCCGACGGAGATTACTGGAGGGGGAGGGTATGGCCGCCCCTAAACTATCTTGCGGCGTATGGATTCAGACGGCACGGATCGGATATTCACCGGCTGATCAAGGAAGCGTCGGAGAGAATGCTGATGACCGAATGGATTAAGCATAATCATATCCATGAAAACTACTCCGCATCCTCCGGGTACGGAGAACCGCAGAACGCAATATACGCACGCAGTTGTCCGTTCTATTCTTGGGGCGGGTTGCTTGGAATTATAGATTAACCTGCTCGGTCGGCGGGATATTCGAGGTAATAAAGGATTTGAGCATATATTCTTCGTATGTAGTTTTGTCCTCGGGATGAAGTTCCTCGATGCGCAGCCCGTACTCCCCCTCTCTTTCTCCCTTATTTTTGATCACGCAGAAGAAAACAACGTCCTTTCCCTCGAGTGAAAGCGAGATTTTCAACAGGTCGCCGACTTCGAGGATTTGCCGCGTTCTGATTTTCAATCCTTCCAGAGAAAGATCGGTTATTTCACAACTGTAGGTCGATTCGTTTAGAGTATAAGTTGATTTGATGCTGACAATGATGCGGGTACTTCGAATCATAACTTTCTCCTTGATCGCCTTCAGTCAAATAAATTATATTGGGGGTTTCGCGATTTGTCCATTTCCATTTCAATATAACTGCTGATAGAGGAACAAATTCGATAATAACACTCCATCAATGATATGAAAATAAATTTGGACGATGAAACATTCCGCTTGACGGAACGTTGCGCTCTGTTTATAATAATGCTAAGATAAAAAAACGAATACTTGCCCTCGCTGCTCTTTGTTTACAACGGGAGCGAGGACACACAGGAAGCTTATGCGCGCAGTAATCCAACGGGTCAGAGAGGCAAAGGTAGAGGTAGACGGCGAGATCATCGGTTCCATCCGGAAAGGAATCCTTGTTTTTGTCGGCATCGGAAAAGGCGATACGGAAAAAGACATAGAATATATGGTAAACAAAATTCCGGGATTGAGAATTTTTCCCGACGGTAATTCGGAGACCGCATTGTCGGTTACCGAAACCGGGGGAGAGATCATGGTGGTTTCCCAGTTTACGCTGTTCGGGGATTTGAGGAAGGGGAAACGGCCGTCCTTTTCGGACGCGATGCAGCCCGCTCATGCGAAGGAAATGTTCGAACGGCTCCTGATCGCGTTCAAACAGGCGGAAATCGCAGTAAAGACGGGCGTATTCCAAGCGATGATGGACATCAGCCTGGTAAACGACGGCCCATATACGGTACTTTTAGATTCCGCCAAAGTATTCTAGGAGCAGAGAATGAAGTTAACATTTTGGGGTGTAAGGGGTTCCATTCCTGTCCCGGAAATCAATAAGATGAAGGTCGGCGGCAATACCTCATGTGTAGAGGTGGATTTAGGCATTTCCACCCGACTGATTCTCGACGCCGGTACGGGAATCCGCCCGCTCGGCGCGAAGATCGCCAAAGAGATCGCGGAGGGAAAGGTTACAGAAGTAATCATCCTCCTCAGCCATTATCACTGGGATCATATTCAGGGGTTTCCGTTCTTTAATCCGATTTTCAACCCTAAATTCAAAATTTATATATTCGGGCCCGCCAAGGCGAACCGGAAACTCGAAGGGCTTTTATCCGGACAGATGGAATACGACTACTGGCCTGTTAAATTCTCGCAGCTTCCGGTGAACATCGATTTTTACGAACTGAACGAGGGGTCACACCTGTTCAAAGCGGGGCTGAGGGTGATAGCGAAACGCCATATCCATCCCGGAACCGCGCTCGGATACCGTGTCGAGTTCGGCGGTAAGTCGTTTGTTTACTGCACCGACGCCGAGCATTTCCAGAACCAGGTGGATAAGCGGGTGGTCGACCTATCGACGGAAACCAACCTGCTGATTCACGACGCGCAGTATACCGACGACGAGATCGAATTCCGGCTCGGATGGGGGCACAGCACATGGCGGCAGTCGGTGGATGTCGCGAAGCAGGCGGGGGTGAAGCGTCTTGTTCTGTTCCATATGGATCCTGAACGCTGCGACGAGGATGCGCTTGCCATCGAGGCCGAGGCAAAGAAGGAGTTCCCCGGCGCGGTGCTCGCTAAGGAAGGCATGACGCTGGAAGTGTAGGGTTATTTTAATTTTTTATAAAGCTTAAACACGGTTCCCGGCTTATAAATTTCTTTTTTATCACCCTCTTCATCTGAATGAATTTCATATAAAACGTTCATTAACATCATATTCGATTGAATTAGAACAATACATTCTTCCGAAAAGCCTATACAACAACATTCTCCGATGGCATCGATAGAAAATAAACTTAATCCGTTCTTATTTTTAAATTTATATGGACCGCTATATTTATGATAGAATAAGCTTTTTATTTCATTAAAAGAATGTTTTTTCAGGTTTGTAGTAACTGCACACATCTCTGCCCTATAACTCTTCATTTCTTTCTCATCAATAAAAAGAAATTCCTGTAAACTGGTACCGTAGGGGTCAGAATCAGGTGTATCAGGAGAGTACATTAGCCAGATTCCATACATTTCTTTTTGCTTAATTGTCTCGGGTTTCATTTTAGACCAAAGAAATGCGAAATACTTCTGAAAAAACGATTTCTTTGAATCTAGAAGCTTGCTGAGAGAATATTTTTTACCTTCGTACATTATTTCCAGTTCACTAAGACAAATATCTTTATATTTGGTTCCAGGATAGATAGAAATCACCTCAAGTTTCAAAAGATTCGTAGTAACAAGGTGGGAAAACTTGATAATTTGCGGCAATGGTGAATCTTCCAGTACAAAATTCTGTCCGTTAATCAAAAGTTCCTTAATACGTGCGTTCTTAAAATAGAGATCGGAGTTTTTTTGGTAACCATTATAAAAAACAAGCTTATCGAGTTTTATCGGTGCATTCAACGATATATTAAAAAAAGGATTGGAATTGCTTACTGTGTAAAAATCACCGTTTAACTGAGCGGAGGTATCGATTCGGTTATCGAAAAGATGAAATGGCGCATATTGAAATGGATTGAAATAATCGAGAATGACCTGAGAAGGATGAAATAACCCGGAACCGTTAAGTCTAAAAAGTTCGGAGCCTTTGCTGAGTTTTTTATTTATTTGCTTAAACTGCATACAAATAGTATTGGAATTCTCGTCACAGTAGCTGAAAATCGGAAGAAGTAAAATAGCAGTAAAAAGGTTTAGTATAAAAAACATTCTCATCATCATGCATTATATGATGGATTCTAAAATTCGTCAACACATACCGAATACTCTCTTAAAATTCCTTTCGATTTCCGCGGCAAATTCTTTCAAATCCCTTTCCAATAACCTCGCTGTAAATTCATACGTATGCCGGACATACTCAGGGATGTTTTTTTTGCCCCGGTGTGGGATGGGGGTCAGATAGGGCGCGTCGGTCTCTAAAAGAAGTCTGTCCGATGGGACTAAACGCGCGGCCTCTCTCAGCGGTTCAGCCTTCGAATAGGTGATATTCCCCGCGAACGAGAGATAATACCCGTGTTCTATCAACCGCGCGGCCTCGGCGGGGCCGTACCCGAAGCAGTGGAAAACGACCGGTATCGAGAGCGCATAACTTCGCAGGATTCGGAACGTGTCGTCGAACGCGTCGCGGGAATGGATAATCAGCGGGAGATTTTTCGATATTGCGGTCTCGATATTGAAGCGGAAAAGGGCTTCCTGCTCCGCCGGGGTCGAATATCCCCAGTGGTAGTCCAATCCGACTTCTCCGATAGCATCGGGGGGGTATTCGGACAGCAGGCGCAGGAATTCATTCCGCATATCCGAACCGAACTCCGGGGCGTTCTCGGGATACAATCCGCATCCGTGAAGGATTCTGGGATTGCCTCGAAGCGGGTGAAAAGTTAAGATTTCGGTATTATTTGTCGATATTTCAACAAGATAGGATAAATCTTGCGGAATTCTGTTTAAAAAATCCGCGAGTTCCTCCGGGGAATAAGTATGACGCAGGTGACAATGGCTGTCGATAAACATAACCACTCCTTAGATAGGTAAAAATTATACTGAAAGACTGCCGGCTTGTCAAAGGATAGAAGGGAAGAAAAAAATGCATTTATAGACGGAAAAACGTACAAATATTAGCGTATTTTTTCAGAATGTGATAAAATATTACGGGGTGGAGTGAATTAAGGGACTCCAGGAGGTATTCATGGTACATTACAAGAAAAAACGGCCGGCGCTTAAGTCATCCGCAGAGGTATATAAAAAATCCAAATGGATGAAATTTAAAGAGCAGACCGCGCTATTTTTCAGTAACATGAAGCGGTTTTTTGCAAAAATTGCGCTGAAGATACACGAAAAGGGTTCTCAGAAACTTACCATCATGATTGTACCGCACAATGAAAAGAAGATCTTCAATATTCCGATCTCGAATTATATCATGTTTTTCGCGATGGTGATTCTTGGGGTAACGATTGTCACATCTGTTATTACGATTTCCAGCAATCAGCAGAACGCAAAGAAATTAGTCAGCCTGAGCGATGAAAACCAGTCCCAGATTTTAGTGATCGAGGGATTCAAGAACAGCATACAGAGCCTGAATAATAAATTCACCAAGTTCAAAAGCGACGTAAACCAGATTTTCCGCGCGGCAGGCGGCGACAGCGATATTTATCAGTTTAACGAGATTAAGATCGGAAACGAATATACTAATAATACATTACCGCAGGAAGCGCTCTCGCTTGAAAAACTCGCTATGGAACTTGAGTTGACCAAAATGAAGATCGGCGAGATGCTGATGTTCAAAGCGCAGATGGGAACTCTCCTTAGCGAAATACCGTCGCTTTATCCTCTAGCCGCACGCGCGAGAATTACGTCTCCCTACGGCCCGCGTATAGACCCTGTCTATCGCTGGAAGTCCAGCTTCCATGCGGGGCTTGACCTTGCCGTCGATCCCGGAACTCCCGTATTTGCGGCCGCCGACGGTGTGATCGATACTGCGGGTTATCACGGCGGATACGGCCTTTTAGTAAAAATCAAACATAAATACGGATTTGAGACCAAGTACGGTCATATGCTGAAACTCGGCGAACAGATTACGGTAGGCGCCCAGGTTAAGCAAGGGCAGATTATCGGATATGTCGGTTCATCGGGAAAGGCGACCGGCCCCCATCTTCATTATGAAGTGCTAATCGGCGGCAAAACTGTCAATCCGGAGCCGTTTATCTGCATGCGTCCCGGAAACTAATACTGAATAAACTATTACATTGTCGATTGGAGGGGTTGTGTCGGAAAAAGAGAAGTCTCAAGTGAATATTGATGTACAGGGCAGAGTAGATACACATAGTGTAATCGGTATTGCCAACGGGTTCAGCGGCGAATTCCGCGCCGACGGCATACTGCGGATAGACGGAGACTTTAGGGGTGTTGTGAAGGGAAAGGGGACGGTCCTGATAGGTGAAAAGGGCCGGATTCAGGGCGATATCTACGCCCGTTCCGTCCGTGTTGGCGGGAAAATTAAAGGCAATATTTACGCGATGGAAAAAGTGGAAATCCTTTCTACCGGTAAGCTCGTCGGCAACCTTTGGGCTCCAAAATTTCTTGCCGAAGAGGGGATGGTTTTTACCGGAAACGGAAAAACCCTGTTGAAAGAGGATGTCGAAAAATTATTCAAGCAGAATGTGGAAAACCAAGTCCCGATAATAAATGAGGATATATAGGGGATCGTTATGTCAGAGATTTCCAAGGTAATGGTCGGACCTTTTGATGGCGGAGTGCTGGTAAAGGTCACCGGCAGAGGTACTATGGAATTCTGTTCCCAATTATTCGATTATCTGATTGCGCGGATTGAGAAAAACAAGTCCGAGAATATTTACTTCGAGCTTTCCGAAACAAATTATCTCGACAGTTCTTTTATCGGGGTGATTGTTTCGATTGAAAAGAAGCTCCAGAAGGAATCGCGCGGATCGATTGTGATTCTGAATCCCACCGAAAAGGTGAAAGAAATTCTTTCCATGATGGGATTGAGCGAAATCCTACCTATGAAAGAAAGCGCGAAAATAAAGAATATCGAATTGAACGAGGAAATTTCAAAGAAGCTCGAAAAAGATTATAAAGATATCAAATTGCTCTTAGAATCCCATCAGAACCTTATGGAAATCAATCCTGAGAATAAGAAGCGTTTCGGCCTCGTCGAGGAAATGCTGAAACAGGAACTCGAAAGGAATAAAAATGAATGATATCCATCCTAGCGCAATAATTGGGCAAGATGTTGTTTTAGGCGACGGAATTAAGATTCATCCATACGCGGTTATCGACGGGAAGGTCGAGATCGGCGACGGCTGTATTATCGGGCCGTATGTGCATCTTACCGGATGGGTTAAAATCGGAAAACGTACGAAAATATATGCTCATGCCGCAATCGGCGAAGACCCTCAGGATTATTCGTTCGACGGCACTCCGGGTCTGGTCGAGATCGGCGACGAATGCCTGATCCGCGAGGGAGTTACGATTCATACTCCGGTTCACGGGGACGAGGGCTGTAAGACGATTGTCGCGAATAGGGCGTTCCTGATGGCAAACTGCCATGTGGCGCACAATGTGGAAGTAGGTGAAAATACCGTCGTCGCAAATGGAACACTGCTCGCCGGGTTTGCGAAGGTCGAGGAGCGTGTATTCCTTTCGGGAAACATCGGGGTTCACCAATTTTGCCAGATCGGCGCATACTGTATAGTCGCGCCGGTCGCGAAAGTTGTCCAGAATATTCCTCCGTTTATGACCGCCGATGGAAATCCCGCTACGGTTCACGGATTGAATGTGATCGGCCTGAAGCGGAATGGTTTTAAAGAGGAAGAACGCTCGAAAATAAAGGACGCCTTCAAGATGCTGTACTATAGCGGTTTGGGCTATCGCGCCGCATGCGACGAGATAGAAGCGAAATACCAAAACGATCCCTGGATAACGAGGCTTACCGCGTTTGTCCGGCAATCCAAGAGGGGGATAATCGGTGCCGCCCAACAAGGGGAATAAGCCATCCGGTACGGAAACACCTTCCTTTCAAAACGAACCTCAGACATTAAAAACATTCTTTTTATCCGCCGGTGAAATTTCCGGCGACGCTCACGCCTCGGAACTGATCGGCGAACTCAGGAAAATGGGCCGCTGCGATTTTGTCGGGCTGGGCGGAAAGCATATGTTCGACGCGGGACTTCGTTCTGCGTTCGGCGACGTATCCACACTGAGTACGGTCGGGTTTATCGAATCCCTCCGGTTTATCGGAAAAAAAGTACGCCTTCTCAGGAATTCGGTGGAGTACCTGAAAAACACCCCACCCGACGCGGTTATCCTTGTCGACAATCAGGGGTTCAATATCCTTCTCGGAAGGGAAGCGAAAAAGCTGGGGATTCCCGTGTTTTATTATCTTCCCCCCACAGTATCGGTGTGGGCTGAATGGAACGCCCCGAAAGTGGTCGACATCAGCGATCATCTGATCTGCAATATCCGTGCTGACGCCGATATCTACGGCAGGCTTACGGAAAACGTGTTTTATCCCGGCCATCCGACTATCGATAAGATCGCCAAATTCAAATCCGGCTCCGGTTTCCTCAAGAAAATCGGACTTAATCCGGATATGCCGGCGGTTTCAATATTTCCCGGCAGCCGTCATCAGGAATTGAAAAAACTTCTGGGAATCATGCTGGATACCGCTAAGATACTGATCGAGGATCGCGGTTATCAGGTACTGCTCTCTCTTTCGCACGCCAAGTTCAGGGATTTCATAGAACGGGCGATGCGAGCAAGGAAATTGGACGGGAAGATTGTGCTGGTCGAGGACGACCCGTATTCCGTCATGCATGCATCCTCGGTGAACATTATGGCGTCCGGTACGGCGACCCTCGAGTCGGTACTGATGCGGAGGCCTCCGGTGATCTGCTACCGGATTTCTCCCGTCTCGTTCGCCATAGCCAAACGATTGGTAAAAAAGCAGATGATCGGCCTTCCGAATATTTTCCTCGATGAAAAGGTATTTCCCGAGCTTCTTCAGCGCGACTGCAATCCTAAAAAAATCGCGGACACCGTCAGTGGGTTGATTTCTCCCGCTCCGGATCTCCATGCCCTATTGGAACGTTCGTACGACAGTGTTCGGGAGATTGTGGGCGAACCGGGCGTATCCTCCCGGGTCGCGCGCTATATCCTCGAACGGGTGTAGGATGGGCAGGATTCTCGCAATCGACGTCGGTGAGAAACGGATCGGGCTTGCGGTTACCGACGACCTCCAGATCATCGCATCCCCCCTCGACGTATTCCCGAACAACTCGGAACTCTTTACCAGATTAGAAAATATCTGTATCGAATACGGGGTTTCTAAATTGGTAATCGGAATGCCGTTATCGAAAAAGCACAAAGAAGCGTTCGTTATGACGGAAAAATTTACGGAAGGCATAAAACAGGCGTTTGCCGACGGAATGGGTTTGGAAATCGATTTTCAGGACGAGCGGTACAGTTCGATTTACGCGGAAACGTGGATGAAAACCGAGGGCTATTCCCGCAAGCGAATACGTGAAAGCTCCGATAAATACGCTGCGCTTAAGATACTTGAAGATTATATAACCCGACCAAAAGAGTAAGTGTATTATTAATGACACAGTAATGATGCAAAATGCCCTGATATACGCTATAACTTATTATCTAATAAGGAATTGAAAATTCATTACGATGGCATATTTCTTGCATTAATATACTCATTATGGGTGGGAGCAATTTATGAGAAATCAGAATACAATTAAAAAGCAGATAACGTTCAAAGGAAAGGGACTTCATAGCGGCAGAATAGGGCATCTGACCCTGAAACCCGCCCCCGAAGATACAGGTTTGGTATTTGTATATAAAGACAATCATCAGAGACATTTTATTCCTTATACCCCCGAAAACGTAGTGGATACCCGGAATAACATATCTATCAGTAACGGTAAGGTGGTGATTCGTACGGTCGAACATCTTGTTGCGGCGCTGTACGGACAGCGAATCGATAACTGCCTGATCGAGAGCGATATGAACGAAATCCCGATCATGGACGGGAGCGCACTCGAATTTGTGGCAGGGCTTGAGGAAACCGAGGCTGTGGAACAGGCAAAGGAGCGCGAAGAACTCCGGATTATTAACCCGGTATGGGTAACCTCGGAGGACAAGTTTATCGTAGCCCTTCCGTATAACGGTCTTAAGCTGAGTTATACGATCTCCTTCCCTAATTCCCCCATCGGTACGCAGACATTCAATTTGGATTTTTCATCGGAGAGCTTTCAGAAGAAAATCGCCGGGGCGAGAACCTTCGGTTTTATAGAGGATTTGGATTATTACCGGAAGCACGGCCTGGTATTGGGCGGCGATTTCGATAATGTCCACGTATTCAGTAAAAAAGAGAACCGTTCGCTGAATAGCCCGCGTTACGACGACGAACCGGTCCGGCATAAAGTGCTCGACCTGCTCGGCGGCATAGCGATGCTGAACTTCGACATTAAGGCGTTTATCATATCCTATAAGGGCGGGCATACGCTCGACACCATGTTCGCGCAGAGGGTGATGAGCACAATCTCCGGCGTCCAGAAAGTCGGCGGGGTTTACTCCTACGGTACCGACACGAATTATTATTACATGCTGGCCGATATTCTCGATCTTGAGAAATTTCCTTCATAGATTAAAAGGGCGTGTAAGGGCTTGTTAACGAACACGGAAAACACTTATTTTCTTGTCACAGCCTGCCTTCTACGAAGGTAGATAGGCGAGACGCGACGCGGCGAAGCAGTCTGTTTAATTCATTAAATGATATTAAGGTAGATTGCTTCGTAAATCCTAACGGATTAACTCGCAATAACATTATTAGTTCTTCAACAGTCCCATAAACGCCCTTTTTTATTCTCTTGCTTTTTCTTACCAAATCGGATACAATTTTAAAAAATCATTTCGGAGGGCACGTTGTCTGGCAGCTCTGCGTTAAAATGGGATGAACTTATCCAAAACCATTCCGGGACTATTCCCGCGGTCGTTCAGGATGCCGCGTCAAAGGCCGTATTAGGCGTTATCAGGATGAATCGCGAGGCTTATGATAAAACTATCGAGACCGGCGGTATAAACCGCATTACGGACGCCGGGACGGCGCTTTTCAGCATTGACGGGTTAGACTTAAAGCTGAAGAATGTCTCGGGGAATTCCTCAAAAGACGCCCTTCTGATTACGGTGGACGCCGGGCGCGCGGATATCCTGCATACCCAGTTCGGGGATATCGCCGCGGATAAGTCAGCGGTGTTGAACGATGTTTACGGGGTGATCCGAGAACGGAAGATGCATCCGCCGGAGAATTCCTATGTGGCGAAAAAACTTTCCGAAGGCATCGACCGTATCCTGAAAAAGGTCGGCGAGGAAGCGGGAGAAGTCATTATCGCCGCAAAAAACGGCGACCCGAAGGAGATGGGTTGGGAAATGGCCGATCTGATTTTTCATCTGTGGCTCGTGCTCGGATTTTACGACCTGTCCCCCGACATCGTTTACGATAAACTGATCGAACGCAGGAAGTGAGTGTTACATAATCCCTGATTGAAAAATAAAGTCAGCAGGTGCTGCATGAAGAAACTGATTATCAGCGAAGACCAGATATCCCTCGACTATGCCGTGATCGAGGGCGATTCTTTTAACGAAATCGTCTATATCCAGCAGAGGGGAGTGGGGGAGACGATCGACGGTACGGACGAACGGGGCAACGGGCTGAAACTCCGTATCGATTCGATTATCGATTCCCGGATGGTTGTCCAGATCATGGAAATCATTCCCCCGTCCCTAAACCGATGAGGCGTTTTTTCATTCCTGCCGAACGAATTGACGGCGGCCGTGTCACGTTCGCCGGAGGCGACTACCATCATCTGATCCATGTGCTAAGAAAACAAACCGGCGATATTATCGAGGCGACCGACGGATGGGGGAATATTTTGCGGATAAAAATCGGAAGTGCCGGGGCGGATAATATATCGGGCGAGATTATCGGACGGATACCCGCGCCGGAACGACGGATATCCCTCACTCTGTATCAGGCCATCCCGAGGCAGGGACTGTTCGATTTTATCATAGAAAAATGCGCCGAGCTTGGAGTCCGGAGGGTCGTACCTTTGGTCACCGAAAGAACGGTCGTCCGTCTCGCGGAGGAACGCTCGGCAAAGAAGCTCGAACGTTGGCGGCGTATTGCGGGCGAAACGGTTAAGAAGGTCGGCAGGGCAGATACGATTGAGGTCTTTTCGGTATGCGGATTGCCGGAGATCGCGGGCTTTCTCAGGCCGGAGTCGCTCAGGCTCGCCGCGTGGGAAATGGAGGATATGAGAGGACTCAAATCCGTCCTGCGGGAGAAGTCAGGGGTTAACGATGTCGAGATCGTGATCGGACCGGAGGGCGGCTTGAGCGCCGCCGAAATCAGTGTTCTGAACGGGATGGGGTTCGGGAATGTCAGTCTCGGTAAACGTATCCTGAAGGTCGAAACCGCCGCAATCGCGGCGGTAGCCAACATCTTTTACGAACTCGATGACGATTAAATACCCTTCAGCAGGTTGGCTTTAAATTCGTCGATAATATCCTGAAGAGTCGTGCGCATCGGTATCTCGTCGTCAAACGCGGGCTGCTGGTTCTTCATTGCGGGGTTCAGGATATACTTAATGTTGGCTTCCGATTGGGCGTAGATAGTTTTTATCTTGTTTGCGGAGTTTTTCGCCTGATAAAAGTCGAGGAGCGCGTCCTGTTCGTACTTATCCTTATAAGCTGCGTACTGATAAGCGTAAATCAGGTTCACCACCCCCTTATTGTTATAGCTTCGCGAGAGTTGGGAGAATATCTCGATATGCCTCTGCAATTCCGGATTGATGTATCCCATCTTCTGGGCGATACTGTCATAGTATTCGATCGCTTTCTCGTACTGGGTTTTTGCCAGACTGTATTTTCCGGTATGGAAATATGTATTTCCCAAGGCATATGAAAGAATGGGGTTATAAGGTTCGTCGATATACAGGTCCTGCCATTCTCCGGAGGCCTTTTCATAACTCTTCTCCCGGTAATATAACCATGCGAGATTATACTGAAGGAGAAAATCCTTATGATCCTTCGGCATATAGAAACGCGCGGTCTTGTAAACCATCAGGGCTTTATTCAACGATTTCTCGGGATCGGGCATCTGCAGTTTGTTATAAAAATAGATATGCCCGAGATTCGCATAGGGTTTGTAGTAGTAGGGCGCGTAATTGGTTGCGTTTTCAAACTCGTACTTCGCTAATTCAATATTTCTGGGCAGCCCTTCGCTGATATAATAGATCTCACCTCGGAGATTGTACGCCTTTCCGTTTTTAGCATTCAGGATAATGGAATTGGAAGCGGCAATAAGCGCGTCGATAAAATTCATATTCAGCGTCAGATAACGCGCATATTCGTAATACGCCTCGCTGTACAGCATTTTTTTCGGTATCTCGTTGCTCTTAAAGCTTTTTTTATTCTTTTCTTCGGTCTCCACTACTTTTCCCTTTTTTGGAAGGTTCTGATCAATGTAATCGATCAGTCCAAGGAGTATCGCTTTAGCTTCTTTGATCTTACGGTTGTCGTTATAATAACGGGCGAGCCGGGTCATAACCTCGACATTGATCGCCTTCGGGTCTGCGGTTGTGATTCTCTGCATCAGGTACTCGATCAGTTCATCGTCTTTTTCACGGATAGCGATTTCGACCTGCCGGAACATTGTCCCGATATGCTTCGCGTTTTTCTCAAGGAATTCCTGATAAGTTTTCTTTGCCTCGGTATAATACTTCTTCTGTTCATCAGGATTTGAAATACTGTCGCCCCATTCGATATATGTCTGACCGAGACGGTCGACAACATCGAATTCGTCGGGTATCTTCTTCTTAAGACTGTTTAGAATGGCTGCGGCTTTATCATATTTCTTCGGATAAACTGTTTTATAATATTCCGCGAAATTGAAAACCGTGAGTTTATCGAGAGGTTTTTCCTGCAGCGCCTGGAGGAATTTTTTCTCTGCGAGCTGAAATTCGTTCTTTTCAAGATAGGCGATCGCATAGCGGTTATACCAATCCATATCCGGGCCGCCCTTATTCACGCCCTCGGTAAATTTCGCTTCGGCGACAATATAATTACCTTTCTTCAGCTCTGCGATACCGTCTTCATAAGAACGGCCGGCGTTTCCGGGAACCCATACCAGGCGCCAGATTAAAATGGCGGCGATTAAAAGCGCGCCGAAAAACATAGCGGCGTATTTTGTAATGTTCTGGAGTTCCTTCTGGAACTCCTCCGCTTTTCGCGCCTCTTCCGTGAATATCACACGGCGGGTCTTCGGTTTCGGTACCTCAGGTCGTTCTTCGATTTCCTCTTCTATTTGAATCTGGTCTTCGGGTACGTTCTGTTTGATAAAGAGATTGACCGTTTCTTCGGGCTGTTCCAGAATAAGCATCGCGACAAGTTGTTCCAATATTCCCTTGGGGAGCAGCCGGTCTATAAATATTTTTCTGAGTTTCTTTCTAAGGTCGGGATCGCTGAACTGGTTGATCCGGTTCCTTAACCGGAGAGTTTTCGATTCATCGAGGTCGATTTCGGGTTCGCCGGCATAAGGAGACCTTGCCGGGGTAGAAACCGAAGGCTCTCTCAGCGGCGGCTGGGAGATCGACGGTTCCTCTTCATCATGGATTTCCTCGACTTCATCTGCGCCCCCCGCATCGAACGAAGGTTCCGGGAATTCCATATCACCGGGTTCTCCGAAGGATGATAAGTCGGGAGTATCGCCGCCGATTTCCGGCTCCTCAAACACCGGGAATTCCGGCATTTCCGTGCCGGCTTCCGGCTCCATCAGCGCCGAGAGATCGTCCTGCTGAGGAGTCTCCGTCTCTGTTTCCATAAACGCCGTAAGGTCTTCCTGCGGGGCGGTATCCGTTTCCATAAACGCACTGAGATCGGGCTCGGAGGTTTTTAACTCGGATGGGTCTTCCGTACCGAAGTCGGGCATCTCGAAGGATTCTTCAGGGAATACTGCGCCCCCGTCTTCTCCCATTTCGGGGAATCCGGCCAGCATGGAATCATCGGATGCTGCGGGCAGTTCCGGGCTATCGCCGGGAAATGAGGGGTGTGAATCGTCGAAAAGGGCTTCAAGTTCGCCGAGACCCGCTTCCTCGGTTGAAAGGTCTTTCCCGGGTTCCTGCGGTTTTGCAGGGGCTTCCGGCTCGAGCGGGGGTTCGCCTATATCGACGATAGGTTTGCCGGGTTCTTTTTCCTCGTCTCCCATCTTAGCCTGGGAAAGCAGATCGGAGAATTCGCTTTCTATCTCGCTGGGAGCGCCGCCCGGTTCTAATCCGCCGATGTCGCCGAAATCGTATCCGCCCGATGCTTCTTCGCCTTCCGTTTCGGTCTGATCGAAATCGAAGGACGATTCCCCGCCATGTTCGGCGGCCGTTTCGTCCATAATATCCTGTATCAGATCCTGCGGCCCTCCGCCGGATTGAAAACGCTTATGCAGGTCTTCGAGGGACGGAGGAATCATATCAAGATTTTCTATTTCATCCAATACTTCTTTATCGATTTCAGGCACCGGGGTATCCGGGATGACAGTCTGCGGCGGTGCGGCAGGGGCCGGCGACGGTGCGGAGGCTGCAGCCGGGGGCGGAGGGGGGGATTTTTCTTCCGGGGCGCCCCACGCCTCGTCGGAGAATACATCGCCGGTGTCCTTTTTTTCCGGCGGGGGGGCTGGGAACGGATCTTCGCCGAATGCGGCGAAATCCTCATCAATAGTCTGCCCGGAATCTTCCATTGTAAGCGCGCTGTATTCGGACAGGTCGTCCATCTGGGAAGGAGGTTCGGATTCTCCGCCGAATTCTGAAATTTCATCCATTATTGAGGCGGGTGCGGATTCTCTCCCGATAGGCATATCCGAAAGCTCGTCAAGTGACGCTGCAGGGGAAGGCGCGGGAGCTTTTTTCTCTTCCTTGCCGGATGTGGCGGCATTGATCAGGCTGTCGAGATTATCCCAGCTTTCGGGATTGATTTCCTCTTCGGAAACAGGCATTCCTGATTCTGCATTCTCTATCCCGTCGAGTTCCATATTTAGATTATTGGGATCGAATTTATTCTCATGACCTAAGAATTTTAAAAGAAAATCGTATTTACCCATGCGTTTTCCCTATCCCGCCTCGTAGAGAAGAATCGTTATCCTATTGAGTATCGGTAAAAAGTCTTTATTATTTATCAGTTTAACTTAAAACCTGATAAATGTCCATCACGAATGGTATTTAAGCCCTGAAAAACGTAAGAATCTCCGTTTCGCGCGCCCCGCCCGCTAATAGCGTAGTTGTGCATTCCTCTGCCGTACTCCCGGTAGTAAAAATATCGTCTATCAGAAGAATCTTTTTATTTTCAATTAATCCGCGCGCGTCCGGCATGAGCGTAAACTGTCCTTTTACCGTCTCGCGTCGTTCCTTCTGGCTCAAGCGGCTCTGATGGGTAGGGTGGTCTTTCCGTTCCAGCAAACCTGTATGCGGAATTTCCAGCTGTCGAAGGATATAGTCGACCTGATTATATCCCCGCTCTTTTAGGCTTCGCCGAGATAACGGTACGGATGAAATAATATCGAATTGCCGGGTATTCAGAAACTCCCGTACAGACGGCTCAAGAAGACGCGCAAGATCGCCGCCGGTCAGATAATCCGATTCGAATTTAAAAGAAAGCACCATATCCCGGATAACCGGATTTTGGTACGATAGGAGCGAAGTGTTTTTAAGAAAACTATATTCCTTAAGGGAACAATCGTAGCATAACCCGGCGGAATTATGATAGGTTTCTGCGGAGCACCTGACGCAGGGAGATTGGATAGCCGCGCCGGAGGACGCCAGATATGCGGCGCAGTCCCGGCAGAGATGGTAAAAGAATGATTCATCGACAGGCATCCCGCATGAAAGACAGGGATGCGGAAAAAAGAACGACAGTATTCGATGGAGGAGTCTTTTCATGTCAGGCTGTTTTCCGGACTATCGGCCATAGCTCGGAAAGATTTCCGAGCATATAGTCCCATACCGCGCGGGCCTTGGACGGAATTGTCCCGGAGGCGGATTCGGTTCTGATGCCAATTCGGCCTACGGCCGGACGGATGAAAAGCCAGTGCGCGAACATTTCGGGAGTATAAAGCTCCCGCATCTTATTTTCATCGGGAGTCTGTCCTGTGGCCCAGTAAACCTCCCGCAGGAAATTCAGAGCGATGACTTTATAAAACAGATGAGGCTTCTCTATTAAAAATCCCGGCAGATTGCTTTCCGCGAGCGCGCGGAGTTTCCCAAGAAATCCGTCCCTGTCCCTGACCGCTATCCATATCAGGCCGGATGCCGCAAGCAGGTAATCGGGATTCTGGAAAAGGATGCCCGGTTCCTCGTAGAGGTAAAGGTACGCGGCGATCCCGACGTTATCGGTCGCCGCGTTTATCATTCCATGAAACAGGGTTTCGTCGCCGGGAATGACGGGCGTGAATAGACTGAGATAGTTCCGCAGACGCTCGGGCTCGAACGTACCGGACGCCACGAGATTGTTATCCGCGAACAGCGAGGGTACGGATAATACCCCATGCCGGAATGTATCGAACGGCGTGTTGCCCGCATCGACGACAACCGTACTTTCCCGCAGGCCTGTCTGGTCGAGCAGCGCGAGCAGTTCCCGGCTATGCGGGCAGGTGAGGTGAATATATGCCGTGAGTACCATTTTTCCGCTCCGGTGTTTTATTGTATATTATAGCAGGATTATGGGGTTTTGCCAATAAAGAAACCGGGTTTTCATTTGTAAGGACTGGGGATATACCAGCAACAAACTTTGTCACTGCCTGCCTTCTACGAAGGTAGACAGGCGAGACACAAAGTGACGAAGCAGTCCGGTTAATTCATATTTTGGTATTAGCATAGATTGCTTCGCGAATCCTTCCGGATTCGTTCGCAATGACAAAACATTCGCCGATGAAGAAACCGGGTTTTCACCCGGTTTCAATGTATGAAAAATGGTTCTGGGGGCATCCGAATTCCATATAATATTAGCCCTGTTTTGTTAAGTATTGATTAGGATTGAATAAAAATACGGGAAATTCAGTTTTTCGCTTGCGTAAAAACCGTGTACGATTTAAAATAAGAAACTGAGGAGGAAGAGGTGGGAGATTATCAGCTCATCAGTTTCAGCATGATGAACGATCTACTCGTTTCGGCAAGGCGTTCGACGCGGCTGAGACGGAACTACAATTTTCACGAACATAAGGATGCCGTACAAAGGTTTTTAAATGCATTGATACCAAAGACTTATATCCGTCCGCACCGGCACAACAACCCGCCCCGTTTCGAGACATTCCTTGTAATGCGGGGACGGATTGCAGTGGTCTTTTTTGATAATGAAGGAAAGATCACTGAATACACCTATATGGGCGAAAAGTGCGAGGTGAAGGGAATCGATATCAGTCCGGGAGTATGGCATACCCTGATCAGTCTCGAGGATACGGTCCTTTTTGAGGTGAAGGAAGGGCCGTATAAGGAGGACACAGATAAGGAATTCGCGATATGGGCGCCCGACGAGGGTTCGCCGGAATCGGAGAAATACCTTATCCATCTGATCGCAAATATAGGGGGCTAATCATGCCGAAAGAGGCCGCTCATTGGATATTTGCCAAGAAAGCGCTCGACCGGTTAAAAAACGAATCTCCGTTACGCCGCCTCATCGAGAAATACGAGCATCTCTATTTCAGCGCGGCAGTGGCGCCGGATTCCCCATACTATTATACCTCCGGCCGGAATTGGAAAGATTTCCGGCGAGCGGGTTCATTAATTCATAATAATAAGGATTCATTCGAAGTATTCAGAAAACTGTGCGCTATCTTCCGGACTAAAACTTATCCCCCTGTTTGGGTGTTTATCGCGGGAGTATTATGTCATTTTATCGGGGACGCCGTTTTTCATCCGTTTGTCATCCATTTCAGCGGGGACAGCGCCGGAAAGAAAGGACGCGCGTTTATCGACACGGTTTACCGTCATTCCATGATCGAGACGATGATGGATATATATTTCTGGGATGATGTAAAACTTCCCGAGGGAATGATTGCACGGGATTACTTTTCCCGCGTGGAGATACCGTTCGGGGAATTTGCGGAATTATTAAAAATTCTTTATTCCGGCGAAATTTCTATCGATAATAGAATCATTAATAACTATCTGACCAAGCATTCACGGACACAGGCGATGTTCCATAAACGCGGCCCTCATGTGCTGTTCCGTTCGCTCGATTTGGCGACAGGCCGTTCCCTGCGTCATTTCATGGCGCTGTTCTATCCGCTGAAACGGCCGAAGGCGTCCGAAATTTTCCGTTATCCCATAGCGTTCAGGCATCCCCTGAACGGTGAACGGCAGGTAGCGTCGTTACGCGAACTGGAAATCAAGGCGCTTGACAAGACCGGCGAATGGTTCAGGAAAATTGAAGCGTTCTGGGATACGCCCGATCTCTGGACAATATTCGAGCATGAGATAGGCCCGAATCTGAAGACAGGCGAACCCGATACCTTGGGGGAGGATATGCGCTTTTTCAACACAGGTGTTTCCATATGGAATATTATTAAACAGCCCGCCGGGCCGTATAATTATATCTAGTTGCTTTTTTATTAAAATATTATTATATTATGTAAGGAATATGATATGGCGATGATGCTGGAATTCTGGAAAAACGGCGCGATGAAAAGGATTTACGTCAATTTCGACAGACAAGTGATGAGCCTGAGCGCATTTCTGCGGCATCCGGAGGCGAAAGTGATCGTCGATATGATGTACAAAAAAATCTCGTCGGATTTCACGCTGGAACTGAGGGATACCCCGCTCAGGACGGTGGGGGAGTTTATCAAGAACCACTTCTTAAGCCTGGATAAAACGTTCGATGTAGTGGTGCTGGGCAGCAAAGAAAAGAATACGGTGTTGTTTAATCTGGAAGATAAGCCGTATGGCGAAAGATACTGAATGGGGGAATTATGGCGGTAACTCTGGAATTCTGGAAAAGCAAGTCTTTGAACTCGATTTGCGTCAATTTTAACAGGGAAACATATTCTCTCAGGGACTTTCTCCTGTTGGACGACGCGAAACAGGTTGTCAAGGCGATGTATAAAAAGATCGAGCAGGATTACACCAACGAGCTGAAGGATACGATTCCCGCTACGGTGGGAGAATTTATTAAGAAACATTTCCTAGACTACGATAAAAACTACGATGTGGTTATCCTCGGGGAAGAACCGAAATTATCGGTCATATTCAATATCGAGGACAAAAAATAGGGTTTCAGGAGGCCATTCATGAAACAATCGGTAAAAATAAACGGGATGAGCTGTATGCATTGCGTAAAAGCGGTGGAACAGGCGTTGTCCAGAGTGAAGGGTATTTCAGATATCTCGGTAAAGATCGGCGAGGCGGAATTTGTTGCCGGTGACGGTTTCGATATGACGAAAGTGCGAGCCGTTATCGAGGACGCAGGGTACGAGGTCGCGTCCTAACTGTTACAGCGAAGGCCCTGTGACGATCATGGAGAACATCACGATCATCAGCACAATCATAAAGAGCGACATGAGAATGCCGGCAATAGCCATTATTTTCCCCCGCTCATTTTCATGATCGAGCTTCAGCCTGCCAGTTACGCAGAGTATCAGCGCGATCGATTGAGAGATAAGCACCATCAGATTGACCGACCAGAACGTATACAGCACGATCGGAAGCCCCATCAGTATAAACGTACCCCCGACGGTGAACGAAAACGCGGATACGGAAAGGATAAATCCCGTCAGTATCTGAGATTGAAACTTTTTACGCGGTAAAAAACGATCCGGCATTGCCCCTCCCGGAAAGACTATAGATTCTAAAACGTAATTCGTTTCATGTCAATAATCCCGGCGTGAAATTTATTTGCCTTAGCTGAAACATATTAGTATACTATAATTATATGAATGCGGGAGGACGTTATGGTTAAAAAGATAGAAGCCGTTGTCGAAGGAATGACCTGTGCCGCATGTTCTACACGGATTGCGAAGTCGTTAAATAAGCAGGAGGGCGTGCTCGATGCGTCCGTGAACCTCGCGGCGGAGAAAGCGTACATTGTCTACGACCCCAAGAAAATCAGTCCCGACACCCTG
This sequence comes from Brevinematales bacterium, assembly GCA_020059465.1. Lineage (GTDB taxonomy): Bacteria > Spirochaetota > Brevinematia > Brevinematales > GWF1-51-8 > GWF1-51-8. The sequence goes on from JAGVBZ010000007.1 coordinate 48,047, forward strand.
ATAAAGACTGTCGAACGGGCGGGATACAGTCTGATTCTCGACAAAGCGAGAGCGATGACCGAGGAAGAGCGATTCCGCAAGACCCGCGCGAATTTCATTATCGCGCTGATTTTCGCGGGCCCCGGCGCATTGCTCATGCTTTTCCATATGCTGGGATGGCTTCACCTCCCGTATTGGGATTATATCGAAATCGTTCTCACCCTGCCGGTGCTTTTTTTCTCCGGCCGTCATGTGATGAAAAACGCGCTTCTATCGATCCTGAGCCTATCGCCGGGGATGGATGTGCTGATTGCGATGGGGTCGCTTGCGTCGCTCTCGACCGGAATTATGCGGGTATTCGGCGTCCCAGTATCCAATTTCGCGCTGGTCGGCAGTATGATTATCGCGTTCCATTTATTAGGAAAGTACCTTGAGGCCGCCGCGAAGGGAAAGGCATCCCGCGCGATCAAGGCTCTCATCGAGTTCGGCGCGAAAAACGCGCGCGTGCTGGTCGACGGGGTAGAGACCGAGATTCCGGTAGATCAGCTGAAAATCGGCGATATCGCGGTGATCCGGCCGGGCGATAAGATTCCGTCGGACGGCGAGGTGATCGAGGGATATTCAGCGGTGGACGAATCGATGATCAGCGGTGAGTCCGTGCCTGTCGAAAAAAAGACTGGCGATCCCGTGATCGGAAGCACGATTAACGGCACGGGTGTAATGAAAATTAAAATCACGAAAATCGGGAGGGATACTTTCCTTTCGCAGCTGATACGTTTAGTCGAAGAGGCACAGGCCGGGAAAGTGCCTATTCAGGAATTCGCCGATAAGGTGACGGGGGTATTCGTCCCCGTACTGGTAGGGATAGCCGCGGCGGTGTTCCTGTTCTGGTACTTCCTGCCCGATCTCGGGGACAGCATCATGAAATGGGGGACGGGCTGGATCCCGTGGGTAGACCCGTCGATGAACAGGCTGTCCCGCGCGGTGTTCGCGGCTGTCGCGACATTGGTGATCGCATGCCCCTGCGCGCTCGGTCTTGCGACCCCGATGGCGATCATGGTCGGCGGCGGACTCGGCGCGCGGCACGGCATCCTGATCCGGAACGGCGAAGCGATCGAGATGATGAAGGATATCGATACGGCGCTGTTCGATAAGACCGGCACGATTACCGAGGGGAAGCCCGATGTGGCGGAAATATTCCATACCCCGGGATTCGATGAATTTACCGTAGTGCTCGCCTCGCTCGAACAGTACTCGGAGCATCCGCTCGCCGGGGCGGTACGGGAATACGCGAAGGCGCACGCCCTGAAGCTGACCGAACCGGAGGAATTCCGGGCGATACCCGGGAAGGGCGTGAGCGGGAAAATCGGCGGTACGATGTATTACGCGGGAAGTCCCGGTCTGATGCGCGAGAACGGCGGGGATTTGTCGGAGTTCGCCGGGGCGCTGGATACAGCGAACGCGGACGGACTGAGTATTATCTGTCTCGGATCGCCGGGTATGGTTTATGGATTCGTGACCCTCGCGGACAAGATGAAGCCGGATTCGAAAACCGCGATCGAGGCGTTGAAGGCTATCGGGGTTACTCCGATCATGGTAACAGGGGATAACGAGAAGACCGCGAAACGCATCGCGCGGGAAGCGGGTATAGAACATGTGTATTCCGGAGTATTGCCCGGTCAGAAGATTGATATCGTCAATCGGCTGAAGGCCGAGGGGCGGAAAGTAGTGATGATCGGCGACGGTATCAACGACGCTCCTGCGCTGAAGGGCGCCGATGTCGGTATCGCGATCGGCACAGGGACCGATATCGCTATCGAGGCGGGCGATATCACTCTGGTTAACGGCAGCCTTACGGGGGTGGAACGCGCAGTACGTTTATCCCGCGCGATCTTTGTGAAGATTCGCCAGAACCTGTTCTGGGCGTTCTTCTATAATCTTGTGGCGATTCCGATGGCCGCGATGGGGCTTTTACATCCGGTTATAGCCGAGGCGGCGATGGCGTTCTCGTCGATAAACGTGATACTGAATTCATTGCGTCTGAACGGAGTAAAGCTGGAATAGAAATATAAAGGATGAGTGCGGATTGAATGATGAAAAATGACAGTCATTGCGAACTTATCCGTCCGGATTTGTGAAGCAATCTGTTTTAATAAAAAAGGGCTGTCCGGGGACAGCCCTGAAAGTATTCGTTTCGAATTAGCTTCTGACGATCATCGGGGCAAGGATGCCTGCGAGCGCGGAGAGGTTGCGGGTCTGGAGCCAGAGTTTACCGGGGCCGGTATATTCGCCGACCAAACCTTCGCCGGACGCCATAGTGGAAAACAATCCTTTGGCCGCCTTTTTCAGCTTATACTGTACCTGAGATTCCCATGCTACCATATGGCCGGTATCGACAATATAGGTTTCGCCGGGCTGGAGTTCCTTCATCAGGATAGCTCCGTAAGAACCGAGGAACAGGTCGCCGGTTCCGGTGATCTTCGAGAGAAAGAGGCCTTCTCCGCCGATCAACGCTTTGAGCGAACCCTGCGCGCTAATCGTGAGATCGACCGACCCCGCGAGGTATGCCCCGGCCTGCGCCATCAAGGTCTGGCCCGCGAGTTTAACATGGACTATATCGCCGGGTGTCGCGGGAGTTATGAGTAATTCCCCGGCGGCATTAGCGGTATAAACAGACGAAAACAAAGATTCACCCCCAACCATTGCACCTAAAGCGCCTAAAAGACCCTTCCCGGTAGTTTTTGCCTTTAGCTCGATAGAAGGGCTCATTGCAACCATCGCACCCGCTTCAGCCTTGATATTTTCACCCGCAGCCAAATTAACACGCAGAATGGTAAAAACCGGCCCGCCTTCAATTTTAAAATCCATATCAGCCTCCTAGAATTTGGTTAATTATAATACATGATTTCTTTTTGTCAAAGAACCTTAATTATTTATCAAAAAAACTTAGGACTCCCTTATGAAGAAGCCGGATAATATCGTACATCACCTGCTCGATCCATTCCTTCGATTTATTTTTCTTCAGGATTTCAATAACCATTGTGATATAGGTTTCCGAAAGCAGGTCGATAACAAATTCCTTATTGACGTCGAATTTCTTCGATGTCTCTGCTTCGATCTGCTCGATAACTTTTTTTAGAGTTTGGGATAGCTTATCGGCAAATTTATGCCTGAAATCCCCAAAAAGCGAACCTTTAGTCCCTTGAAATAGTATAATGCATTCTTTTTTTCGTTTATAGATATAATCCGCTGCTAACGAAACAACCTCTTTCAAGTTTTTCTCCGGAAAATCGATTTCAAGCAGCAGAGGAGCCGCGATCTTGGATACCAGGTCGAGAATCTCCTTCCGGACACTATCGATGAGCGAGCGGAACATATCTTCCTTGTTCTCAAAATAACAGTAAAGGTTGCCGACAGTCATATCGGCTTTTTTCGCGATCACCCGCATTGAAGCGTTTTTGAATCCGAATTGATAAAACTCTTCAAGTGCGGCTTTTTCAATCTTCTTTCGTGTACTCTCAAGTTTCACTCTCATTCTTTTCCCCGTATTTGAATATTATTTATTGGAACCAGTTCATTTTTTTCTTAAATTCCTTCTCAAAAATGGGTTTTTCGTTCTCGGTTATCGTACATTTTATCGATACGTTATCGTACTCCGCTGTCTGTTCCGATTTCGCATGATACTGCTTGCCGTCCAGATGGAATTTCATCTCGGTATTCGAGGTAAGCGCGGCCTTTTCCGGACTATCGGTGAATGAATTGGCCTCGTAGATATGGGTGAGATTGATATCAGGGAGACCCGGAAATACGCTGAGCGATAACTTCAGCCCGGATTTTACATTGATGCATTTTTCCTTGCCGTTGTCATTTATCTCCCATATTTTTTCCTGCTTGGGGGAGCCGAGGCCGTTCAGCATTCCGGTATCCGCCGGTTTAAACTGTGGCTTGAACGTCGGCATGGGTTTATCCTTCAAAGTAGGCAGGACCAGTTCTTCGGTGATATCCGGGCCGAAATGCAGGCTGATGCTGCCGGTATGAGGTAATGGAAAAATCCGGGGAAAATCGGATAACTGGACACAGACGCGCAGCGAGTGGAGTTTTTCCAAACGGTATGCGGCCGGCATGAGGGGGATCGTTATTTTATACACTTTACCCGGCTCTACCGGGCTGACCTTATCCAACCCGTCCCGCCGGCTGAGGCGCATCCATCCGCGCGTAATAAATTTAGAATTCTCCTCACCGTCTACATCGCATAGACGCACAGTGATCGCAGCGTCCGGCATATCGGTGGATACGGTTAATGATACACGGGGTTCGCCCGTGATCTCGATATTTTCAGGTATCGGCGACGTAGTAAACGCGAGCGATCTCGCATCGTCGCGGGATTGTTCCTTCGGATAGTCGATTCCCAACGTGAGTACGCTCATCAGTCCGGAATATGCTCCCGCAGCCGCATCGTGCGAGCATATCAGCATCATATCCCGAATTTCGGTACCCTTTCCCAGAGTACGGTTCGAACGCAGATTCAGGACAATCTCGTTCAGTCCGTTAGGGGGCCAATTTTCCTCATAGCGCCAATGCTCCTCTCCCAGCAGATATACAGAAACAGGGTGCTCTTCCATAATGCCGTTGGGGATGCCCTTCAGCCAGTAATCGAACCACCGGATCGCAATGGAGAGATAATCAATCGGTTCCGCATCCGTCAGGCTCGGCCACATATGCACCCACGGCCCCATGACAAGCTTTTTCGGCCCGCGTATCTGATTGAATAGCTCTGTGGAATCTTTATGGGAAAACCCGTTCCATCCGTCGAGTACATAGGTAGGGACGGTAATTTTATCGGATTCGATGTTAACTTTTTTCCAATACGGGTCGTTTAGGGTATGATCGACGGGTTCCATGATAAACGGTTCGAAACCGTCAAGATGCGTCTGCCAGATTTCTTTCCAGTTCTTGAGATTGGTATGATTGAGCGGGGGTAGAATCTGGATCAGGTTCATGATATTGATCCACGAGCCGAACAAACCGAGCATATTGAGGGAGCCCCCGGGATACACCAGATTCGGGTAAAAATTGATAGGCGCCATCATCGAAAAAATCGCCTTCAATGCGGGCGGATTTTCGGTTGCGGCGTTGAGAGCGGCCATGCCCCCGAACGATTCTCCCATCATACCGACGTTGCCGTCGGAAAATTCCTGCGCGGCGCACCATTCGACAACCCGGGATAAAATCTTGGGATCGAGAATATCGAACGGATTTTTAGCTACTCCGCCGGAAGCACCGATGCCGGGAAGGTCGACCATCACTACCGCATACCCCGTCGAAGTCAACTGGTGTGCCTCGATGCTGAACAATGGGGACATCATCCCGTCTTTCATATAAGGATAGGCCATTAATATGACGGGCCACGGCTGTTTGCCGGAGGGAAGATTGATATTCGCCCGAAGTATCAGCGAATCTCCCGCGGGAATTTCTATATTTCGACGGGTATTCGAATTAATAAATGAAACGAGTTTGAGTTTTTCTACCAGATTTCCAAGCCCCACGGGCGCCCCCAAATTATGATAGTTTATTCTATATGTAATATGTTAATCAATCAATATTTTTTCAGATATTTTTCTTATTTTTATACTTTATTTCTAATATTCCGCAACGGTCTTGTTAATTCATATTCCATGTGATATAATAATCTGAAAGGAAGGACGGGTTGGAGGCGGATATGCGTAAAGTTTCGATAATGGCCGCGTTTTTTATTCTTATTGTAAATCCCATGTTTTCCGAAACCGTTGATGTAGTAAAAATAGGGAATTTTGCCGGGAACGTTCAGTTTCGGGAGCTGGAATCCAGCACATGGAAGAACGCGGGATACGGGGATATAATATCCGGATACAGTGAAATCCGGGTGAACGGGAAAAACGACTTTGTTACACTGGTCTTTCCCGACGGCGGCGAAGCGGTGATCGAGGGCTTATCGATGATACGGATCGAAGATATAAACTCGAAGGATAAAAACGGTATTCATTACAGTAAATTGGAAATATTCACCGGCAGGATCAAATTTTACCCGAAAGATTCGCAGATACATTATTTTGTGGTAAAAACACAATCGGCTAATCTGGAAGTGAAAAGCAAGAATCAGGTCGGCGCGGACGGAAAAATTCTGGCGCTCGAGACTGAGGCCGGGGTAAAACCTCCCCTCATCTTTCTCACCGCCGAGGTCGACGTGGGTGCCGATAAAGTCCTGAAGGCGGGGGAAGTGGGAGAGATACTGCTCCAGATCGAAAATCGCGGAAAAGGCGACGCGGCAGGAGTTTGGATTGAACTCAAACCGGTCTCAGGGACGAACGGTATCGTGTTCACTCTGCCGGGTACGGTCGATATTCCCGCGTCATCCAGCAAAACGGTGAAAATCAAGATATCAGCGTTGAAAACGGTTCTGAGCGGATTCGCGCAGTTCCGTGTCACCATAAAAGAACCGTTCTTTAAAAAGGACTCCGACCCCATCAATATCCAGATAGAAACACAGGAATTCCTGTACCCGCAGTTCAGTATAATCGATTGGGGTATCGACGACGACAAGGAAGGGGAAAGCTACGGGAACAACAACCACAGTGCGGAGGAAGGGGAGAATATCGAATTGGAAGTCATCATCGGGAATACCGGCGAGGGCAGGGCGCTCGGCGTGTTTCTGAACGCGACCATTATCGGAAGCGGCGGAGTAGTACTGATCAGCGACCTTCCTTACTTCAATCTCGGCGATATCGCGCCCGGAGATTACCGGAAAATTAAGGTGCCGTTGTCGATCGGAAAGAACCTGTCCCAGAAAACGGTCAAGGTCCAGCTGGATATCAAGGAGACAAAAGGGAGTCTTTCTCTGACCGAGTTTATCGACTGCAAGATAGGAAAGCCCAAGGCTGCCGCCAAGGATATTGTTGTCGGAAAGCCGGGTTCGCTGAACGCCAAATCGGCAAAGGTGGATGTGGATACCAAAATCCCGGCCGGTAAAACACCGTATAAAAACCCTATCGCGGTGGTTATCGGGAATAAAGATTATTTCAACGATATCAAGAACGTCGAGTTCGCTGTACGTGACGCGGAGACGATGAAAAAATATTTTATTAAGACATTCGGTATCCCCGAGAAAAATATTCTTTACAAGGAAAACGCCGACGGCGCGGTTTTTACCGATATTTTCGGGCAGAAGGACGGGGCAAAGAAGAGCCGTCTCTATCAATTGACTGTCAAGCAGAAACCCGACGCCGTGTACATTTTCTACAGCGGGCACGGGATACCCGGACTGAGCGATAAGAAGGGTTATTTCGCCCCGGTGAATGTCATCAAGGATAACGCGGAATCTACGGGATACTCCATCGACGTGTTCTATAACAACCTGAAAGAGCTGAAATCGCTGGGTGTGAAAAAGATCATCGTAATTATCGACGCATGTTTCTCCGGCGATTCGGATGTGGGGATGATTATCGAGGACGTTTCGCCAATCTACGCAAAAGTCGATAACCAGCTTGTTGCGGATGATGCGGGCATCGTATTCACCGCGACCAGCGGCTCCGATTATGCGACATGGTTCCGCGAGAAGTATCACGGGCTATTCACCTATTATTTCCTCAAAGGTATCGGTGGGGATGCGGATAAGAATGCCGATAAAAAGGTCACCGTTGGCGAGATGCGCGACTATCTCCTCGCGACTGTCCCCGATGAAGCGATGTTTATCAAGGGGATTGCGCAGACCCCTCAGGTACGCGGGGACGATAACGAGGTGCTGGTTACCTTGGAGTAGTATTCTTATCGGGAGTATATATGATACCGCGCGTATGTCTTGTGATTGTATTCGTGTTTGCAGGATTGTCCCTCGCCGGAGGGGAGAATATCGATAATTTTGACGACCAACCCTTTTCGGAGCAAAATCTGCCGCCGGAAGTAGCGGTCTCCAAGCTCGAATCGTCATCCACCCTGAAGTCCGACGGGAAGAACAGTTACTCGGTCAAGAACCTGTTCGACGGCGACCTTTCCACTTGCTGGGCTGAGGGGAAGAAGGGATGGGGCATAGGCGAATGGATCCGGATCAGTATGCATCCGGGAACGACGATCTATAAAATCTCTATCGCCAACGGCTACCAGAAATCGAAAAAACTTTACTACCAGAACGGCGCTGTAAAGAAAATTGAAATCGGGGTGGAATACTGGAACGGCGAATCCAAATCCTTCAAAATTACTCTTGATAATATGGGCTATACCGCGGATTCCCTTCAATCCGAAGGCGATTTCCATGACGTTTTCCCCGTTATCCGGATCGGAGACTACGCTGATCTCGATCCGATGAAGAAAATCACTCTGAAAATTCTCGAAGTCTATACCGGAACGAAGTATGAGGACACCTGCATATCGGAGATATTTTTATACGGCGATCAGGAAGGATACGGGGATGCGTACGGGGATTAGACTTCTTTAGCTCGTTTCAATTGGAGCAGGTGCACGAAGTGCGCCCGTTCCTCGTTGATAATCTCGTCGATAAAGTTATGCTCGGAAGCGGCGACAATAGAACGGGTCTCGCTGTAGAACAGGACATGGTCCAACTCGATCCCCATCGCGAATTCGAAAATCCCTTCGACATCTTTTAACCGGCGAAGCTTCTCATTTAAAATTTCACGCGAGAACAGGTTGGTGCTGAAATAATAGATTAAAGACTTCAGATTGATATCCAGCGCGGGGATTTCCGATTCCGCCCGGATTTCGGAGAGGCGTTCGGAGAATTTCATCCGGTGCTTGTCTTCCGAATCCGCTAGGATTTTAAAAAGGTTCTTGATATCGTTGTCTTTTGCCATGATTGCGATTTTATCATACAGGTCTCTGGTCGTTTTTTCCGTTTCTATCGCAAAACGATATACATCCTGCGCGGATATATTACTGATGTTTCCAAAATCCATGTGTTTCCCCAAATATATATACTACTATAGTATTGGAGAAAGTTTGAAATGTCAAGCTAAAAATTGCTTGATAAGTTTGTCCTGTTATGGTATATTCATAGCAGTATCTTTGGAGATTGCCATGAAAATAAGATTGTTCTTTACCGGAATTGTCATGGTGCTTTTCTGCGGGTGTTCCATGATCCTCGAATCATTGTTTGCGGGCGACCTGACGGTATATATTCACACACCCTCCGAGTACTACCAGAAAACCACATCCTTCACTCTATCGGGAACTGTCTACACGAAAGAATCCGTTCTGGAAAGGATATCGGTCTATGTGTCTCCCGGCGGATATACAAACTCGGTAACCGTAGGCGGGGGCAGTTGGGATATCTGGGTTGTATTGACCGAGGGGGCGAATACGGTCAAGGTGTGGGCGACCGCGACTAACAGTGTTTCCGGATCGAGCGCGGCCAAGGAATATTTCGTCGATACGGTCAAACCCCTGATCACTTTTACATCGGCGTATGGCGGAAACGTGTATTATAATACCAATCCCGTCACATTCAGCGGAACGATCACGGAGGCGAACAAGATTACATTTTTCGTATACGAGTGCAGTTCCGGGCAATGGGCGAGTCTCCCCAAGGTCAGCGGAAGTTGGAGTGCGACGATAACCAACCCGAAATACAACTCGAATTATACTTTCGGGATTCTCGCGAACGACGAGGCTGGATGGGAAACCGAGGAAAGTTTCAGCTTCCGGGTGACGAATACGAATATTTAAGTGGGCTGATAATTATTCCGCCCGAGAATACGCGCGACCCGAAGCAGCAGGTCTTCCCGTTTGAACGGCTTGACCACATATCCGCTGATGCCGAGTTCCACGAGCGTTCTAACGCACGATTCATCCGTGATGCTGGTTACCATGATTACCTTAATCTGAGGATTGATCTTCTTGAGTTCGGCCATTGTTTCGATCCCGTTCATCTCCGGCATCTCGACGTCGAGAAAAATAAAATCGGGCTTCTTACCCAAAGTAGAATATATTTCCAACGCCGAACGTCCGCTGTCCGCTTCCGCGATCATCTCAAAACCCTCGCCGCGCAGGATTTGTATGAGCAGCTTCCGCATCATGGTGGAATCGTCGATGGTCATCGCTGTGAACGGAAAACCGTTTGTCGGACGAATTCCTAACGGGATTCTGTGTTCTTCGGGGGGATTCATGATATCCTCTTAGAAGGTATTTAAAGCGGCGGCGCTCCGAAGAGCGCCGCTTGAATATTTACTTCTTTAGTAATGCGATAATTTCAGGAGCTTTTCCGGCGCTGCCGAGAACATCTTTATTCTTGCGCATATACATCGCCTTAAGCGCGTCGCGGGCAGGGCCGAGGTATTTGCGGGGGTCGAATTCTTCCGGTTTGGTAGCGAATATTTCGCGGATTTTCGCGGTCATCACGAGACGCCCGTCGGAATCGATATTCACCTTACAGACTGCGGACTTTGTCGCCTCGAGAATCTGTTCCTCGGGGATACCGATCGCTTCCTGCATTTTACCGCCGTACTTATTGATCGTAGCGACCGCGTCCTGCGGGACGGACGATGATCCGTGCATGACGATCGGGAAGCCGGGAAGGCGCTTGACTATCTCGTTGAGAATATCCAGGCGGATCTGGGGCTTGGTGCCCGGTTTAAATTTATATGCGCCGTGTGATGTGCCGATAGCGATCGCAAGCGAATCGCATCCGGTCTTGGAGACAAAGTCCTCGACTTCTTCGGGGCGGGTGTACACATGCTCGGCCGCGGATACTTCGTCTTCTACGCCCGCGAGCACACCGAGTTCGCCCTCGACTGTTACGTCGTGCTTGTGAGCGTACTCGACGACCTTTTTTGTCAGCGCGACGTTATCATCATAGGAATGATGGGAACCGTCGATCATGACGGACGAAAATCCAGATTCGATACACGACACGCAGAGTTCGAACGTATCGCCGTGATCGAGATGGAGACTGATAGGTATCTCGCCCAAACCTTTTTCATTGGCGATTTCCCTTGCCATCTCTACCGCTCCCTGTCCCATCCATCGAAGCAAAGTCTGGTTCGCGTATTTGCGCGCGCCCGACGACACCTGAAGGATGACGGGAGACTGGGTTTCGACACATGCGGCTATAATCGCCTGAATCTGCTCCATATTATTGAAATTATAGGCGGGCACAGCGAAGGCGCTGTCTACCGCGCGCGTGAACATAGCACGCGTATTGACGAATCCGAGTTCCTTATAACTTACTGCCATATTCTACTCCTTAATTTAATTCGATATATCCTAATTGGGATAATCCTAAAAGTCAATTTTAGAAGGCCTCGATTTCGGTGGGACAGTACGGGAATTCATTTTTCGAGTTGACATTTTGATTTTCTTGTAATACAATTTTATCGGATATGGCTGGTTAGTTTCCGGAGGTAAAACATGAATCAAATGAGAGCGGCATTTGATATTCTCGCAATTTTATCGGGGAATGAGGACGATCTTATCGAGACCGACGTCAATCAGATCATGGATTTTCTGCAGGAGCATTTTGACGGCGAGATCGATGAGGACGATGAAATGGAGGATTTAGGGGAATTGTCTCAAAGCGAACTGGCAGACCGGTTTAAAAAGTCGGCGGATTCGTTCAAAGGGGAATGCACCGATGAAGAAATTGAAATTATGCTGGAGTATATCAGGGAAAATATCGTGGACGATAACGATATCCCGGATTCGAAGTATAACCTTCTCCTTGAACTGAGCGCGGCATGGGAGTTCGATATCGACGAGATAGTCGAGGAACGTTTCAGCGAGTTGGACGAATACGCTGTCGAGAAGGATACCGAATGGGACGACGATTTCCTTGAAGATGAAGATGAGGACGATGATGATGACGGTTTTGAGGACGAAGACGATTTTGACGGCGAATATGAGGAAGAGGAACTTGAAGAGGATTTCGACGACCGCTAAAAAATATTCAGGGAAATTTCCTTTTTTTAGACATATTCCGGTAATATATATAGGATGCTTTCATAGGGTTGGGAAATAAGAAGTGTATGATTTGGAAACGGGGCTGGCTGTAATGGGCGGCCCCGTTCCGATTGCAGGGGGAATAGGTTAAAGCGGTGCCTTGTTTCATTCCGAACAAGCCGTCATCTCCGGTCATTTGATAATCCTTATTGACAAATTCTGAATTAATGTGTAAACTTGTATATATTCCACAGGAGGAAAATTATGACAGGGATTCTTGCAATAGTTCAGATTCTTGTTCTTTTGGCCGGGGGAGTAATTGCGACAAAAGTATTATTTACCAAAATAGTCCCGCCGGTCGGCGATTTAATTGAAAAGATAACACCCTATCAGTCCTACATCGGTATTGTGATCGGAATTTGGGGAGCCGTTGATCTGATTGTATTTCTGCTTTTCCCCCATCCGGCATTTTACTATCTGCCGCTATCAAGGGTGTTTTTTATACTGATCGGTGCAGTTGAACTTTTACTCGGTATCCTTCTCGCGATGGATTTCTTGAAGGCGAGGAAAGAGTTGAAAGCGGAGTCTGTCGAGAAACTCGAAAAAGTATTAATTCCCTTCAGAACTCCTTTAGGGATACTCTCGATTATCGCGGGGTTTTATTCGCTGATTTTTAGAATAATTTGGGGTGTTTTTTAAAATAACATTTCTCCCTCCCCTTCGGGGGAGGGAATTTTTTTCATTCCTTTGACTCCCGCCGCCGTTTTTAGTATATTACTCTACAAGGAGAATACTATGGCCGAAGCGACTTATCTGGTTACTCTCGAACAGGCAGGATTCGATATCCTTTACGCTCTTATGGCCGGCGACGGGCATATCGACGACAGGGAGATAGACGTCATCAAGGAATTCCTTCATTCCGAACGGGTCAAGCACAGCGCCTTATTCAATTACGAAAAACCTTATTTCGGCGAATGCAACTATCTCAAGGAACGGGATTACCTGAAGGAACTGGAACCGAGATGGCTCAGACGGCGTTTCGAGAAGGCTGTAAAGGTATTGGGCGGATGGCTGGAAAGCGAGCCGGATGCCGAAGGATTCGAGCATGATTTGCTGGAATTTGCCGTAAAACTGATTAAGGCTGACGGGGTAATCTCAACCGAGGAAAAGGAGATGATCGAATTCCTCGCCGGCGAATGGCGGTTTGATGCCGCCGAACTTCTTAAAATTTCATAATTTAAACTGTCCTACGATATCTGAAAGTTCCCTTCCTTTTATTTCCAGCTGCTCCGCGAGGACGGAGAGTTCCTCGGAGGACTGCACGTTTTCCTCGCCGTTGCGGACAATCTCCTGGATACTGTCCACGATCTGGTTGGCGCCCTTGGTCTGTTCCTCGATAGCGGTACGGATACTGTTTGATATGGCGCTGAGTTTATCGCTGTTCCGGAAAACATCCTGCACCATCGATTCCTGTTCGCCCGTGATCAGGGTGATCTCCTGGAACATTCTATTACTGCTCTCAATATTCTGCACGATTGTCTTGAGCGATTCGCTTGCGTCACGGTTTAACGCCTCCGACTCCAGCCATTCCTTATGCCCCGCGTCGGAAAGCCTGACCGCATCGTCGACGCTGGTCTTGATCGAGTAGATCAGCTGTTCGATACTTTGCACCGATAGGGAAGTCCGTTCGGCGAGATTGCGGATTTCTCCCGCGACGATGGCGAAACCCTGCCCCATAGCGCCGGCGTGAGCGGCCTCGATTGCAGCGTTCATCGAAAGTATGGTCGTACTTTCGGCGATAGCTTCGATGGATTCGAGTATCTCGTCGATATGACGGGTTTGTTCTCCGGCGTCGCGGATTTTTTTTGATACCTCGCGGATATTATCCATGATTTTCGCAGTTCGTTCGATGGATACGTTTACCTTACTGATACCCTTTTCAGCGGATTCGATATTCTCCGAGGCTTTTCGGGTGATATCCTTGGAATTTTCAACAATCGACCGTATGGCTTGGGAAAGTTTTTCGACAGCCTGATTCGTATTCACCATAATTTCAGTCTGGTTATTGACATTGGAGGTGATGCTTTCCATTGTCTGCGAAAATTCTTCCATCGCAGAAAGTATTTCTTCTGTGTTGGAGGACTGGTCGTTGACATTCTCGCTTACCGTGTGGGACGAGGCTGCCACAGCATGGGAACTGGTATCGATTTCCCCGGAAATTTCCTTGATGCTGCTGAAATTCTGCTGTAGTTTACGGGTAAAAAAATTGACTTTATGAACTATGTCTCCTATCTCGTCGAAATGGGTAAGAATAATCCTTTTGGTCAGGTCGGCGTCCTTTCCGGCTGTCAGTTCGTCCAATTTATCGTTCAGGGTAGCGAGCTGTTTCTTGCTTTCGAGGGTGGAGATATAATAGAGACCGTAGCTGATCATAAAAAAGACGAGGCACATAAACCCGATCCGCCACGACACCCCCTCCAGCGAAGTAAAATAATCCGATCGGACATAGCTGATGAACATGTAATATGCGAAGTGGGTGATAAGGAAAAATAATGCGGCAAACATAATGATAGAATTCTTATTCCGGTAAAATACGTCGTTCTCGCCAGGGCGGATATCAGTCATATTCAGAAGAAGCTTATAATCGAAGAGCAGACGGTTTGCGAGAAATACCGCAAAAAGCGATGCGGTCAGTCCCGAAGCGTATTTCAGGATGAGAGTCCAAAAAAACGGCATCGGCGCCTGCCATTTAGATATCGCGTAAAAAACTATTACCCCGAGCGTCCAGAATACCATATTCGTGATTATAAAAAACCATGGAACGTTTAAGGTGGATTTCCGCGCCTTCTCCTCCTCGGAGCCGTCCAGAATGTAACGGAACAGCGGATTCAGAAAGCGGAAAATGACGAACACGAATACCACGGCGAATACCAGATAGAGCAGGTATGGAAGCGGCGCGAATGCTTTTTCGATCTGTGTCGGGAAATCGTTCGGTATAGTCACGTGATAGAACGCAATATACAGTTCGCCGAACGCTAAAAACGCTAAGGGAATCAGGATAAAAGTAAGCGCCAGTTTTATTTTTAATATCCGAATCGCGCGAATGGTACGGGGAGTTCCGTTCATTATTCCACCTTATTTCATAGGTGTATATTGTAATATAAATATTATATTAATCAAGTTTTCAGCATTAAAGCGCGTCCTCTCCCTGTTCGCCGGTGCGAATCCTGATCACCTCACCGATCGGATAAATAAAAATTTTCCCGTCGCCCGCTTCCCCGGTATAACAGACATCCTTGATTTTTCCTATTATTTTTTCAGCTAGATCGTCACGGGTAACCAGAACGATCATGAGTTTCGGGATGAGTTCGACTTCGTACTCCCCTCCGCGGAATAATTCCTTATGCCCCCGTTGACGCCCGAACCCTCCGGCCTCGAGAATAGTCATCCCGTGCACTCCGAGCAACGAGAGAGAATCTTTCAGCTGGGTCAGACGCGACGGCCGGATAATCGCTTCGATTTTTATCATGGTGTTCCTCCTGAGTATCTATAACAAATATCATGCCAATGCAGGAGAAAATCATCACATATAAATCTATATATAATAACGAGATAAAAATATGCATGCGAATTGCGCATATAATATATGCATTCTAATGATTAAATACTATGCATGATAGAATATTGTGGTTAGATTATGTGCCGTCAGGCAGGCAGCAGCCAGATGAGGAGGTTCAATGTGATCAGGAGGGTGACAAGAATAAAAATGATTACGATCAGGATTCGTTCGCTTTTCAGGTTGGTAAAAAGATACCTGAGAAAATAGCGGGAACCTGTCCGCGCGATGTATTTCTGCGAGCCCGGCGGTAACGAGCGGAATACCTTATAGTAGGGGTTGATGATCTTATAGGACTGGATGAACGCCGTTATAAACGAGCCTGCGATCAGCGCCCAGTAGAAAACCCGGTATGCGATATAAAATACGTCCCCCGCCATCAGAACACCTTGAAATAGAATTTCAGAAGAAGGGTGATCACCGCCGCAACGAGTGCCCCGGAAAGGCTGATAATCACAATAATGAGGTGCTTCTTGATATCCTTATCCATTCTCCCCGGCGTCTGGTTTTTTGCCCCGGCCATCCCCATGAGCTGATCGTGACGGAGGTCTTTCCTCAGTTCCGCAGTCTTCAGGGTATTCCGCACAATATCGGGGAGCGCCATTTCTTTTTCCTGATTTGCGACCTTGGATATGATCGCCCCGGCCACCATGCCAAGTATTGCGATATCATCCAGATAGCCCAGCACGGGGATAACGTCGGGAATAAAATCGAGCGGGGATATAAAATAAAGCAGGGCGGCGATAGTATAGATCTTGCTCCCGATATCTCCGTTCTTGCCGAACAGGTAATCGATTAGTACTTTCACAGCATCCGCGGCCTGACGGACGACGCCTCCGAGTTTATCCGACTGCTCCTTGATATGGTCGAGAAATTTTTTATCGTTCACGCCGGTTTCCGCTTTATTCTTAAACTTGGAGTGCGCGAAACGCTCGAACAGGCGGAGTTTCTTTTCCTTATCTTGATACAGTTTTACTTTTTCGGGCTTTTTTTTAGCGGCAGGAATCTGCTCTTTGTTTTTCAATAGTTACCTCTCTAATATGTTAACGAATAAATCACGATATTTATTCCCATCCGGAAAGCGGCTTCCCGTTTCTCGGCCGGGTTGTTATGGACTTCGGGGTAGTCCCATCCGTCGGCAATATCGCTTTCGTATGCATAGAAAACGGCGAGCCGTCCGCCGACGAACAATCCCCATCCCTCGGGCGGATTCCCGTTATGCTCGTGTATCTTCGGCAGACCGTCCTTGAACTCATAGAAACAATGATACACCGGGTGGTTGTATGAGACTTTCTCGAACTTATATTCAGGAAACACATCGGCGATCAGCTTTCGGAAAGATTCGTCCAAACCGTAATCGTCGTTCGCAAACACGAAGCCCCCGTTCAGAACAAATTTCCGAAGGTTGGCTTTCTCTTTCTCGTCCAGCACGACCGGCACATGCCCGTTGAGAAACAGGAATGAATGCTCGAATATCCGTTCGTCTGCAAGGCCGAGTTCGACCGGCTCGGTGAGAGTGTCGACAGTCGTGCGTCCGGCAAGTTCGCGCAGGAAATTTTTTACCCCGTCGACAGCGTTATACCAGTCCCCGGAACGGTACTTTAAGATAACGAAGTCGAACGGCGACGCAAACGAGGGAAATATAAACAATAAGGATAGTATTAGTTTCTTCATCGGCTCTCCGGCAGTATTATAACATAGATTCTATTGTATAGAAAACTTAACCGGAATTTAGTTGAAAGTCAAGCAGATTCGGGTAAAACCGGCGTATTGAAAATTATCATAAAAATATTTTGAAATGAAAATAAAGACGAATGTCATTCACAAAAAAGCAGAAAAAATTTCCTAATACGGGCGTAATTACAGTATTATATATGGAATGCTTTTATCGGATTGGGAACGGCGCTTTAGACGTTCATGAGTCAATGGACGGCGCCGGATTCGGGTAGTATGCAAAGTATTTGAAAACTAAACGGCGATAAAGTTGAAAGTCGGGCATTTCCATGTTAACTTATAGAAATTGTAGTTTTTGAAATTTTGGAGGTTGCTATGATGCGAAAGGTTTTTGCGATTTTTGGGGTTCTTATGGTGACGTTGTTCCTGTCGTTCTGCGCGGGAGTGCTGGAAAACAAAGTAGAAGATATGCCGTCCGGGATTTGGATGGCTGTACCCGCTTCTTTGGACGACGGCGGAAGCGGGATGAGTCCTACTGCTGCGGCTACGAATAATACTAACGAAGGTCCTGCCTATGGGCATATCAAGTCGTATGTACGCGCCGCTAAAATTCTTTGCGCCTACGGCGACCAGATTGTCGCCGCCCTCCGCGACGGTTGGACGTTCATGAAGAATAATAAGGGAACTGTAGTTAACGTTTCTTTCGGGGGCGGAGGCTGGGCTTATATGAACGATCAGGTTGGCGGAGGATACTATATTTACTACGGCACTAATACCGCCACTACAAACACCTATTTCGATTGGACTGGAACATCCGGCGCGTATAAAGGCAAACTGGTTCTCTTCCTGAACGGAACCAACGATGTCCCAAAACAGGTTGTAGCGTTCTTTGACCAGACTCTTGCTGACCGTCAGCTTGAAATCTATGCAAAGTATGACGGAAACGGTGTATGGTTTATCACGAATTTACGGGTACTTCTTGTTGAATTGTCTCCCGGCGAAATCAAGGTACAGGCGATGGCCGAGTACGACAGGCCGTATCCTATGGCATGGCAGTTACAGGGTTACGGATATACCTATAGTGATGGCGGGGCGATCGCATATGCAACTGGAAAATCGAATGTGACCGTATATTATGGGACAAATTATGTTTATAAGGAATATTTTAACAGTGTGGGGTATACTACTTGGAAGATGGGTAACTACGATTTATATAGTAATGATAATACGCTGCTTTTCTCGGGAATGACAAATTCTTCTGACACCTATACCAACGGTACGAAACCCGCAAGTATCGAAACAATTATTCTCGGTATCGCGCGTCTGACCAGCAGCAAGTATCCTGTGTTAAGCTTACCGTAGAAACAATCTTTCTCTTTCGGGGGGCTGCCTGCAGCCCCCTTTTTATTGATAATTCCCTGAATATCGGATAAAATATGCCATCGCTCAATCCGGGAAACGCAATGCAGGAACAATCGAAGAAACTTCGTCCGCCTCTCGATGTATGGAAGGAATCGCTTCTCAAGGTAAAATTCACCATTTTCCGTTTCAACTGCGAATGTTTTTGTACTCCCGGACCCGGTGATATGCCTGCGTCACATAGAGCCGTGATGCCTGTATCGAGCCAAGCAGAGATGCTGTCGGGGTTCGAACGGGAATTTTACCTCCGGCAGGCTTACGGCAAAGGAAAAATCGGGTGGATGAAACGGAAGCGTTTCGAATCGGATTATAAACATCATCGCCATAAGTATCCGCCCCTCTTCAGGATGGAAAATTTAAAGATCGATAATCTTACGCCCGCTGCGCCGGGGAATCCTATCGACAGGACACTGATTCCGGGTTACTTCAGGGAATTGAAGATGCCGGAGGGATCGTATTTCGTCAATATGTTCGGGGCGGCGGTCGAACCGATTTCCCCTTTACTGCAGGAAGTTGTCAACGAACTGAAGCGTCTCACCGATAGTCTTGACCCGTCGGGCGAAAAACGTGAGCGTCTCGCGTTATACCTGCAGGATATGAAATGGATTGGAGAAATCGCCCAGTTTCTGAAAAAGATATATGCGTATGCCGAACAGAACCGTTTCCCGCATCTGAAATCGGGGCATCTTCTCGCGTATGTCTGCGGGGCGCGGGTCTTTGCGCTGGACCTTCTCGCCGAGCTCAGGGTGATGGGGTTTGCGGCGGTCAGCGTGCAGAGTCCGCTGCCGCTCTATACGCTCGTGGATACGTTCGCAAAACGCATGGAATTGATGATGAACGATATTCTGATCGACCTGATTATGCCGCTTGCCGAGGGAGCGGGGTGGAAGGTAAAGATTGAAAACGGCAGAACAGTGTTTGACGAGCCAGAAACTATAGAACGGGGGTTTTTCTCGTCGGTCGTGGATTTTTTCCTCCGGCTTTTCGGCAGAGATAAAAATAAGGAAATTACTCCGGAAGAAACGGTCCCGGAACAGAAAAAAGATACGCCGGTAAAACTGCATTCCCAGACGCATATCCAGGTGATCGAGAGCAGGGTGTTTTCCGATCTCGCGGGTATGCTCGAGAAGTTTACAACCGAATTACGCAATGACCTTGCGCCGGAAGTGAACGAGATGGGGAATGTTACCGATTATAGGGCGATGTTCGACCAGATGGATGTATCGCCTGCCGACCGGAAGATCGAACTGAGTACGCATATATTACGCGGACGGCTGCCGGGCATCGATCCGCTCGACCCCCATTATAAAGACATGATTATCGTCCAATCGACCTATTGGATAATCGACCGGATAGACGACATCCTCGGATCGTTCCGCATCGGCACAGATGGAATTCCGATGGACGATGCGCGGCGCTTTTCGGAGTCGGTACGCGATCTGTTTATTACCCCGCGCCACGAACTGAACGAATCCCTCCAGTACGGAAATTTCCCGCAGTTCCGCATCAATATTCGCCGTCTTTTTTCCTCAAACACCCAGCACGATAAATACTTCGGCCTGATCAAGCAGATCGCCGATCAGTTGAATAAAGCGCGGGAATACCTCCTGGGCGAGGAGAAAAAGAGTGTCCCTCGTAAAAATATCAAACCCTGATATCGGGATTGTTATCCGGATTGAAAACGGCCTCATCACGCGGATCGAGACCGGGATCGGGGGATTCCCCGATGAGTTCGCTCATGAGGACGAACCGGTATACAGGCAGTTCAGGGAGTATCTCGATAGAAAAAGTTTCGGCTTCGATCTTAAGTATGACGAGAGCAGGCTGACCGTGTTTCAAAAAACGGTGTACCGCGAACTGGGCAAGATACCCGCAGGGCAGACAATTACATATGCCGGGTTGGCCGAACGAATCGGCGGAAGGAAACGGGCGAGGGCGGTCGCGCGGGCGCTTGCCGCGAATCCCTTCCCGGTATCGGTACCGTGCCATAGAGTCGTCGGCACACGCGGTCTCGGAGGATACTCCGGCGGCTTCGAGCCCGGCCGCGACCCGTTGAGAGGGCTTGTCTATAAGGTGCGCCTCCTCCGCCACGAAGGGGTCGAGCTTCCCGAGTTTGCGCAATTCCCCCGATGAATGAAGTATTATATACAGACCTCAATTCGTTTCTCCGGGCACGGTTCGGCGAACGGGTGTACCGGGTTTCGGTGGACGCGGGTTTCACATGCCCGAACCGCGACGGCACGAAGGGACTCGGCGGATGTATCTACTGCAGCGAGTCCGGATCGCGCGCGTCGTATGTCGAGCCGGATGTCCCGGTCGCCGAACAGCTTCGGCGCGGGAAGGAACTGATCGCCCGGAGGTACGGAGTCCGGAAATTCATCGCGTACTTCCAGCCCTATTCGAATACTTATCTCTCCAACGGCGCATCCGTCGAGACCCTCGACCGGATCTATAAGGGCGCGCTCGCCGGGCCGGATATCGCCGGTATAGCGATCGGTACACGTCCCGATACGGTCGATCCCCGGATCATCGGGCTTCTTTCGGATATCGCGCGGGAACGACTGGTGATCCTGGAATACGGCGCGCAGTCGATGAAGGACGTCGTGCTGAAACGGATCAATCGTGGGCACACCGCGGCGGATACGGAAAAAGCGTTCGGGATGTCGCGCGGGAGGGGGCTTCACCTTGTCGCGCATCTCATTTTCGGCCTGCCGGGCGAGACTTCTGCCGACATGATCGAGGGGGTTATGCGGCTGGCGGAATTGGGCGCGGACGGGTTCAAGTTCCATCATCTGTATATAGAAAAAAATACCCGTGCGGAACGGATGTATGCCGGCGGGGAAATCGATTTGATGAGCCGGGAAGAGTATATCGATGTACTTTGCGAGGTGATCGCGCGGCTTCCCGAACGGATAGTCCTGCACCGCGTATTCGGGCAATGCGCCCCGGAAAATTTATCCGCGCCGGAGTGGACGCTCGATAAGCACGGTAATCTCGATTATCTGCGTAAAGTTCTGCGGGAACGGGGTGTCCGTCAGGGAATAAAAAGTTAGAAATACACCACGGCGATGTCCATAAACACAGCCACCATCCCGTGGAGCAGCATCCCGTACCAGAACGTGCGTGTTTCAAGCGCAAGGATGCTCAGAAATACCCCGGCGATGAAGGAGCCGATCAGCTCGGGCAGGGGCTTCCCGAAGTGCATGAGTACGAACGGCAATACGCCGATCAGGACGGCGCCCGGCTTGCCGAGTTTCTCCTCGTAGGGAAAAAGTACGAACGAGTGATAATAAAACTCCCATCCGATGAAGTAACTGAAATAAGCGAGTTGATAAATAATAAAAACACGTGAGTTGATTGCGGCGTATTTTGCGAACGGGTAATACTGTTTGAAGTCGGGGAAAAGCTTGACTGCGATGATAATTGCAATCGCCATCAGGACAAACGCACTGAGAAGTAAAGGGATGCCTATTTTAGGTTTATTAAAAGTGAGGCCGAATTTTTTAAAAACGTTCTTCCCCTCGATAATCAGACCGCCGATAAACGGGATAATAAAAAGATACGCGAACGATGAGATAAACCACATCATATATTTCCAGTAATCGATCTCTCCCGGATTGGTGGGATTGACGCCGAATACATTCTTCAGCAGAAATCCATGCGCGCCGGGATCGAAGCTCAGGTATTTATAGACCAGAAGCGACAGTACGGCGATGGTCATATAAAGAAGCTCTTTTGTCAGATAAGGTTTTACGAATGAGAGCTTGGAAATTAAATTTTTCATAGATTACCCCGGAAGTAAAGTAGATAATTATAAGACAATTATGTATTCTTGTAAACTAAAATATTTGCCGAAATAAAGATAATATGTTTGACAATAAAGAGAAATAAAATTACAATATACTGAATATTTGTTCGCCGAATTACTTCAGAGATACGGACTATATATTATATATAGTTATGCGTATATTTGGGTTGATATGTGATGAAATGTTATAATATATTATCGAAATATAAATTATTTCTTTTTACATTATGGAGGATGAAAATGGCGAGGGTTTTAATCATTGAGGAAGATAAGAACTCCGCGATGGCGATCAAGGACAGTCTGGAATTTGAAGGGTTTGAGGCTATCATATCTCTATCAGGAAAAGACGGACTGAACCGTGCTTTAAACGAGACCTACGATATCATTTTAATGGAGATTCTGCTCCCTGAGATCGACGGGTATGAGCTCCTCCGCGAATTACGAAAGGTAAAAAAAGATATTCCGGTCATTATATTTTCAGAGAAGAACAACGATGAAGATAAAGTATTCGCGCTGAATCTCGGCGCGGACGATTATGTTACCAAGCCTTTTTCCATGATGGAAATGATCGCGCGTATCCGTGCCCAGCTGAGAAGGGTGAACCTTCTCCGCGGCTCGTCTATATCGCATGTCGGACCCTATCCGGGTTACGAACCGGTTACGATTAAGATCGGCAACTCGCTGGTATACTTAGATAAAATGGTCAGCAAACTGAACGATGACGAATTTCCCCTCACCCCCAAGGAATTGGGTATCATACGCCTTCTCTATAAGAACCGCGGTAAGGTTGTCGGACGGGATATGATGATGAAAGAAATATGGGGCGAAGAGGTTTATGTCACCGAACGGGTCATCGATACCAACGTTGTATCTATCCGAAAGAAGATCGGCGATACCGGAAGGCGCGCCAAATATATCAAGACCGTCTTCGGCGTAGGATACAAGCTTATCGAGGGGTAATCTCCCCCAGCGCCCGGCTGAGGCGGCGTATATCGTACACGCTGTGCGCGGTACTCGAATATCCCATCTCGCTCTCTAAAAACACACCCCGGGGAATCAGTTCAGATAGCGGATACCTGCTGTGGAGCCGGAATATCCCGCCGCGTTGGGCAATCACTAGCCTCTCGGGAACCTTATACCATTTATAATTCCATATCTCATGGCGCAGATAATACTTCAGCGTCTCGTTCATCGCGACCGCCAGATAGAGCGGTATCCATTCGCTTTCCGGCGCGAATTTCCCGCCGGAGAGTACCGCCGCGCACTGCATCCCGTTAGCGGGAATATCCGCGCAGAGTATCATATCGGCGTCATCGAGCGATGCGATAAAACCCTTATTCATCCGGAACGCCGTCCGGTTCTCGACCGCGATTTTACATTTCGCATTGTATCCGTCCGGCCGGAAATTATCCATCCCGCCGTCGAAATCGACCGGTTCGTAGAGCAGCAGATCGTACGGCTTGCCCTTCTCCGCGATCTCCGGATTGATGAATGGTAAACCCCGCCCCATGTCGAGCAGATATGACGAGGTGACCCCGACTGCCGCAGGATTGAGGAGACGGATTATTGCGGCGAGCGCGGGGGTAATCCCCGAATAGAACGCGATACGCTCGAAACCGGCGAATTCATGGAATGTGCGGATGAGGCGGGAATGGAACTTATTCGGGAGGCCGGGCGATGTCCCGACCGATATCCCGTTCTTGATAAAGCGGGTGAGAGTGGGTTGATTGTGTCCGAGCGGGACGGTACCGTATCCCATCCGGAAATCGATATATTTATTCCCGTCGATATCGTAGAGATACGCCCCTTTCTGCTTGTTCAGTACGAACGGGCATTCGGGAGTCAGGCCGGACTGTGCGAGTTTCGAGCATGTGGTTGCCGAGATGGGGGCTTTATAGCCGGAAGGATCGGGAAAATCGGACAAGGACGCCTCCGTCAATCGGTATTTATATGAACCGCCGCTAAAAAAAGGCGCCGCGCAGGGTTGCGCGACGCCGTAATGTTTTTATCAAACTATCTCGCGTATTCAACCACACGGGTCTCGCGGATCACGGTGACTTTAATCTGTCCCGGATACTTCATCGTACTTTCGATTTTCTTCGCGATATCGCGTGCGACTATCAGCGCAGTCTCATCGTTGATCTGCTCGCTGTTTACGAATATGCGTATCTCGCGTCCGGCCTGGATGGCGTAAGCCTTGTCCACACCGCCGATGGATGTCGCGATATTCTCCAGCGTATGAAGCCGTTTGATATAATCCTCGAACGACTCGCGGCGCGCGCCGGGTCTGGAAGCGGAAATCGCGTCGGCGGCAACGATCAGCGAAGCCTCGATGAACTTCGGTTCTGTCTCACCGTGGTGCGACGCTATCGCATTGATCACGCCCTCGTCCAGCGAGTACTTTCTCAGCACTTCTGCGCCGACCAAAGCATGACTGCCCTCGCCGTTCGATTTGATCGATTTGCCGATATCGTGAAGGAGACCCGCGATCTTAGCGTTCTCGACATTACTGCCGATCTCGCCCGCGAGCATGCCAGCGATATTGGCGACCTCGATGGAATGATTGTAGATATTCTGACCGTAGCTCGTGCGGTACTTAAGCCGTCCGATATACGGGTAAAGATCGCGAGGCAGGGTGACTTTGAGATCGATGCACGCCTGCTTTCCGAGCTCGACAATCTCCTGATTGATCTCCTGTTCTACTTTCTGGATCACCTCCTCGATGCGTCCCGGATGGATTCTCCCATCTACGATCAGACGCTCGAGAGCGATTTTAGCGATTTCCCGTCGATAAGGATCGAACGAGGAAATCACGACAACTTCGGGTGTATCGTCGATAATCAGGTCGATACCTGCAATCGATTCAAACGCCCGGATATTCCGTCCTTCTCTTCCGATGATGCGGCCCTTCATTTCGTCGTTGGGCAGTTGTACGGTGGTAATGGTCTTTTCGGCAGTAACCTCGGCCGCGTTTCTTTCGATTGCGGCGACAATAACTTCTCTGGCTTTGCTGTCGGCCTCGTCACGGGCGTCTTCTTCGATCTGCTTGATAAGCTTGATCGAATCCCGCTTGGCCTCGTCCACCATTTCGTTTAAAAGCTGCTGTTTCGCCTCTTCGGCCGTCATCTGCGCTACCTTTTCCAGTTCACGGAGATGACGCTCGTATGCTTTCTGGAGTTCCTGAGATTTTTTCTCAAACTCCTGCTGTAGTCCAGCAAAATCTTTTTCTTTCTTTTCGAGGCTTTCGTACTTCTTTTCCAGAGAATCTTCTTTTTGGATCAGGCGCCGTTGTAATTGCTGGAGTTCGGTATTCCTTTCGTTGAACTCCCGTTCCAATTGCTTCCGTTCCTGTATGATGTTGTCCTTTGCTTCGAACAGCATCTCCTTCTTTTTGGCTTCAGCTTCTTTCTCCGCCTCCGCTAAAACCTCTTTAAACTTTTCTTCCGCCGAATGCAAACGGTATTTTGCGTAAAATACCCGTATCACGTAACCGATTACCAAACCAATTACAAGAAGAGAAGGGTATAAAGCAATCTCTAATGGTGTCATATGTTTCCCCTTCAAAATTTTTAAAAGTTACACAACCTTAATTTTAATGTAAAATGGGATATAGTCAAGAAAAATAAGGAATTATTTACTAATCGCATAGCTTAGAGTATAAATCTTAATTAGATTTCAAACATGCATATATGAAATATATGCCGGACCCTTTTGTTTTATAACTCGTCCAGTTGACCTTTCGAAAAAAACGCCCTATAATAGGAATTATAAAATAAGGAAAAACTATGCTTACAGATTGGAAACGTTACTCTTCAGCCAATAGGGCGGCATGGAACGAGGTTGCGGCGATTCATAAAAAGACCCGACCGAGAGACCTTCATCAATTTTTTACCGAACCCGGCGCATCGCTCCTCGACCCGACCGAGACCGCGATACTGGAATCGTTCGGGCTTGCGGGCAAGCGTATCGCCCAGCTTTGCTGTAATAACGGACGCGAACTCATATCGGCTGTGAATATCGGGGCGCTTGCGGGGACGGGATTTGATATCTCGGACGAGTTTATCCGCGAGGGCAGGGAACTTGCGAAGATCGCCAACGCCGACTGCGAATTCGTATGCGCCGATATTATCGATATCCCGGAAATCTATAATTCAAGTTTCGATATAGTATATATCACTATCGGAGCGCTCTCGTGGATTCCCGATCTGGATACCTATTTCGGTATCGTGTCGCGTCTGCTGAAACCCGGCGGAAATCTCCTCGTCTATGAGCATCATCCCGTGACTTATCTGCTCCCGTTCGAGGATAAGGATTTTTCACCCGGCGGGCTGATACTGAAACCGGAGTATTCCTACTTCAACAAAGAGATTATCGAGGGTCAGGGGCTTGATTATTTCGGGTTTTCCGAGTACGATGCGTCCAAGAACTACGAGTTTCAGCATACGTTGGGGGAGATCGTTAACTCCGTGATCCATGCGGGGATCGAGCTTCTCGAACTGAACGAGTACCCGTACGATATCGCTAACGGGTTCAAATGGGCGGAGGATCTGGGCATGTTCCCGTTGAGCTATACGCTGGTCGGCCGGAAAAAATAGCTATTCCATGAATGCATAATAACCTGAATGGAATTAATAACCTATCCTGAATCCTTGTATTATTTATTCTCTTTTATTATAATTTAGTAAATAGTCTGCTTATGAAGGAATTCTATGAGTAATAAATGGATAATTTCCGATCCGAATATCATGATGGGCAAACCTGTCGTTAAGGGAACACGTATCACGGTGGAACTGATATTAGAAAAAATGTCCGCCGGAGAAACCATCGAACAAATCATTCGGGAGCATCCGCGTGTAACAAAAGACGCTATTCTGGCGGCATTGGAATTTGCGGCAGGCGCGATAAAAGCTGATGTTGTCTATCCTGTCGGATCGGAAAAGGAATGAGATTTTTGGCGGATGAAAATATCGATACTCAGGTTGTTCAATTTTAAAGAGAAACCGGATACGATGTAAAATATATCGCTGAATTCGATTCAGGTATAGGCGATAATACTGTTATGGAAAATGCTAATCGGGACGGGCGGGTTCTGATTACGGCGGATAAGGATTTCGGCGAACTGGTTTTTCGCCAAAATAAGATAGACTCCGGAATTATTCTTTTACGCTTATCGGGTTTCGAACCTATCGCCAAAGCGAAAATTCTAGATTCGGTACTTAAGGAGCATTCCGAAGAATTACCTGCATCTTTTACTGTTATTACCAAGAATAGCATTCGAATTCGGAAAAAATAGCTATTCCCGCTTTCCCCATATCCTCACCACAGCTTCCTTTCCCTTCACTTTCGTATCGCCGAGCGATATAAATCCCTCCTGTAAGTTCTCAGACAGGTTCTGATAGAAGTCGCCGGTGATCAGGACGGGGGTTCCGTACTCCTTGGTGAGGCCTTCGGTGCGCGACGCCAGATTGACCGTGTCGCCGATCACCGTAAACTCCATCCGTTCGTCGCTGCCGATAATACCCAGCAGGGCCTCGCCGTAATGGATGCCTATCCCGTTCTCAAACTCCGGTTCGCCGCGTTCCCGCCATTCGCGGTTCAGCTCGGTGAGGGCGGTGCGCATTGCGAACGCCGCCTCCAGAGCGGAGTCGCACGGACTTTCGAGAGGGGTCACCCCGCCGAAGTATGCCATAATCGCGTCGCCGATAAATTTATCGACCACCCCTCCGTGCGAGGTAATGCATTCCACCATCCGGTTAAAGTAACGGTTCAGATGGCTGACTACCTGCGCGGGGCCGCGGGATTCGCTGAACGATGTAAACGAGCGGATATCCGAGAACAGCACGGCGATCGTACGGATTTCCCCGGCAACCCCGGTTTTCTCGCGGAGGATTTTTTCCTTGACTTCCTCGGAGACGAATTTCCCGAACAGTTTGCTGATAGACTGCTTCTCGTTCACCTCGGAAAGGATGCGGACGATCAGTTTCTTGAAATGGACGGATAAGGATGCGGTAATATATCCGGTGAATACCATCATGGAAGCTTTGAAAAAATAAAGCGGAGCGGCGGTCAAATCCTGCAGTACAATCGGACTTGCCCCGGTTAAACGGCTGAGTTCGCCCGCCGCGAGCAGGTATGAGACGGTGTATCCGGCGCCGGTCAGCCATCCTCCCAAACGCGACAATGTGCCGTTGAAGAGAAAGCCCGTCATGACGATAAGGAAAAAGTTCAGATAGGAGAACGGGCCGGTGATATATGCCGCTGCGCCTCCGTCTACGAAAAAGTGGCTGAGGATGAATAAAAAAGTGGGCATGAGAAGATAAGGGATGAATATCCAGTACACCATTTTACCGTTCATTTTTCCTGCGCGTGCGATAAAGTATAGCACCAGCGACAGCGTTCCGGCGGTTATCGCCATGATGCCCGGTATCAGCACGTCCTTAATGAGGCCTACGGCGATGAGCGCCGCAATCAATGTCCCCGAACCGAGTCCGAGTACTGCCGCAAAAATTCCCCCGGACTGTAGCACAGAGTTCACCTCGTTATGGATTTCACGTTCGACAATACTTCGGTCGAAATCATTTATCTGCGGCGAGTCCATATATCCTCCATAAAATTTCTACCCCCAAAGCAGACATACCCCCACTGCGGCGGCGATCCCCCATGCCATTCCGGCGATCACCTCGAGAGGCGAATGCCCCTTAAACTGCGGTACTTTTCGTTCATAGGCCTGTTTCGTACCGTCGAGCGCCATCCTGCCCATTTCCAGCGAGCATTCTACTGCGGTACGGAGTTTCAGAATGTCATAGATCAGGATAGCCGACACAGTCCCTGCGATCGCGAATACCGGGGATTTCCATCCGGCGGTGATGCCGATCGCGACTGCGGCGGCAGTGATGAACGCCGTATGCCCGGACGGGATTCCGCCGTATTTAGATAATTGGCGGATATCGGGCAATTTACCCCGGAAGACCGGAAGGATAACCTTGAATAATTGCGCGGATAACTGCGCGGCCAGCGCGGAAACCAGCGGCTTATTAAGTATCAATTCCCAGAATTTCCAATCGTTCGGCATTTTTTAACTCCCGTGTTTAATAGCATATTATAATACGTTTTTTCCGCGAGCGCAAACCGTATTACGTTTACCGCAGACACACGAACATATATTCCGGGGCATCCCCATCGATAATATACCTTTGCAAATACGGCGTTAACTGCGCTGAAATGTATGCCTGTTTAGATGTAAAACGATGGTTTAATATATTGATGAAGCAGTCAGAAATTGACAGACTGCTTCGGTTATATGAAAATTACAATCCTCAGTACATTTTATTCTGCTTGCGCTACTTCAGGAAATCCCCTATGAGCTTTGTAAATTCTGTCGTTTTACCCTGAGCGTGGTCGAAGGGAAAATGATCCGCGCCGGGGATAACCGTGAGCGTCGAATTGGTCAGGAGCGAATGATAGAACTTGCTCCCGTCGACAGGGTTGATATCCTTATCGCCGTGGATAATCAATGTCGGCACGGTCACGGTTTTCACGAACGCGGTGAGGTCGTACTTCTCGCCTGTACTGAAGTTGGGGCCGTGGCAAGCCCATCCGCCCGTACGTTCCATCGTGATCGGCGTCATCGGAAAGCCCATATTCGAGCAGGCCGCCGCGTAGTAGATAAAAAATTCGCCGTTCATCTCGCGGAGAGTTTCCTCGTTCTGCGAAAAGATATTCGCATAATCGAAGTAACGCTTCATATACGCTTTGAAGTTCGTTATCATGGAATCGGGGAGGTTGAGCATCACGATTTCATACAATCCGGGGGAGTCTGACGGGAGTTTAACGACATTTGCCGGGGCGATCAGCACCATCCTGTCCACATGCTCCGGGAACTCGGCGGCGTATAGGGTTGCGAGATACCCGCCGTAGGAATGCCCGATCAGGATGAGCTTGTCGACCCCGAGGATTTGGCGGATCTGCTCGATATCGGATAATAACGCCCCCAGTCCGAGCTTCGATTCGAGGGTCGTCATATTCTCGAAATAATTCGGGGAGTCGAGTTCATAGACGGGGTTGTCGGATTTGCCGCACCCGCGCTGGTGGAAGTAATGGAACTGGAACTTATCCGCGAGGGGTTTCAGTCCCGGCCACGGTTTCGCATAGGGAAACCCGGGCCCGCCGTGCAGAACAAGAACCGGAGTGCCCTTGCCTTCGCTGAAGTGATAGATTTCTATTTTATCGGCCATCTTCCAGTAAGGGGATACATTATTCTGTCCGGGCGCGGTGATCTTCGCGTCCTTCAGTCTGCCGGGCTGGTACAGCGACGGCATCATGCCGGAACACCCGGCGAATGTAAAAATCAACAGCGGGACGGCGGCGGCATAGAATAATTTCATACTCTCCTCCTTTATTTTTCCATCGGCTGACGGATAATCGTTTTCCATTTCGACGGATCGGCTTTGCGGATATCGCTCAGGTAGATTTCATGGTGCAGTCCGCGCAGACGGTATCCGTTATCTGCGATAAAACTATGCAGCCTGCGGATAGTAGCCGGCTCCTCGTTAAACGGCCCGACATGCAGGATTTGCGAACAGAGTCCTTCCTCGTACGATACGAAGCGGAGCTTATCGAGCGCGGTGGGATTCTTTTTCCGGCGCACCTCCGCGATAGCCGCGCCGAATATCTCATGTGTGACAAACTCCGGCTGGAATATCATCATCCGCCATTTCCACAAGTCACGCCGGGATTCGGTGAAACTGGACATATCGTCCGCCCACCACAATCCCTGAAGCGGCATGACACTGAAATCGATCGCGGCATGACTGTTTTTCAGCATGAATTTTACTTGATAGGCGACGGGAAATAGGGCGTTTAACGCCTCAGTATATTCCGTCGAATTGTTCGGGTCGCCCTGACCATCGATAGTAATATAGTTCATCGCGGGAACGTTCACTATAGCGGGATCGCCCGGTTTCTGTCCGTAGAACGTTCTTAAATCTTTCTTGAAATCCATTTTCTCCATACGCGCTTCCTATCTTTTGGCTTTGCCCGTCATATTATCGATATCTATTCTGATGATGACAATCCCCTTCAGGTCGTCCGCGCCGAACTCAAAATCCCTACCGGAATACTTCCGCATGATCGCGTTCAGCCCGGCGATTTTCCCTTCGGTATCTTCGATAATTTCCGCGCGTCCATCGATATACACGCTCTCATAATAACTGCTCCATCCGCAGGCTTTTTCGGCGCGGATTAATTGAGTATCGCCCACGGCGGTAAATCCGGCGGCGGGATTTGTACGGATGATATCGATTTTCCGTCCTTCGGGCGCGCAGTGAATATAGAGCGCGTCAGGAATGTACCCGAAGTTCACCGCGACCCCGTAGGGCTTACCGTCATCGCAGAGTGACAGGACTCCGTATTCCGCGCGGGAAAGGATATCCTCCATCTCCCTGCGGGTAATTATTTCCCTGTCTTTTCTCCGCATATCACCTCCCGTAATATTCGAGGACTTTCAGCGCGTTCATGGTTACCCATTCGCTTGGCTCTCCCTTTTTTTCGATAGCCGCTGTCAAACATTTCTCGTGATTATGTTCGTTGATCCACCATCCGTCGGGCTGCCGTTTGGATAGAACGAGATCCAGCGCGTCGCCGGTACGCTCGTCACGTATGCCGTACTTCGCGAGGATGGAGAGGACTTCGATGATATCGCTGTTCCACATATGCGGGAACCCGAATTCCGTCCATTTCTTCATCGCAACGCGCGATGGATTTCTACTGCTTTTATGAATACGGTGCATCAGGATATATTCGATCCCGCGTTCTATTGCGGAATTCATTTTATCCGTACGATTCCCCGCGGGAATTTCCGCGAACGCCTTGAGCATTTTGGTTACGCCGAGATGGCAGGTATGACGCCCCCAGCATTTTTCGAAACGGTACGGCCATTCCTTTCCCGGTTTGCCGTCGCCGTCGTCGTAGCGCTGGTATTCCGCCATCCATTCGAGGGATTTTTGTAAACGGGGATCGGCTGCATATCCGAAACGGATAAGCGCCCAAGCCATATTCCCCGTGAGGCACGGAATAATTCCGTCGGAGTGGCTGTTGTAAGAGAATCCTCCTGTCGACCGGTCGTACGACGCGGATAGGATAAATTCGCACATCGAACGGATTCGGCTATCGTTGGGATCGGCTCCCAACGCGGCGAGCAGGATCATATTCCATACGGTACCCTTATATTTGCTCCGCATATAGAAGTCCTCAGGCTTACCCCAGTGGCCGGCGGGCTTCTGCTTGCCGAGGATAACCGGAACATGTCCTTGGGTCATGACCGACTCCTTAGCGAGACGTACTTCGGGTTCGCTATCGCTTTTTCCGGCGAGTTCCGTCAAGGTATAGTAACGTACCGACGGGTCTTCCGACCGAAGCAATAAGGAAATAATTTCATTTTTCATAAGGACTCTATCCCCCCTTTCTTTAATTTTTCAATCACACCCGCGGCGAAATCAATTTCTTTCTGCATATTTAAAAAGGAATGCTCGAAGAGAATGCGCGCTTCCGGGGGAAGATGTTCGCCTCCCTGCCGGCGGCAGGTCTCTTTTACCATCTGTAAACCGCGTGCAATAGAATCGCGGCGTTTCTCGAACGCGGCCAGAAGCTCCTCCAAACTCAGCATACTAATCGCCGACAGCCCGAGGTCGAAACGTCCCCCGCGTGTATGTCCGGACGAAAGAGAATGAAGTACGGTACTTTTCAATAGGGTAAAGCCCTCATCGGTAAGACCGTATAGTTTCGGCAGAGGCCCCTTTCCTGTCTTCTCGAAATCGATCCGCGACCGGGCTAAGCCCTTTTTATTCAGCTTTTCCAGGCCGACATAGATTGAGGTCGTGCCGATTTCCGCCCAATCGCGGTATCCCCGCGCTTCGACGAACGTATTGATCTCATACCCGGATATCTCGCCGCATTCCGCGATAATCTCCATCAGCATGAATTCCACGTTGGACAGGGTTTGTTCTTTATATTTCATATATGTAATATAACATATCAATAATAATATGTCAAGGGGTATGGAATGTTTTTTTAATTCTTAAATCATGTTATAATGTCTTTTAATCAGGAGGAAACCATGATACTCAGGCTGCTGAAGGGATTGTTCGGGAAAAAGAAGACACGTATCGATATCGCGCGGGAAGCATACGAGAAAAAGGACATGAGTTTGCATAAAAAGTCTCACGACGAGCATGCTATCGGCAAGGAGCCGTGGCATAAAACCGGCGAGGGAAGGTATATCGGGTCGGCTGTATTCGGGGCAAGCGACGGCATAGTCACAACGTTCGCGGTGGTCGCGGGGGTCGCCGGAGCGGATCTATCGGCCGGGATCGTACTCATCCTCGGATTCGCTAACCTGTTCGCCGACGGGTTCTCGATGGCGGTCGGGGATTATTTATCGTCCAAATCCGAGAAGGAATATGTTAAGAGCGAACGGGCGCGCGAGGAATGGGAGGTGGATGTGAATCCCCAGGGGGAAGTGCACGAAATCCGGGAAATATTTTCTCTGAAGGGGCTTAAGGGGGAGCATCTCGATAAAATGGTCGAGATTGTAACATCGGATAAAAAGCTCTGGGTAGACACGATGATGCACGAGGAACTCGGGATTATCGAGGACGAGGAAACGTCGCCGCTCAAGAGTTCGGTGGTGACATTCCTTGCGTTTGTAATCGCGGGGTTCATGCCTCTCTTCGCGTACGTTTTCGCGTCGATCATCCCGTTTTTTACCAATCACCTCTTCCTGTCTGCGTCCGTTATTACCGGGCTGACACTGTTCACAGTCGGCGCGCTCCGACAGCGGATCACCGGGGTAAGGTGGTACCTCGGCGGTCTCGAGATGCTGATTGTCGGCGGATTGTCGGCGGGAGTGGCATACCTGGTCGGGTTCCTCCTGCGGACATTATTCAATGTCAGCGTCTGATGAAGATACTGATACCCGCTCATTCCGGGTTTTGCCCCGGTGTGAAGACCGCCGAGACCGGGATTCTCGATGCCCGCGTCCGCGCAGGCGAAACCCCGATCTTTGTTTACGGCGAACTCATTCATAATAAACGTTATATCCGGCATCTGGAAGAACAGGATATCCGTACCGCGCACGATAAGAACGTTATCCCCGGCGGATCGGTCGCGGTAATCCGTACCCACGGGCTTGACCGGAACGAGGAGACGGAACTGCGCGGGCGTTTCGATGTGATCGACCTGACGTGCGTCAAGGTGAAAAAGCTGCAGGAGCTGATCGGAAAACACGCCGCCGGCGGATATTATACGGTGATCGCCGGGAAGAAAGACCATCCCGAAGTGCGCGGGCTTATCAGTTATGCGGGCGAGTGTACGGTGATCGAGAGCCAAGCGGAACTATCGGGCTTTATCGGCAGTATCCGCGCCCGGAACGATATCGCCCGGATTCTTGTGGTATCGCAGACCACGTCGCCCGAGGAACTGTTCCGGTGCGTCGCGGAAACTATCCGCTCCAGCCTGCCGGACAGTATCGCGGTCGAGGCGGTCAATTCCATATGCAGGGTCACCACGCTCCGGGAGGAGAAATCCCTCGAACTCCAGAAGCAGGCGGATATCACGATCGTGATCGGCGACGACAAATCGTCCAATTCCCGCAAGCTCTACGAAATCCTGAAAAAGGCGTCGCCCGCGACCTATTTTATCGAGAGTCTCGACGGGCTGAAGGAGATCGAGGCGGGCGGAGTGGCGCTGACCTCCGGGATGACCGCGCTCGTGGTATCTTCGTCGTCCACGCCGCGTTTTGTGGAGGACGAGGTCACTGGGTATCTGGAGAAAATATAGCAGTCTGCATTTTGTAATTGGAGTATGATAAAACAAAGTGATTGATAAAGTTGGAATTTACTGACAGTTAATTATCCCCAGTACTTTCCGTACAGCGGCGCGAGACACTTTTTTGCGTCGGGGGAAATATCAGGATTTAAAGGAGTTTCTGGAACTCGTCGATATTCATACCGGCTTGTTTGAGTATGCTATAAAAAGTTCCCAGAGGGATTTCTTTTTTACCCGTCGGTACGATTACAATATGGCCTGAAGAATTCTTGTATTTTGCATGAGAACCTTTCTGGGAAATAAAGACAAACTCGTTTTTTATCAGGACCGATTCGATAACTCTCGAGGAATAGAGTTTAGACATGGATTTGTTCTTTCCCTAATGAAATGCTGTCGATCTGTAAAAATTCTTTATCTTCATCTTCAAAATATAATTCAACCGCTTCTTTCAGCGCGGAAACAGCTTCTTCTTTAGTATCCCCGAAAGATGAAATGTTGACATTTAAGCACTGCGATATAAAGTATTTTCCTTCCTTCCAAACCACATAATCTATTTCGAGCATGTTTTCCTCCGGTAGAATTGTATCCCCGGATGTCTCAGTTGTCAAGAGAACGAGTGAAATAATTATCCCCAGTACTTCCCGTACAGCGGCGCAAGACGTTTCTTAGCCTCCGCGGAGATCGACTTGGGGTCGGTCATGACCGCGAACTTCGCGGCGTTCGCGCATCCGCATGTCCTCTCCCCGGACAGGCCGTCGATAATCAGCGGGAGAAGCGTGTTTACCGTCCGGTTATTCTCCTTCATGTTCTCCACAACCATACCGACCCCGACATCTTCCGCGTCCTCGCGCCAGCAGTCGTAGTCGGTGGACATCGCGAGCGTGATATAGCACATCTCCGCTTCGCGCGCGAGTTTGGCCTCCGGCAGGGCGGTCATGCCGATAATCCCCGCCCCCCAGCCCCGGTGGAGATGGCTTTCCGCGCGGGAGGAAAACTGAGGCCCTTCCATCACGACAAGGGTCTCGGATGTGAAGAGGCGTTTCGCGGGCTGTTCGGCGGCGAGGTATTTCTCGATAATCGCGGCTGTCCGCGCGCGGGTCTCCTCGCAGAACGGGTCGGCGAACCCGATATGCCCGACAATACCGCCGGAGAAAAACGTGCATGGGCGTGAATTGGTACGGTCGATCGTCTGCGATGGAAGCACGATATCGGTCGGACGAATTTCTTCCTTCAGGCTTCCGACCGCGCTGATGGAAACGATCTTCTCCACACCGATCGTCTTGAGAGCGTAGATATTCGCGAGCTGGGGGAGTTCCGACGGCGAATAAATATGTCCCCGGCCGTGACGGGGCAGGAACGCCGCCCTGTGCCCGCCGATCTCGCCGATCAGGATTTTATCCGACGGTTTCCCGTACGGGGTATCGATATCGAGTTCCTTGATGATTTTCAGTCCGTCGAGCGCGTAAACTCCGCTCCCGCCGATTACGCCGATTCGGATGGATTCCATTTCAGTTCTCCTTCAATTTGCAGTATGCGCTGATTCTCTTCCGCTCCCATCAGGATACGCACGCGGTATACGGGGACGTCGAGGAGCGTCAACGCGATTTCCGGCCATTCAATCAGGGTATAGTCGGACGCCTCGATGATATCCTCGACACCGAGTTCCGCGGCCTCGGGACCGGATTTGAGCCGGTAAAGGTCGAGGTGCGAAACGGTATATCTGTTATCCCGGTACTCGTTGACTAACGTGAAGGTCGGGCTGGTAACAATTGAGCCGGGTATCAGCTCGTTGATAAACCCGCGCGCGAAGCAGGTTTTTCCCGCGCCGAGGTCTCCGGTCAGGAGAATGACGCTATGACGGGGCAGGGCACGCGCATAATCGGAGCCGATCTGTTCGGTCTGCCGAGGCCCTCCGGTGATATACTCAATAATCAACTTTATATACCTCGACAGGTTTGGTCTTGCCTTTGACCATGATCGCTTCAAGCTTGGTGATGCCGTGCTTATTCGGGAGAAGGTCGTAAACCGCGCGGGATATCATAATATCGTCCTTAGCCGCCGCGCTGCAGAGACGCGCCGTGAGGTTGACATTATCGCCGATCACTGTATAGTCCTTCCGGTCATGCGAACCGATGCTTCCGCGAACGACTATCCCGTTGTTGACCCCGATACCGACATGCACCGAAAACAGTCCTTTTTCCAGCCGATCCTTATTTATCTTCGTCAGGGTTTTCTGGATCGCACGGGATGCGGCAACCGCGCGCTGGCATTTCTGGTTGCCGTCGAATACCGCGACTATTTCATCGCCGACAAATTTATCGATATCCCCGTCGAATTTCCGGATGATCTGTGTCTGTACGTCGAGGAAAAGGTTCAGCATATCGACTACTTCCTGCGGGTCGAGTGTCTCGCTCAGGGATGTAAATCCCCGGATATCCGAAAACAACAGCGACACCTCGACACGTTTGGTTTTTCCTACATCGTTCTGCGAAACCGAGGTCTGGATCATCTTTACAGTGGACGAGGAAACAAATTTCTGCATCTCGAGTTTCTCACGTATGGATAACACCATCTCGTTAAACGTATTCGCGAGAATACCGATTTCATCCTTATACGGGAGTTCGATCCGGGCGTGGAGGTCGCCGTCCCCGAAGCGTTTGACCATATTGGTGAGCTTAAGTATCGGTTTGACAATCGAGTTCGCGCCCCTGAACGAGACGGCGATACCGATAATAATAATCGCGCCGGTAATAATAGTGATTAGCCCGCGGACTTTCCCGATTTCGCCGTCGATCAGTTCCTTAGAAAAGCGCAGCACTATGATGCCGATCTGCATATTGTTCAGTTCTTCAATACAAACAGGCATGACGTACTCGAAGCCGGGGGTTATTTTCTGATCGTTGGTAAACGTCTGCGTGGCGGGATTGAGATAAAATCCATGCAGATCCTTATACTTTTCCGCCGCGGATTCCAGCCAATTTGTGGCGGGTGAATTTCCGATATACAAATGCACCTTTTCGAGCAGCGCAGTCAGTATTCCGGAGTACCCCAGATAGATTATCCCTTCAGTATCCTTGAGCGAATTGATCGCGTCATGTGTCATCGCGCGTGAATCGAAATTCATGGCAATCGTCTTAGCAAGATCGCTGACGATCTTCTGCGACATCTGATGGGTTTTCTGGATCAGAACGTTTTCCATATTCATCGTGATGATGGTCCCAATCGGAATAGCGACTAATAATATGATGATGATTTCGAAAACAATAACTTTAGCTTTGATTTTCCGCGACATGTACTCGAAGAACGCCGCGAGAAAAAATTTCTTCTGCTGTTCTTTTCGTTCTTCCTCATTAGAAACTATTTCTTTCACTTCGATACTGTTTCCCATTTACCTTCCCTTTCCTCATTATTTCGCCTCATTATAATTCAAACAGTGAATTTTTGCAAAGATTAAGTTTGGGATATAAATAGGGGAATATAACTTGACAGATTTATTTTCTGTATTAAATTAATAGGGTAGATTAATAAAAGGGGGCATTCATGGGTGAAGTTCGTAAACCGGCTGTAGCAAGCATGTTCTATCCGGACGAAAAGATCGGGCTGAAAAAAATGATCAATACTTTTCTTTCCGACGTTCCCGATGATATACCCGAATTTTTTATTAAGAAACGTATCGATAATCTGTTCGGCATTATAGCCCCTCATGCCGGATATGTCTATTCAGGAGGCGTAGCAGCGCACGCGTTTGCTCTGCTGAAGCAGAAAGCGATCGACACGGTCATTCTGGTCGGTCCCAGTCATTACAACCAGTTTTCAGGCTATGCACTGACGCATTTTAAATCGTTCGAGACCCCGTTGGGTGCGATTCCGGTGGACGAGCATCTGACGGCGATGATCAACCAGAAGGGCCCCAACGTGTTCGAATATGTCGATACTGCCCATATCCGCGAACACAGTCTTGAGGTCCAGCTCCCGTTCTTACAGAGCACGCTGATCAACAATTTTAAAATTGTGCCTATTCTCATGGGCGAACAGACCTTGTCCAACGTAACCCTCGGGGCGGATATTATCAGAGACGTACTGACGGATTATGAAAAATCCTACCTGATCGTCATTTCCAGCGACCTGTCGCATTATTATAACGACGAAGCGGCGCATAAACTGGACGACCGTTTTCTCGATCTGGTGGATGCGATGAACGCGCAGAAACTCATGCAGGCAATATCGGTGGGAGAGGCTGAAGCATGCGGTGCGGGGCCGGTTGCGTTCCTGCTGGAACTTTCAAAGAAAATGAACAGGACGTCTGTGAAAAACTTAGTTTACAAAAACTCCGGCGATACTTCGGGCGATTATTCGAGGGTGGTCGGGTATCTCGCATCGGTGATCTGGTGATCTTATTCACCGCCCCCGCGTAGAACCGTTCCGGAGTATCAATAATCCGGAGATATTATTTAACGTATACGCGGAGAATTTCCGCGATATACATGCGATGGTAGTCGCGTCCGTTGTAGTTCTTTTCTATAGACGGCTCGAGGAAGTTTTCGGGCAGGAGATCGTCAAAATAAAGCTTTTTACATTCCACAATCAGTTCGGCCTCGGCGAATGCGACGGAGCCTGAGTCTGCCGAAACCGGGGTCAGTCCGCACTCCTCAGTCTTGTTCACATCTCTCCCCGAACGCGAACCGCAGAAATTCAGGATGTCCCGGCGGGAATTATCGAAGAAGCTCAGGGTAAATA
>JAGVBZ010000015.1 GCA_020059465.1 Brevinematales bacterium
CCCCCTACAGCGTAGTTGTTTACGACCTCTATTAGACCAGAGATAAGGGTGGTATTTAAAGCGGCTGTCCCCTGCGGGACAGCCGCTCCCTTTTTATAATAGACTTGCTACTTATCAAAAATCATTATATAATTTATCGGTTTCGAGGAGATGCGATATGTTCGATCAGACAATAAAAGTCTCCAGCAGTTATATATTTTCATTATGCGCTACCGCCGGGACGTTTTTTTTAGCCCTTATATTCGGAGTGTTCTCGCTTCTCATGAGGGATATGGATAGAAAAAGCCGGTTGGAGTCCATCACTCTTTTCCTTTTCGGATTGTTTTTAGGGGTCTATTCTCTGTTTCAAGTAATAATTTTTGCCTATAACGCCGATACCGTCATGTTAATTCTTACTACCCGCATTCAATTAGCCGTAATCGTATGGGCGTTGTTTTTCTATTTTATCTATATCTCTGTTATCGCTTCGGATTGGGGGAAAAAGTGGAATAGAATCCTCACCTTTGTTTTTCTGGCGTTCTCGACTGGGGTATCTCTACTGAGTTTTTTCACTGATACGATTGTCATGAACGACAGACAGGTCACTATGACCAATGCTACGGAATTTTTGTATGACGTGCAGTATGGATTCCTGTTTGATATTGCGTACGCCCCCCTGACAGCACTCCTTCTATTATACGGTGCGATCCGTCTGATAATCGGATATAAAAAAATGAATCTGATCGATAAAAAAAGGTTTTTTTTCTTTATATTCGGGATCATCAGTATTTTTACAGGAGCAGTATCGGAGATCATGTTCCTGATCGGAATGAAGGAATTTGCTATACTCAACCCCGGGCTTCCGATCGGCATCACAATAGCCTCGGTTTTCTTCGGCCTCTCAACTATCTACCGTTTATTGCTGTATTTCCAGGCGATGAACAAGAACAAGACAGCGTTGAAAAAACTCATCAGTTCGCTTAAGGAACTTTATATCAGCTTCGATTCGTTATCGGGTAACCTTACCGCATCATCGGGCGAAATCGACGAGCATTCGGTGATGCTTTCCGATTCGGTGACACAGAACTCCGAATCGATGAAAAAACTGGTTACGCTGTCCACAGACGGAACAACCGCGATTCAAAAAGCTGTGGAAATCGTCAATCAGAATCTTTCTGTATTCGCCAATATTATGAAGCATATGAAACGCCAGAGCGAATCGATCCTCAAGGCCGAATCGGAACTGTCCAATATGGTCGACGCGGTGGGGATGATCAACAACGACAGTAACAGCATTGCGAGCAGTATTTCCGGGCTTAGCGGCGATATAGAAAAAGGCCGTCAATTGGTAACAAAAAACCTCAAGGCGATGGAGAGTATCCGGGCATCGGTCGATAAAGTATTTTATATCATCGATGTTATCAACGATATTTCCGATCAGATCAATATCTTATCCATGAACGCCGCCATCGAGGCCGGGCATGCCGGACATGCAGGAAAGGGTTTCGCGGTCATAGCCGAGGAAATCCGCGAAGTATCGTTACTGACCATGTCGGAAGCGGAGAATATCCTTACCCGTATCTCGGAGATTATCGATAAGACCGGGAAGGAAGAGGTTTTCGTCAACGAGATCAGCGAAATCTTTTCAGCTTTTTCCGGATCGCTCGAGGAATTATTTGTTTATATCCTCAATGTTATCAATACGTCGAAAGACCTCAAGCTGGAGATAGATAATATATTCAAGGATATGGAAAAGCTGAAGACTATCGCCGAACGGAACAGCGATATGAGTATGAACGAGGCAGAATTAAACAACGATCTGCTGAAAAAAGTCCGCCATGTTCAAAAATTTATCTCGGATATCAATTCCGATATCACGAAAGAATCGGCGGATGTCGAGAAACTGCGGGAGATTGTCGGAAAAATGTCGGAGTTTTCTTCTAAAAACGAAGTGCTGATCAAGGAAGTCACTCAGATTCGCACATCGGTTTCCGAGATGCTGCGGGAAGCCTAAAAACCGTGTTTCGACGAAAACTCCCCATACTTCTTTTCCACAAATTCCTTCATACTTTTTCGAAAAACTTCCGTGGAAAATTTTTCCGCATGCTTCCGTATCTTCTTCGGATCCCTCCTGTCGGTATTTTTTTCAAATCGTTCCACAGCATCAATGATACACTCTGGCGTCTGCTCGTTGAAGAATAGTCCCGTAGCTCCATCGACGACCGTCTCAAGCGCGCCTCCGGCGCCGTACGCGATCACGGGAGTCCCGCATGCCTGCGCCTCGACCGGCATGATGCCGAAATCCTCGTCCGCGGCGAAAAGAAATCCCTTCGCGTTCTGCATATGGTCTCTCAGCTCCGGGAACGGACGGTATCCGAGAAGCTCGATATTGGAATGACCCGCCGCGATTTTCTTGATCTTTTTCATATCCGGGCCGTCCCCGATAACCGCCAGACGTTTGTCCGGCATTCGGGTAAACGCCTTTACAATCAGGTCGATTTTCTTATAGGCCACAAACCGCGACGCGGCGAGATAATAATTATCCTTCTTTTCCTTCAGCGTAAACTCATGTACGTTTACCGGAGGGTAGATCACCTCGGCCTCGCGGCGGTATATCTTATTCACCCGGCGTGCGATGTTTTTACTGTTCGCGATAAAATAATCCACCCGGTTCGCCGAAATGATATCCCATTTACGAAGCTCGTGCAGTACTTTTTCAGCGTAACTCCGTTTTATCCCGCGCTTCAGTCCTGCCTCCTCGAGATAACGGAAGTACAGGTCCCATGCGTAGCGTACGGGAGTGTGAATATAACAGATGTGAAGCTGATTGCTGTCGGTCAATACCCCTTTCGCCACGGAATGCGACGAGGAAATGACCACATCATAACCCCTGAGATCGAATTCCTCGATTTTCCGGGGAAACAGCGCGAGCAGTTTACGGTACAGTTTCGTAATCATCGGGACACGCTGTAACGAGGACGTATGGATCTCCGCCCCGCTCAGCCGGGAATTCGCTACCATTTGTTTATCCGTGAATAGTGTGTATATCGGCGATGGGAATACCTCGTAGATTTCTTCCACTACTTTTTCACTGCCCGCGAAGGTGGTAAGCCATTCGTGAACGATCGCTGTCTTCATTTAGCGCTCCCGAACATCTCGAATTCGATAATCTCGCATACGATATGCCCGATAGTGATATGCGCTTCCTGGATGCGCGGGGTGATCTTCGACGGGACGGCGATCAGGATATCGCACAGCGCGGCCATTTTGCCGCCTCCCTCGCCCGTCATTCCGATCGCGGTAATCCCCTTCTTCCTGCAGCTTGCGATGGTTTCTATAATATTCCCGGAGTTTCCGCTGGTGGACATCCCGACAAACACGTCGCCCTTTTTCCCGTTGGCCTCGATCTGCCGCGCGAAAACCCTGTTATACGAGTAATCGTTCCCGACTGCGGTGAGGATAGACGTATTGCAGTTCAGCGCCTCCGCGGGAAGTCCCTCCCGTTCCATAAAGAACTTGCTGACTAATTCGCATGCGAGATGCTGGGCGTCCGCCGCGCTTCCGCCGTTCCCCGCGAAGAACACGCGCCCGCCGTTCCGGTAGCACCCGACCATCATCTCCGAGGCTTCCCCGATCTTCTTCATCAGTCCGGCGTCCGCTAAGATGAGTTCCTTCACGCGGATGCTGTCTTTTATCGTCTCTTTCGTTTTTTCGATATAGCGGTTTATAGCGTCCATGTCTGCACTCCTGTTAAACTGAATGAAAAATCCATAAACGATCCGCCGAATTCCTTCAAGCCCTCGCGTATCCGGGCGCGTTTCAGCCCTTCCACATACAGCATAATATACCCCCCGCCGCCCGCGCCGCTGATCTTTCCGCCGATCGCGCCGTACTCGAGGGCTTTTTCCATAATCCGGTCGATAGTCGTATTGGAAATATCCTTCGCCATATTCTTTTTATTTTCCCACCCGTAATTAAGTATCTTTCCGATCTGGTCGAGCTCGCCCCTGAGCAGGGCGTTCTTCATCTGCACCGCCTGTTCTTTCAGGTTTTTCATCGCGTCGATCGACTTCCCTTCCTTCGAGGTGACATTGCTCACCTGATTCTTGATAATATCCGACGAAACCCGGCTCTTCCCGGTATAATAGAGCATCATATTGAACTCAAGCTCGTTCGTGATATTCGGCTTGATCCGGAGCGGGTTGACGATCACCTTGTCGCCGTTGAAAAATTCCATAAAATTAAACCCGCCGAATGTCGCGGAATACTGGTCCTGCTTCCCGCCCGCCATATTCAGGTCGATCCGTTCTATTTCGTAGGCGAGATGCGCGAGCTCGTAATCGCCGAGCGGGAGATTGAGATACTCCTTCATCGCGGCGATCATAGCCACCATCAGCGCGGAGGACGATCCGAGGCCGGAACCGGCGGGCGCGTCCGAATAGGTAATCATGCGGATCGGGAACGGTACTCCGCCGCAGAAATCGCGGATGATCCGGTTGTACACTCCCTTATGCAGGTCGAGTTTGCCGTCCACGGGCAATTCCGGCGCGAGGTCGTATTCCATCACAATATTCTGATCCAGCGATTCGAAGATAATCTTTTTCTCATCGATAGGCTGCAGCGTCGTGTAGGTGTACATATCGATAGTCA
Source organism: Brevinematales bacterium (assembly GCA_020059465.1). Taxonomy (GTDB): domain Bacteria; phylum Spirochaetota; class Brevinematia; order Brevinematales; family GWF1-51-8; genus GWF1-51-8. The sequence goes on from JAGVBZ010000015.1 coordinate 4,630, forward strand.
CATTCAAAATCGCACCGCCGTAGAGGTCGGAAAACGGCGATACGTCGGTTCCGCCCCCGGCGAGACCCAAACGCAAAGGCGCTTTGCTCCTAACCGTTTTATTCATGTTTAGATTTCTCCTTCCGTTATTAAAAACTTATTTGGTGATATCAGCAAGCATTTCTTCAAAACTTTTATAGGTTTCCCCGGGACTTTCCAACTCATACCCGCCCTGTAATATATAGGAACGCAGGTACGGCAGACGGATGCGGTCGGAGTCTTTATCGCCGACCATGATACTGCGCGGAAGGTCGATGGAATGCATGTCGGCGGCTTCAAGCACCATGCCCGGCTCGGGCTTCCGCAGGAGACTCTCCTTCCGGTAACTCTCGACTGTCGCTTCCGGATGGAACGGGCAGTAATAAGTATCCATGATATTTATCCCGTTATCGGCGAGCAGATGCACGAGCTTTCCGCTGAACCTGCTGTACTGCTCCTCGGTAAACACACCCTTCGCGATTCCGGCCTGATTCGTCACAATAATCAGCGCGTACCCGGCAGCGCTCAGTTCGGTCATAAACCTGACCGCGCCGGAGACCAGCCGCAGATCCTCGTCCCTGTGAGGATAACGGTTATCTTCGATAATTATACCATCCCTGTCCAAAAACGCAGCTCTGATCTTGCGCGCGGCGCTGTCAATCCAAACCGGCAATTCCCGCCCGGCAAGCGAATAATCATCGGGCACCCCGATGTCGATAAACTTCCCGCCGAACGGTATCCCGCCGATGGGCATCTTTTCAGCGAGCAGACGCGGGATCACCTCCGTCTCGAACGATACCGCCCGCCCGTCCGGCACCCCGTCCATCAGGGACGCGCTCATCAGATACACACCCCCGTTGATATAGCCGTCCCAGAGAGATTCGTTCTTCTCGATAAATCCTTCGATACGCGAATCCCGCAGTTCGACCGCCCCGTACCGGCGTACATCGTTACGGTATTTGAGCGCCACCGAGAGGGAGAAGTTTCCATCTAAGTGAAATTTTTCAAATAATATGAAATCGATGTCAAACCATGTATCTCCGTTCAGTACGACGAACCGTTCATCCGGGGCGAACCCGAAGTTCCGTACAGCCTGCCGTATCGCCCCGGCGGTGCCCAGCGGCGATGTCTCGACGGAATAACTGATACTCACCCCTATGCGGGATCCGTCGCCGAAATACTCCTCGATCTGACCGCTCTTATGGCCGGTCAGCAGTATGATATCCGTAATCCCCTGCTTTTTCAGCGCAAGGATCGGATATTCCAGAAACGGCTTTCCGGCGACCGGGGCCATGGGCTTCGGCACATCCTTGACTACATGTGCGAGCCGTGTACCGAAACCGCCAGCGAGTATCAGTGCTTTCATAGTATTCCAGTTTTTCTTTAATTATAGCCGATACAACCGCATATTTCAAGAATTTCCATTGAAACGAAAGAACCTAATTATTTGACAAAATCTCCCGATTCCGGTATAATATAAAATACTTTCAGGAATCGAATACACTATTAGAGGTAAGGAAATGATTACACCTTCGATAAGTTCTAAGCAAGTAACGCGGACATGGTTTGTAATAGACGCGAAAGGAAAGCCCCTCGGACGGGTCGCGGCTAAAGCGGCGATGATACTCCAGGGCAAGAATAAAGCCGAGTACACCCCGCATATCGATAACGGGGATTTCGTCATCGTACTGAACGCGGGCGATTTCCTGCTGACCGGGCGCAAGCTCCGCACCAAGATGTACCATCATCACAGCGGCTTTCCGGGCGGTTTGAAGTCTGTTGTCGCAAAGGAAATGATCGAGCGCAAACCCTTGTTCCCGATGATGGCTGCCGTCCGCGGTATGCTCCCGAAGAATAAGATCGCTCGCCAGATGATTAAGAAGCTTATTCTGATAGAAGGCGCAGAGCATAATTATAAGAATGTGCCGCTCAAGAACTTAGAGATATAACGGAGGCAAATAGATGGCTGAAAAAGTTTACGCGACCGGACGTCGCAAGACCAGTGTGGCACGGGTATTTCTTTCCCCGAAAGGCACAGGAAAGATCACTATCAATAAAAAAGAACTGAACGTATATTTCCCGGCATATTACCACCCTACTGTGATGGAGCCGTTCAAATGGACCGAGACTATCGGTAAATTCGATCTCTACATCACCGTGAAGGGCGGCGGTTTTACCGGACAGGCCGGCGCTATCCGTCAGGGTATCGCCCGCGCGTTATCGGCGCTCGACGCGGAGAAGTACCGCAAGACCGTCAAGGTCGCGGGGTTCCTTACCCGGGACGACCGTATGGTGGAGCGCAAGAAAATCGGCTTACGCAAAGCCCGCAAAAGAGAACAGTACTCGAAACGTTAAAAATTGCACCGACCGTGAGGGCTTGTCCTCGCGGTCGTTTTTTTTATGGGCTGTCCGCGGGGACGGCTTTTTTATTAGTAAACATGTGGATGGAGGGATTGAACCCGCGCGAATCGTTATCATCCGGGTAATCCGCGTGAAATTGGGATAATCGATCGTATCCGTTATCACACGGAGGGACGCTGATCTTACGGATAGTCGCGGATTAAATCAGAATAGTGTGAACTATTAAAAGTGAAAATAAAATTGAGCAAACAGGGAACCGGAAAAAAGTTACGGAGGGCAGGGAATGTCCCTATTTCTATCGAAGGATTTTAAGTTCGACGCCGCGCACAGTTTGGTGAACTATCACGGTCAGTGCGAGAACCTGCACGGCCATACCTATAAACTCCGCGTCACCCTCAGCGCGCGCACTCTTCCCGAGAACGGTATGATCCTCGATTTTGTAGAATTATCCCGAATCGTGAAGGAAAACGTCATCACAAAGCTCGACCATCATTTCCTGAACGATGTCGTACCGCAGTCCACCGCGGAAAACATCGTGATATGGATACGCGATCAGATAAGCGCAAAACTGAAGACGGAAAATTATTTTCTCTATGAAGTGATACTCTGGGAGACCGAGACCAGTTTCGCTACATGGAGGGCAGATGAGTAATGGAATGCGAGACGTCCAGAGCGAATCGGACGACCGGAATATATCCATCGACAAGGTCGGCATCAGCGACCTGAGCTACCCGATCACCGTGCTCGACAGAGATAACAATATCCAGCCGACGGTCGCTAAGATCAATATGTATGTCGACCTCCCGCATCACTACCGCGGTACGCATATGAGCCGTTTCCTCGAAGTGATGAGCCGTTATCATATGGGGCTGAGCCTCCGAAGTCTCGGCGAACTCTTAGACGATATGCGCGCAACGTTCGATAGCGAGACGTCTCATATCGAAGTCGAATTCCCCTATTTTATCAAAAAGAAAGCGCCGGTATCGGGGATCGAAAGCCCGATGGAGTACATTTGCCGGATCGAGGCGAAGAAACGCGAGAAGCTCGAACTGGTCGTCGAGGTGAATGTGCCCGCGCAGAACCTCTGCCCGTGCTCGAAGGAAATCAGCGACTACGGGGCGCATAACCAGCGCGGAAATATCAAGATCCGGATCCGGTCGAATAAATTAGTGTGGTTCGAGGAGTTGATCGCGATCGCGGAGGATTCAGCGTCCGCACCCGTATTCACGCTACTGAAGCGCGAGGACGAGAAATTTATCACCGAGCACGCTTACGACCATCCGCGTTTTGTCGAGGATACCGCTCGCGAGGCCGCGCTGCGCCTGAACGGCGATCCCCGTATTTATTGGTACTCGGTCGAGGTCAAGAATACTGAATCGATTCATAACCATAACGCCTATGCGTGCATCTCGAAACGGGTCGAATAACACCTACCAGTAGAGATATTCGTATTTAAGGTAAGAAATCATCACCATCTCGCCGGCGCCGTCCGCTTCGGCAAGCTTCCATTCTTCCACGATAGTGACATTCCCTTTAGCGTCGTACTGCATCTTTTTCGATACCCAGTCGTCGCCCGTTCCCTGCAGACCCTGTTTCTCGGCAACTTGGCCGTCCTTGTTATATCCATACAGTATCGTCCATTCGGGAGAATCGCTCATATCGCTTTTCCATTTCTCGGCCTGAATCTTTCCGGCAATATCATAGATATATTGAATCGATTCGTTCCCCATCCCGATATAAACCTTATCGATTTTCAGCAGTTTTCCCAACGCATCGTAGGTAAAACGTTCCTGGACGTTCGGTTCTTCCGGATAGGCGGACTTGCTGTTCTTTGCAATCAGTTTTCCGGCCTTGTCGTACTGAAACGAGTAGGTCATCAGCAGGTTTTTCCCTTCGTCGAACTCCTTTTTGTCAATGATATTTCCCGACGAATCGGTCTTGTACTTAAAGGTCGACTGGAACGTGATTTCCCCGCCCTCCGCCTGAAAATCCACAACTATCAGCAGCCCATCCTTGGTAAACTTATACGTCTCTTCGGAGATTAAAACTTGTTTTCCATTCTCCGGGTCTAATTGGAAATCCTGTATCTTCATCGATTTGACGTTTCCCTTCAATCCGAGTAAATCCCACTCTGTGTTTTTCGCGAACCCCCCGGCGGTAATCAGGAATATCCCGATAAATAAAGCAATGAAACGCATAATGCCTCCTATAACGCGATAATTATATAATACATCACATTTCTATAAATAACAAGTCTGTTTCCACAGGAAACTGCTGATAAAATATGACAAGTTCCCGAATATGCGTTATAATAAACGGAATTCAGAGAGATTTCACGGGAGGGAGAATTTGAAAAAAGGACTGTTTCTTTTATCAATAATTTTTCTCGTAATCCCCCTTTCATCCCATCCTCAATCTATCAGTACGATTATGGCGCAGGATGTATTCAAGACCGGTTTAATGCGTTTTAATAACCGGGAATACCAGGCCGCCATCCAGCTTTTTAATAAATCGCTCGGTCTCGACCCGATGAATCTTCAGGCGCGTTATTATCTCGGATATTCATATTTAAACGCCGGATATACCAAGAACGCGATGGAAGAATGGGAAAACCTGATAAAACTCGGCGGCGGAACACCGCAGGTCAAACAGAAACTCAATAACCTTTATTTCCAGAACGCAATCGATAAAAGCTACGACTACTCCGAACCGTACATTCTCTGGAAGGTGTATGACGGTATTATAGACGGGCGTCACCAGATCATACGTCCGAGCTTTATGATCTACGACGAACAGAGGAATACCATCCTGATCTCATCGATCACCACAAAGTATGTGGTAGAAATGGACGCGGACGGCAACGTTTTTCAGCAGTTCGGCCGCCAACTCGGCGATTTTTCGGCGTTCGAGGCTCCTACGGGTATCGCGCTTTATCAGGACAAACTCTATGCCGCCGATTATAAGGCAGATAAAATTTTCGTTTTCGACCGAAACGGAGGCATGATCGGTAAATTCGGCGTCTCGGGTTACGGGGATACCAATCTTGCCGGGCCGATGGGACTTTATGTTTCGCCCGACGAATACCTGTTTATTGTCGATAACGGAAACGACCGGATACAGAAATTCGACCTCGACGGAAAATGGATTCAGAATTTCGGCAAGGGCATGCTGAACCGTCCGACCGATATCGTGGGCACGGGAGATTATCTCTATATATCCGACAGTTTCAATAAGCGTATTGTAAAATTCGACCTTTTCGGCAACATGATCGAGTCGTTCGGCGACCAGATCCTGCAGGAACCCCGCGGGCTTTGTCTGAAGGGGAATTTTTTATATATTGTCGACTCGCGTCAGGGGATATTTATCTATAATATCGAAACGAAAAACATGGAAAAACTCGGCATCGATCAGGACCAGCTTCTGTTCCCGTTCGATACATGTATCGACGCAAAGAATTTTATCTACGAGTCGGACTTCAATTCACAGTATATCGGCATTTTCTCGCCTCTCCAACTCCGGTACGCGAATATCGGTGTGAAGGTCAACCAGATATGGCTCCAATCCTACCCGCATAATTTTATCCACCTGCGGATATGGGACAAGGAAGGGAATCCTATCTACGATATCAGCGATGAGAATATCCTTGTCTACGAAGAGGACGAGCTTATCCCGTTCGTCCGCCTCGGAACAACCCACGAATACCGTAAAAACATGTATATTAAGTTCATTATCGATAAAAGCATTTCGATGGAACCGTATGTGCCCGAGTTTAAAGAAATATTCGACGCATTCCTCGCTAAGATGTCGGGCAGCGATTGGATGGATATATCGCTGATAAACAGCGGGACGGAAAACTCGGGACGTATCGATGCGAATCAGTTATGGTCGATGGATTATACTCTCAAGAAACCGTTCGAGAACCCCTACCCGGCACAATTGGGGACAGCAATCTACAACTCGGTAACCGGATTGCTGAATATCAACCGGAATAAAGCGATACTCCTGTTCGTTTCGGGCGAGATCGGCGACCAGAGTTTCAGCGTCTACGACGAGGAAGTCATCCTGACCTACGCGCGCGAGAACGCGATTCCTATTTATATCATCGCTATGACCGATAAGAATAAGGAAGTATTCAAGGAACTTGCCGACCAGACATTCGGGAAGTACTATACCCTGAAGGATATGAAAAGCATCCTGAACCTGCACGATGAGATACAAAACTCCAAGCCTCTCGAATACATCCTGAGCTACGAAGGATTGAACCTGAAGGGATTGAAGAATTTCTGGGTCAATCTCCATATTGTGGTAAAACTGAAATTCGACAGTATGATCGGAGTGGACGATTTGGGGTATTTTGTCCCGGAGACTGCATTTCTCTCGAAGGACAAGATTAACATGGACGAGGAACTAAAAGATAAATAATGGATAAATCCTCCGAAAAATATTTTAATAAACAGCTCGACGAGTTAGTAAAGGATAGCGTTCGTGAAACCCGGTGTCCGTATTATCCCTGCCATTGTGCCGAAGAGCCGCTGGTTTGCATGTTCTGCTTCTGTCCGTTCTATCCCTGCGGCGACACAGGAACCGGCGGATGTATGATCGGCGGCCGTGAGGGGCAGGTCTGGGACTGCAGCGGATGTGTGTTTATCCATTCCGGCGATACGGTAAAAAGAGTCCTCGAACTGTTTTATCAGGGACTGAATAAGGATGAGATTTTTAAAATCGTTCGAAAAGAAATGATTGGGGACAAATAATGAGTGTGGAATACCCTGTCGTGGGGCTTGTCGGAAAAGTCGGGTGCGGAAAATCGACCGTTTCGGGCGTTCTCGCCAAGGATTATAAATTTACATCGCTGGACGTGGATAAATTCGGGCATTCCGCGCTCGAAACGGAACGGAATACCATTATCAGCAATTTCGGGACAGGCATTCTCGACAATACGGGCGCGATAGACCGGCGCGTCCTAGGGAATCTGGTGTTCCGCAATGCCGAGAAACTATCCGTCCTGAACTCAATCGTGCATCCTCGGATGAAAAAAGAGATAGCCGATATCATCACCGCGCACCCGAAAAAACGTTATGTCATCGACGCCGCTTTGCTGTTCGAGATGGGACTGGATGAACTCTGCGATTATATTGTGTCGGTGGAAGCCCCGGAGGATACTATCCGCGAACGGGTGAAACTGTACCGTAAATGGGACGACTGCAAAATCAACGGCGTACTTCACGCTCAGCGTTACCTCGACTTTTTCAAGGATAAATCCCATTTCAGCATTTTCAATAACGGCGATATGAATAAGCTCATGAAACAAATCGAGTTCTTTATTCTCGAAATATCGTAACCTAAATCGTTAAAACATCCCTTATTTTCTACCGATGATATATTAGAAGAATCACCGGGAGAAATTTCATGTCAATTTTAAAGCACATGCTTCCATTATTAACATTATTGCTGATGACGGAATGTTCGTATTTCGGCAAGCCGGTCTATAAGGCCTCGCCTGTCGTCAGGATATTTTTAAGCGAAGGCAAGGAGTTCACCATCCTGCCCTATAAGAATTATCTGCTGACGGTCGATACCCGTAAAGAAGTTGCTTCCGGAGATATTCATGTCGAATTCTCGCAGAAGGGTATCGAACTGAACGGAACGCTTTACCCCGTGATGACCATGGAACTGATGCCGTCGCAGTATTTTATACTTGACGGTAACGCATACCGCGGCACGGTCAGGATCACCAATACCGGGTCGAGCCTGTGGGTGATGAATGTCATCGATATCGAATCCTACCTCTACGGCGTGGTCGCGTCCGAGGTGCCTGCCGAATGGAATATCGAGGCGCTGAAGGCGCAGGCGGTCGCCGCGCGGACATACGCCCTCTACGATATCATGCTCGCCCGCCAGTCGGCGCAGGCGTTCGACGTATATGCCGATACCCGTTCGCAGGTCTATAACGGTATCTCCGCAGAAAACAAATTTGCCATTGCCGCCGTTGAGCTGACACATGGCGAGGTTATCGAGTTTGAGGGGAAAATTATACAGGCCTTTTTTCATGCCTGCTCCGGCGGAATGACCGAGGACTGCGCTTTCGTATTCGGCAACCAGAAATCCTATCTGTCATCGGTTGCTTCTCCTTACGCCCAGAAGGTTTACAAAAATTTCAGTTGGGAATGCAATATTCCCGTAAAAGAACTAAAAGCCAAACTCGGCTCGAAACTCACAGGTAATATCGTTACGGTCAATGTTCTCACACGTACTCCGTCCAAACGCATCGATACGATAGAAATTGCGGACGATAAAGGAAATTCTATTGTAATGAAGGGTAACGACTTTCGCCTGATGGTGGGAGCCGCGCTGATGAAAAGCACTCGTGCCAATATAAAACTTGAGAATAACATGCTGAACATTACCGGCGTCGGCTATGGGCATGGCGTAGGAATGGGACAATGGGACGCATATGGTATGGCGGTATCCGGATTTAAATACCCGGATATTCTCACATACTTCTACAAGGGTACGGTAATCTCCAAAATCTGGTAGCTCTTCCCGCCCTCATTTTAGTGTATAAATATTACACGATATTTTTGTGTAGTATTTATACACTTTTTTTTTATCAGTCCAATCTCATAGCTATCACGGGAATATGCCTAAATCATCCAAATAACTATATACTATGTAATAAGTTAATATTCGCCGCCCGTGTCAACCGATAATATTATATATTTGCGTTTGGTATGAATCTTGCAACATATATGAGGGGTCGCCCCAAGGAGAGAGGGATGAAAAAGTACAAAGGATTGTTTTTTATCACAGGGGTGTCTTTTTTCCTGTTTATCGCCGCATGCAGTGTCGGTCCCGCTTCGATCGGTAATGCTCCGGTCTCAATTCCCAAGGTTTCGCTCGATACCGCTTCGCCCGTCATTTCGAATATTTCACCTGCCGACGGTTCTACGAACGCTTCCAGCTCTGTGCTTTTTAACGGACAGGTCAGGGATAATATCGCGGTCAGTAATGCGTTTTATTCACTGAACGGTTCGGCCTTTATCGAACTCGTTCTGCTGGAAAGCACTAACGGACTTTATACGTTCAGCCGCCCGCTTTCCGGCCTGTCAAACGGGAGTCATAGTCTGGAAGTGTTTTCGGTCGATACATCGGGAAACCATAGCCCGACCAATACCATTGGGTTCGTTGTCATGGTGCTCGCCGGAAAAGTCGAAAGCCCGGTAATCACTCCGGTTTCGGGAGCATACCTCGATACTGTACAGGTCGCTATCGTCTGCGGCACATCGAACTCTGCGATTCGCTATACGCTTGACGGGAGCGCCCCGAACGCCTCGTCCGCGCTTTATTCCGCGCCGATCGATATATTTTCTGATACTACGGTGACAGCGGCCGGTTTCGCATACGGAATGACCAATTCCGACCCCGTATCAGAGTCTTACACGATTACCCACAAGGTCAGTAATGTTTCGTTCGGTACGCCTACAGGTACCTATAGTAACAACTTTGTATTAACTCTATCGACACCCACACCGGGCGCGGCTGTGATCTTTTCAACAAACGGCGGGGCGAATTGGATCACCAATTCCATGCTTACCGTCAACGCGACAATGACAGTATTCGCGCGCGCCGTAAAAAGCGGGTGGGTGGATTCCGGTACGTTGAATGCGACATACACGATGAAGACCGGAAAACCCTCCGTATCTCCCGTAAGCGGGCAGTATTCAGCAGGATTTACCGCATACTTCAGCCCCGGCGGAACAGCGGGCGCAGTAACAATTTATTCGACCGACGGCGGGAGTGTGTGGCTGACCAATACGCAGGCGGTTATCGGCGGAAATGTTTCGCTGCAGGTCGTCTCTATCAAATCGGGCTATTTTAATTCGGACGCAGTCATCTATAATTATACCCTGAAACCCGCCGCGCCCAGCTTCAGTTTGCCGTCAGGGGATTATTCGCTGCCTACAAATCTGGTGATCACATGCGTCACACCTGGCGTATCCGTATATTATACATTGGACGGGAGCACTCCTACTCCATCCTCGATTCTATACACCGCGCCGTTATCCCTGCTTTCATCGAAAACTGTAAAGGCTATCGCTGTAAAGGCGGGATGGAATAATTCGGATATTGTATCGGCGAGTTATGTTTTTGCCGGCACGTCGCTATTTAACGAGACGAATAATTTCGGCGCGGTTCCCGCGACAAACAGCCTGACGGGGAACGGGTACGACTTCGGCGGATTGACTAATTATATGACAGTGCCTTCCTCCCCCAGTAATGCGTTGAGTATACAGGGATCGGTAGAAACACTGATTAATATGCAGGCTTTTGTCCCGTTTGCGGGACTGGTGCATAAAGGGATACGCACCGATTTCGCAGACGAATGCTACAGCCTTCAGCTTTGGACTACTGCAGTGCCCTATTTGTACCTGAACGGGCTTTCCGGCGGCGCAAATGAAGTGCATGGGACGTACGCTCTCCTGAACGATACATGGTACCATATTGTCGGTACATGGGACACGACCAATATGTACCTTTACGTAAACGGCGTACTCGAAGCGACCAAGGCGCACGGGCTCGGTGAGATCCGTACGAACAACGCGCCTGTCGTGATCGGCGCGCAGATTACCAATATCTATAATACGACCTATTTTAACTTCGGGTTCAACGGGATAATCGATACGGTCAATCTCTATAACTACAGGATGCCCGGAATAGAAGTCTCAAGCCGTTATCAGGCGATCCTCGGGCTTTAATCATTCCCCTCCGACTTTAGTGAGAATATATACGGAGCAGCATTTTGAATGCCGCTCCGTAGTTTTTTATTCAGTCAGTGTATGATTCTTTTCCGGAATTTGACGGGTTTTTCAGGGTATGTTAGAATAACAAGGGTGATGAACGAACTAACGTCCGTTCGTACTCCCCCCACAAGGAGATTTTTCATGCCCGATTCTCCCGGCGATACTATCCTCATTCCGACTAAGGAACGCCTATTCCTGAGCGCAGCCGAACTGTTCTCGAAGAACGGTTATAACGGCGTATCGGTCAGGGATATCTGCCGTTCGGTGGGAATTAAAGAAAGTTCATTCTATAATCATTATCCCTCCAAGGACGCACTGCTCGAGGAGGTTTACCGCAGGTTTACCGACGGGATGAATTCCAATACTCCCTCAGAGGAATTGGTCGATCAGCTTGTGCGTACAACCGACCCCATCGAATTTTGGTTATCGAGTTATCGCCGGTATTATAAAAATTCCGTATCGACGCTCGAGGGTCTGTTATGGAGAATTATCTCGATGGAACAGTACCGCGATCCGCGCGCGGGCGAAGCGATTCTCAAGGAGACCGAACGCACCTTAAGTCTGGGCACTCTGATTTTTTCAAAGATGATCGAACATAAAAAAATCCCCCCGCACGATCCTGAAACCCTCGCGCATGAATTTTTCTATGCCGGCCGCGCAATCCATCTCGAATATCTCGTACTTTCGGCTTACGGATGGGACACCGCCGAGGTCGAGATGCGCTCGGAGGAGCATATCCGTTTTTTTGTCGGAAAAATAGTTCTCATGGAGGCATAAATGTCCGCATGGATTAAAAAGAATTCTGTTCTTTCTTACTATGTACTCACTATCCTTTGGTCATACGGATGGTGGGCATGGCTTTATATGATCGCGCCCGCGGGTATCGGTAACGGCGAACTTCCGCCTATCGCGTTCCTGTTTATCACAATGGGCGGTTTCGGCCCGTTTATCGCGTCCCTGGTGATCAGCCGTATCGCTGACGGCCCCGGCGCAATCGGGAAACTTTTCGCCCGCCTTCTCAAGGTACGCGCGAACCCGATATGGTTCCTTATCGCTTTCGTCCTCATCCCCCTCAATACATGGGGAAGCGCCGCGCTTCTTCCGGTCTTCGGTATCGACCCCGGGCCTATGGATTTCCTGCCTAAAATCATCCCCGGCGTGTGCATCGGCCTGATGGCGGGATTTATGGAAGAGCTGGGATGGCGGGGATTCCTTCAGCCGCGCCTGCAGAAGCGTTTCAGCGCCCTCGCCTCGGCGCTCATCATCGGGCTTATTTGGGGTGTATGGCACGGCCTCCCCGATTTCTGGGGTGCCGGTTCGCAGATGGGGGAGCTCGTGATACCCTATTACCTGCTCGTGGGACCGGGTATCCTGACGCTCTACTCGATCTTTCAGGCGTGGATCGCGAATAACACGAAGGGTAGTCTCTTTTTTGCGGTGTTCTTCCACGCGAGTATCTCGTCGAGTGCGTTTATCTTCTCCCCCAGTGTGCAAATGCACGAAGTGACGCTTTACCATGCCGTCATATCGGTCGTCATCAACGCAATCGAAGTACTTGTGATAATCCTGTTTTTCGGGCCTAAGCTGTTGTCCCGAAAACCGGAGAATTCGCTAAAAGAAAACATATAGGGACTTTCCGTTGAACAAAATGACGATATTCGGAGCGGGGCATAAAATCCTCGCGCTGGCAATTCCCTATCTGGGAATCGTGACGTTCCTCGATATCTATTTTGCCCCGTTATTCAAGTTTCCCGGCGGCGCGGCATCATTCATGACGGTTACCGGACTTGTTTTGCTCGGTATCGGGTCAGTTCTTCAGGTCTATTGCGCTGTCAGGCTATTCATCGCGTTCGGTAAAAATCACCTTGTCACTGACGGTATTTACCGTCTGATGATGCATCCGATGTATTTCATACCGGCATTATTGCTTTTACCGGGGTTTGCTCTTATGATGAACTCATGGCTGATACCGACATCCTCGCTTGCTCTGTTCATATCGACAAAACTTTTTATTCGTGAGGAGGAGGAAATGCTGGAGGCGGTTTTCGGGGACACCTATCGAAAGTATAAGGAAAGTGTATTATTAAAATTTATCTGAATAGAAGCCGCCGCAAAAACTGATTCATAATATTACGTTTCATTATTACCCGGAGCGGAGAAGTAAAGCCGGGGGGAATCCGGGGCTTCTCCGCATTTTTATTTTCAAATATCCATTAATAGTTGTAGGTTTCGGCAATTCCTTTTAGAATCTACGGGAAGGAGTTAATTAGTCCATCCTGAAAAACCCACAGATTTATTAAAGCAAGTCGAAAACAGGGCGTTTCCAGAGCGAAATGAACCAGATAAAAATTCGGCGCAAGA
>JAGVBZ010000031.1 GCA_020059465.1 Brevinematales bacterium
CAGCCATCCGGTAAAGCGGATGTTTATCGTTGAGGAGCTTCTTCAGGGCAACCTTATACAGCGAACTTCTATCCTCTTTCTTCGGTATCATAAAAAACTTCCAGCTTTTTATATGTTTTTCTGCCTTTCCGGGAGTTATTTTATATCTTTTTTACTTTTATTTCCATATTCCGTATTGAATTATTGCCTTTTTCAGGGGGAACTAATTAACCTCCCTGCCGGCACCGAGCAAAAGATCAGGATTGAATTGAATGGCAAGGTGATTGGTGAAAAGACCGGAACGGTGAAAAAAGGCGAAGGTCTGCTTATGGTGTTCGGCGCAGCAGTGGATAAAAAGTTTCTCATACCTATAACTCTGGGCGGAAGTATCGCGTTGGGCGGATCAGTAGGATTTACTTATATGATCTCGCAGAACTTATGGGCAGGAGCGAATATAGGTATGGGTTATTTTATTGATGCAGGGCAGGCAGTGTTTATGTTCGATGTTAATGTGTTTTTCCCGATTATCCGATTTGATGACTTCATGGCGGGAGCGGGCGTTGCATGGATAGCGTTCTTACCGGGAGGCATTTTTACATTTGATCCGGCTGTCGAGATTTCTGCGTCCTACGGACCGGTATTCCTGACTATCGGTACCCGTTACTCGCTTGCCGCGGTTGACGGAGGGTTCAAGCCTATATTGGGGGTTGGGTTCAGATTTTAAAAATTTCCTTGAATAAAAATATATAAAAACAACAACACTCTTTTAAGGGAAATGTTTTTTATATTCTCACACCCGCCCGTAATTATCCTCGACCCGCTCGATATCGTCCTCGCCGACGTATTCCCCGTTCTGTACCTCGATGATCTCGAGGGGAATCTTGCCGGGGTTCGACAGGCGGTGGTTCTCGAAGATGGGGACATAGATACTCTGGTTATCGTGCAGGATAGTGGTCGCGCCGCCGATCAGCACCTCCGCCATCCCGTGCACCACCACCCAGTGCTCGCTGCGGTGTTTGTGGCGCTGGAGCGACAGGCTGTGCTCCGGCAGGACGACGATACGCTTGATCTTATAGCGCGGGCCTTCCTCGAGCACCGTGTAGCTTCCCCACGGGCGGTAGGTCGTCACATGCTCGGTGACTTCGGGACGGTTCTTCTCGCGCATGATGTCCACCAGTTCCTTGACCTTCTGGGTCTCCTTCCGGTGCGTGACAAGGATCGCGTCCTCGGTAGCGATGACCGCGGTGTTGTCCATCCCGATGAGAGTCGTCAGGCTTTTATTGGTGATAATCATACTGTTCTTCGTGTTTAAAAGCTCCACCTCTCCGATGACCGCGTTTCCGGCGGCATCCTTCGGCAGGAACTCGTAGAGGGACTCCCATGACCCGATATCGTTCCATTTGACGTCGACGCGGTGGCAGAGGATATTCTTCGCCTTCTCCATCACCGCGTAGTCGATCGATATCGCGGGAAGGGTCGCGTAGTTCTCGATAGCCTCCTCGTACGACCAGACGGTGATCATCTCGTACAGCTCGGGGGAGAATTTCCTGAACGCCTCGACGATAACGCCGATGGAGAACATGAACATCCCGGAGTTCCACATAAAGTTACCCGCCTCGAGGTAACCCTTGGCGGTCTCGAGGTTGGGCTTCTCGACGAAGCGTTTCACGGGATAGATGTCCCCATGAGGGGATGTTCCCAGCTCGATATATCCGTACCCGGTATCCGGCGTGCGCGGCACTATCCCGAATGTCACGATATGCGCGCGCGCGGATTCCTTAGAGTCCTCGATCGCTTTTTTCAGTACTTCGTCGGGCTGTATGATATGGTCGGACGGCGAAAAGAATACGATGTCCTCGTTGTCGGCGCCGCCTTTGTCGAGCAGGTACTTGATCGTCAGCGCGATTGCGGGGGCGGTGTTGCGCCCGACCGGTTCGAGGATCAGGTTGCGGAACTCGTGCTTCAATGCCTTGCTCATATGATCGATGACGTTGAATTCGTAATCTTCTCCTGTTACGACATAAACCGCTTCGGGTTGGGTGAATAATAAAAGACGTCTGCAGGTCGCCTCGATAAAACTTTCCTCGCCGAGGAGCGACAGAAACTGCTTCGGGAAACTTTTGCGGGAGTACGGCCATAGACGCGTGCCGGAACCGCCCGCCATAATAATGGACTTCATGTGTCCTCCGTGTAAACGAATGGTATATGATAACGGGGGATGCGAAATATTTCAAGGAGACGGGGATGGGAATTATTTGAAGGGATTGATAATGATGAGAGTATCCTGAATTTTCATACCACTATGCATATCTTCGGAATATAATGTTTTACATCCGGAAAACAATGCAGAGGAAACAACAAGGCAGTCATAGAAAGAAAAGCGGATATCCCGATGAATGCTCAAGCGCGGTTTGTAATCTCTGCATTTAATTCTATGACTTCAAAATTCCGTGTAAAATCCTCAACCGCAAGTTGGAGTTTTTCTACTGGATAATGAAAATTTCTTAAAAGCACGTTACAAAACTCATGAATAATCTGTCTGCTGATAAAAAAATGTACATCCGTAGAAAGAAGCTGAAATACCCGTTGTTGCTTTTCCTTCTCGAGTGAATAAAGATATACCAACACATTCGTATCGAGAAAAGCTTTATCTTGCATTCGCTTTTTCCCGGTCGAATTTAAACTTAGCGGTATCCAGTTTAATCTGGCTGACGGAGGGAAATAAATTTTCCACCGAAGTTTCAGGAAAAACAATATCCACATCGGTTTTTATCTGCGGCAGGTTTTTTTCTTTGATTTCAATTTTCCCGCTGTCATAAGTCCCGTGTAAAATAATCATATTTTACTCCGCTTAGTTGCTACAAATATTTTATCACGCGGGCATGAAAAAGCAAAGAAATCAATGATAAGGATACGATACCACCCTTCATAACGGGCTATCTCTTTATGATACTATTTGCGTTTAGCATAGGCCGCAGGCTGACGGGTGATTGATTTGGAATGCCCATACTGGAATTAGCCCGTCCTCAGGGTGCTACGCGGGGGTTGTGGAAAGGAGGTCGTCGAGGGTCTCCCTGCGGCGGATAATCCTGTGCTTTCCGGCGGATACCATCACCTCGGCGGGACGCGGGCGCGAGTTATACTGAGACGACATGCAGAATCCGTACGCGCCTGCTGTCAGTATCGCAAGGATATCGCCGGGTTTCGGGTCGGAAAGTCCGCGCTCGACAGGCCCTTCCTCGTTTCGGGTGAATACGTCGCCGGTCTCGCAAAGGTATCCCGAAACTACGATGCCGCGCTCGTCTCCCTCCATATGGGATGCGTTGACGATATGGTGATAACTCCCGTACACCATCGGACGGATCAGGTGGTTGAATCCCGTATCGACTCCGGCGAACCGGAAACGGGTGGTGTTTTTTATATCGGTAACAGTAGTGAGCAGGACGCCGGATTCCGCGACCAGATAACGGCCGGGTTCGATTGCGAACATGATCTCCTTGCCGTAAACCTTGGAAAAATCGTTCATAATACGAGTAGCAGACTCGCCGAAACGGGCAAGGTTGAAATTTTCAGCCTTGGGACGGTACGGTACTCCGATGCCTCCGCCGAAATCGACGAATTCGATTCCTTTAAAACGCTTTGCGATCGGCAGGATGATATTCATGACTTCGATAAATTTCGTATCTTCGAGGATACCCGATCCGATATGAGACTGTATCCCGACCAGTTTCAATCCGTATTTTTCGATAATTTCCTGAGCGGCGGGAATATCGGACTCGAAAATCCCGAACTGGATATCCGGCCCTCCGGTGATAGTATGGTCGTGATGGCCGGCCCCGATATTCGGGTTGACCCGCAGGGAGATTTCCCCGCCCTTATTCTTCTTTCCATAGACTTCCAGCGTATGCAGCGAGCCGATATTGAGACGTACTTTATGCCTGATCGCATTATCGATTTCTTCATCGTTATGGTTCAATCCGGTATAGAGTATCTTCGACGCCTGAAATCCGGCTTTAAGCGCGATTTCGATTTCGAATGGGGAGACCGCATCGATATACGCCCCTTCGTCCTTTAAAATCTTCAGAATATGAAGATTGGAATTCGCCTTCAGGGCGTAGTGAATACGTTTCATCTTGTAGGGGATTGCCGCAGTCAGGCTTTTATAACGTTCCCTGATGATCGATTCGTCGTAGACATATAACGGCGAGCCGTATTCGCGGATAAGTTCTTCCGCGCAGACACCGCCTATATAAAGTTTGTTTTCACGTATGTCATGAGCCGTCATGTTTAACTCCTGTATTGCGTCTAGTGAGAAGGGATATATTTTACACGAAGCCGGAAGGAAAAGCAAGTAATTCTATAATTTCGAAGACACATTTCTATATCGTGATATGAGCGGGATTTGGCTGTGCTTACTTGACCACCATTGTTATCGTCATCTGCTGGGTACCGCTCGATGGTATATTCAGGGTCGGAGACGACGGCGGAATACCGAAACCGCTGCCGTGCCAGCCGGCAAAGTCCCCTGCGGTAATGCCGCTGTTTGTATCATTATTTACATATGAGTATATCCAATAATTCCCGGCGGGGATATGAATTTCATATTTCTGGTTTGTCCCGGGGATATTTACTCTGCCAAGTACAAAATAATCATAATCGGCGACAATTCCCTCGTTATTGCAGGAGTCACTGAAGAATACCCGGAAAACGTTGCTGGACCCGTTGGTGGTCGGGAACAGTAGGGTGCCTGTCACGAGGCAATTATTGGATGTACCGCCGACCGTACCGTAGGTGCCCGCGTTTATTGAGCACGCGGATATCAGTGTCGACAGGGATATTACTGCTATGGAAACAAACCGGAACATCACCGAATTCATACAAACCTCCAAATTATTAAATATACCTCATAGCATGAAAAACAATGCGCCGCAGCAATAATTATTTTATTGCGCCGATAGGCATGATATAAAGAGGAAATTCCTTATCGGTCAGGGATAACGCTTTTACTACGCCGGGCGTGTTCATGTAAGCGGCCAGTGTTGTGCCGAGTCCTTTTGCCGCGCACATGAGGTAGACGTTCTGCGCGAGGCATCCCGCGGTCGTATAAGCATACTCGTTGACGCCGTTGGGAATCTTTTCCTTATCGGCGGTGATAATCAGTATATAGGTTCCGGCCGCGATATACGCCTGCTTACCGAGATTTTTCATTTCGTTTTTATCGCTGACCGGCTTCAGGATATGCTTCTCAGGAATATACCGGAATACCCTGTCCGCCGAGGCGACATAGAGCTTCAGGTACTGGTATCCCATAGCGTAGGGGATTGTCTGTTTGCCGTCCGGCCTGTTCTGTCCCATCGCAGCCCAGAGGATAAAAGACAGGTCTTCGACAGATACTTTCTTTACGGAAAATTCGCGGACGGACATCCGTTTCTGAAGCGCTTCCGCGATATCCATTCCCGCTTTCGACGGGGGTTTCGGAAGGGCGATATCCCCTTTAGCCAGTGCATGACCGCAGATGAAAAATAAAATAAAAAGAAACCCTGCCGGAACAATATACTTTTTCACAGTATCCTCCTATATTTCGAAGCAGATAATACTGACATCGTCGTCGAACTCCTCGTCGCCCCGGAAGCGGATCAGCTTATCCCGCAGGGTCTTGACGATGGCGTGCGCGGATTCATGCTTGATATCGTCGAGAATCTGTAAAAACATCCCTGTCTCGAAATCGATGATATCCTCATAAGGATGGAATTGTTGCGAGTCCCTCGGCACAGTCTCGGAGAGGCCGTCGGTGTAAAGCAGTACCTTTGCGCCTTTGTTGAGAATGATCTTTTTATTCTGGTACTGTTTCTTCTGTTTCCGGAGTGCGGTATTATCGAAAAGCGCGAGGGGCGGACTTCTTCTGCTCGCCAGCCTGAGAACAGTATCGGAAGTAAGGATAAACGGGGGGTGATGCCCCGCGTTGCAGTAGTGGAAGGTTTCGGTACTAAAATCGAAAATGCCGTAGAATGCGGTGATAAAATTATTCGCGGTCAGATCGAACAGCGAATGATTGAGATGGGACATGACCTTTGCAGGGTTCAGGTTGTTGTGGGCGATTTCGAGAAGGCTGCTTTTTATCATCGAAGTAACCAGCGCGGCGGGTATCCCATGCCCCGATACGTCGCTGATAAACACCCCGAGCAGGTTCGGATCGGGAAAACGGACGAAATCGTAGAAATCGCCGCCGATCGCGTACATCGGCTTATAATAAAGCGCGATATTTTTCATCGGCGGGGTCTCAGGGATAAATTCCCTCTGGATATTGCGCGCAAGCACCATTTCTTTTTCGACCATTTTATTTTTAAATTTCAGCTTATTCCGTTCCAATTCCAATTCGCGGGTGCGTTCGTATATCTTTTTCTCGAGATTGAGCGACAGCGTTTCCACAGTCCTGAATGCGTTGGAAAAACGGATCGAGAGCACGATCGATTTCGCGAAAAAGAACAGGAATATTCCCAAAGGCCCCATTGTGCCGAGTTTATTAAATATATAACTGTAGAATAATATATCGTTCATGGTTGCCACAAATAAGGCGATAAATCCGCCCAATAGGACAAACGATTCGAGATTCTTCCGCAGGGTTGCGCGTGTCAAAACGATCAGGATATAGAAGATGGAGATCCCGAAAACCGCAAGATAGTAGTACATGTAGCGGGTAAAGAATTCCGGCGGCGTGATCAGGACGATGATACTGTATACCCCCGAAATGAAGTAAACCGCCCAATGATAATACTTTATAATATAATTTTTCAGTACTACTGTGATAAACAGGAGAAAGGAGACGGTCGGGATTATAAACGAGTAGTATTCGAGTCTGACCATAAGATCCCATGGTATTCCCGGAAAAAAGTGGGTGATCAGGTTATTGACTGTTGCGATTACCCGAAGCGTAACTGAAAAACAGAGTATCGCGAAAAACAGGGTAGAGATATCCTCGCGGCGGAGAATGAATAGAACGAGATGGTAGATTCCCATAATGATCAGCGCGCCCAGCAGAAAATAATCGAGACCGAACGACTGGTTAACCTCGCGTATCAGGTCGGATAATTCCCCGAAACGGGGGATATACCATATGCCGCCGCGCGAGTATTGAAAATTGGCGATATGAAAAATAATCTCGACGTCTTTATTTGTTGTCATGAACGGGTATAAAGTAGAACGGTAATTCGGTACGGTGGTTGCCTGATTTGTGCCGGGAACGCCGACAGAACCGATTTCTTTCCCGTCTATATATAAACGGAAACAGACCCCGACGTTATTGATAAAAAGCCCGAAATTCTTCAGGGGGGGTAAGTTTTTCAGTACAAGGCGGTAGGTGGCGAATCCCTGTTCGGGAATTTTTTGGCCGTCTATCTCGTAATTATTCCAGACATTGGGGACATTCAGATAAAGGTCGGGTTTAAACTTGGAGGTTTTAAAATCCTTCGGGGTGAGATAACGGTTCCAGTAAAATTCCCAACCCCCTTCCAGATTGATAATCGTATTAGACCTGTACTGCAGCGCGGAAAAATCGGTAACACCTCCGGCCGCATTTCCGGATATATAATCGATATTATTCAGAGCGCACGATGAGCAAACAATTCCGCACAGGACAAGTACGATGATCTTTCGCATTCCGCTATCTCATGGCATATTCTTTCCTGATTATATTAATGTATAAACGGCGTTAGTCAACTGTTATAGAATTATTCGTTAAAATATTTATCATTTTTATTTACAGAATGGCGGAATAGAGTTAATATATTCCAAAAAAATGAGATGTTCTGGAAGGAAAACGAGATGGAATCATCGCAAAACTCTGTCGGATTAGTCAAGACGGAGTATTTCACATTCGCTGAAGAAGAAGAGGACTACCTGGTACTGGATTCCGGTAAAAGCTTCGGCCCAATTACTGTAGCTTATGAGACATACGGTGTACTGAATAATGAAAGAGATAACGCGATTCTTGTCTGCCACGCCCTTTCCGGGGATGCGCATGCGGCGGGGTATCATGCCGGGAACGACCGGAAGCCGGGCTGGTGGGAAGACATGATCGGGCCCGGGAAGGCGTTCGACACGAATAAATTTTTCGTGATCTCTTCCAATGTACTCGGAGGATGCGTCGGTACGACTGGGCCGTCAAGTATCAACCCGGGGACGGGGAAACCGTACGGGATGGACTTTCCGGTCGTTACCATCGGGGATATGGTAAAGGTGCAGAAGAAGTTAGTGGACTTTCTGGGAATCGAGAAACTTCTCGCAGTGACGGGCGGTTCGATGGGGGGTATGCAGGCGTTGGAATGGTCGCTGCGTTTTCCTAATTCGGTGCGTTCCGCGATCATTATCGCGTCTACCGCATGTCTTTCCGCGCAGAGTATCGCGTTCGACGCGGTCGGCCGGAATGCCATCATTTCGGATCCCAACTGGCAGGGAGGCAATTACTACGGAAAGGAAATACCCGCGCGGGGTTTGTCTATCGCCCGTATGATCGGGCATATCACTTATCTTTCCGACAAATCCATGCATGAGAAATTCGGGCGCAGGCTTCAAAGCAGCGAAAAATTCAGCTTCGATTTTTCGTCGGAGTTCAAGGTGGAGAGCTACCTCGATTATCAGGGTACTAAATTTGTTGAGCGTTTCGACGCCAACTCGTACCTGTATGTGACGAAGGCGATGGATTATTTCGATGTGGCTGGATATTACGGGGAGGGCAGTCTCGAGAAGGCGCTCGACCTTGTTAAGGCGCGTATCATCATCCTCTCGTTTACGTCCGACTGGCTTTTCCCGCCGTATCAGTCCGAGGAGATGCTCGACGCGTTCGTGCAGGCCGGGAAGGATGTTTCCTACGTCAATATCGATTCGCCGTACGGGCATGACGCGTTCCTGCTGGAATACGAACTGGAGACCCGCCTGATCGGTACATTCATTGATGCCACTTATAACAACGAGATGTTCTGGGAGGAAAAGTGGTAAATAATCATGTGAAAAAATTCGTGAAAATAGACGACCGCCTTGACCTTGGGGTGATCGCGTCCCTGATCGAAGACGACAACTGGGTACTCGACCTCGGCTGCGGAAGCGGCGCGCTTCTCGAATACCTGATCAAGACGAAGGACGTCAAAGGTATGGGGATCGATATCAATATCGAGAAAACCATAGCCTGTATGAAAAAGGGCATTCCGGTGATCCATCAGGACCTGAACGAGGGATTGTCCAATTTCAAGGACGATACGTTCGACTATATGGTGCTCAGCCAGACACTGCAGGTAGTCCAGCACCCCGACGAACTGATGCTCGATATGCTGCGTGTCGCGCAGTACGGTATTGTGAGCTTCCCGAACTTCGGATATTACCGGATGCCGCTGAAACTCTTCCTGAACGGAAGGATGCCGATCTCGAAAACCTTCCCCTACGACTGGTACAACACCCCGAATATCCATCTGGTAACTCTGAGGGATTTCCGCGAGTTTTGCCATAACCACGGCATCGTTATCCTGAAAGAGTATCATAATTTCGGGGAGAAGTATTCCAGCAACGGCTTTTTCGCAAATAAACGTGCGAAGAACTGTGTCGCGATGATCACGCTCGAACGGAAGATGGGGAAATAATGCCGACAAGTAACGCTCAATCGAGTTTCTATAATGCGTTCTATTCCGGGGATTCCGATTCTATAACCGTGCGGGACTTTTTCCGATGGCTCCTCGGAAGGAAACGCCCCGCCGGAAAACTGAATATCGCGGATATCGGGTGCGGTACCGGGCGGATGCTCGAACTTCTCGCGGGGGACGGGCACGATGTGACGGGGTATGAGCCGGACGGGCAATACTATCTCGCGGCGAAGGAACTCGAAAATACAAATATCCGCGTCCTTAGGAAAGGGTTTACGGAAATAGACGAAACGAATTATTTCGACGCGGTCCTATCGATAAACGGGCCGTTCGAGTACCTGCAGACGGTCGACGACCGGGCGCTCGCGTTGGAAAACTGCAGCCGGGCGTTGAAACCCGGCGGGCTTATCTTTATCGAAGTAATCAATTTCCCGCTGATCCTGAAAAACTATAAGCCCGAGGAAGACTCGGAGGTCGAATTTCACGGCGACAGGGTTACCCGGCATGTCCGTCACGAGTTCGATTTCGTAAAATGCATCATGAACCATTACGACCATTTCGAACGCTTCCGGGGCGGTACGAAAATTGAAGAAGCCGATAAGCTCCATTCGTTCGGGATATTCACTTTCGCCGAACTGGAGTACCTGCTCGAACAGAACGGTTTCGGCGAATTCGAGACATACAACTCATTCGATGCCCGGACGCCCGAGGCGCTCGATAATTTCAGAATCAGGATTTCCGCCGTAAAAATTTCCTAATAATCCATAATAAAATAGCGGCCGCTGTGCTAAAACAACGGCCGCCGGAATCTATAGGGGACCTAAAAATTCAGGGTCAGGTTCGTGACGCTCACGTAATTCGAGATGGAAACCGTGTTGAGCGATATGATCGGTTCGCCCCCGCCGCGTTTCCCGTCGTTATTCGCGTCGTTGAACGCGTAGACTGTCGCGAGATAGGCGCCGGAGTTCACATTCCAGTAATTCGTCAGCGTGACGTTCCCGAGCGCATGATAGACCTTCGCCGAACCGATCCCGAAGAATATCATCGGGTAGCTGTAGGCGGGCGATACCGTACCGTTGGTGACTACAGCCGTGATTGTCCGCTGAAGGGTGAAATTCGTCGATAGCGCGGTGATATTCGACAATACGAAGGTATAGGTGAATACCGGTTCGGCCGCCGGATCGGGTGTGGAGTTGGCGTTATAGTCGCGGAACGCCGACAGGGTGACCGAGTTGGTGATATCCCCGAACACGTACGAGTTCCATACATACGACGTGACAGGCTGAGTCTCGTTCTTCCAGTCGTCTTTATACTGGAGCGAGAAGCTTGACGCGTCGGTACCCGAGATACTCGCCGAGACCGAAAATTTCTTGATCGTGAAATCGGCGGTATTCGTCGAGACTGCCGAACCGTTCCCGATGGAAACAGTATTCGTATAGCCCACCGCGGATTCGCCGTTCTGCCATAACTTGTTGTTATCCGTGTCGATAAAAACAAAGAGGTCGCCCGTGCCGATATTGACCGCCGGGGAATTGCTGGAAAGGTAGAATTTAATCGCATAGGTTCCAGCACCGACTGTGGAGTAGATAACGCCGCTATTGAACGACGCCTGCACGCGGTTGAAGCCGGTTGTATCGCCGGACAGCGTCCCGTTGATAATCTTCCCGGTCAGCGCGATATTGACCGTATTCGTCAGGGTGATCAGCCCGAATTCGTTGACCAGACACGCTGTCTCCGCGTCGAGATTGAACGGGTTGGCGTTCACGTAATTCCATTTCTGGTCGGCGTTATCGTCGATATAGTAATAGACCTTGATCTCGTTATTCGCGGCGGCCTGGAACGTGAATGAGTAGGGCATACTGGCCGCGGCCGACGGAGCGCTGTAATGCACGTCGAGGGAATCGTTATTGAATACGGCGACGCCCATCGGGAGGCCGTAGATATTTCCGGCGAACGTGCCGCTGACGGTGTAGTTCAGGATGAGCGGGATTACGATCTTCAGTCCGGCGAGATTGGTCGTACCGACCGTAACGAGAGGCTGGTCGCCGGATACCGGTTCGCCCGCATCGAACATACCGCTTGAGTTATCGTCGCGGAACGCGAGAAGTTTCACAGGCCCGATACCCCCCTCGATGGGGATGACGAACGCGCCGGAAACGGGATCGACTGTCCCGATAAACTGTTTCGCGCCCGCGTCGGCATACACCTTCCATTGGGACGTGAAATTGCTGATGAGCGTGCCGGAGAGCTCGACCAGATATGCGGATGTCCCGTTATTGGTGACCGAGACGAAGATAGAAAGAGTCTTGATGATCGTCCCGCCGGAGTCCTTCCCGTTTATCGTAATCTGGACGTTGCCCAGGCTGATTTCGTTCGTACCGATAACGGCGCTGCATCCGGAGGCGCTCAGATCGGCGCTTTTGGTGACCGTACCGGTCTTAACCTGCACGTCGGCGATCGCCCCGCCTCTCGCGCCTGTGATAGTAAACGGCGTCATCAGCACCGCGCCTGTGGCGGGAGCGGTGACGGTCAGAGTATCGCCCGGCAGGGTATATGTCCCGCCTGATACGGCTTCCGTACTGCACCCTGCGAATGCGGCGAACGCAATGAATAATATGAAATGTTTCATGGTAACCTCCATTTGAGCGGTTACCGGATATACCCGGAAATCAGGTGAAGGTTACAGAATGAGGGGAATATTTTATAATAGTGAAATTTTAGAATGTCACCGTGAACCCAGCGGTAGGAAATTATCGATACTCGGGTTGAAGCGGCCTGTTTTATTCAATAGATGATGCTAAAAACAAATTGCTTCTCAAATCCGTGAGGATTTGAGAAGCAATGATAGTTATAATTTATCGATATAAATGTATGCGTCCTTCCTATTCCGGCAGTAACCCGATTCCGACAGTCCCCCATCCGGCATGCACGCCGATCACGGGAGAAATATCCTGGATATAGGCGGGCGGTTTCCCGATAATCTTCTCCATATCGGCCGCGTAGTTCAACGCCTCGGGCATATTATGCGCGTGCACGATACAGTAATTCCAAATCTTGTTCGCCGCTACGAATTCCTCGACCGTTTTATCGATCTTTTTCAGTAACCCCTTCTGGCTGAACGCCGACGAGAAATTGTGAGTTTTTCCTTCCTCGGTGATGGTGATGATCGGTTTGATATGCAGGAGATTGGCGATCGCGCCCTTCATCGCGCTGACACGCCCGCCGCGCACCATATACTTCAACGTCTTGACCGCGACAAACAGTTTCGATTTCGCGATCCATTCCTGAATTAGCCCCGTGACTTCTTCGTGGGACTTTCCCGCCTCGATAGCCTGCGCCGTACGCAGGACGATCAGGCCGAGCGAACCGGATAGGGTCTTGGAGTCCATCACGGAGATCGGCTTGCCGTGCTCGGACGCGATCCTCTGCGCCGCGGAAGCGCTGTTCTTATAGGTTCCGCTGAGATTGGCGGACATATTGAGCGCGATCACGGAGTCGTAATGGGAACTGAGGAACGAGTACTGGCTGAGGAACAGGCTCTCGTTGGTCTGCGACGTAGTTGGGTAGACCGGGCTTGTCTCGACCAGGTCGTAGAAATGATGCGGAGTGATCGTGATTTTATCGAGGAAATGGTTCTTTCCAAAGTGGATATTGATCGGGAGCATATGAATCTGGTAATGGTCGAGGAGCTGCTGGGGGAGGTCGCATGCCGAATCGGTCACAATCGCGATTTTCGCCTTCCGGTGATGCGCCGATTCGAACTGGCGGCGCATATCGTCGGCCTTCTGGTACACGATATCCCCGTACCCGTAGAGATCCTGGAAGAACTCGGCGGGATTGTCCGTATGGATATGCAGGCGTACCTTCTTCTCGGAGCCGGCGACTACGAGCGAATCGCCCCATTTTTCGATCCGCGCGCGGATCTTGTCCTTATCGAGGGCTGTCCCCGAAAGCTGGGCCTCGGTGCAGAAACGGTATTTACCCATTTCGAGCGGGATAGTCTCGTCCTCGGCCTCGATCAGGACGATATCCTGCGTCAGATGCTGGAGCGATTCGATATTCCGGTCGCGCATGAACTCGTTGATGCCCTCGAGGAACAGCACGAATCCCTTCGCTCCCGCGTCGACGTTATTGGTATTCTTGAGGATATCCATCCGCTCGTTCTCCATCGAATGATGGGCGACTTTATAGGAATCATGGAACATTTTCACATAGTCGATGGTCTTATGGACATTTTCGGATATAAATCCCGCCCATCGTTTGATAACCGTGAGGATCGTTCCCTCGACCGGTTTTGCGATAGCCTGATAGGTGTAATCGACCGCTTTCTTCACGGCGTCGGAGAAGTTATGCATCAGCACCTTTGCTTCCTGCCCGAAACTGCGGCTCAGGCCGTAGAAAAACTGCGCGAGGATCACCCCTGAGTTCCCGCGCGCGCCGTCGAGAGCGGCCTCCGCGATAGAATCCACGGTCTCCTTGAACGATTCCTTCGGAGCGGTGTTGTCGATGATAAAACGGATGGTCGACGCCATATTCGTCCCCGTATCCGCATCGGGCACGGGAAACACGTTCATTTTGTTCAAATCGTGCTGGTGTTCCATGATTTTTTTCGAGCCGGAAAGAAAACTGTAATAAAATGTATAACCGTCGAGTTCGGTGATCGATTCCTTGGTTTCCATGATACCGCCTTGATATATTTCCTTTAACAACGTACAATATAGTCATCTAACCGGAATATGTCAAACTTTAATGCGGAGAGTTTCTATGAAATGGTTCGCCGGATTGGGCGTCGGGTTCTGGAACATGTGGCTTTATTCGTTATTTACTTTGGCGGTGATGTATCTTCCGCTTCTTTTCCTGCCCAAGAACAAGGTGACGAAGATGGCAGGATTCCCGACGGAAACCATCCCGCAAAAAATCGTATTCTACCTGTTTCTTGCGGTGTATATCGCAATCCTGATTTACACGGTGTGGGTGCCCGTCGACGACGGTATCCTGTTTATCGCCGGGAATATCATTTTCGCGGCAGCCCTCGTAATTTGGATCATCACGTTTATCCACTTCATGAGCGCCCCGGCGGATAAGCTGGTCACCGACGGGATGTACTCCGTGTCGCGGAATCCGATGTTTGTCTCTGAGTCGCTCGTATTCCTCGGGATGGGTATCACAGGGGCGTCGTTCCCGATAGTGACGCTGAGCGTCCTCTACGCCGGGCTTGCGCACCTTATCACACTCTCCGAGGAAAAGGTGTTGGCGGAACGGTACGGAAAGGAGTACGGGGAGTACTGTAAAAACGTCAGGCGGTATTTCTGACCCGCAATCGGAGGAATATCCCTCTGCAGCGCCCGTTAGGACTCGTCCTTGAACAGGAGTTGGGCTTCGTCGAACGCGACGTTGATGACCTTCGACACGCCGAGTTCCTCCATCGTGACACCGTAGAGCACATCGCACACTTCGAGGGTTGACTTCGAATGCGACACGAGGACGAACTGGCTCGTCTGACGGAACTCCGAGAGCAGTTTTTTGAACCGTTCGATATTGTCGTCGTCGAGCGGCGCGTCCAGCTCGTCGAGGATCACAAACGGAGTGGGCTTGAGGTAGAGTATCGCGAATATGACCGCGATAGCCACCAGCGCGCGTTCACCCCCGGACAGGAGAGAGATGCTCTGGAGCTTTTTTCCCGGCGGTTCCGCGAATATGTCGATTCCCGATGTGAGTACGTTTTCCTTATCGACAAGGATGAGGTCGGCCTTCCCGCCGTCGAAAAGACGCCCGAATATTTTCTTAAACGCAACACGGATATCCTCGAACGAACGGCGGAACTGGTCGGCGGATTTCTCGTTGGTCTCGTTGATAAGTCCCTGAATATCGGCCATCGCCTTCTCGACATCCCCGCGCTGGTTGAGTAGGTACTCGAGGCGTTCCTTCGCGTCCTGGAACTGCTCGATGGCGAGGAAGTTGACGTTTCCGAGGCGGGCGATATCCGCGCGGAGACGCTTGATATCGGCGTGGATCGTGTCGATATTATCGCCCTCATGGACCGGGATTTCCCGCACATCGATACCGTAGGTGTTGAGCGCGTTCTCGGCGATACTCTGCAATGTGCCGTTTCGTTCTCCGATCGCGTTCTCGAGTTCCATCATCTGCTTCTCGATCTTCATGTTCTGGTCGTTCAGTTCCTTGATCTGGAACTCTATCTGTTTACGGGATGTTTTCAGTTGGTCGACCTGTTTGAGCTTTTTCTCTCGCTCGATTTTCCCGGCCTCGATCTTCTGTGTAAGGCTCTCGACCGAAAGCGAGTCTTCTGCGATACCGTTCTTCAGTTCTTCGAGCGAGGCGAACGTGTTCCGCTTGTCGTTCTCGAAATTTTCGCGGTGACGCTCGATATCCCCCATCTGGTGACGGATACGCTCCATTTCGTTGCGGACTGATTTATACTGCTCGTCGATACGAGCGAAATCGATCTTTTTCCCGTTCAGTTCCTCGCCGAGCGCGCTTCTCGCCGAGCGGAATTCCTGAATATCCCGTTCGTACTCCTCCACCACAGTTATCATCGATTCGATGAGGGTTTCCTTTTTATTGATCATGTCCGAATGGGACGCGATCTGGGTTTCGAGGAACTTGAGCGCGGAATGGTTGGTCGCGATCTGTTCGTCGAGCTTCTGGATTTCCTTGCGGAGCGAAGATGTCTCGAACTCGTTCTTGTTGTATGCGTTCTGGATATCGGAACGTACGCCCTGGAGTTCGCGGAGGCGCGCGCGGGTCTCTTCGAGCTTCTGCTCGTTCGACGCGATCGTGCCGGTCAGTTTCTCGATACGGGTCTGGATATTTTCCTTCTGGGTGTACGTGCCCTCGTCGCTGTATAGGATGCCGAGGATATTCTCGTAATACTTCCCGTACTCGCTGAAATTCGTCCTGAGATCGGAGACTATTGCGAGGATATCGTCCAACTTCGCGCCGGACTCGATAGCCCCGGTGAGACGGGACAACGCCGCCTCGAGGCGGGCGTCGAGCATCGGTTTGCGTTCGGTGAATTTTTTCAGTTCGGCGGACTGGCGTTCGAGGGAATCCATGATGGCCTTATCCATCGACTTCAGGCGCACCTGAAGCTCGTGGATTTCCTCGCCCATCTTCCGGTTCGATTCGCGGATCTCTTTTTCCTTCTGGAGGGAAAGGTCTATTTCTTTGATAATCTTGTCGAGTTCGTTTTTCAGGGTTTCGAGGTCGCGGGAAAAACCCTCGAGTTGTGAATTTTTCTCGGCGCGCTCGTTCTCGAAGTTGCGCCCGATCTCCCATTTCTCCTCGATCGACACACGGTAGTTTTCGAGACGGGTCCGCAGGGCGACTATCTCCTGACGCTGGCGTTCGATATCGTCCTTGGTGATAATCCTGTCGAAGCCGAGGGTGCGCGATTTGGAGAGAATGGTCTCGTCGAGCGATTTTATCTTCACGAATACCTCGTCGATCTGCCGCTGGATATCGTTCATCGCGGACGCGGACTCGTCCTTCTCGACATTGATGCCGAGGGAGTCCTGTTCCTTCTGCTTGAGTTCCCCGCCGAGCGCCGTCAGGCGTTCCATTTCCTCTTTGATACGGTTTTCCATCCCGGACAGCCATTCCGTCTGGGACCGGACGCGCTCGCGGTTGCTTTCGAGGCGTGACCTGACCGCGGCGTACTCTTTCTCCATCAGCGCGAATTGTTCGTCGTACGCGCGGAAATCCACTTCGCGGGTCTGGATATCCTGATCGGTGGCGAGCATCGAGTCCTCGCGTTCCCGCGACACGTCGGACAGTTCCTTCTGTTTCTGGGTGAGCTGGTTTTTTTCTGCGATACGCGCGTCTATTTCTTTCTGGATGTTTTTTATACGGAGCGCCGCGAATTTAGCGTCGAGGGTCTTGAGGTCGGTCTGGAGGGCGTTGAACTTATTCGCGTCCTCGGCCTGCGAGCGGAGGCTTTCGACCTCTTTTTCCAGTTCGATCACGATATCGTTCAGGCGTTCGAGATTCTGGCGGGAGTTTTCAAGCTTGCGCTCTGCCTCTTCCTTGCGGAATTTGAACTTCGATATGCCCGCGAATTCCTCGAACAGAAAACGTCGTTCGATAGGGCTTTCGGACAGCAGGCGGTCGATCTTGCCCTGCTCGAATATGGCGTAGCTGTCGCGGCCTACTCCGGTGTCGAGGAAAAGCTCCACCATATCCTTGAGGCGTACTTTCGATTTGTTGATATAGTACTGTCCCTCGCCGGAACGGAATATCCTGCGGGCGACATTGACCTCGGAAAACTCTATCGGGAGCCATTTCGAATCGTTGTTGAGCGTGATACTGACCTCGGCCATCCCCATCGGCGGGCGTTCCTTCGTCCCGTTGAAGATGACGTCTTCCATCTTTTCGCCGCGCATATTCTTCGCGCTCTGTTCGCCGAGCACCCATTTGATGGCCTCGACCACATTTGACTTCCCGCATCCGTTCGGCCCGACTATCCCGGTGATGCCGTCCATCAGTTCGATCCGCGATTTGACCGGGAACGATTTGAATCCGCCTATTTCGATTGATTTTAAGTAATTCGCCATTCCTCTCCCCGATTACATGAACGATCTGCGCCGGGAGATTTCTGATGAAATACCCGGCGAGTTTTATTATAGTATTTTTCCGAGGATTTGAAAAATTTTTTCCAGAAAACTGTGCGTAACTCGGAAAATATTTATTTGTCCGGACGGATTTCGAGATGCAGGACGGTTTTTCCGAACGACAGGGTGTACTTGCCGGGCCTGACCGCGCGTATTTCAACAGAACCGCCGTCGGGCTTTTTCAGGAATTCGGGCGCGGACGCTTCCGGCGAACGCAGTTCGATATAATCGTCGAACGCCTCCCGGAACGCGATCTGTATCTTATACAGGCCGCCGTCCGACGGGAGTATCCTGATTTCCGACGCGGGGGTGTCGATACTGTAGGAGGCAATCATCCCGGACTGCCCGGTCCCGCGCACAGGCACCGCCGCGGAGAATTCCACGGTGTACCCCGGTTCGGCCGAACACTCCGTATTCCCGAGGGAGATATGCACCGGCTGAGCGGAACTTGTCGCCGCCTCGATTCGGTTCAGTTCGGTCACAAGCGTCAGACATTCCCCGCACTCCATCAGATGCGCGTCAATTTTTCCGATCGTCTCATGATCGAGGGTGTGATGGCCGGAGAGACTGAAAATATAAGCGAGCATGACAGTTTCGTCGAATTTACCGCATCCGAACATGGCTACGCTCCTTCATCTTTACTGCGGAGAATCTTCAGCACCTCGAACCTCAGCCGCTTTTTCGCGTTGGACAGACGGTACTGCGCGAGACGGATATTCTTAAAAAGGACGGTGAATTCCTGGAATACCTTACGGTCGGGGAGTTCCAGCCTCCGGATCTCCCTGTTCCGGGCGACCTCGAGGCGCGCGATTTTTTCGAGGAGCGAATTCTTTTCCCCCAGGTCGAGTGCTTTTACAGTATACAGACGGTGCTTCAGTGCGCTCAGTTTCGTGTTCAGTTCGGCGGTCTTGGCGGATACGTCACGGATACGGCGGATATCGGCGTAATTCGCCTCGATCAGGCTTCGCTGGATCGAGAGCGCGGTGCTGACCGGGATACCGAATAACGCGCACGCCTCGCGGATATCGTCCGCGTCGATCATCTCCGGGAGATAGTAGAATTTTATGACCACACGGTCATTCGGCGGTAGTTTCGAAAGGCCCTCGCGGAGTTCCGTGAAATCGGCCTGATCGGTGGAAATGATATCGGGGCTGGGATAATCGTCGATATTCTCGACCGTCAGTTCCACAGGCTCGCCGGGACACGCGTAACGGATATAGCTGATCATCTGGTTGCGGAGGACATAGTTGAACCATGTCTTGAATTGTATATTCGCGTCGAGCGGGTAATTCCGCAGGATACCGTCGAGACGTCCCGTCACATAGAGATAAAAGTCGGAACAGAAATCGAGGTCTTTCCGGTACGACATACGCGGGAAATTATAGATATAGAGGTCGGTTTCTTTCCGGAATACCGCGAGCGCGCCGTCCCGATCCCCGTGCATATAATCCGCGATAGCGCGTTTGATAATATCGTCACGAAGCCGCATGGGTCTTCCGTCCTTTCGTGCGGAGGTAGATCGCGATATCCATCGATATCCCGAACGCGGCATGGATAAGCCAAGGGTAAAGGATCGATCCGGTGCTCCACGCGATATAACCGAACAGCGCGCCTGCGATGATGGCGCTCCATGTTTCCGACGCGGGATGCCCGATATGGAGAAGCACGGACGGGATCACCGGCACAAGTATACCGAGAACAGGGTCGATCTCCGCGAGCGTGAAAAGCATAAATCCACGGAACAGGAATTCCCATCCGGTATAATAAAGGAATAAGTAAGTCAGTTCGAACGTAAAAAACGAACGCGGCGAATCCATAGCCTTTTTCGAGAACGGGTACTGCTCCTGCATTTCAGGTATCGGCGAATTGGTAATCGCAATGATTACCGCGACGACAAATCCCCCTGCGACCCATAACAGGCCGTTCTGCCAATCCCCGAGCTTCAGCCCGAAGTCCATGGGGTTTTTACCGTAGATGAACAGAGTACCGAGCGGGACGATGAAAAAGAGGACGAACGCCGCGAGAAAGTGGAGTCGGTATGCTTTATTATCGTCGAAATATTTGGACAGCACGCGGCCGTGCCCGTAGTAGATGAAGACAGTCATCAGCACGATACTTTCGAGGATGGCGAAATATTTTAACTGCAGCAGTTCTGTAAACATAGACTTCCGCCCGTAGAATAAAATTAGTATACTATGACGGGGGATATTACGCAAGAAGCCGCGTAATATTGTCAGGAGAAGCAGACTTTTTGTTTCGAGCGGTCAACTTACGATAACCCGGCGCTCAATGCATCGATCATGATCGCGCTTTTTGCGATTTCGTTCAAGATACTCGCGGGTTCGCGGGAGTTCCACTCGTCGATAGTGACACAATAAGGTTCGATATCGGGATTGATATCCATCGCAAAACCGAGCATTCTGGCGTTTATTTTAAATTTATCGCGCCTATCCCTTATGTCAAGAATAATCCCCACATCGATATCACTGGATTTACCGGATGTTCCTTTCGCGTAGGAACCGAAAAGAAATCCATTTGTTACGGGCATTTCCTTGCGGATGATATTATAAAAACGAATGACATCCCGTTTAATGGAATCTATAACCTGCCGGTGAGCCATTTATGGAATTCCTCCGTTTTCAATAATATTTCCTTGCTTTTTTCAGGTGTGAGTTCCGATTGAATGATTTCAATTTCCTCGGAATAACGGGATTCTATATAATAGACGCTCATTTCTTCGATAAAAGCGGTTTGGTTGGAATTTAATTCATTGATTAATCCCGTGTCTTTTAACAGTTTCATAAGGCTATGGGTATAAGGCGGAGTAGTCTGCGTGGATTTTATATGGACAGCTTTTAGGATCTTTTCTATTGCCTGATGACATGTAAACGCGACATATAGGTAACGTCCTGTTTTTTGCATCGCTCTCGCAGTTTCCAAATCGTAGTCGGATAAGCGCAGCCAGTTGTCAATTGTATGTTCATTCATAATAACTCCAAAATATTCGTACACATTTTAATACGTTCGATAAACAGAGTCAAAATTCCATGCCTAATGGGGAATCGTATTGATACACATTATCGCGGGCCGACTGCATATTCAGATGATATCTTGAAATCGGGAATGATGTGCACAGCACATATTTGACAGGGAGCGCCCGAAATCCTATAATACTCAGGTATTATCTTTTCCGCATGCCTATAGATAAAATACGAGGGGAAAAATATGCAGCCCGAACTTTCGGAATTTTCAGGGATATCCGCGCAGGAATCGATTAAAAAACTCGGCAGTTCGCCGAACGGCCTGACGATGGAACAGGCGACGCAGTTATTCCAGAAGTACGGTCCCAACGAGTTCGGAGAGGTACGTAAAAAGAGCCTCATCGAGAAAATTTGGGAATCGCTGAAAGAGCCGATGGTGATTATCCTGTTTGTGGCTACCGTTTTTTCGTTCATGATCGGCGATATCATAGAAGGCTGCGCCATCCTCGGAGTTGTGCTGATCAATACGATAATCAGCCTCGTGCAGGACAGTAAGGCTGAAAAGGCGGTCGACGCGCTGCGGAAAATTCTTTCACCTCATTTCCGTGTCGTACGCGATGGTAATATCGAGACAATCGCGTCGAAATTCATCGTTCCCGGGGACATCATCGTGTTCGAGTCGGGGGATATTATCCCGGCGGACGCGCGTATTCTTGAAGGGTCGGGTATGCTGGTCGACGAGGCGCATCTCACCGGGGAAAGCGAGCCGATCAATAAGGACGTGAAGCCTATTCCAGGCGATAAGCTCAGATTGTACGAAATGAGAAACATGCTGTTCAGCGCGAGTAAGGTTCTGAACGGTAACGGTCGCGCGATTGTGGTCAAGACCGGGACGTTTACCGAGATGGGCAAGATAGCGAAGAACATACAGGAAGCGGAGGACGAACGCACCCCGCTTCAGGTCAAGCTGGACAAGGAGATCAAGTACCTCGTGGTGCTTGCGTTCTTCTCCGCGGTCGTCGTGCTGATCGTAACCGGGATACCCCGTTTTATGGGCGGGATACCATCCGATTTTAAAATGTTTATGAAACTG
The DNA here is from genome assembly GCA_020059465.1 of Brevinematales bacterium. Lineage (GTDB taxonomy): Bacteria > Spirochaetota > Brevinematia > Brevinematales > GWF1-51-8 > GWF1-51-8. Next base: position 22,310 of record JAGVBZ010000031.1, read on the forward strand.
ATCGAACTCCCACTGCTGTCCGCCATCAGCATCATGGTCGCGGTATTCCCGGAGGGATTGCCCGCGTCGATCACGATCGCGCTTTCTCTCGCGGTAGAGCGGCTTGCGCGAAATTCTGTCATTGTCAAAAAATTATCGTCGGTCGAAACCCTCGGCAATATCGACTATATCTGCACCGATAAAACCGGCACGATCACCCAGCATAAGATGACTGTGCGCGAGTATTATATCGATAACGAATTTTATTATATGTCCGACATTTTCCGCCTCATCTCCGACGGCGAACTTCAGGCTATCCACGATATTTTCCTGACGTCCGTGAAATGCTCGACCGCGAAGGTGGAGGAGCGCGACGGAAGTATTGTCAGCGAGATGGGCGATCCGACCGAAACGTCGCTGATCAAGGCGGGTATCCTGTCCGGATTTAAACCGGCGCAGTTCGATACCTATAAATCCGTCGACAGTATCCCGTTCTCGTCGGAACTGATGTACTCGGCGGTTCTTCTTGAAGACGCGCACGGGGAAAAGGGTGTATATATCAAAGGCGCGCCCGACAAGGTGCTCGACCTGTGCGGACATATCCTGATCAAAGACGAAATCGTCGATCTCGACGACAGTATGCGTCAGAGTATCCTGCACGACCTCGCGAGCCGTTCCGAAAAGGGATTCCGGCTGATCGGGTTCGTTAAGAAAAAGATGGGTGCATCCGCCAAGAAAATCGACGCCGCGGCGGTAAGGGAGGGAGTATTTCTCGGGGCGGCGATGATCTACGATCCTCCGAAGGACGAGGTCAAGCAGGTGATCGCCGAGGCGAAAGGCGCGAATGTGGGCGTAGTGATGATTACCGGCGACAGCAAGAAGACCGGATTCTCCATCGCGGAGAGTGTGGGGATTGCCGACGATATCGAGCAGGCGATTGAAGGGCGCGAATTCGAGCAGTTATCCGGCGACGAACTTGCAGCCCGGGTGGAGTACCTGCGGGTGTATTCGCGGGTAGCGCCTCTGGATAAACTGAAAATAGTCGAATCCCTGAAGAGTAAGGATCATATCGTAGCGATGACGGGGGACGGTGTTAACGACGCCCCTGCGCTGAAGAAGGCCGATGTGGGTATCGCGATGGGACGCGCGGGCACACAGGTGTCGCAGGAAGCGGCGGATATCATACTGACCGACGATAACTTCTCGACTATCGTCAAAGCGATCCGTGAGGGGCGGGTGATCTACCAGAACCTGAAGAAACTCGTGCGTTACCTGATTACCAATAATTTCGGGAAGGTGGTCGCGATACTGGCCGCGCCGTTATTCGTTTTCGGCGGAAGCGCGCTTCTGCCGGTACAGCTCCTTTGGTCGAACGTCGTCATGGAATCGTTCCCCGGCGTCGGAATATCGACCGACTCCGCCGACGAGACGATTATGCAGAAGAAGCCGGCGAAGCTTTCCGAACCGATCATCAGCCGGACGGAACGTATTCGGATGATTATCGAGGGCTTTGTTTTCGGGGCGGCGATCACTCTCGGCTATGTCCTGTTTTATCATTATATCACACCTGAAAATATAGCGTCGATCACCTCGTTTGCGGCGTTTATTCCTTCCGATGCCGCGAAGAAATTCGAAGAGGCGCGTTTCCTGCTTGCCGGGACGGCGGCGTTTACAATCACGCTTCTATCCCCGCAGATGCATGTTTTCATGCTGCGCGACGGGCGTTTCCTGAAACGGATATCCGCGCCGAACAAGCTCCTGAAATCGTTCTTCCTTGTGACTGCGGGTATGATCGCGGCGATTGTGTTTCTCCCCCCGCTGAATTTGGTATTCAAGACCCTGCCCATCTACGATTGGAAAATATGGGCGATGATCGGGGGGCTTTCGCTGATTACTTCTGTGTTCAAGCTGTTGTGGGACATTATTATCAGCAGGAAGGCTGTCTGACAGATTCTGATATTTTCAGTTATTACTGCTCATCATCACGGGCTGCAAATTTATAATAAGCGCAGCATGATATCGGGATTAGCTGTCACGCAGTGACTTACTCCGAGATGCCGATAAAGACGCGGATAAGAGCGCCGGAGAATCCCGACGACGGGCCGCCCGGAAGCGCGACTCCCTGCGACGCCCATCCCGACGACCCGGACAGGTCGAACACATAGCCTGCGCGTGCGCCCAGCAGGAGATCGATCTTAGTATCCTCGCCCATATCGATTACGAAATCCACTCCCCCGCCGATGAATGCGGTATAGGTCGCTTTTTCCAACTCGATAATCTTATTTGTCTGTAAAAGAACATTATCGAAACCTGCTGCGGAGAAATCCTCCGTAACCTTTACGCTCAACGTGCCTCCCCCGATCCCCGCGATTGGGTATATCTGCAGAAACGGCAGGTTGATCAGGGCGTACCCGACGTTGACCCATGAACACCATCCTCCGGCAGTCGCGATGAAATTATTCATAGCTGCGGAGTTATTGATATAACGGATATACTCCACCTCGCCGAGAACCCGCCCGTCGGAAAGCTGGTAGATTCCGCCGAGAGTAAAGTACCATTGCGGCAGTGCGGGAAATCCGTACGACGAGAGCCGCAGGTTAAGGTCGGACAGGTCGAGCGCGCCGGATCCGGCGGTCGCGCCGAGTTTCCCTTTCATTCCGGGAATGTTCTTATTGGCGAAAAGGGTCAAGGGCATCAGGAATAGTACAATAAAAAATATTGATAGACGCGGCATGGAAACCTCCGGGAATAGAATCGTAATACAAGACCGGGAGTTTGTCAAGCGACTCCCATGGAAGGGAGAAGTCCCGCCTGCCTTCTGCCGAAGGCAGACAGGCGATGACAGGATGTCAGGTAGCGGGAAGACACCGAATCTCCTCGAGACCTTCGAATGCACCCTTCGGCAGGCTCAGGGCGACATGTTCGATTTGCTGAGGGGAAGCGCGGATTACATCCCGAACAGCCGCGCCGTATTCCGCCAGAGCACGTTTTCCGCGTCGGACGGGGAGTAGGGTTATTGAAAAAAAACTATTATTCACTTCAAGAATTCAATATTTCTAATACTCATAATAATAAACAGAACCAGTATTTCCATTATCCCCTTTATTTCCTATAACAAACTTATTTCCATCTGCGGAAAGGGAAACAGATACCCCAAACCAGTCGTTTACCGCACCATCATATGCGCTAAATTTCTTTTCCATCCAAATACTTCCATTCCATTTATATAAGTATACAGAACCTGATAGGCTGCCATTATCATCATCGCCCTTTGCACCTATAAGAACGGAGTTACCGTCCTTTGAGACAGAAACAGAAAAACCAAAATTTGCCCCAGCTATTCCATCTGATGCAGTTATCTTATTTGTTTCCCAAGCACTTCCAACTAATCGAAATATATAAACGGAACCAGAATCAACGCCTTTATCATCGTCAAAAGGGGATCCTACGGCAAGAAAAGATCCATTTTGGGAGAGGGAAATAGAGTATCCAAAAGAATCGTTAGCAGCTCCATCAAGTGGAACGAATTTATTACTCATCACCCATGAACCACCATTCCAGATAAATGCATATACGGAACCTGAATCACTTCCTTTGTCATCATCATCCCTTGCACTGGCTGCTAAAACGTTTCCATCCGCGGATAAAAACACAGAATAGCCAAAACGGTCTACAAACGCTCCATCTGGAGTTATAAGTTTATTTGTTATTGCCCAAACGGTTCCATTCCATTTATATACATATACTGATCCTTGGTCTGGATTTGCTGCGATATCGTCACCCATCGCACCGATAGCCACAACATTTCCAGCAGCTGAAATTGAAACAGATTGACCGAAATTATCTCCTGATAAACCATCTGAGGCAATAAACTTATTTGTTTTCCATATACCCCCTTCCCATCTATATAAATAAACAGAACCGGATTGAGTTCCTTTATCATCATCATAGGGTACACCAGTGATAACAATGTTTCCATTTGAAGATAACCCTACGGAATGACCGTAATTTGCATTAGCAATTCCGTCCAAAGGAATAAAAATATTTTCAGACCATGCAATTCCATTCCATTTATATAAGTAAAAAGAACCGGAATTGTTTCCTTTATCATCATTATTTCGAGCTCCAACTATGATGGAAGTTCCGTCAGTCGAAAGACCAACTGAATAACCAAATTCATCACTGAGCGCACCGTCGCTGGCATATTTTTTTTCACAAAGCCATGTTCGTGCATATACGATATGATTCGTTGTAAAATTTGTTCTCCCGTCACCGGAAATCGCTTTTACAACTAGCGTGTTTGTGTTATTTAGTAAATATTTTAGATTGTATTTCCATTTGATGTTTTGGGTACTTAAACCGTTTGTAATAATAAAAAACGGAGAATTATTAGTACTAAGTTCCACCTTGGAAATAATAATTGGATAATCGATATATGCAATTCCTGCTATTGAGACTGGTAAATTAGTAAATACGCTAAAATCTTCAATGTTTGTCAGGGAGACTGAAAGATAAAGAATCTTTTCCAAGGTTATATTTAAAAAGCTGACATTCTTATTATTATCATAAACAAAAAACGAAATAGTATTGTTCCCCACTGGCAATATTTTTTCCGGAGATGACCACTGATCTCCGTGCAATTCAATATCGTTGGTTTTATTGTTAAGAATCATAATAATTTTATTGATCCCACTTTCTTTATCTATAGCAAAACCACTTAATGCAACAGAAGTGTAAACTTGCTGTTTATTAGTATGGGATGAAATAGTTATTATTGGAGGTATTTTATCGCTTAATATAACTATATCCTCAGGCTCAAGAAGTTGTTTAAAAAAATCACAGGTAGAAAGTAGTATGCAAAGCGGTAATAAAAATAGGGTCTTTCGCATAATATCCTCCGAATTTTAAAGAAATTTTATATTACAATGATTAATATCATGAGGAATACTGATAATCTTGTCAAGATTATCATCGTTCCAATATTATTCTGTAACCAATAAAATAGGTGAAATAGTAGAGGCATTTTATTAAATAATATGGCTTTAGTAAAATCAGAACCCGAACAGGCGCGCCGAATTGCGCCAGAGCACGTCCTCCGCATCGGACGGGGATAACTCGGCACGGATAGATTTTATCATCCCGGTATAATTTGCGTATGTATCCGGCCCAGCGATAGGCGCGTCGCTGCCGAATAAAACCTTTCCGCTTCCGCAAAGACAGCGACGATACTGCAACCTAAACAGAGCGAACAATGAAGATGGGGAGTAGCTTGTCCCGCGAATAGCGGGATGCCGAAATGGCAGTGTGAATCGAATATCATGAAACTTCTGACGGGGGTATCTTTTTCAATTCGCCGCCTTTCAGTTCGATCGCGCGTTTATTGTGCTTCAGCCATACCGGTATTGCCGACGGATTGTATGCAATTGTTTCATCGGCGGAAAAACGCACCTGATCGATCGCTTTGAGATAATCCATGACCTCGACCAGTGTGGCATACCAGATTTCCTCCTGCTTACCGAGCCGTTCGCAAAGGTATTCCATGTATTTCCATCCCTTGCTGGTATCGGTGGAAAGAAAACCGTCAAGCTCGTAGCTATGTCCCCAAATAATAAAAAGCATCATCTGCAGCGGAATAAGGCTCAGGAAACGTTCCGCAGGCTGGAGCGCGTTGGTATGATGGGCGGTGCATGGCCAGAGGATAAACGACTGCGGAAGGTCGAACTTTCCAGAATCGCCGGAGGCCTCCCCTCTTGCGTACTCTATTCCGAGTTCCGGGAGGAGAGTCAGGACATGCTGGTTGTAGGTGCCGTAGGGAATTGACATACCGCGTACGGGGTACCCGGTGAGGTCTTCCAAAGCCTTACGGTCGTTAAGCACCTCGCGCCTGATTTCGGAGTCGTCGAGCTGTTCCAGATGAAGGTGATTGACCGTATGCGAGGAGATCTCGTGGCCGGCGTATAGATTGGCGATTTCCCCTGGCAGGACATGATACGCCCCGCCGAGCTTCCCGGAATTGAGATGGAATGTCCCGCGAATCCCGTTGGCGTTCATCATATCGACAAGACGGCGGTCGTGCTCGCTGCCGTCGTCGTAACTCAGAACCAACGCTTTCAGACGTCCCTTCGGAAAGCAGAATTTTTCCCGTTTTTTTATATCCACGCTTCCCCCTGTTATGATAACCAGGAAACGCCCCGATAATATCTGATTTCAATTATATTATAACGAATACCGAGGGATTTATCTATATCTAAACGGTTATTTCTGAAAAAATAAACCCCCGTCTCTCCCTGAAATGGGACAGAACGGGGGTTGTTAGTTAGTATTCTATTAAGCGGCCGCAGCTTTTTTCTTCTTAGTCGACATCACGATTACAATCAGCGCGATAATAATTACCGCCACAATAATCAGTGCGATGATGTTATGGAATATCGCCGATATGATAATGGTCAGGAAGCTCAGTACAGCCGCGACAACAAACGTAATGATACCGATGATAGCGCCGCCGACGTCGCCGAGGAACGGGAGCACGTTCAGCACCGAGACAAGCGGGCCGAACAGGGACGACAAGCCGATCCACATGAGGAGAAATCCTACGCCGCGGAGTATCCATGTCAGCATCTGGTGCTCGGCGTTCAGGGTAGAAATAGCGGTGGCGCGGTCGCCCAAGAGCACGCGCGAAAATGCGGGTTCGTTCTCGTCTTCGCTGTACTTATACTTGTCGATCGAGTTCCCATTCGCTTCGCCGAACGCGGTTACTTTCGTTCCGCTCACAAGACCGTTAAAACTGATGCGGATATCGTTAAAGTTGTTTTCACCGGAGGAGGATGCAAGGAACGGAATATAAATATACTTCCCGTCGGTAATCTTCATTTTTCCGGATAGTTTGGCGTTCTTTTCATCGAGCGAAATCTTTTCCCCGGGAACGTCGATATTGATATCGTTGGGACTCAGCATCCATTTACCGATCTTCGCTGTGTTGACTTGGAATGAATCGCTGGAATATGTTTCAACAACATTTTTTATGACAACGTTGCGTTCGTTCTCCCATTGATTGACGCCGCTGGAATTAAAATCGCCTACAGATTTTGGGCTCGACTGCCAACTCATCTTATAGGTATATGTTTTTACAGTATCGCTTGACCCGCCGACATTCTTCTTTTCTTTAGTGTGGACATTTTCTTCCCATGCGTAATATTCGACGGAACGGTTTAAACGAATATACTTACCGGACTTCATGAAAACGGTATCAAACACCGGGGTGTCCGCGGTGATTTCACCTGTGATCGATACAAATTTGCCGTTCATATTTCCGGCCTGCCCGGGTTCGGCGACCTCACTGGTTTTCGCGATATTCGCGAGATTAACACGTCCTTCGTTCCACCAAAGAAGCGGGAACGCGGCGATAAACATAACGATACCAACAAGAAAGCCCGTAAAACTGTTTTTGATGTTACCGCCCCAACTAGTGTGGGTAACTTCTTCATAAGGTGCCATAATCGCCTCCTAAAATAATATATTTTTATCGAAGTATTAGCATACTGCTATTTTTAAGAAATGTCTATTGAAATTTCGAAAATATTCATAGAAAACTGGTCTTTTTAATAGGTTATCTGCTATAATAATTCGGGAGTGAAAAATGGCATTTCTATCTTTTTGGTTTTCGCGTCTAATTCGGAGAAAAAATGGCGAAAATTAAGAAAATAGAAGAAGGGTTATCTGGGGAATTCGATTTTTATAATCCGCTTAATAATAATGACGCATCTCGGGACGATGATTTTTTGCGGCAGTTTTTTAGCTGTCTCAGGGAGGGCGTATGGGTAATCGACAGCAGGGGCATTACCGCATATGTCAACGATGTGATGGCTGGAATTGTTGGATATGCCGCGGACGAGTTGATAGGGCGGGGTTTTAAAGATTTGATATCCGGTCAGGCTGAAAAAAAGGCCGGAGAGTATTTTTCCGAAATGCAGCGTGGATCGCTAAATGAGTTTGACCTAGTATTGGTACATAAAACCGGGAGAGAAATCTATGTCTCTCTAAAAACCGCTCCTTTTTACAGCAAAGGGGGCGAATATAAAGGTTCGGTTTCCACCGTAATCGATTTTTCCCGAAAGAAGCTTTTTGAAACAGCTCTGGATTACGAGACCCGTCTCAACAAAATAATTTCCGAGATCTATTTACCCCTCACCGATCAGAACACATCGATTTCAAAAATAGCGGCATTGATTTTAGGGCATGCGAAGGCGTTGACAGGGAGCAGGAACGGGTATGTTTCCGAGATCGATTTTATTACCGGGGAGAATAAGGGACATATTGTTACACATACTGTCGAAGAGGGCTGTAAAGTTCAAAACGCCGGTCAGTCTGCTGCATTGACTCCGGGTCCTGACGGTAAATTTCCCGGCCTTTCCGGGCATTCCCTCAATACGGGGGAATCCTTCTATACAAACCGCCCCCATGAGCATCCGAGTTCCAAGGGATTTCCGGAGGGGCATATACCGATCGAACGGTTTTTATCGGTTGCGGTAAAATTAGACAACAGGGTGGTCGGACAGATCGCGCTTTCCAACCCTCAGCGCGATTACAGCGACCTTGACCTGAACTCGATGATCCGTTTGGGCGAGTATTACGGATGGGCAATTCAGCGTTTCCGGGAGCAGAAAAAACTGTCCGACAGCGAAGAACTCATGCGGCAGGTGTTCGATGCGTCTCCTAACAGAATATATATAAAAGATAATAAAGGCAGGTTTCTTCTTGCGAATAAGATCTCGTGCGAAGTATTCGGGGTGACTCTCGATGAATTGCTCGGTAAAACCGCATCGGAAATGGCGGAGTGGGGTTTGATGAACAGACCGGAAGCGGAAATGATAGACCGTGACGAGAAAGAAGTCCTTAAAACGCAGAAACCTGTATTAATACCCGAAGAGAGTATTACGGCGAAGAGCGGAAAAGTCAGCTGGTTCAGAACGGTCAAGATTCCCTTCCGTTATCGGGACGAGTTATGCATATTGGGCGTCTCGATGGATATTACCCAGATGCGGGAGCAGGAGGAGGAACTGGGGCGTCAGTTGGAGCGCTATGAGGACTTAAAAGAACTCATTGAAAATAAAGAGACGAAGATTTACGAGACATATTATCAGCTCAATCAGATTTTTAATTCTTCGCCCGTAGGGATGTGCCTGATCGACAGGGAATTTAACGTGACTATGGCAAATGAAACATTCTGCAAACTTGCGGAGCGGGATCTGAGATATATACTCGATTCCAAATGTTATCAGGTTTTTAGAAGCGAGATCTGTTTTACCGAAAAATGCAGCCTTCTCCGGATTATGCGCGGAGAGAAGAATCATGAGAATCAGTTAGTGTGGGAACGGAGGGATGAAACATCGCTTCCCTGTTTTACAGACGCCAAACCTTTCTTTGATTTTCATAGCGAGCTTATCGGCATCATCCACACCTATCAGGATATTTCCCAGATTCTGACAACACAGGAGGAGTTGAAAAACAAAGAGTTGCTTCTCTATCAATCCCAAAAAATGGAAGCGATCGGACGTTTGGCCGGCGGGATCGCGCACGATTTCAATAACCTTCTCACTATTATCAACGGATATACCGACATGCTTCTGCTGAATTCCGATAAGGGGAGCGAATTATACAAGGCGCTGAACGAAATTCATAAGGCGTCGAAAAGCGGTGCCTCCCTGACAGGACAGCTTCTCGCGTTCAGCCGGAAGCAGATCCTTGATTTTAAAGTGATTGACCTCAATTCTGTGCTGAAGAATATCGAAATGATGCTGAAAAGGGTGGTGGGAGAGAATATCCGGGTAGTGATAACCCTCGATCCCGGAATACCAAGCATTAAGGCCGATAAAAGCCAGCTGGAGCAGGTTCTCATGAACCTTGTAGTGAACGCCCATGACGCGCTCCCCGACGGCGGGAAAATTACTATTTCCACCCGGGGAGAACACTTCGAAAACCGTGTTATTCCTTCTGTCTCTCATCCTGTCAGCGGCGATTATGTCATGCTGGCTGTCGAGGATAACGGTACCGGAATGAGCAAGGAAATCCTTGGTAATATTTTCGAGCCGTTTTTTACTACCAAACGCGCCGGGGAAGGTACCGGGCTTGGACTGCCGACCGTATTCGGGATAGTCAAACAGCACAACGGGTATATTCATGTGACCAGCGAAGAGGGCAAGGGTTCGCGTTTCGAAATATATTTCCCTGCGCTCGGAAAAACTGTTTCTCCCCTGCGCGAGGTATCCGCGCCGGAAATTACCCCGGGGGTAATGGGGCATGGCGAAATGATTCTTGTGGTCGAGGATGAGAAGGCGCTGGCGGGGTTTGCTAAACGGATACTTGAGAATAACGGGTACTGCGTTCTGACTACGGGAAGTGTCGCGGAGGCGAAGGAGATTTATAAAAAGAGGCAGGCTGAAATTTCGCTTGTTTTTACCGATCTGGTTTTGACGGACGGTTTCGGGATGGAGATCATTCTCTACCTGAAAAGCATCGATCCACTGATAAAAATCATCGCGACATCCGGGTATGTGGACAAACAGCTCGATCAGAGCTTTTTTACAGAACAGGGAATACCGTTTATAAAAAAACCCTATGAAATAACCCAGTTGATCGATTTAACCTTCCGGCTTCTGAATGACGGATAAGTCAAATTCTTAACTTTTTCACCGCTTCATGCTAAAATGATTTCAGTGAATCATTCGGAGGTCACGATCATGAAAAGAACCGTTATAACCGGGCTGTCCGCGTTATTATTATTACCTGTATTTATCTATTCCGCTATCATAAAAAAGCCGTACGATTTCGCGTCCGGCGCATTGATAAAAGCCGTGGACTTTAATTCCAACTTCGATACCCTTTATTCCTGGGCGAACGGCGGAATTGATGCGGAGAACCTCGCGTTCGACAGCAGGATGATTTGGAAGGTAAGCGGCGGGCAAATGACCGTTAAAGGTTCATTTATCGGTATGGGGTTGATTAATCCTGATTCTCCGCTGCATATCGCGTATTCCATCGATAATAAGCCGATTCAGGCAAAGTTCGGCAAGGGCGGGCTGGAGCTTTTCGACTCGGGGAATAAACCGTTCCTGCGGTTATCGTCGTCCTCGATCCTGATGACCATGTATTCCTATCTCGGTTCGGGTTTGGGTTTCCGGGTTTCTCCCGCCGGGTCGGACGATCTTGCGCTGCCCCCTCAGATGGTGATCCTGACTAACGGGCGTGTCGGAATCGGCACCACTTTCCCCGGCGCGATGCTTCATATTAAAAAGGGATCGGTCGGACCTTTCTATATCGACTCGTATGTCAGCGCGATTATCGAAAGCGACTTCAATTCATACCTGACCCTTCTCGCGCCGTCCACCTTGCAGGTCGGTATCCGTTTCGGCGACCAGAACGATACCAAAGCCGGGGTGATCGTCTTCAATAACTATAATAAATCCTTTACAATCGGGATAAAGAACAGCGCTGCGGTCACTGTTGCGAGCAACGGGAATGTCGGTATCGGGAGCGCCGTCCCCGAAGCGAAACTCCATGTCATCGGGGATATTAAAATCACCGGAGACCTGATCACCGATGTCGCCAAGTATCCCGATTTTGTGTTCGCGCCGGGTTATTCGCTGATGTCGCTTCCGCAGGTCGCGGAGTATATCGGTGCAAACGGCCACCTGCCGGGGATGCCGTCAGCGGCGGAAGTGAAAAAGAACGGGTTCATGCTTAAGGAGCAGAGCCGCCTTACCCTTCAGAAGCTCGAGGAAGCGTTTTTATATATTCTCCAGCAGGAGGGGAAACTTTCCGCGCTGAAGCAGGAAAACGATGCTCTGAAGGCAAAGAATGCCGAGCTTGAGAAGAGGCTGAACGCGATTGAGAAAAAGTTAGGATTATAGAAGATGAAGATCGTTTTCCTGAACGGCAATCCCGACGCGGGAAACAAGGAATTTGAAAAATACCTGACGGGACTGACAGGGGAATTGAATAAGGCGGGACATACCGCGGACACCCTCACGCTCCGTGATATGGATATCAAGTACTGTACCGGATGCTGGGGGTGCTGGGTGAAGACACCGGGGCGCTGCGTCGCAAACGACGATTCGGACGAGGTGTGCCGGAGGGTCATCAACTCCGGTCTGACAGTCTTCGCTTCGCCGCTGAATATGGGATATGTGTCCCCGGTGCTGAAGAAGACGATGGATAAGCTGATACCTCTCGTGCATCCATACGGGTCGATTTTTCAGGGCGAGGTTCATCATTTGAAACGGTACCATGCATATCCGAAACTTGCCGTACTCCTGAAGAAGGAAGACGACACCGACGATGACGATACGGTAATCCTTCAGACATTGTTCGACAGGCTCGCTATCAATTTCCATTCGAAGATAGTATCGTTCTTTTATACAGGTAAACCGTTTACGGAGGCCGTCGATGAAATTAACGGTATTTAACGGTTCTCCGCGGGGGAAGGGAAGCAATACCCGCATCCTGATGGAAAGATTTTTCGAGGGATTCTCCGCCGCGGGCGGAAAAGATTACTCGATAGAGTACCTGGTGAAGGTGGATGAGCACCCGGACTATGTGCGGAAGTTTACCGCCGCGGATACCGTGCTAATCGCGTTTCCGCTCTATACCGACTCCATGCCGGGTATTGTAACGGCGTTTGTCGAGGCGCTTGCCCCTCTCAAAGGTAAATGCGCCGGGAAAAAGATCGGCTTCATAGTTCAATCGGGGTTTCCCGAGGCGATACATTCGAGCTTTATCCCGATGTACCTCGAGAAGCTCTGCAAACGTCTGGGCGCGGAATATATCGGGACGGTTATCAAGGGCGGGGTGGAAGGGATACAGATTATGCCGCCGTCGATGACGAAAAAGCTGTTCGGTATGTTTGCGGCTTTAGGCGCATATTTCGCGGTCGCAGGGGAATTTGATCCATACATCATGGCGAAGCTGGCGAAACCGTTCAGAATGGGGTTATTCTCGCGGTTTTTTATCCGTCTGATGTCCAAGATCGGAGTGATAAATTTTTTCTGGGATTCTCAACTGAAGAAGAATAATGCGTTCGGCCGTCGATTCGATGCGCCGTTCGTAAAATAGGAGTGAAGTATGGCAGTCGAAAATTTACTGATAGCGAAATCGAAGCGTGACATCTCGCTGATCTCGAAAATGAGCAACCGTCACGGGTATATTACGGGGGCGACGGGTACCGGAAAAACGGTAACATTGCAGGTGATGGCGGAGTCGTTCAGCCGGATCGGCGTACCGGTGTTCCTCGCTGACGTGAAGGGCGACCTTTCGGGGATCAGTATGCCCGGCGGGGGAAACCCGAAAGTCGAGGAACGTATCGCACAACTCGGACTGCCCGCGTACACCTACGGCGGATGTCCCGTTTCGTTCTGGGATATTTTCGGCGAGAAAGGCCACCGTATCCGTACAACGATTTCCGAGCTCGGCCCTATGCTGATCTCACGCCTCCTCGACCTGAACGATGTACAGAGCGGGAATATTTCCCTGATGTTCAAGGTCGCCGACGAGAACGGGCTTCTCCTTCTAGATATGAAGGACTTCCGCGCGACGCTGAATTTTCTGGTGGAAAACGCTGATAAAATATCGACCGAGTACGGCAGGGTATCCGAAACCAGTATACAGTCCATCCAGCGCAATCTCCTTGCTCTCGAAGAACAGGGCGCAGAGAAACTGTTCGGCGAACCCGCGCTCGATATCCACGACATGATGAAAGTAAACGCCAACGGGATGGGGATGGTGAATATACTTGCCGCAGACCGCCTGATCATGGCGCCGAAAATCTACTCGACATTCCTGCTCTGGATGCTTTCGGAGCTTTTCGAACAGCTTCCCGAGGTAGGCGATCTGGAAAAACCCAAGATGGTGTTCTTCTTCGACGAGGCGCATCTGCTGTTTACCGACGCTCCCAAGGCGCTTCTGCAGAAAGTCGAGCAGGTGGTGCGCCTGATCCGTTCAAAGGGGGTCGGGGTGTACTTTGTCACCCAGAACCCGACCGATGTGCCGGACAGCATACTCGGACAACTCGGAAACCGTGTTCAGCACGCTCTGCGCGCATATACGCCCAAGGATCAGAAAGTGGTGAAAGCCGCCGCCGAGACATTCCGCGCGAACAAGGGGGTCAATGTCGAAGAGGCGATCACGCAGATGGGAGTAGGCGAGGCGCTGTTGTCGTTCCTCGGTCTGGACGGCGTACCCGAACCTGTGGAGCGCGCGTTTATCTGCCCGCCGCATAGCCAGATCGGCCCGATCGATGCGTCCAAGCGTAATGAAATTATGAATAACTCCGCGCTCAAAGGAAAGTACGATCAGGATATCGACCGCGAATCGGCGTATGAAGTATTATTGAAGCGCACACAGCAGTTGGAGCAGGTTCAAGCCCAGCAGCAGCAGCAAATACAACAGCAGCAGATGCAGGCGCAGCAAGCCAAACAGTATCAGAAGGCGGCGTCGCCGAAGATGAAAGGAGTAGGCGCAGGCGGTCTTGCGGGAATATTAGGCGGATTGGGCGTACTGGGCGGATTAGGAGGACTAGGCGGACTGGGCGGTTCCCCGAAGAGCGCTGCGAAAAATGTCGCGAAGAACGCCGGGGAAGGCCTGATGCGCGGGATACTTGGGTCGCTGCTGAAGTAACCCTTCGGCTGCGCTCAGGGTGACACCTTTCGACATCTCTCACTTTGTTCGGGACAAGCGCTCAGGATGACTTGCAGGACAGCGCTGTAATATACTAAGTACAGCACAATCGCATTTCGGCAATACCTCCGCTCTGCGAGGTCAGGCTTGATGAACGGGTTTCAATATGTTTATAACCCTTCGACTGTGATCAGTGTGACGTTGATAAACCACGTTTCCCGGGCAGAGATCCTAAAATGAGCGTATATCGGGGGAACGTGGAAAAAGCATCGTTAATTCAGGGTATCTGCGACTTTATCCTTTATCCATTCGAACGTCCGGCACGCATTGGAACACTTCCGGCATCCGGTGCATTTCTCGTTATCGACAATAGGCGCGCCGTATCCGTTCTGGGTGATCGCCCCGGCCGGGCAAATCCTCATGACCGGACAGGGATGATTTTGGGGGCAGAATTCGCTTCTGATTTCTATCATATTGATAAACTCCGTCTATACATTAGAATATAATAATATATACTGGTGTAATCGTCAAATTTTAACCATATAACGCTATCAGGAAATTATTATATAAAATTTTACATGTGTGAGGCAGTATAAACCTGCGAAAAACCCTGAAAAAAAGAAAGGGATGCCTTGACTTAAATTTTCCTTCCCTTTAAAATAGATTGCTTAATATTGACCGATACAAGGGATAGGGTGACTGCATGACCGGAAAAAAAGCCATTGTAGTACAATCCGACAAGACGCTCCTGCTCGACACCCATCATCCGGATTTCGATGAGGTGCGGAAACAGATCATCGGTTTTTCCGAATTGGTGAAAACCCCGGAGCATTTGCATTTTTACCGGATTACTCCGATATCGTTATGGAACGCCGCGGCGAACGGAATGCCGTTGGATTCCATACTGTCTATACTCAACCAATATAAAAAATATGATATTCCTAAAAATGTCGTCGAATATATAAAACGGCATTACCTTTCGTACGGGCAGGTTATTCTCGAGAAGGTTGACGAGGAAAACATGCGCCTGCGGATCAACAACCCCAAAATCATTGAAAAAATCGAAAAATTTACCGCCGATTTCGCTCAGAAATCCGAGGACGGGACTTTTCTTTTCGATAAAAAGTACCGCGGCGAACTGAAGGCGACCCTCATCCATCATCTGATACCGGTACATGATA
Organism: Brevinematales bacterium; assembly: GCA_020059465.1. Lineage (GTDB taxonomy): Bacteria > Spirochaetota > Brevinematia > Brevinematales > GWF1-51-8 > GWF1-51-8. The sequence goes on from JAGVBZ010000031.1 coordinate 38,137, forward strand.
TAGCCGGGTACGAGAGCGGCAACCGTCTCGATATCGAACTTCGCAGCGTCACCCTCGGAGGACAGCGTTTCGCCCTCCGTTACTACCAGTCCGAGGGAGTGTACAGCTTCTCGAAATGGAAGGAAGGAAGCGGCGTGATCGTCCTGCCGTGCGGCGCGGGAAAAACTGTGGTCGGAATAGGGATCATGCAGGATATCAAGGAATACACGCTGATTATCACCACCAGTGTGGATTCGGTACGGCAATGGAAGCGCGAGCTGATGGACAAAACGACGCTGACCGAGGACCAGATCGGGGAATATACGGGTGATAAGAAAAGCATCCGCCCGATTACGATTACGACATACAATATGCTGATATACCGCAAGAACTCCGAGAACGGCTTCCGTAATATGGATATTTTCGGACGGCAGAATTGGGGGCTGATTATTTACGACGAGGTGCACTTCCTGCCTGCGCCGATTTTCCGGATGACGACCGCAATTCAGAGCAGACGCCGTCTGGGATTGACGGCGACGCTTGTCCGTGAGGACAATCTCGAGACGGAAGTCTTCACGCTCATCGGGCCGAAGGTCTATGAGTACTCGTGGAAGACGCTCGAGAAGGAAGGATGGATAGCGGAGGCGTTCTGCTATGAAATCCGTATTCCTCTGACTTCGGAGGGCTACGAATTTTATAGAAATGCCAACAACCGCACCAAGTTCCGGATTGCGAGCGAAAATCCCAATAAGGTCGATATTATCGACAGGCTTATCAAACGCTATAAAAAACATCATATCCTGATAATAGGGCATTATCTGACCCAGCTCCGCGAGATTGCGGAACTGTTCGATCTGCCGCTGATTACCGGCAGTACCCCAAACAACGAGCGTTCGGAGATATTCGACGCTTTCCGTGAGGGAAGGATAACGGCGCTCGTGATATCGAAAGTAGGGAATTTCTCGATCGATCTTCCCGACGCCGATGTGGCGATCCAGATATCGGGAGTGTTCGGTTCGCGTCAGGAGGAGGCACAGCGCCTCGGACGGATACTTCGTCCCGATTCCGGGAAATCCTACTTCTACGCTCTGGTCTCGAAGGATACGATTGAGGAAGATTTTTCCAGGAAACGCCAAATGTTCCTGCTGGAACAGGGCTATAAATATACAATTGTCGATTACCCGGATAAGCAGGAAGATGACGCGTTTACAATGCCGGTCGTCCTGTCGGAAATCACTGAATAGGGAAAATTATGCTGACCGCAAAAAACGAGATGGTTCCGTTTATGGAACTCCCGGCAATGGACAGGATGATACCGGAAGAGCCCAAACTTGTAAAAAAAATTGCCGACTACTACCTAAAAAAAGAACACGAGTTGTCGTTATATACCAGTGAAAACACCCTTCGGATGCATCATGTTTATTCACACTTTCGTGAAAATGCGAAGGATATTTATTTAGGGTTGAGCGGTAACGAGCGTCTTTTAATCTATATTCTGAATCAGTCGTTCGGATGGCTGGTATTTGAGCAGATCGATTCGATGATCAATATCATTTCCCTGATCTATAAGCTCGATGCGGCCGCGGTCCGGAAAACGATCAAATCCCTGATGGAGAAATTTCTTATATTCAAACTGGAGCGATTGAAACGTTATAACCTCCTGTTCGCCCCGAAGGTTTTCCTCGACAGTCTATCAACACTGATGGATGAAGAAGGTTATGCCCCGACGGATAACGAGGAAAACGTCGAACTCGAAGAACTCCGCGAGGAACTTTCAACCTATCAGCATATTACACTGATCGCCGGAATGCTGTCGTATATCGTGACATTCTCTCCCCGTAGTTCCGAAACCAACGAGATACATAAGATCGATTTCGTGAAGATGACCGATTATTTCTCCGATTTCGCCCCGAAGGAACGGATGGAGAATATTATAAAAAAACTCTCGCAGTTCGGGTTTTTCGAAAAACTGAATAACCGGATCGTAGTGAATAAAAATATTTTCGAGCGGATCGTATCGCTTTCCGTGAACGAACAGCTCTTCATAGTATTTCTGTATAAGTTTATGGATAAGTTCGATTTCAAGAAAAGCTACTTCATGACGCTGAAAATTTTAGCGAACCGTCCGCACGGGCTTTCGCTCCGTGAATTGTTTTTCTATTTCCTGAACTGCGAAATGTACTTTGTTTTAAAGAACGAGGTAAAGAACCTGAAGCAGTACATTCAGCATCAGGAACTGAAATTTACATTTTTTATCAAGGCTCTCGAGGGTGAAAATATCGCGGCGGTTAAACGGAGCGACGATGCGGCGATCTCCATCGCAAAGGATTATATAGTGATGAACGAACCGCACGGCTCGCTTCTGAAGAACGCCGATTTTTCCGCGAAATTCAAGAATCGCAGTTTTATTGTGGAACCGAACTACGAGGTGATTGTCGAACCGTACCTGAAGCCGAAGGTGCTCCTGAAGCTTGCGGTGATCGCGGAGCCGGTAACGATACAAACCATCTCGATTTTCAAGATAACGAAGGAATCGATCTACCGATCGTTTGCCTACGGAATCAAGAAGGACGAGATTCTGAAATTTCTCGCCAAGCATTCCAAGCACGAGGTTCCCGATAATGTGGTAGCGGGGATCGAGAGTTTTATCAACAGTCTGGAAATCCACGACATGAAGGATTACCGGATCATCCAGTTGAACTCGCAGGAATCGTCTCAGGTCAAGGAGAACTATAAAAACAAGGTAATCGAGATCGAACCCCATACTTTTTTAGTATTCGATCTGGAAGTATTGAAATCGATTGAAGAATTTTGCAAAAAAAACGGGTTCGGCGTAAAATATGTCGAGGATTTTTTAAACGGCGACAATTTCTTCTATCGGATGCATGAGAATACGCTCCTGCAGAATATCCGTCACCTGCATACGATGAAGGAATTTTTCGATTTTTACGGCAATTCTTTTGTTGGTACGAAAGTGAAATTAGATAATGAAATTTAAGTTGTTTTTTATTTCGAGATGAATTATAATACTCTAATTATAAGAAGCTATTCCAATAATAATTTGGATGGAGGCGGTTATGAAACTGGCGGAACTTTTAAAGCCGGAATATGTTAAGGTAGGATTGGAAGGAAAGACGAAAGAAGATATATTACAGGAATTGGCGGACTTTTTATCATTGTCCCATTCCGGTATAGATAAAAAAGACGTCTTCAAGGCCATTCTGGAACGCGAGAAAAAAGGCTCTACCGGTGTCGGTAACGGTCTTGCTATCCCGCACGGGCGCAGTCCGCGTATCGATGGGATGCACCTGATCGTAGTGTACGATCCGGCTGGAAAGGATTTCGACGCATATGATAAGAAACCGTCGCATCTTTTCTTCACCGCGATCGCGTCCGACGATTACTCTCCCCACGAGCAGCTCGAAGTTCTGAGAATTATCGCGGAGATCTATGAGAAGACCGATCTCGAGAAATCGATAGAGAAGGTAAAAACTCCGCAGGCATTCTACGAACTTCTGGTAGCGAAAGAAGAAGAAATATCGTAGTCGATGCCTGAAAAGAAAACCTCGTCCCGAAGCAGAAAACGGAAGACCGGCAAGTATACCCCGCTGATTTGGATTATCACAGCCGGAGTCATCGCGTTCTTCATCTCGTATTCCAAGACGCTCTACGACGGCGGATTCGGGAAACTGATTCCGACCAATAATTCTCCGCTCAATCATAATACCAATCAGGCCGGTACGCCGGTAGTTAATCCCGTAGCGAAACAGACTAATATAGTGCCCGGGGATAAGGAAATCAAGGTCTCGCTTTACCTCGGGAAGGCCTCCGAGACTAAGGTGCGTCTCGTCCCGGTCGAAACAGTATTGCCTGTCAGCCAGACTCTGCTGCAGGACACGCTGAATCTCCTGATATCATACCGGCCGGACAACAATCTTGAGAACTTTATCCCCTACCAGACTAAAATCCGGAGCGTCAGCATATCGGGCGGGATCGCCTATATCGATTTCAACGATGCGTTCGGGCAGAATTCCTACGGCACCATCGGCTATCAGATCCAGATATACCAGATTGTCTACACCGCCGCCCAGTTCACCGCTGTCAAGGGCGTCTCGTTCGCAATCAACGGCAAGGAGATCAAGTACCTCGGCGGCGACGGCTATCTGATCCGTAATCCCATCTATCCGTTCTCATCCCTCCCGGAGTTTACCTATTAATCCAAGCGGTCATCGATCGGAGCCGAGAGGAACGCGGCGCGGGAAACCGGGGTTCCGAGGGAACTTATCGAGGCGCTCCTGTTCTGCCTATGACATGCACCAGTCACCCTGAGCCCGCCGAAAGATGGTTCTATTAGGGATATTTGGGATAGTTTTTCCCCGGTTTATTGGCAATTTCGTCATTGCAGGCAATCGATGACCGTGTGTTCCGAATGGGTTTATCGAGGCGGGCATGTTTACTATCGCCTGCTTCGTTCGCTTCAGTACAATCCTTGACACCGGCGGCGCTAACGCATCCATGCGGGTCGTCCGCCTCATTGCCGTCCATGGCACCGGCGGAACTAACGCATCCATGCGCGTCGTCCGCTTCATTGCCGTCCATGGCACCGCCTGTCCGTCTGACTACGGAAGACGGGCGGGACTCCTCGCTTCCATGGGAGTCGTTTTCCCGCAGGCCCTGCAGGAAATAGGCGATCCTGTCCTCCTGTTCCTCTGTCTTTGTTTTTTCGAGCTTTTTCCCGAGATAAGTCAAAAGCGTCCTGATCGCCGCCAAGTCCGGCGCGACCTCTTTTTCGACCGTGTGATTCCTTTCGACCCGGCGCGGCTTCCGCCCCTCTTTTTCGCATCCGTAGAACGATACGCTGTGCTTTTCCATAACAGTTCTATATCCTAAAGCGCGTTTGACGAGCGCGCATTCTACTCTGCCGATCAGGAGTTCCCGCCCTTCGGTCAGGATTTCGTCTATCTCCGGGTAACGAGTTTTCCATTTCGTGAACGTGTTCGGGTGCACGCCCATCGCCTGCGCAATCTGGGTCTGGTTGTATCCCCCGGATGCGTGCTGTAAAATCATGTCCAGCAAGAGCGCCTTCCTGTACATCGGTTTTCTGCCCTTCGATTCGGCATGCCACTGCGCTTCGACGTTTACCATATATTACTCCTAATTCGTACTATATATACGGCAATCGAGGGGGCGGGTGGTTTGACGTTATTTTCATACATTTAGGCGGGCGAAGAAATGTCAATCGTTTATCCGCGAATGAACACGAAGAGACACGAATGGGCGCGGGTACTATCGGTTCACCCTGATATCGGGAGTAGCCTGCGCAGTTCTATGCGAAAGAAGGATCCCTAAATCTCGAACACGGGCTGTATATTAATACTATCGATTCACCCTAATATCGGGGTTAGCCTGCGCAGTTCCATGCGAAAGGGAGATCCCCAAATCTCGAACACGGGCTGTATATTGATACTATCGATTCACCCTAATATCGGGAGTAGCCTGCG
>JAGVBZ010000013.1 GCA_020059465.1 Brevinematales bacterium
CGACGAGAGGCCGATTCCCTTCGTGCCGCCTGTTATCAGTACGGCTTTATCAGACATGTCGATTTTTACCATTACATATCCCCTTCAATTATCAGGTATTCTATTGCCCCGCGTAAAATTCTTCAATAGTTTTACGGGTCTCGGGGTACGCGAAGGAGAGGCGGTGCATCATGTCTTCCTGAAGTCTCGCCTCGGTCAGCAGTTTTTTACGCTTCGCGCCGAGAGTGTATTTTAATAACTGAATAGATTTTATATTCTTTTCAGCGATTTGTAAAGCAATATCCCCCGCCTTTTTCATCACATCCGCTCTGGGGACGATATAATTGATATTCGTGCCCATTTCTGCGAGCTCGCTTCCCTTATAACGCTTACCGGTAAACATCATCTCGTTCGCGATAAACGGTCCGACCATCTCGGGGAGAAGGGTCGTGCATCCCATTCCGGGGGTGAACCCCAGCGCCATAAAGACTACACCGTAACGGCTCTCCCGCGCGGCGATAACGATATCGCAGCACGCCGCCATGACAAGCCCTCCGCCGATAGCGTGGCCTTCCATCGCGGCGATTACCGGGACTGTCGCGCCGACGAGTTTCTCGGATATGACCAGGTCCTTCACATGCACCTTTCCGTCGCAGAGATCGAGAAGGTTCTTTTTCTCCGCGCCCGCCGAGAATACGTCGGAAAGCCCGTGCAGGACGATGACCTTCGGGTTCATGCTTTCCGCTGTATCCATACCATCCACCAGTTCGGCGATAAAGTCGTCGGCGAATACGTTCTTGCGCGCGACATCGCTCATCTGAAGGTAGACTATCCCGTGCTCGTCCTTTTGAATCTTTATTCTTTCGCTCATAATGACTCCATTTTACTTAGTATCGTCGTCGATCCTTATCAGCGGTGCGCTCAGTTTACACTTGGCGAACCATGCCGGCGTGGAACCCTCGTTGAACGCCTGAATCCCGGCGATTACGTCATCGCGGGCGATCAGTTCGAGTAGGGTTTCGCGGGCTATATTGCATGCTTTATCGATTGTGGTCGACAGCAGCTTTCGCGTAAAATCCTTGGTAGCAGCGATCGCGAACGGCGCGGCGCGGAATAAAGACTTAATGACAGATTTCACTCCTTTTTCCAATTCATCCATCGAGTAAACCTCGTCCACCATATTCAGCGCACGGGCTTCTTCTGCGGAAAGCCGCTTAGCGGTCATAATCAGGTATCGCGCCTTCTGGGGGGGGATCCGCAGGGAGAACAGGAACGGCAGCACGTTCGCGGGGATCAGCCCCAGCAGGATTTCGCTGAGTTCGAATGTGGTATCATCTGAGGCGATTACGATATCGCATGCCGCGACCAGTCCCGTTCCGCCCGCCTTGACGTCGCCGTATATCAGCGCGACGACCGGCTTCGGTGATTCGAATATTTTCAGCAGAAGATCGGTGTAAAGAGAAACCACTTCCTCGGCAGTGCTTTTATCGCCGTGTACGGACTGGAGAAAATCGAGATCCATCCCGAGCGAAAAATTCCTGCCGTTGGAACGCAGAACAATCACGCGAATCTCGTCATGCATGATCGCTTTATTGAGCGCGTTGGATAATTCGGTAAGACTTTCACGATTTAGCCGGTTTCCGTTCCGGCTGTCGGCGAGGGTGATAATACCCAAACCGCAGTCGGTTTGATATTCGACAAATCCCATAGTTATACCCGTTCGTAAGTCCTGAAGAAATCTTTCACACCCTTGAGAACAAGCTTGCCGGAACCGGCGTAATGCTTGTCGTACCAGTTATCGGCTACTGCAAAATCGGGAGTAAAGTCCGGATTTTCGATATAGCCTTCGCGCATCGTCTCGATGCGTTCGTACTCCGCGACAGAAACTTTTCTGCGTTTATCGAACGTTTCATCGATCTTCATCGAGTCTACTATCCTGCGCGCTTCGGGAAGGACTAATCCGCTGTAGTATTCGCCGATGCATCCCGACCCGTAGGAGAAGAACCCGATGCGTTCGCCCGCCTTCAGGTCGTCGCAGGATTTGATGATTCCGCACAGCCCTACGAAGTTGCTCGCGCCGTAGGTCGAACCGACCCGTCTGGCGTAACGGAGCGCTGGAAGGGTCTTGATATTGAAATGCGCCTCGATCTCGGATTTCTTCCGGATACCCGCAATTTTACAGAGTACGCGGTGCCCGTGGAACGCCATTCCGGGGAACGGCATATGATAGATATTCTGCTTGAAGTACTTATCGAAATCGATGTTACCGCCGGACTTCTCGACATAGTCTGCGTATGCGCCTTCGAGTGCGTCCTGATAGCTGTATAGGCTGACCTCGTTATTGCCGACTTCGGCGTGCGCGGAGGGCCGGAACGTATCGTAGACGCTGGTCGTCCAAGTGCCCCGCTTCATGGTCTCGTATTCCAGAACCTTCGGGTCCTCGCTGACTAATACAGCTGAGGCTGTACCGCCGAGTACGAACTCGTGGTCTTTATTGAAATGCTTGCGGCTGAAATCGGCGGCGATGACCAGGGCTTTCTTTCCGTGGTTCAGTCCCGACGCGATCCAGTTGATCGCGGTATCGAGGGCCGCGACGCCGCTGTAGCAGGCGTGCTTGGTTTCATAATTGCGGACGTTCGGCGGAAGCCCGAGCGCGGCATGAATATTGGTCGAGATCGGTTTCCCGAAATCGACGGAACCTTCCGTACCGACAATGAGCATACCGATGTCCTTTTTATCTTCCTCGGACAGCATCGCAAGCGCGGCGTTGGCGCCCATAGTGACCGTATCCTCGTACGGGGGGTTGAGCGAACGGGTATCGATCAGGTAATCGGACACCACCTGCTCGGGGTCGCGATTCCGCGCCTTGGCAAGATCGGTCTGATCCATGCATAACGAACACCCGTAGATATTGATCTTTTCTATACCCACTCTTTTCATGAAAATCCTCCGGAAAAAATAAGTTTATTACGGCGCGTAGGTTAGTCCGCCGGATATGCGGATTACTTCGCCGTTGATGAAACCGGCTTCGTCGGAACTGAGAAAATAGACCGTATTTGCGATATCCTCACCCGTACCCACCCGTTTTAACGGACAGTGCAGCATCCAAAACTCATGCAGAGATGCCGCGAGATGGTCTTTAGTCATATCGGTTTCGACATATCCTACAGTAACGACATTGGACGTTATACCCTTCGGCCCGTACTCTTTAGCAAGGGTTTGTGTCAGGCCGATGAGTCCGGCTTTCGCCGCGGAATAATTCGCCTGTCCGGAACACCCGTGCTGCGCGAGGGACGATATGTTGATGATACGTCCGTCGCGGTTGGAAATGAAATGCATCAGGAATGTACGGATGACATAGAACGGCCCCGACAGGTCGGCGGCGATCACTTCGTCCCATTCCTCGTTGCTCATCAGCGCGGCGGCGTTATTCCGGACGACTGCGGCGTTGTTGACGACCGCGCGGATATCTCCGAAATCGTCAATCGCCTGCTCGATGACATCCTCGATCTGGCCGGGATTTTTTACATCCAGTTTGTAGGAACGGATTTCGGCGTTGGGATTGATTTCCTTGGCGAGTTTAATTGTCTCGTTCGCCGCGTCAATATTCCCGACATAGGTAAATGCGCAGCCCCATCCTTCCTTGATATACTTCAGGACGATAGCTCTCCCTATACCGCGGGAACCGCCCGTCACAAAAGCGTTCATATATTATCCCTCATATTTTTTTATCAGAGCGCAGCAGTTCAAGCCGCCGAACCCAAAAGAATTCTTGAGAAAGATTTTTACCGGATGATCGACCGGACCGTCCTTACAGACGTCAAGATCGATTTCGGGCGCAAGTTCGTCGATATTGATAGACTGGTGAAGTTTTCCGTGATTCATCTGGAGTACAGCGCCCACCAATTCCACGATCGGGGCAGCCCAGCAGGTGTGTCCCATCAGCGACTTAGGCGCGTTGAGCTTCATCTTGTACGCATGGTCGCCGAACGCCTTCTTGATGGCTGTGAGTTCGGTGACATCGCCGAGCGGAGTGCCGGTGGCGTGACAACTGATATAATCAACGTCCTCGGGGCGGATATTGCCCATCTTGAGAAGATTGCGCATCAGGTTCGCCTGCGCTTCGGCTGACGGCTGAGGAAGGTGATTGGCGTTGGCGTTGGCGGCGACACCGAGCACCTCGGCGTAAATCTTCGCGCCGCGCGCCTTTGCGTGATCGAGGTCTTCGATTACGACAGTAGCCGCGCCGTGTGACGCGATAAATCCGGTACGTTTGACATCGAACGGGCGGGAGGCTTTTTCAGGACAATCCAGCCATTGCGGGTCGACAACGAGCGCGCTCAGGTAGCCCATCGCATGTACATCGGACTCGTTCATATCCCACATGGGGCCGGATATGACCGATATATCGCATTCGCCGGTAATAATGTCCCGATAACCGTCACGGAGGGCGATATTCCCGCTCGCGCATGCCGCGCCGAGATTATAGGCAGGACCCTGAATACCGAGCACCTCACAGATTGTTCCGGGGATGTTCGGGTCGAGAGCCTCGATACCGTATAGGGGATCGATATACTCCGGCTCCTCGTCGAATTGATGTATCTGTTCCATGACATATTTAGTGTTGAAGTTATGTCCGCCGACCATTGCGCTGACGCGGTAGGGATCGCCTTTATAATCGATGAGTCCGGCGTCGAGATAAGCCTCGAGAGCGGTAATGACCGCGGACTTATTGGAGAACGTCATCAGGCGGAAAAGTTTTTTCACCTTTTTATAATGTTCGGGGGTGAGTTTTTCCTTCAGGCGTTCGAGGGCGGCGTTGAAGTCATAATCTCCCATATCGCCGCCAAGCTTGCACTCCACCTTCGATACGTCGATCGTACGCCATTTGACCACGCCGGACTTGCCGGCGATCATATTGTTATAATAGTCCTCAAGATTATCGGCTATCGGATTGACCGTCGCCATCCCGGTAATTACCACACGTTTTTTGTTTCCCATTATTATCAGTCCTTCTTTATAAATATACATAACGAGATTCTATTTTACCGGAATTATGATAAGGATAAAAGGGGATTTTGTCAAGCTACTGCGCAGGGCTGAACCTGATGAGGAAGGGGCGCAAATGGATACAAATAGCCCGCGATAGAACCGGAGTATATCCGTTTTATCACGGGCTGATATTTTACTTATTAAACAGTAGCCCATTGAATGGGCGTAATAGCCCGGGATAAACCTATAGGTCGTCGTCGTTCTTAACCGGAACCTTCGACAGCCCCACGACGAGGCTGGAGAATTCCTTCACCTTCCAGATACCCTTGTTGTTTTTTATCAGGGTTATCGGACGGGGCATGTTTCCGCCGGTATTCGCGATGAAAACTTTGCATTCGCCCGATTCGATCTTTGTCGCGCTGTACTTATTCGTACTGATCGTGATCTTATAGGGCGCAGACGGCAGGGCATATCCGTTGTCTACAGTTGTCCCGACGATGTAGGAATTAGGCATATAGGGTGCTTTCTTGATCTGTTCGATGAAGTACATCGTGTTTTTATTGGGAGACTTTCCGCCGTATCCCTTGGGGTCGTCCCATAACAGAGTGCTGTCATTTACGAGAATAGCGGTGAAGCATTGCAGCCCCAGCGCCGGGTTATCGGCATAGTTTATCATTGCGGCGACAAACATCGCCGCACCGCCCGACGGGGTCAGCGCCACTTCGTCGCGCATCGCGATAAATTCCTCGATAGTCGCCGGAATAGACTTGAGGGACACGCTGAACGGTACGTCCGTTTTCGCGAAGGCAAGGCCTGTCATAACTATGGCCGCTGTCAGAACTGAAATCCATCGTTTCATAATTTTCCCCTTGGTTTACTTTATTCTAATATAACATAATATTGATAGGATTACAAATTTTTTTCCCGAAAAGTGACGCTTTCCGGCAGATTGCGGGTTATATAGATAGGAGGTTCGATTATGAGGAAAATATTCTCGATTTTGCGTATCCTAGTCAGTCTGCCTCTCGCCGTCAACGCATGGGCGCCTCCGGAACCGGAATCGCCGTGTTATACCGAATGCATAACCCTGCAGACTCCCTCAGTACCCGCAACCCTCCCGATGACCCTGTCGATCGTCAACCGTTTACAGACCCGATAAAAACGAACGGGCCCCCGTTGCCGGAAGCCCGCGATAATTGCTTTACTTGCGAAAAGATTACATCTGATCCAGCATCTTACCGATGCGTTCTTTTTCAGCATCAAACGCTTTCTTGTCGGCGTCGGAAAGACCCTTGTAGATAGTGTCGAGTTCTTCGCCGAGCTTGGTGATCTCGCCTTCAAGTTCGCCCATTCTCGCAATCGAGTTGGTGTCGCCTGAGAGCATCTTGATCATCAATTCAACAGCTTCCTTGCTCAACTGTTCCATCTTCGCCATTTTAGGCTTCCAATCAGTACCTGTCGCGCCGCCGCTTCCGCAGCTTACGAGAACGCCCATACCCATTGCCATGACCATCATCGCGATGATAACCTTCTTCATAAATGCCTCCTTCGGATTGTGCGCTTCCTAAAGAAACGCTGAAATATTATATTATGCTGGAAAAAAGATGTCAAATGACATGCACGTTTACCCATTAACAAACAAGCTCCCGCCGCCGGAAGCCCTGAAAATCACCGATTATTACCAATGTCAGGAAAGATTACTGATCGGATATTTCCGATATTTTACCTTTTTCCGGATATATGCATAAAAGGCATCATACTTTCTTTCCGTCGGGGGAAAGAAAGTATGCAAAGAAAGCCCGCCCGCCGGAATGCCGCTTCAGGGAAGAAAGGCGCGAAACGGGAAACGCCGTAACTCCTCACTCGCTAAGCGAGGTCGTCAAACAACGGCGTTTCTAAACCGTTTCGCTCGGAGCAAGCGCGGCATATCGGCGGGTCAGAAATCCAAATCCGGCCTCGATACATCCCGCACTCGTGCGGGTCTACTCGGCCTCCGGTTGACCCTTCGGCTACGCTCAGGGCGAGTTAGGGATACCCTTCGGCTACGCTCAGGGCGAGTTAGGGATACCCTTCGGCTGCGCTCAGGGCGAGTTAGGGATACCCTTCGGCTGCGCTCAGGGCGAGTTAGGGATATTAGGGATAGAGAATCCCCCCTTATTCTGCCTTTTGTTTTCGGCTGTTTACTTGTCACTTGTCAGTTGTCACTTTTCACTTCCCTATTGATTCGCCAATCGAAGCGCCGGCCGGCTTGACGCTGATTTGCAAGGGGATATTGTCACCCTGAGCCTTGCACCGAGCGGCGCCGATGTGGGGTCGAAGGGTGCCACAGAGACTCAGAGGGCACAGAGGGGGGTGGGGGGTAATTACGGTATCTGTACATATTATACTTGTATAACTGAATAGTTCTAATGAGTTCCAAATTCATTCCAGTATGTTTCTAGTTCACAAGAAAGAAAAAGTTCTGTTAAATGTGCTAGATAGCTTTCATTTATTGGAATAATTCCAATTTTCCAAGAAATACGCATTTCTTCTTGTATTTCTCTTTCTTTTTTCAAATTATTTAAATCTTTCTCAAATTCTTTTCTGGTTCCTAGATAAGGAGTTTCTTTTATATCTTCCCACCATTCACGGGCTATTAAATATACTAGAGTAGATACTGTATGACCTTTACCAGTAAAATGTTGTTTAATCCTGTTAATAATATTTCTAGAGACGCCAACATATTTAGCTGTAGTATTTTTATACAAAATGTATAGCCCTTGAATTGTATTAAAATGATTATCCTCTTCTTTCTTTTTACAATTATAACTAAATTTTGTTCTAATAAAATCAGAGTTAATATTGTATTCATTATTCCTAAGAATAAAAAACTTTGAGAACGAATATAAATCTAGCGAATTTAACTTTTCTTTAATCAAGTTTAAATCATCAACAAGCATTGAAAATGATGGAATTTTTTCTCCATAAAAATTGTTTGCCAACAAATACCTCTTTTATAATTTTAGGTTTGTAAAATCTATTTTTTTTACAGCTTTAAATCCGTTTGTTTTTGTAAAGCTCATATTATGTATAAAGTTTTCCAAACTATTCGAGGGATCGATATATTCAAGATTTATCTTTTCAAATGAATTTCTTGGGATGAATACTGATAAAATAGGTTGATCTTCTAATTGTCCATTTGAAGTATTTAAAACTGACCCAATAGCCGAAATGATAATATTATCTAAAGGGAAAATCGCATACATTTCTAATGCGATTCTTAATATAGCACTACAAATATAATCCTGATATATTTCATTTCCCTTTGATATGGTCATTTCTTTATAAGAAACTTTTCCGGTTTTTAATAAAGTTTTTATTGTTGTTGGAATCAGCTTCTTATCATGAACATGAAAATCAATATATACATTTTTATCATTAATAAAATGGAATTTAATACTCGAACCAAATTCACCAAATTCTTGAAATGGTTGAAAAAAGTTTAATGCTTCCTCAAATCCTGATAAATCCTTTGTGAGAATTTTATTTGCAATGCGTATCAAAGTATTATACTCAGAGAGTTCTCTATTATACTCAACTTTTTTATTTTGAAACTCATTTTTATCTTGTTCTTTTGTTAGTTCTATTTTATTTTGTATTTTTATTATTCTTTTTTTATCCATCTTAAACATTTTCACAATAAAATTAGGTTTATAATGTTCTAATTCTTGTTGAGCGAAAGATTCATTGCTATTTTGATAGACTGGTTCAATAGGAGCTGTAAGAGCTATGATTTGATTCCAATCAATCTGTTCACTGCATTCTTTATGCAAAGATGTAATTCTATCAATATAATTCTCATATTGTTCAACCTCTAATTGATTCCTTTCTATTTCTTGAAGTTTCGATACATACTTAGCTCTTTGCTCAAGTTCTCTTTGCCGTTTTCTTGAATCTCTAGACATTTTATTTAACGCACTTCCAAATGATCTAACATTGCTTTTCCATCCCATGCTATAAACCTCCCTTACCCCACATCCTCGCCGTTTTCGAACTCCCCCACAATCCGGAACTCGTGGGTATAGAACGCGGAGTTGGCGAAGTGCGCGGGTGAGGTCATTTCATACTCCACACCGTCGACGACCGCGCCTTTATGGTAGCGCTGGACGAGCGCGCCGGGCGGGTTGAGGTAGGGGTTCAGCGAGTTGAACAGGCGGACGATGGGGGGCTTGTCGGGGTGCGCGGCGTTCCAGTCCTTCCGCCAATGCTCGAAGATGACTCTCGCGGCGATACTGCACACGTAGCCCTCTTTGAATATTTTTATTTTATCGTAGTCGGGGAACCCGAGGATGGTGTTGAACAGGATATTGACGAGCTGGGGGATATCGTACGGCTGGCCGATCAGCTTGTCGGCCTCGGCGCGAAGCCCCTGGATGTCGGCGGGGGAGAATTCCCGCTTGGTATAACGGTAGATTGTGATCGGTTCGAGGCAGTAATGCTCGAGGGTGTTGTACACTCCCTTGGGCGGCTCCATGGAGAACGTGTGATCGGGGTCGAAGTAGACCGTGGTGTGGATATCCTTGAAGTCGGAGTTTCCGCCGAACACGAGTTTCTGATCCCATTGGATGAGTTTCCACGCGAACGACATCGGGAGATCGCACCATTTGGACAGGCACGCGTCGTAGTTCACGAAATCGCCGGGCTTGATGACCCTGAGGATACGGTCGATCGCATCCTGCACATGCTTCTTATCCTCGTAGTCCTTTTTCCACACCGGTATGCCGAACATGAATACCCCCCTGAGATGACGATTGTTTGATTGCCATTTTTACTATGATAAATCCGGTTGAAATAAATGTCAAGCGTTTTTTGGAATGTTTCATTTAAAATTTCACCGGCAGGATTATGTCCTACCCGGCCTCTTTATCTTCATACCAAATCACTTTATTGTCATGCCATGCCTCTTTATTGTCATCCCGAGCCACGCCGAGGGACACCCTTCATTGCGAGGCCCGAGAGGCCGAAGCGCGCCGGTTATCGAGTGTCCGCGTCAGCGGACGTATCGAGATAAGCGTCCGTCCTCCCGGGCTTGCCGAGGGGGGGGGAATCCCGCCGAACCCTGAGCGCAGCCGAAGGGTCAATGTTGCCGGACGCAGCCTACGGACGCCGGTCTAAGCCGAGGCGCGCCCCTCGATCAGCATGATAACCACCCGCGCGATAATGACAAATCCCCCGCCCGACGCGATAAAAAACGGGTACGATGTCACGGGCATTCCCGCTATCCACGGGATAGCCATCACGGCGAGGCCGACGGTATTCACCGCGAGCTTGATCCAGAAGAACCTGGATTGTTTACCGATCATAGTACGATTCCTTTTATTCCCTTCGACCGATGAATACTATCGCCGTCATCACGGGCTATATTTAATTGGAAATATCCGTATGATACCGGGATTAGCCCCCACGCAGTGTGACCTCCCGCGCGCCGTCGTCGGCGTCGGCGGTATAGAATTCGGCGGTAAGCCCGGTCGCGGCGCGGTACTCCCGCGCGGTATGTTCTCGGAACCCGTCGAGCTTGTCCGTACGCACGATCGCGATCGCGCATCCCCCGAATCCCGCCCCGGTCATCCTCGCCCCGGCGCACCCGTTGGCGCTTCTCGCGGCGTCGGTCAATGCGTCCAGTTCGAGGCCGGTAACCTCGTAGTCGTCCCGCAGGGATTCGTGCGATTTATTCAGCAGCCACCCGAACCCGTCGGCATCCCCCCGCGTCAGGCATTCGACCGCGCGTTCGACACGGCTCTGCTCGGATACGGCGTGACGGGCTCGTCTGCGGAGCACGGGATCGGGGATATCCTCCGTCTCGTCGGGGGTCGCCCTGACCAGATCGGCGATATTCCTCTTGATGCGGATTGCGTCAAGCGCGGCCTCGCATTCGGCGCGCCTCTCGTTGTACTTGGAGTCCGCGAGGCCCCTCCGTTTATTGGAATTCATAATGACAAGGGAATATCCGGGGAATTTGAACGGGACGTACTTGGACGAGACCGTGCGGGTGTCGAGAAGGATCGCATGGTCTTTTCTGCCCAATGCCGACGCGTACTGATCCATAATCCCGCAGTTCACGCCGATGAATTTATTTTCCGCTTCCTGCGAAAGGAGCGCGATATCGCGCGGCGGGAACTTCGCCTCGTACCCCGCGAGTCGGGTCATGGTCACCGCGGTCAGCACTTCGATAGCCGCCGATGACGATAGCCCCGCGCCGTCGGGAAGGTCGCCCGCAAAATAGATATCGCAACTCCGGAGCGCGGTGCCCCGGTCGGCCAGCATGCGCATCACCCCGGCGGGATAATTGCCCCATCCGCGCGATTCCTCGAACTCGATGTTTGAGTCGAGGTTGACTGTCGGGCTGCCGGGCAGGTTAAGCGACCCCATCCGGATATTGCGCGCGCGGGTGATCCGAACCGCGGCGGATATCCCCAACGTGAGCGCGGCGGGGAGCACGTTTCCCCCGCAGTAGTCGATATGTTCGCCGATCAGGTTCACCCGTCCGGGCGCGAAAAACAACCGTACATCGTCCGGCTTCCCCCCATAGAGGTCGATGAATTTCCCGATGAGAGTCGAAGGATCGGTCATACGGATTTCCCCCGGAACTTAGCGAGCGCCTCGCGGAGCTGTAGAGCGGTGTCCTCGACACGGAGCGGATTCGCCGCCGCCCATGCGCCCATCTCGGACGACGCGTAGAATTTGATACGGTCGGCGGAACGCAGGGGCGGGTAGAACTCGATATGGAAGTGATAAAATTTATCGGTGTCGCCGTATTCGTCTGTATTGCATGGGGACTGGTGGACGCACATCATGTAGGGGAATTCCTTGTCGAAAAGGGAGTCGAACATCCCGGTGATCTCCTTCAGCGATACCGCGAGGCTGCCGCGCTCGTCTTCGGTCATATCGGTAAATAGCCCGAAATGGCGCTTCGCGGTCAGGAATACCCCGTACGGGTAATCGGTGAACGCGGGAAGGGTTGCGATGAAGTGTTCGTTTTCGAAAATAACGCGCTGCCCGAAACGAAGCTCCTCGGCGTTCATATCGCAGAGCAGGCAATGCCCGGTACGGTCATGATGCGCGCGGCAGTTCTTCAGTTCGATATCGAGTTTCTGCGGGACGAACGGATAGGCGTAGAGCTGGCCGTGCGGGTGCTGCATCGTCGCGCCGACCTCGCGGCCGCGGTTCTCGAAAATAAAAACGTACTTGATCTTCGGGTCTTCGATCAGCGCGGCGGTACGGCCGCACCACAGATCGACTAATTTACGGATATGCGGGACGGGCAGGCTGCTCAGGTGGACATTATGGTCGGGCGAGTACAGGATGACGTCGCACTTTCCGTAGCTCTCCATCACCGGGTATAAATCCCCGCCGATCCCGTCCGGCGTACCGGGATTAGGGCTCATGATGGGAAAATCGTTATCGAAGATAAAAACGTCGTAATCGGGCGGGACTTTTTTACCGGGGCCGGGGCAGAACGCGCACCAATCCTTCGGGAGGTCGGGGCGTTTCTGACGGTTCGCGGAAACCATTGTCCATGTCCCCAGAAGCGGGTTCCAGCGCAGTTCAGCCATATCAGCCCCGCTTCTTTTTCTTCAGGTACTTATCGATCATGCCCTGATTCACCGCTTTCCGTTTACAGATCTCCCCGTAGAATTTCCCGCTATTGCGGAGACTGCGCCGCCGGTTGCGGGAGTAGTCCACCTCGACAAGTCCGAAACGCGCGGATAATCCCTCGAGCCATTCGAAGTTATCGAGGGTCGACCAATGATAATAACGGCGGATATCGATACCGTCGTCGATAGCACGTTTGACCTGCGCAAGATGGGAATAGATATAATCCGCGCGGAAACGGTCTTCCGTATCGGCAGTCCCGTTTTCGGTGATGAATACCGGGAGGGCGTATTTCTGATAGTACTTTTCGCACACTCGGTAGATTCCCTCGGGGTATATCTCCCATCCGAGATCGTTTGTCTCGCAGTTCGGGTTATCGAATATCTCCATGAACATTTTACCGGGGTTCCATACGAATTTGATAAAGTCGCGGGTGTAATAATTAATACCGATGAAGTCGGAGAACCGCCCGGGATCGTACGGCAGATCGCCGCGCAGGGGGAATATCAGCTTTCCTTCGGTCATCCCGGTCACGAATATCCGTTCGAACAGCCTGTCGACCATTCCCGCCATCCGTTTATCCGCCCGTTTTTCCGACGCGGGCTCGTGGACACGGGTATGGTATGCCGCGCCGACATTCGTTTCCCCGTCGTCGTACATCATCAGCTTCCGCATCTCGTGGATTGTCCGGTACGCGAGGGTATGGGCGGCGATCATATTCACCGCGCCCTTGAGGTACTTTCCGAGCTTTTTCTCGCCGGGCGGCCATATCCCCTGAAGGTAACCGAACAGAAGATACACGTTAGGCTCGTTAATTGTCACCCAGTCTGTCACAATATCTCCAAGATGCTGGACCATATATTTGGTATAATAATTGAAAAAGTACGGAGCGTCGGGATTGAGCCATCCCCCCATCTCCTCGAACCAGCGCGGATTGGAGAAATGATGCAGGGTGACAAGCGGCTCGATTTTCGCCTTCTTCAGCGCGAGTATCTCGCTGCGGTAATGATCCATCGCGTCCTTGTCGAACTCCTCCGGCCCCGGCTGAATCCGGCTCCATTCGATGCTCATCCGGTACGCCTGATGGTGCATCTTTTTCATGAGGCCGATATCTTCGCCGACGCGGTTCCAATGGTCGTCCGCGGCGATACAGTGACTGCCGTCCTTGATTTTACCCTTCTCGCACCAGTCGTACCATGTGTTGTTTTTATCTCCGCCTTCTATCTGGAGAGACGCCGTCGCGCTTCCGAGAAGGAAATCCTTGGGCAGGTCGAACGGTTTATACTTCATACTTCCTCCGGTTTTTAAAAGCCAAACCCCCCGTCGGAATGTTCCCGTACGGGTATATTATAGAACAATGGGAGGAATTAGCAAGAGGGGAGAAGTAAAAAGTTTCAAGTGACAAGTTAAAAGTGAAAGGCGGGGGAGGAAAGGAAACTACCGCCGCGGAGGGCACGGAGGGCAGGGAGAGGAAATAAAAAAAGAATTTTTCAATATGAAAGAAGGTTTTACCTGGGTGCTATTTCGACAGCCTTAACGCCTTCATAGAGAAATTCCGGCGCGAAATCGGCGCCATTTTCCCATGCGATCGAGGAACCTTGAATCTGAAATTTTTTAAAATACTCGATATTCTTTAACGGCACGAACATCTCCCCGTAAAGTTCTCCTTCGAGATTGATCGTACCTTGTGTCCCATCCTCATATTTTAAAAAAATTCGATATCCGCCGGAATAGGATGCATCGGTCAGACGGGGTGTCATAATCTACTCCAAAGGTTCTATTTTCTTTAATGGTAATCTAGTTACAGCCAATTCCCAATCTTCCAATAACTGTTCATGATGAAGTTCATACCATTCTAAAACCGCTTTTAAAGCATGCCGGGGAAAAACACCCTCCACAATCCCTGTTTCCAGTTCTACTTTAATCTCATACTGATTGTATACTGCATGAAAATACGGCGGGGTATGATCCCGATAGTAAATAAAAATAGAAATTCCTAAAAACCTGCATATTTCAGGCATTACTTTCCCCACAAATATTATATCTCCAACGAGAAAAAAATGCAAACCGGATTATTCGTACCATAAAAATGATCCGACCTATAAAGAAGACAGGTTCATGGATAGTACGTCACCTCTCATGCCCCGGCATCGCCGGCTTCGCCGAAGACAAGCGCTCATGCTTCGACTCGGCACATGCTTCGACAAGCTCATGCTTCGGCAGGCTCAGCATGACAGTGCTTTTTACTTGTCACTTGTAACCTTGTACCACACCAGTACGCCGTAATGGTCGGACACCTGCTTAAACGCCGCGTCCCAGTCGGGCGCGCCGGTGAAGAGCCTCTGCGCGAGCACGGGAATGACATTCCCGGCGGTGAGGAACTGGTAGTCGATACGCGAACCGGAGGTGGTGCCGTCGGCCTTCCCGCCGGGGTTCGCGATCCGGTACGCGTCGGAATACCCGTATTCTTCGGTCATCTGTTTATATCCCGGCGAGTCGAAGTTCATGTTAAAATCGCCGCAGATCAGGATGATGCCCGGCGCGGCATTCACCTTCGTAGCCCAGTTATGAAGGACGGCGAGCTGGCCGGACTGGACGTCGCCCCAGCTCACATGCACCGATACCAGACGGAGAAGTCCCGCGCCGGGGAGTTCGAATAACGCGATCGCGCCCATCCGTGAATCGATACTGGTTTTCACGGTCTGCGCGGAGATA
Source organism: Brevinematales bacterium (assembly GCA_020059465.1). Lineage (GTDB taxonomy): Bacteria > Spirochaetota > Brevinematia > Brevinematales > GWF1-51-8 > GWF1-51-8. The sequence continues at coordinate 15,319 of JAGVBZ010000013.1, forward strand.
TACTGAGACGCGGGATGCTTCATCGGGTACGCTTTTTTACTCATTACCGCGACACCTTCCTCCCATACGCCCCATCCGTAATGCGCCCAGTCCCAGAAAACGTTATAATCTTTGGCGTATTTCTTCTTAAGGGCATCGGTGATAATTTTCGCCATATTGTCCGAACGGATAGTCACCCCGAACCATTCCGTCACTTTATTCGACGACGAATGCTGGGCGCATTCCTGCAGCGCGATAAAGTCCGCGTCAGCCTTAGCGATAGCCTCGGCGACATACCCGATCTTCACGAGGGGGTCTTTCTCCTGATAGGTGTGCAGGTTCAGAGTCAGCACATCGAACATCCCGGCGGGCTTCTTTCCCTTCACCGGGTCGTACGGGTAGGCGATACCGTCCCTGATCCATACCTCTTTCAGGGTCGCACGGTACGCGGCGGCGGCGTTCTTAGACGGGTACCATTTCGCGCCGTCGATCTGGAAATAGAACCGGAGTTCCCTGATATTGGTGACAGTGACGGTCATCCACACGCCGTCCTTCTTCATGGGCGCGGGTTCCTTCAGCCATCCGTTATCGGCGAGATACACGATCCCCGCCGACTTGTAACCGTTGTCATACAGACGGACTGTAATATCGATACTTGGAAGTTTCTGCATATACGCATCCTCTTTTTTCGGGGGTTTCTGCGCCGGCGTATCCTGCTTTTCCGCTCCCGACGAGCAGGAGAGGATAAATACGGTTACTATGAGCAGGGTTATTCGTTTCATATAGTACTCCTCAGTTATGGTATATCGGAGAAACCTGATCTACGGAATTTATCTTAGATAGCAGAGTATTATCGCACGCAAGGAGGGATTGGGCAAGGTGCCGCGTGTACTGCGCGTACTGCGTACGCTAATCCAGACTGCTTTGCAGCGGCAATAACCGTTTCGCCATCAGGATATCCGGCTTCCCGATACCGTTCGCGTCGGGAATCACACCCGCAATGATATACCCGTTCTTCATATAAAACTCGTACGGGTGATCCGCAAGGTTTTTTATCCCTGCAATCTCTTTCCACAGGTTATCGTATAGATTTTTCCCTGATAGACTTGTCCGCCCGGTTTCGTCGTCGGCGCCGAGAAACATGGTGATGCCCCCGATGAGTTTTACCTCGGATTCCAGCCGGCGCAGCAGGGATGCTCCGATACCCTTCTTCCGATAGGTCTGATCGACCACAATCGGGTGAAGCTCCCATCCGGTAACGCCGTACTGCGGGCGCGCCCCTGTCCATCCGATCAGTTTATCTCCGTCGAACGCGGCGATAACCACCCTGCCGGGCTCGAGGCATTCCCGGACGTCATTTTCAGCCGATTCCATATCCGGCCACGAGTCCGGAGCGATATCCGCGAATGTTTCGAACAGGATTCGCGCCGCCTGCGGAATAAATTCCGTATCCGCGGATTCTACTTTTTTAATGGTCATTTTCCACCCCCATGGAGAAAACCTTCAATGTATTATCCCATGATGGGAGGGTTTTCGCAAGAAGCCGGATAATTATTATTAGAAATTCGATGACCTCATCGGCGACTATAGGCGGGAACTGATAAAAGAAAAGGACAAAGTTTCCGGTTCGATCGATATGAATAATTCAGTTCTTTAGTAAACTAATATTCTGTACATATCGATAATTCTAATATACAATAATGAGAGAGATTGAGGGAGTGTATGGCAGGACTGGAAATTAAAAATGACTACCAGAAGCTGAATGCGTTCAAGGCAGAAATCCGGGATATCTTTAGAGGGACATTCATAACCAATTCGGACACTATGGCTGAAAAAATATGGGAACACTGCACTTCGCATTCCATCGACATCAGCCTTGTCGGGCTGTCTTCGGTATACTCGGCAGAAATCAATAACATCAAAACCAATAAAGACGTCAACGAACAATGCCGCGCGGTAAACCTGTTCCTTGAAAAAATGAATATCGACCCCGCCTTTCAGGCGTTCAACCGGGATAATAAAATCAATCTTGAAACCGTCAGAATGGAAATCGTCAAACCGAGAACGGTGGCGCTGCAGGTGAACGACCTCGGGGAAAAGATTTTTATCAACGCCGCGCCCGAATTGGCGAAGACGTTCCTCGGGCGGAATGAAAAAGTCCCGCAGTGCGTCGTACTCCCGAAAAAAACGTTCCGCGAGCACCTGAATTTCGCCGAGGTGGAATTCCTGATCTATACGAACTGGCTGTTCCAGAAGCACCAGAAAGTCATCATCATATGCACCGGGGAGCAGGAAAATCGCCTGCGGAGAATAATCCAGCTGACGCTGTTCGGCCCCGATTACGACACGCTTCTTCAGACGGAAAAAGACCCTAAGATGCTGAAGGAATATTCGCGGCTCCGGGCGTTCAGGGAGATTCTCGCGCTGAGGGATGACGCGGGGAAAAAATATGTGCTGGACGATTTTATCGGCTTCATCAATTTTCAGGGCGACCGCGCGGAAATCCCCATGCCGTCGGGAGAGGTTTTTAAGGTCGTCGAAGACCCCAAGAATCCCGAGGACGTGTTCCATATCTATAAAGGAAGCCATCTGATAGCGCGGGTTGACCTCTATCGCGCGAATAAACAGGAAATCGACTGCCCGGTGGAGAGATACCCTGTGAGTTACGACGAACTGGGGATATATGTCCTCGATTCCGGCACAGGATTTTCGCCGGATAAGCATACCACCAGTTTCGTCCTGTGGCTGTCGGGGATACCGGTGCTGGTCGACCCGATGGCGTACTCGGACGACTACCTCAGACGGAAGGGACTGCCCCATCAGTCCATCCGTTATATACTACCGTCGCATATGCACGCCGACCATGACCAGGGCCTGTATAATTATCTGCTGAACGGCGAGAAGATCGTGATTATCGGGCCGCAGATCGTGGTGAATCAGGCGATAGAAAAAATTTCCGCGACCATCGGCATATCAATGGAAGATGCGGCCCAGACTGTCCGAACGATTATTCTGCCGGTGGAAAAACGGGTTCCCCTCCCGGGATTCGATAATATCGATATCGAGATCACATACGGTTTTCATTCCATCCCGACCACCATGTTCAAGGTGTTCTACAAGGACGCCGCCGGAAAGACGGTCAAGTCGCTCGGGTACTCCGGGGATACGATCTACGATCCCGAGAAGTACGGGGGATGGATCGCCGAGGGGAAAATCGACCGGGAGACGATCGATACCCTCAAGTCGTTTTTCAAGGATACGGATATCATCATACACGAGGCGGGCGGCGGATATATTCACACTGAATACCCGAAATTTGCGAAAGACCATCCCGATAAGGAAATCTACTGGGTGCACACGCAGGAAACGAATGCTGAAAAGGGGACTATCCTGCAGGCGGGACAGCATTTTTCTTTCATCGCGGAAGACCCGAATAAAAGGCTTCAGCGCTATATGAAACTGTTCGATAAGACTCCGCTTTTCGGGGAATTGTCCGCCAGCGAGAAGCTGGAGCTGTCCATGCTGACCTCGAACGATAAGGGTATCACGATCGAGCGATACGAGGCGGGCGAGACTATCATGAAGGAAGGCGACTTGCCGAAAGACCGTTCCGTGTATATCATATCGCGCGGGACAATCGACCTGTATAAGAATCAGGACGGCATCGACGAGTATATCGGGGTGTCGCTGGGCGAGGGACAGCCGCTGGGCGAAATGGCGCAGTTCCAGAACAACAAGGGACTCCGGTGCGCGACGGTTAAGGCGCTGTCGGGAGTCGAACTGATCAAGGTCAGCGAGGATATTTTCAATAAATTCTACCAGAAGCTGGAGGACGGATACCGGAAGTACGCGACCCTTCGCGACGCGATGGACGCCCGCAACTCGCCGTTCAAGAGCCTCAGTCAGGAAGTGAAGGACGCGATCGCAGTCAATATGGAACGCGAGGAGATCAAGCCGAAGGATTTTATTATCCGAAAGGAGCGTTCCCATAACCGGAAACTTTACCTGATAACAGGCGGCTGTGTTGCGGTGATTGTCGACCGGAACGGGGTAGGCTACCGTGTAGGAAAGGGGCAGGTGCTCGGCGAAATGAGCCTGCTCGAGGACGGGACTCCTCCGTCCGCCGACGTGCTCGCGATGGAGGATCATGCCGATAAGTCCGCGCCCGTGATCCTTTACTCCCTCTCGAAGGAAAAATTCGATAAGCTGAAAAAGGAATACCCCGTCATCTATTACGTCCTCGACGGCCTGCGGAAAGACCGTCTCCGTCAGAACGAGCTGGCCGCCCAGAAGAAGTGCTATTTCTAGGCACCCTCTCAATTCTACCCTTCGATAAGCTCAGGGTGACATTATTTTCAACAATACGAATTGGATTATTTCTACATCTTCACACTATCCAACAATAACCCTCACCGCTCCCCCGAACTTCGTCGCCTCCACAGCATACTCCTTCCCGTTCACGCGCAGGGATTTCTTCCCGTTGGGCGCGCGGAGGAGGATCACCCCCGATGTCCGGTTCGACGGGGCGCGCCGGACAGTCACGCCGCGCGGCGCGGCCTGCACGCTCTCGGTCTCGCTGCCGGGGAAGATATGGAGATCGCTCCCGATCACGGCATACTCCCCGCGCGGAATCCGCAGGAACACCCGTGTCTCGTGCGGCGCGAGGGTGAACTGAGGGCTTTCGAGGAGATTGGCGCCCTCCGCGTAATGCCCGTCCAATCCGGCGGTGCGCGGGGTGTCGCCCATGTTCGCGAACGCGGCGTACTCGAGCTTCTCGATCCGGAACTCAGTCCGCAGAAGCCCGCCGTCCATCTCGCAGGATGTTATCTCCTTCGGGCGGAACGGGAACTGTTTCATATAGAACGCGAACTGCTCCGGGTCGTACTCGCCGATATTATCCGACGTGAACACGAGGCCGCCGAAAATCTGGTTGAGGAGATAGAGGGTCTTTTTCTCGTCCGGCGTGAGCCATTGGTACGGCGTCCGCAGGATGAATACGTCGGGGTCGTTCATAAACTCACGCCCGTTGAGCATGTGCCTCCCGATAGTGCTCATCAGCGAATTATATATCGATACCCGTTCGCGGAAACGGAAGTGCTCGAGGGTGAGTTTGGTCTGGATGCCGAGGATTTTATAATGCTCGCCCTGCCATGATAGGGCGACGTCGCTACCGATCCGGCAGAAATCGGTATAGCCGAACCCCGGGCCGAGTGGCATCCCGCATCCGAGCACCCAGCTTTCACCGGCGCATTCGCGGATAAATTCCATGCTCTCGGTCATCAGTTGTCCGCGCGAACGTCCGCAGGACGGGGAGAGGGCGGCAGCGTAGAGAAAATCGAGCTTCACGATACCGAATCCCCATTTATTCAGCACCGTGTCGAACACCGCGCGAAGGTATTCCCGCACGTCGGGATTACAGAGGTCGAGGGCGTAGAAATTCCCGCTCCAGTTGAACGGGTTATGCCCCGCGACGATACGTTCCCCGTACCGGTCGGTTTTAATCCATTCCGGCCGGTTCCGCACGATATCGGACTTTTCCTCGGCGATGAACGGCGCGAGCCAGAGGCCGGGACGGTATCCCGCTTTGCGGATCTCGTCGGCGACCGGTTTCATCCCGCGCGGGAATTTTTCGTTCGTCCCCAGCCAGTCGCCCACCGCCTTCTGGTAACCGTCGTCGATCTGGAAAATGTCGATCGGGACTTTCCGTTCGGCGAACGCGCGGAGGTTGTCGAGGATGATTTTCTCGTCTATCTTTTCGTAATGGTAGTACCAGCTTGTCCATCCCGTCTGCACGGGGGGAAGGTCGCGGCGGGGTTTTATCATACTAAAGTATCGTTCGGAAACCTCGGGGAGAGTGCCGTCCAGCAGAACGATATCGAGCAGAAGGGTATCGCCCTCGAGGGTCATTCCCTCGCAGTCCTTCTCGATAAAAAGGCGGCTGTGCGGGGTATCGTAACGGAAAACGGTATATCCCGCCCGTTCGGTGAGCGATCCCGCGAGAGAGATACTGCCGCCGGGAGAACGGATATAGGTGTAGGTGTAGCTATGGAACTGTCCGCGTCCGCCGCCGTACTTCGCGAAAAAATAATCGCCGTAGTATTTCAGGCGGAACATGCGGATAAACGGTGTAAATAACGGATTGAGGCCCGGCGCGCGTTCGTATGCCCCGGCCTCGCGGGACAGGCTCCACGACTGGTATCCGTTTAGGAACACCCTGTCGTCATGCGAAAACTCCTGTTCTACCGCGACACTGAACATAGATAGCGGCAGCGGGTCGTCCGTCCGCAGGCGTACCGTCAGACGTATCCCGCCGGGTATTTCAGCCGCGCGCGTCCCGATCACAAGTCCGCCGTCGAGGGTCTGGTAGGTTTCCTTCGCGGTCAGGTCGAGCGGTGTGGTATAACGCAGTTTTTTTTCGTTAGCCCCGTATTTGATCTCATAGGAAAGGATTCGCATAAATTATCTCCCCTTTGATACGATATTATACCCGGGATAAAATGAAGACGCAAGCTGAAATAAAATTTCTTTCCGATTCGGAAAAAGGTGAGTAGATTATTAATGATGCATCTATGGACGGAGGATAGCATGAAGAAATTTACCGACCTGATACTCGAATACCTGAAAAATTGGAAGAATCTAATGATACACGGAATAATCGGGATTGCTATACTTATTTTCGCGGTATTCCTGCCTGTGTCGCCATGGGTGAGAGCGGCGGGTTTTGTAATGGTAGTAGTGTTTAATATAATCAGGATGACGATAGAAAAGAAAATCGATGCCTCCGGGGTTGCGGTTTCTATCGAGGACGCGCCCGAAAACAAGAGGGATGTATAAGACTATAAGGGTCGAAAAGGGGAACCGTCCCCGAGGTCTGCCGGGGGGAAACCCTCATGATAAATCTTGCTGCACCGACGGGAAACAAAGGAATACAGCGTTGCCCGGGTTCTTCCGGGCGTCACATCGAGAAAAAAAATTAACCTGCCATGATGAGGTTTTCACGCCTTCCGTTAATCCACATCCGCGGAGTTTTCGGTAACTGTCCCGGGGTAGGGCGGGAAAGGAAACTCGGGAGCGGATACGGGCTTCTTCTTCCATAACCCCGTCTGGTAGTACACCAGCATAGATATCGAGCCGAACGACCACCCCAGCGGGAACGCCCACCAGATACCGTCCGGACCCATCAGCGACGAGAGCCACATGGCGAACGGGACACGGAAAAGCCATAACGTGATCAGGCTGATAAACATCGGCACCATCGTGGATCCCGCCCCGCGTGAGACGGCGCTGACCATGAACATGACGGTAACGACCCAGTAGAACGGACCCGCTGTCTTCAGCATCTGCGCACCGTGATAGACCACACTCGGCTCCCGATTGAATAGACCGACCAGCGCCGGCCCGAACAGGAGAAAAACCGCCCCGATTAAAAGTGCGAACCCGATGGAAAAAAAGAGCGTCATCCTGAACCCGCGCATGACTCGATCCATCCGTCCCGCGCCTATATTCTGCCCGGCGAACGACGACAGGGCGATCCCGAAGCTGATGATGGGCATGAACGCGAACGAGTCGATGCGTCCCGCCGATGTGAACCCGGTCTGCACGTCGGTTCCGAAGCTCATCACGATCCCCATCAGGCTCATGACGCTGAGCGCGATCAGCATCTGCTGGACACCGGTCGGGAACCCGATCCTGAGTATCTGTCCGGCGAGTTTGGGGACGAACCGCATCGTACGGATATTTATTTTCAGGATAGGGTGCTTTTTCTGGAGATAAATAAACCCGCCGATGAACGTCAGCGCCTCGGAAATCACAGTGGCATACGCCGCGCCGTTCACTCCCATCTTCAATACCGGGACAAAAAGCAGGTCCAGAAGAATATTGACCACTGTAGCGATAGACAGGAAATAAAGAGGGGTTTTGGAATCCCCCAGTCCGTTCAGAATGGACGTGAACCCGTTAAAACCGAAGAGGAAGACGATGCCGGAGATAAAGATGATCATATACGATTTTGCGTCCGCGAGCATCTCGGCGGGAGTATTCATCAGGATGAGGATGCTTTCAGCGGAAAGGATGCCCGCAGCGGTTACAAGAATACAGACAATAGCGAGAAGATAATAGAAGGTCTCGACAGTCTCTTTCAGCTTATGATGCTGTTTTGCGCCGAAAAACTGCGAGACCATAACGGAGGCGCCGTTCCCGATACCTGTCACGAAGGACAGCAGGAGAAATACGATCGGGAAGCTCGCGCCGACCGCGCCGAGCGCGACCTTGCCGAGGTAATTCCCTACAATAATACTGTCGACTGCGTTGTATAATTGCTGGAACATATTGCCGATCAGCATCGGCATTGCGAACAGGAAGATTACTTTAAATTCGTTCCCGACCGTCAGGTCTTTCATGCGGGTCCTCCGGAAACGAATATGTTATCGCGGGCGGGATAAAAACGCAATAAAAACATTGGTTAGCGGTATTTATATTCTGACGATCCTGCTGTTTATTTTAGTCGTGATCAGTCTGACAAATGCAGAAATCTCTGTTTCGGTTTTCAGCACGCGCTTGGGGATGATAGTAATGTTCCGCTTGGTATTGAGCAGATAATAGAATTTATCCGACTCCCATATTTCGCTGTAGAAAATCCACTCGATTTTCGAGTCGATTACGCTTGTTTTGAACTCGATATGCGCGGGGGAAAATTTCAGACGGTACTCGTCTTTATACTGTGTCTGGCGGTTATAAGTGAGTACCGGGATATAAAAGACGCCTAAAAAAAGGATAAGCAGGAGGATGGCGCTCAGGATCAGGAGAATCAGGCTGTAAAATGAAACTCCATCTGTCAGCAGGAAATATAAACCGCCCCCGGTGGTCAATAGTCCGATGGAAAGAAACAAACCGAATCGCAGCCGTTTCCTGAGATACCGCCGTATTGCCCGGATGTATTCCTGCCGTGAGTAGGTAAAAATAAGTTCGATACTATCCATTTGATTCCTCCCCGAAACAGGTATAGGATAAAAATATATTCGCGCATTATTATATATCATTCAAGAAAAGAGGCAAATATTTTTACACCAGAGGAATTTACATCTATCACACTTGTTTTTAAATCTACCCCCATCGAATGAACCATATCGTGAATATTTTAAAAATTATTTGACGAATAAAGAAAATTATATTATTCTATAATTATGAAACAATCGAAATTCGCCAGAATATTCAAAGCACTATCCAATGAACAGCGATTGCATATATTTTTCATCATTTATAATTATTGTAAAATTCATGAAAAAAAAGATGTTGATATAATAAAACTTAAGGAAAATCCCTGCTGTGCGTGCATGGAAAAAACATTTACAACGATCAGCAATTCTATGACTCTCTCGCGTTCGACGATTTCTCATCATCTGAAAGAATTACAGAATGCCGGTTTAATTCAGTGCGAAAGAAACGGACAATCTTTCAGCTGCAGTGTCAATATGGAATTATTAAATGAGATCAGGAGCATATTTGATTAGTTTTTTTTAATATAATAGTTCGATAGCTATCGAATAATAGAACAAACAGGAGGTTATCATGTTTGGAAGCTGCTGCGGGAACGGTTCAGAATGGTTCCATGACCAATTCGATTTTTCTGTTAAAGAAACAGAAAAAGGGATCCAGATTGATGTTACACCGAAGGATCCCGGGAAGACAGAATCATTAAAATCCTTCGCAAAAGGATTAATGGATTTCTGTAAGTGCTGTTGATGAGAGTTTAATCAGTTTTCACAATCCGGATATAGGCGCGCCTATATCCGGATTCTATATATTAGTAGTTTCTTCGGTTGAACACGGGCTGGCGATGAATACTGGGTATTGCTTTGATATCGGGGTTAGCGTGCGCAGTATTGGGAATAGCCGTACGCAGTACCATAGCATGAACAC
>JAGVBZ010000042.1 GCA_020059465.1 Brevinematales bacterium
CGGATATCCCGATGTATGTTATGCTGCGGGATCGGCTTATAACGATATGAAGACTTGGATGAACTGGCTCAAGGTTGCGGCAAACGCAGGTTTCGACAGCTGGAGATTCGACTATGTTAAGGGTGTTCCCACATGGGCGGTAAAAGATATGCGCGCGGCGACCGGGAACCCGTTCTCTGTCGGCGAATATTGGGATGCGAACACCTCCACATTGGATTGGTGGGCAGGCGCTTCCACAGCTCAGGTATTCGACTTCGCTCTCTATTATACGATGAAAGACATTTGCAATAATACCGGCGGCGGCGGCTATCTTCCTAACGTATTCGATTACAGCAAATCCTATGCTGCGAAGAATTACGGTAAAGCGGTTACCTTCGTAGGCAACCATGACACCGATGAGATCTACAGCGACAAAATGATGGCTTATGCGTTCATCCTGACCTACAAGGGATATCCTTGTATCTTCTGGAAAGATTATTATAACTACGGCTTGGCGACCGGCGGCGGATCGGGGACAGGCTGGGGTAACGGTATCAAGCAGTTGGTATGGTGCCGTGAGAAACTCGCCTCGGGCGGGCCGAACATTTCGGTTCTGAAGAGCAACGACGGCGACTGGATTGCTTATCAGAGCGGCGGCTATTCAACATCTGCTCCCGGTTACATCGTAATCATCAACGACAACTCTTCCGCGTGGAAGGGCGGATCGGTGGTAACCAGCAATAGCTATCTCAAGAACAAGACCCTGAAGGCGTACGCATGGTCGTCCTCGAAGACCGGACAGAACTATGCTCCCGCCAATCAGTATTGCGATGCGAGCGGAAATGTTCAGGTTTGGGCAGCTCCCCGCGGTTATGCTGTTTACTCTGTAAACGGATTATAAGTTTATCATCTGAATACTATTTAGAGGTTGACGATACCGCCACATATGATATAATATGTGGCGGTTTTTTATTTTCAAATTGGAGGATTTTATGAAATATAATTTTTTGATCTTAGGTTTGGTGATGATGATGGCGGCTTGCGGAAATTCGGGGACTGGTATGAAAAATAACGATCAACAGATTGCGGCATATATAACATTGCCGGGGGTACTCAGTACAAACGGAATAGAAGTGACAGCAAAACTGACTGCTATCGGTTCGGATGGGAGATTGAAGCTTGAGGTAAAGATAAAAAATAATACGCAGAAAAAACTTTCGATTAATCCCGCTGTAGCCACAATTCAGGGGGATACGGTGAATAACACGCCGTACTCGTTCGAAGGCGGAGAAACAGGACTTGTCCCGGGCGGGGAATCTTCTTTCATCAGTATTTATAAACCGATCAATAATCCATTCCTGATGCAGAAGTATAATATCAGGGGCGATTTGAAAAAAGCTTATTCGATGGATTTATCGTTTATCGGGGACGTAAGCGGGCAGCCTCTTGTCAGCTCGAAAGTTGATTTCGAGATCGCCGATCAGGAATATGCCGATTATTTATCGAAGTTCGGGATTGAAAAAGATTTTCAGGGATATAATCTTGCTCTCAATCGGGAAATATTCACGTCCATGCAGAAAAAGTACATGCTTGAAAACAAAATATATGTAGTAAACGACCACGATGCCCATGAAGGTCACGACGGGCATGAAGAACATTCTGATGAAAAGCCGGATTCTATGAATGAGATCAGTCTTGTTGTCTCCGGAAACGAGGTGATGATTGACAATATTATGATGAAAGCAGTAGGTTATAAAATAAAGGATACCTTTACGGTTTTCTTCCGTATTATTAATAGGAAACCCGAGGTGTTAACTATCGATGTGAAGAAGTTTATTCTGAAAACGGAAGGGAAGGAGTACAACCCGGCAAACGATTTTCTTAAGGATAATCCCGGTATCCCGAACACGAACGGGGTAATTCGTTTGGACCTGAATGAAAGGATTGAGTTTATTTTTGAATACAAATTTGGCCCCTCCCCGAAACTGCTCGAATGGTATCTTGCCGGATTTATGAATAGTAAAGGCATCAAGATGATCTATACCAATTTTGTATTCAGCAATGTAGGAAAGATGTAGCAGCTTGAAAAGGACGGTTATTTGATGGTAAACTGTTTCTATACGACAGGAGAACCTGAATGAAACGTGCGGGTTTGTTTTTTCTACTTTTACTGCTCATTGTACCGTCCTTTTCCCAGCTTTTTGCCGTGACCCTGAAAACCTTGATTATTATTCAAGACAAGTATAATTACAAGAAACTAAACGATATCGCCCAGGGTGTACGGGTTAACTACAAACACCTGAAAAAGCTGCTGCGAGTACTTGAGGATAACGATATTCTTGATGTCGATGAAACCGTGATCAGCGGAAAGGATGCGACAAAGAAAAATATCCTGAAGGCAATCGCGGATATTAAAGTGGACAGAGACGAGTTATTGTTGGTTTATTTTGCCGGGCATGGCGGCATGAAGAAAGGCAAAACCTTTTTCTCCACATCCGAAGGGGGAATTATTTACCGAAAGGATTTCGAGAAAGTGGTCGAAGAGAAGCCCGCAAAACTGAAAATTCTGATTACAGACGCCTGCAGCGCGTCTATTGAGGAATTGGCGCATAAAGGCTTGCTGGATAGCGTCGCGCCAAAAGAAGCTGATGTAAATCCCGAAGTATACAGGAATCTCTTCCTCAATTATAAGGGATTCCTTCATATTTCCGCCGCCACCGAGGGCGAATTTGCATGGGTATCCCCCGCAAAGGGCGGATTTTTTTCTTATGCGTTATTCTATATGACACTCTACCGGAATCCAGCCGATACATGGGAAGAAGTGGTCGCCAAGGCGAAAAGTTTCACCCTGAAAAGCTATAAAAAAATGTACAATTCCGGTAAAATTCCTAAAAAAATTCTCAAAGAGATTAAAAAGCTGGGGATCAAGGGGCAGACGCCGAAGGTCTACTCGATGCCGGTAATGGTGAAGCCGGTTAATGACAAGAGTTTGCCGAAAAACAGCGATACGGTTGTAGAATTAAAAAACCTGACCGACCGGCAGGTGGTTTACTATGTAGTCTCGGGATACGGAAAACCGGAAAAGAATATTATTAAGCCCGGAGAGATTCAGACGATCGAACAACCGGGTACGATAAAAATATCTCTGCTGGACCCGGAGGTAAAGAAATCGCTGATAGTTCTGGACAACGGCAAGTATAATTTTTATACCGGCCGGAACGGCGATTTGGAACTGCAATCCGCCGGCGAACCGGCTATTCGTTGAATTTCCCGACTTCGAGGGGGATAGATGCGCGATTTACCATTGTTGATATTAGGTTTGACCGGGCCGATGGGCGCCGGCTGTACTCGTCTGGCGCGTGATATCAGTAAAATGGAGCCCGGCAAGGTAATAAAAAAACGCGGGCTTCTCGATGTTGTTTCACGGGATATCGCTGAACTCAGCCGCCGGATGCGGGAACTGCAGCCTTCAGTACAGTCGAGCGGCGTACAAAAACAATCCGATTACATGGGGTTGAAGCGGTTAAACCGCAGTCTGGCAGAAAAACTTGCCGAACGCGCCTGCTTGAATGTTATCGCGAAATCCGCGCTGCCGGAGCCGGTCTATATCTCGATCACTACCATCATTCTAAAACTTGCCGCTGAAAGTATTACTACCCCGGAATTCCAGGAATGGGCGAAGGACCATGCCAAGGCCGCGGATTTGCTTAAATGGCTGCGCGGAAAATGGGAAAGCGAGCTAACCCTGTACGATTCGTGGGAACATGACGCGAGCCGATTCTCTCACGAGGAACTTTCCCGGATGGACGGGATGTTTGCGGATTTCGAGAACACGGGCGACAGTATGACGCTCGAACAGCTTGAATCCTTCTTCGGAAAACGGAAAAACGAGTTCTATCTCCGCGACTTCGGGGAAAATATCCGCCTGACCGGCAATCCGTTCAACTCTAGGAATGGGCATGACCCTGTCGCTTACGCCAGCGAATCGCTGGTAAGAATTGCCTACGAATCCGACCGTTTTATCCGGTATTACCGCACACGTTCCGATGAAAAGAAATCGCAATTCTTTATCATAGATGAGATTAAGAATCCCGGCGAAGCGGAATTTTTCCGGGCGCGTCACCAGCATTTTTACCTGATATCCATTTATTCCAATTCCGAACTGAGGGCCGCCCGCCTTCGGAAGACCTTATCGGATAAGGTTACATTCAGCGATTCGGAATTCTCCCATCTCTTCAGGGAACTCGATTCGCGGGACTGGGGTTTCGAGGATTTCGACGCGCAAGGATTGCACCGGCAGAATATTTATCGCTGCTTCAATCTCGCGGATATCGCGATCAATAACGATATAGAGGACGAGCGTTTCTCGGAGATGCTGTTCGATAAATTCATCCGTTATTATGCCCTGATGCTGTCGCCCGGATGTGTACAGCCGACCGTGCAGGAGACATATATGAATACGGCGTATTCGCTCTCCCTCCGTTCGACATGCATTTCCCGTCAGGTCGGGGCGGTGATTACCGACAACGAGAACCGCATCTTGAGCCTCGGATGGAACGAGGTGCCGGAGGGGCAGATCGGGTGCGGATTGAAGATAAAAAGCGACTATACGGCCAAGGAGAACAGGTTATTCGAGATGGAAATCTGGGAGCATGTAATCAGCGGGGACGACCTCGCGGTGTGGGCGGACAACGATTCGGTATGCGTCAAGGATATTCTCTCGCGTATCGAGATCAAGTCCAAACTGAAAAGCACGGACCTTACCCCCGAACAGAGGAACGAAGTGGCGCGCGGCCTTCGCATCAAACGGCTGGAGTACTCGCGTTCCCTGCACGCCGAGGAAAACGCTATCCTGCAGGTGGCCTCGCGCGGCGGGGTCGGTCTGAAGGACGGCGTGATCTATGTGACAACGTTCCCGTGCGAACTCTGCTCGAAAAAAATCTATCAGGTCGGGATATCGAAAATCTACTACACCGAGCCGTACCCGAACAGTATATCGGAAAAGGTGATCCTGAAGGACGGGATAAGAAGCATCAAAATACTTCAATTCGAGGGCGTGAAAAGCTACAGCTATTTCAAACTCTTTAAGCCCGAATTTGACAAAAAGGACGCCCAGATGCTTGAAGGGCGGGGAATGTAGCGATATCTTTCCCATACATAATTTGTTGAAACTTTTATCAAGTGGTATAATATTGAAATGAAAGGAAAATGCGGTAAAATTTATTTTTCCGCATTGTATTGAGGGTCCGCCCGAGGGAAACTCTCAAAGGATGAGAGAATGTATTTTGGAATAACGACATAAAAACGAAATAGAGCGGGAAAAATTATGAAAGTATTATTGTTTCTCAATGTGTTTTTTTTCGTATTATATGGAAGCCTGTCCGCGCAGACCGGAGAATTTACCGACAGTTTCGTGATGCCTCATCTGGAAATAGGATGGGCGATGGGCAATATCGGCGATCCGGGGTCGTTATATACCCTTACAGGCCGCAGTCTGGTGATGGCGGCGCAGACCGGCGAGCATGGATTCGATTTAAATGTAAATTTCGGTGCGCTGAAAATCGCGCGGGATTGTCCCCCGAATTTCATCGCCGAAACGAAAATTCTCGTAAAACCGTCGGCTGCGATACAGGGCGCGGGTATATTTTATTATCAGGATGAACGGAACTATATCAAATTATTCCGTGTCCAGCAGGACGGCGCGAAACAGACAGTGATGCTCGAAGGATATATCAACGGGGAGAAAATCGCACCTCAATGGCTCGATTTCGCGGACAGTTCTGTTATTCTCCGCCTGATTTGTATCGGCGGTAAAATTTCCGGGTGGTGCAGTATTGCCGGAACGGAATGGCAAAGGGTAGGCGAACTGGCGGCAGGATTTGGTGAAGGGATGAGAATCGGGCTTTTTTTGGAGAATCAGTGGCAGGATACTCCGTTTTCGGCGGAATTCGACTACTTTAAGTTATACAAAAAATAATGTTCGGAGGATATGTAATGATGAAAAAAGCGATGTTTTTCGTAATCTTTCTCGGGTTGGCTTTAGGAATTAAACCGCTTTTTGCCGCGGAAGAGATTTTTTATAGCGACGGGTTTTCATTGCCCGTATTGAATGGGGTTTGGCAATGGGTCGATGAGCTGGGGACAGCCCAATATAGTCTTTCGAAAAATCCCGGTAATCTTTCGATAGTATCCTCCGGGCAGGCCGCCTTTACCCGTGTCGTACAGTTCTGTTCGGGGTCGTTTACCGCGGAGGCTGAAGTCTCGATAAAAGCTCAAGCTGATATTCAGGGCGCGGGCCTGATCGTATGGGAGCAGGACGGGAATAATATGCTTCTGGTACGCGGTATTAAGGACGGGAAACATGTCATCGATTTTACCGCAGTCAGCGATGGCGAGATTACCGAGCATTTTGAGGTCGAGTATGCGGAAAGCTATGTTTTCCTCCGACTTGTCCGTATCGGCGATTCGTTTACGGGATGGTATTCTAAAAACGGGACGGATTGGATTCGCCTCGGTACGATTCAGGTAATGTTTAAGCCTACTGTAAAAACCGGGGTTTTTATGGTAAACAGCCAGGAAAACATGAAACTTCAGGCGGATTTCAATTATTTCCGTGTCCATAAACAGAAATAATGCCGGATAGAGTGATATTTGTACCGATGTAGTCATCCATAGATGATTATTTCGACTTTGAAAAATTAAACGGGTGCGGTATCTGCGGATACCGCACTTATTGCGATTAACGGGAACAATTCTGGTTTTTTTGATTTGCATGTGATATAATGGTGATAGATTACTAAAAAAGGGGATTTCATGAAACGGCTGATTATCGGAGTAATGTTTCTATTTTCGTGCGCATTATTATATATAACCTGCGCGCCTGCGGCTATAGGAAACACGACGCCGCCTAAGAATATCAATACGAACTTTATTTTCCCCGGCGGTACTAATATCAGCATAATTCTACTGCATCACAGTACGGGCGGATGCGTATGGGCGGGGGGAGTGCCCGAATGGTTCACGGCGTATAACTCGTCGAATCAGGTAAATTATGCGATCACGGAGCGCGCCTATCCTAAATCGTCCCCCTACGGATGGGAGAATTATCCGTACGATTACTGGAATATCTGGGTCAATCACGCCGGGTACTCGCAGTATCTGGATGAGGATACGTTGGAACTTCTTACGCCCAACTATGATGTGATTGTTTTCAAACACTGCTTCCCTGTCAGCGGTTTAGGTTCCGATCCGGGAAATGCCGATATCGCGTCCGACACGAAGACTATCGAAAACTATAAGCTCCAATATAACGCTCTGAAAACGAAGATGCATGAGTTCAGCAGCAACCGTTTTATTATATGGACAGGAGCGGCCTTATTGGAGGCGAACACTACCCCGGAGCAGGCGACTAATGCATTCAATTTCTTCGAATGGGTAAAAAATATATGGGACGAGCCGGGGGATAATATTTTCGTATGGGATTTCTATACCCTTGAAACAGGCGGCGGGATTTATCTTGTACTGAGCAACGCCGAAAACGCCTCCGACGATCATCCGAACACAAACTTCTGTAAATCGGTCGCGCCGTATTTCGGACAGAGGGTGGTAAATGTCATCATCGGGAACGGCGATACGTCAAGCATCACGGGTCAGTAAATAATATAAAGGAGACCGGATGTCTTTCAGGAATAGGGAACTGCCGAATTGGTTTAAACGGTCCGGCATCGGAATTATGATAAACTGGGGCCCTGCGTCGATTCCCGGATGGGCGCCGTTATGGAACGATTCCGGCGACGAAAGCACCCGTGCATGGTTCCGGAACAATCCCTACGCTGAATGGTACTATAATTCGATCTATATCAACGGCAGTCCCGCTCAGGAACATCATATGGATAAGTACGGAAAAAAATTCTCGTACGAGGACTTTATCCCGCTATTCAACGAGTCCGCCGATAAATGGAACGCGTTCGAATGGGTTTCTGCCTGCCGCCGCGCGGGCGCGAAATATGTGATAGTTACCGCGAAACACCACGACGGTTATTGTCTTTGGCCGACGAAGCTGGAGAACCCGCGCCGTAAAACAAACCATCCCGATAAGGATATCTTAGGAGAGCTTGCCTCAGAGGTTCGGGCGATCGGAATGAAGTTCGGAGTGTATTACTCCGGCGGATTGGATGTGACATTCAACGACTCTGTGATAACAGATATGGACTGGCTGGTAAACGCAATCCCGTCTACGGAGGATTACGCGGAATATGTGGATGCGCAGTACCGCGAGCTGATCGACCTATACGCCCCGGATATACTCTGGAACGATATCGCAGTTCCCCAGAGTTTGGATATCGATTCGCTGCTGGAATACTACTATTCCCGCGTACCGCAGGGAGTGGTAAACGACCGTTTCAGGAAGATTACATCGGACGACGGGCTGAATGAGATACAGGCGATGGAGCTTCTGCCTTCCTTTACGGCGAAATTCCGCGATGCGGGAAGTTCAGTTTTACGGAGGGGCGCGAACGATTTCATCTGTATCGAGAGGAATCTGCATCATGGGGAAATAAAACAGAAATGGGAACTTACCCGCGGATTGACCCGTTCGCACTTCCATAACATCAACGAAACCCCTCAAACAGCGATCACTCCGGACGCGCTGATAAAACTTTTTATCGAGATAACCGGGGGCGGAGGAAATCTCCTTGTCTCGATCGGGCCGGACGATCAGGGAAGGATTCCGGCTTACGCGCGCGATACGATTGCCGGGCTGGGGGATTATATCGGATTGAAGGATTCGATCGAGATTTTCTAAGGAATAGATATGGAAAACACGGTTTCAGGAAAAAAGCGCCTTCTTACCCTGATTATCATTTTAGGATTATTATTCCTTTCCGGAACACTACTTCTACTCTGGCTCAAGTTTCAGTCGGAATCCATGCTAAAGCGGGCAATGATGGCGTACTGCCGGAATTCGCTCGGATTGGAACTTCCCGGCGATTACCAGCTGATTCAGCGGAAAGCCCTGGCGGATCACGGATTCTACGCCATTATTCAATTGCCTTCGAATACTATGCCCGCGCTGTCGGCGCAGGTCTCCGGCAATAGCCGCTGGATGCCCTTACCGGTACCCGCAAACTGGGTGGTGCCCGATGAATACAGTTCTGCTGATTATCCGATCCCGGTGAGTTCGACGAACGGATACTATTTTGCGGAATCGTGGGGACTGATTTCCATATCGAACGATAGTTTTCCATGCTGTATCTTTTCCTTGCTCGACCTTCGGGACTGTAGATTATTTATTATCAGCAGAAACGTCAATAAAAAGGAGTAAACAGTTATGAAAAATACCGCGATTGTTTTTATGATTTTTGTATGTACGGTCGGAATACTTTCCGGCGCGGAAAACAATGTAATATCTGGGGATTATGACGGTCTGCTTTTCGCGGTTAGTCCAGACGCTAAACAGGTTTCCGGGTATTATATGAACGCTGCCGGATATGACGAAAAAACCGATTCGCCGAAATTTATCTGCGAGTTCTATTTCATGGGAAAGAAAAACGGGGCGAAGTACAATATTAAACTAGTTACCTCCGACGGAACCGTGGTTACCGACGGGGTATTGACGCCGCTTAGCGATGCGGTAAAAATACGTCTGACCGAAGAACCCGGCGGGTGCTGGAATGTCGTGGAAGGTCTTACATCGAAAGAAGGCGCGGTTTTCAGCGGATGCATCCCTGCTAAATGGATAGAAATCCGTTTGGTTGCATCGCCGAAGGCTTATTTCCACTCAGCGCCCGATGTCTCGAAAAAGTTGAAAAGCTACGTGATCAAGGGCGATGTACTCAGAATCTACGAGAAGAAAAACGGATGGGTGCTCGCCGAATTCGCCGGTAAGAAAACGGTCAAGGGCTGGATCAAGGAATCGGATGTCGTGAAATGACCTTTATTCTACCGTAACGCTCTTCGCAAGGTTGCGGGGCTTGTCCACATCCAGATTTTTCGCCATCGCGATATAGTATGCGATCAACTGCAGCGGAATGATGTTTATCATCGGCGAGAATTCCTCGATTGTACCGGGGACATAGATAATATCGTCGGCTTTCGTTTTCATCACGGCGTCGTCATGGTCGGTGATCACGATAACCCTTCCCGAACGGGCTTTCACTTCCTCGATATTACTCATGATTTTCTCATAAAGCGAATCCTTAGGCGCAATAAAAACTACCGGCATATTTTCATCGATGAGAGCGATAGGGCCGTGCTTCATCTCGGCCGCGGGATATCCTTCCGCGTGGATATATGAGATTTCCTTAAGCTTGAGCGCGCCCTCAAGTGCGATAGGGTAATTAAATCCCCGTCCGAGATAAAGGAAATTGGAATTATTCACATATTTCAGCGCGATCTTTTTTATACTTTCCGCCTGTTTCAGGACTTCGCTGATCCTCTGGGGTATCAGCGACAATTCTTCGAGAAGACGTTCCCCCTCATAGAGCGGCATATTTTTCAGACGCCCGATATAAATTGCGAGCATTGCGAGAGTCATAAGCTGGTTCGAGAACGCCTTGGTGGAGGCTACCCCGATTTCCGGGCCGGCGTGCAGGTAGATACCGCCGTCGGACTCCTTCGCGATCGTGCTGCCGATGACGTTCGTGATACCGATCACTTTCGCACCTTTGCGTTTCGCCTCGCGGAGGGCTTCCAGCGTATCGGCGGTCTCCCCGGATTGGCTGATCACGATCACCAGATTATTTTTCCCAAGGACAGGGTTGCGGTAACGGAACTCCGACGCATAATCGACCTCGACCGGAATTTCAGCGAAACGTTCAATCATATATTTGCCCACAAGGCTGGAATGCCAGCTGGTTCCGCAGGCGGTGATAATCACTTTATCGATATTCTTTGCCTGCTCAGGGGTCAGGTCGAGACCCCCGAATTTTACCACACCGTCGCGAGCATGAACGCGGCCTCTGAGAGAGTTGACGATAGCGTCGGGCTGTTCGAATATCTCCTTGAGCATATATGTCTCGCAGTCGCCCTTCGAGATGGCGTCGACATCCCAATCGACGATAGTTATTGCTTTTTCGATCCTCTGGTAATCCAACGTGTAGGTCTTGAATTTCTCGGATTTGATGACGACCACTTCTTTATCTTCGATATAGACAACGTTTTTAGTATAAGGCATGATCGCGTTGACGTCGGACGCGATGAACATTTCGTTATCGCCGATACCAAGCACGAGCGGAGAACCGTTACGCGCACCGACAATTTTATAAGGTTCGTCGATGCAGATAGCCGCAAGTCCGTAAGTGCCCTCAACTAGTTTTAATGCCGCGACCACTGCGGACTGCAGATTGCGCTCTTCCTCTTTATAGAATTCCTCGATCAGGTGGACAAGCACTTCCGAATCGGTCTCCGATGAAAAACTGTGACCTTTATCGGTTAAAATTTTCCGAAGCACCTGATAGTTCTCGATAATACCGTTATGCACGATAGCGAAACGTTTCTTGGAATCGCAATGAGGATGCGCGTTCTGCTTGGTAACCTTCCCGTGGGTCGCCCAGCGTGTATGTCCGATTCCGAGCTGACTGTTCACATCGCCGTTATATTTAAAGACCTCGTTGCGAAGGTTATCGATACGTCCGACTTCCTTCTGAACAACCATATTCTTTTTCTCATCGATCAGCGCGATCCCGGCGGAGTCATAACCCCTGTACTCCAGTCTCTGCAATGAATCCAGGATGATTTCCTTCGCGTCACGGTTTCCGATGTATCCGACAATTCCGCACATATTTGATACTCCTTTAAAAATACCGGTATATTATAACACTATTTTTTCAATATGGAAAATCTGAGACTTGTTTATAGAATGGGGTTAGAATTTATGGAATTAATTCTGAACAGGGCAGGCGTCGGTATTTTCAGTTGTATTTCCGGTAAAAATAATTTATAATTATCTTTCAATTCTGAGCGGATATTAGATAGATATAAAATACAAATGTTGGAGGCTGAAAAGTGCCGGCGAAAACAATGGACTCACTGGTAGCGCTTTGTAAACGACGGGGTTTTATTTTTCCGAGTTCGGAGATATACGGCGGACTTCAGGGTGTGTACGATTACGGCCCCCTCGGAGTGGAACTGAAAAATAACCTGAAATCATCCTGGTGGCGTTCGATGGTTTATGAACGTGACGATATCGAAGGTCTTGACGCGGCGATCCTCACTCACCGTTATGTTCTGCGCCACTCCGGGCATGAAGCGACATTTACCGACCCGATGGTCGATTGCAGGGACTGTAAGAGCCGGTGGCGCGCGGATTTGATAAAAAACGGGCGCTGCGAGCGATGCGGGGGAAATAATCTGACCGAACCGAGACCGTTCAACCTGATGTTCAAAACTACAGTAGGGCCTATCGCCGATGAAAATAATTACGCCTATCTGCGCCCCGAAACCGCGCAGGGTATTTTCAGCAACTTTAAAAATGTGGCGGATTCCACCTCGCGCAGATTGCCGTTCGGTATCGCGCAGATCGGGAAGGCTTTCAGAAACGAGATTACCCCGCGAAATTTCGTTTTCCGTGTACGCGAATTCGAACAGATGGAATTGGAATATTTTGTACGTCCCGGTACGGACGAGGATTGGCATAAAAAATGGGTGGACGAGCGCGTGCAATGGTGGAAGAATCAGGGATTGAACAGCGATAACCTTCAATTATATTATCAGGAGAAAAGCGAACTTGCGCATTATGCGAAAGCGACCGTTGATATTCTCTACCGTTTTCCGCATGGGGTCGAGGAGTTGGAGGGGGTCGCAAACCGTACCGATTTCGATCTGGGTTCGCATTCCAAAAACTCCGCAGAATTGAACCTGACTGCACGGGTGGACGCGAACGAGGATTCTATTGCGAAACTGACCGTCATGGATGGGCAGGACAATACTCCGGTAGTACCGTTCGTAATCGAACCGTCGGCGGGAGTCGACAGGGGAGTTCTCGCGGTTCTCACCGAGGCTTATACCGAGGAACAACTGGAGAACGGTACACAGCGTATCGTACTGAAGCTCAGACCGCATCTTTCCCCGATAAAAGTCGCGGTAATACCGTTGGCGCGGAACAATCCGGATATAGTAGCGGCCGCGAAAAAGATAAAACAGACCCTCCTCGGTCTGGGTATCGGACGGATATTTTACGAGGATAGCGGCAATATCGGGAAGAGCTATAGGAGGCATGACGAGGTGGGCACCCCGCTCTGTATCACAGTGGATTTTGATACTATCGGCAAGGATGATAAAACCGAATTGATTGATACTATAACGGTCAGGGATAGAGATACCATGAATCAGATACGTATGGCGATCGATAAGCTGCCGGATTACCTTCGGGAATATTTTTAGTAAACCCTAATCGCATACTGAATATCATTTATCCATGAGCGGCGTTAGAGAACACTTCCGGTTTTTTTACGCATCCCGTTTTCTATGCTATAATAATTCAATTCATTTACGGAGCGAATACATGAAGAAGCAAGCATTATTCTGGATAATATATTTTCTCTTTCCGCTCGTTATGTTCGGATGGAAGGCGGAGGATGTCAAGGATAAAAAAATCACCCATAAGCAATTGAAGGAGATGATCCGCGAGATGGGCGCTATCGACCAGCTTAAAGAACTGGAACGATGGAAAAAAGTATACCCGGGGAGTTTCGAGGGACTTGACTGGGTACAGGCGTATTTTGAGATCGGAAAGGAATACTACGATAAAAATCTCGAAATGCTCGCCCTCAAGACGTTCCTGAAGGGATTCGAGTGGTTCGGGGAATCGTCCTATAAGACCGACTGCGCGTTCTATCTCTCGAAAATATTCTACAAGCAGGCCAACCGGGAGAGCGCGCTTTATTATATCAACAAGGCGCTTGTCACAATCGACAGCAATAACACTGAAATGATGAAACTCGCGCTCGACCTGAAAAAACGCATACGATGGCAGTACTTCTCCATGTTCGAGGGGCTGCCCGATAACAGTATCTGCGATATCGAGTTCGACGGCGACGACGTATGGATCGGGATGTGGACCGGCGGTATCGCCCGTTTTACACGCAGTTCCTACACGATGGCGTTGTTCCGGCAGAAATCGGGCGGGCTGATCTCCGACCATGTCCGCGATATCGAGATCATCGGCAGGTTCGTATGGGTCGGGACTTACGGCGGACTCTGCCGTTATGATAAAATGACCGGGCTATGGGACAGGCCGTACGGCACGCTGAAAAGCGCGGTGATCAAGAAACTCAAGCAAATCGACGGGCGGATGTATGCGGCGACTATCGGAAAGGGTCTTTTTTATATGGATATTCTATCTCAGCAGTGGGCGCCGTTCTTTTCACTCGCCCCGAATGTCACGGACGTACTACATGTCAGCAATAAGATTTATATAGCGACGCTGGATAACGGGATTTATTTCTATCAGGACGGAAAGTTCCGGCAGCTCCTGCCGGGGAAATCGTTCAAGTGCCTTATCGAGTTCGAGGGAAAGGTTTGGGCCGGCAGTTACGGGGAAGGGATATATATCATCGACCCATTAAAAAACGAGGTCTCCGGGAACCTGACGAAAAAGAACGGTATGACGTCGGATATGGTCGAATCGATGTGCGTGATTCCCGGAAAGGTGATTGTCGGCTCAATCGGAGGCGGCGTAAACGTGTACCATGCGGATAACGGGAAGTTTAATAACTTCTCGGTACTCCAAGGCCTCCCCAGCCCCGATGTGGTTGAGGTGGTTGTCGAGAAACATTGGGTCTGGTTCGGCACACTCAGCGGAGGTGTGGGAATCCTGCTGACTGAAAACTTTCAGGATATATAGTATCCGCGTTAATTAGTAATTACTGTCTGGACGGTATTGGTAGCGGAAAACCGATAGAACACATCTATCCCGTATACCTTTATCGAATGAGTTCCAGCGGGAACAGCTAAATAAGAATAAGCCCACCCTGTACCAGGAATCATTTTTACAAACGGGTTGTTATCGAGGGCGCAATACATCTCCATCAATTGGATTTTCGTCGCCATAGCTTTATCCGCATTCACGGAAATCGAATCAAGGTAATTGGTGTAATTTTGAGTAGGTACATTAATTACGATTCCCGGGGCGGGACTCCACGAATAAAGCGGTACAACCTCGGGAAGTTTGTTGAAGGTATATACATTGTAACGATAGAGATCGTAGTTTCCATTACCGTAACGGTCGGACGCGAAATAAACCTTAAACCCTCCAACCTGATCGATGAACGGGGTGATATCATTGAATTTTGAACCGTAATCAGGTGTCGATATAGCTAGAGGTACTTTTTGAAAACCCATTCCGACAATATTATGATAAAATATTCCTTCGGCAGATAGTTGTTTTTTCCCGTTTATTGACACTTCTTCGATAAACAAATCTATATAGTCCATATTAGTATGTTTTATAGATATACCATTTATAGAATGAACCGGTTTCGATAAAATGATATTAGTTGAAAGATAGTAATCAAGCTGATTAAATATATAGTA
Source organism: Brevinematales bacterium (assembly GCA_020059465.1). Classification (GTDB taxonomy): domain Bacteria; phylum Spirochaetota; class Brevinematia; order Brevinematales; family GWF1-51-8; genus GWF1-51-8. The sequence goes on from JAGVBZ010000042.1 coordinate 15,514, forward strand.
TTCAATCTGAGAGTCGTTTCCATGAGAGAGAAGAAGATAAATATTAAAACCCTCTTTATACAGGCCTAACCCGGTAAAATTCCCTGAAACACTGGTAGGAACCCCGGTCTGAGGATTCGCTAATGCCAGATTATCCACCTGATAAGGGATTAGATTTGTCTGATTATTCGATATCCTTAAAAATGCTATGATATAAGAAGCCATTGTACCGGGCCTTAAAATTGGAAAAAGTTCATCGGAATTAGTCCCATTAACAGGACTTGGTAATCGGATAGGATCTTGAAATGTTCCGTCGGGATTCATCACTGAGAAATATATATCATAACTCCCTTGCCGATCCGAGGAAAAGAATAAGTAATTTGTACCGGTAGAGTCCCTGAATAAAAATGGGCACTTTTCATTATAATCATCCGTACTGAGATACCCTCCGCTTGTTAGAGCGAGGGTCGAGATATTATTATCGTTCCCCCCGTCGATAAAAAACAGCCCGCATGACGAGAAGAGTATTACTAACACCGATAACCCGATAAAATTTTTCATTCGCCGCCTCCTTTCTTATAACCATACACCTCAATAAGTTATCATCATCTCGGCGGAATGTCAAGGAATGAGTGAAATATCGGTACTTTATTTATTACTCCAGCCGGAATATATACGCCAAATCCTAAACTGTCGCCCCTTAAATTAAGACCGGGTTTGATAGCGATAGTGGTATTGGCATATACTATACCCCAATAGAATAACAATAATAAGGGTAATAATAGAATACGTTTCATTTTACTTACCGCCCCGCTAACGCTGCTTTGCATGATACTTAGTTTGTCAAACAAAACGGGTAAGTAGAAGACGTCTAATTATCCCGTTTTTATCTATTACAGGTTTATACTTTTTTAGGACGGCCAAACAATTGTAAACGATGCACTATTTGTTTCCGTGTAATTCCCGAAAGCATCCATACCATAAACACGTATTCTATGCAAACCGGGAAGTATGGAAGGATACGAGTGACTCCAATCGCCGTCTTCGCCCATAAGAACGAACGGCGCATCATCTAACGAACAATAGACTTTAGCCGAGTAGAACATTTCAACCCCAGAAGTGTTTGAATTTGCGACATAAATCGTTAAAAATGAGTTTGTGATTGTTTGCCCGTTAGCAGGGTAATAGAAATCAATTTTTGGCGGGGTAGTATCCCATGAGAATAGCTGCTTGACTTCAGGCAGCTTATTGAAAGTATAGGTATTATATCTGTATAGGTCGAAGTTGCCCTTCCCGTAACGGTCGGAGGCGAAATACACCTTAAACCCGCCGTCCTGATCGATAAACGGAGTAATATCGTTGAATATAGAATTATAATCGGGGGTTGATATAGTAAAAGGATTATATACAGTATTTGAACCGGTATAGTGAGATGAGATTCCTTCAGCACTTAGACTCGATTTTCCCTTGGAAGAAACCTGCTCGATATAGAAATCGATATAATCATCATAGTTTGTGCGAACGGATATTGAATTTACGGCATAGGGGCTATTTATCAGATTATTTGTAGATGCAAAACTTGTATCCCAGATAGGGTTGTAGTAATAACTGTAGGAAATGATTTTAGAGTTCCCGAAGCTCATCAGTAGATACGGAGAACTGTAGTTATAAAAAATTCCTAAGCTTTTAGGCGCCTTGGCGATAACCTGCGAGTTCCCGTTAGTTAATAAACTGTTTGTATCTATCACATAAGCAAGCACATTTGTGGTATTGGTTACGATACGAATAAAGGTAAGAGTGAAGCTCGATGAAGAATCAAGCGCTACAGGAAATATTTCTTTGGAATTATCTTCATTTATAGGGCTTGGTACTCGTACTGGGGGATAAAAAGCCCCTTTTTCATCCATCGCAGATATATAGATGTCGTAACTTCCACTCCGGTCGGATGAAAAGAAAAGATATGCCTTTCCATTATCCATCCGAAGCAAAAACGGGCATATTTCATTATAGTCGTCCGTACTCAGGTATCCCCCGCCTGTTAACGCAAGGGTGGAAACTACCTTATCATTCGCCCCGTCGATAAAAAATAACCCGCACGAAGAGAAAAGTATTACTAACACTGATAATCCGACAATATTTTTCATTTTACCCTCCTTTCACCCCACAAGGAAATATATCACTATTTTGATAAAAAATCAAATCTTTTCATGAATATTACGAACAATAGTATACATACATGGATGGTTTGATTAACTGGCGGGAAAAAATCGAATTATCTATGGCGTTTTTGCGCCGCGCCTCGATATACTCTGCAGCGCGGCCGCGGCAGAAATCAAAGGCTTCTACATAGGTTATCAGAACATTATCTCGATGTCATTGATATATAGGCAGGAAAACATCAATTCACTTTTATTTCCCGATAACGGTAATACTATTCGTTTTCGAGAAATTTCCCGCTTTATCGACGGCATATGCTTTTATGTCATTATTACCGAATTGTACATAAACAAGCGTATTATATCCGTTGGAATATGGTATTTCAATAAATATACTATTATTCAGGGAATAGTATACACCGAATACTCCGCTTCCCCCGGCATTATCCGTTACGTCTAACAAAAGTGAATCCGGACCTGTCGAGACCATCTGTCCGTTCGCAGGATAGATATTTGATATCGACGGAGGGGTCATATCCCATGCTGTCAGCGCTTTTACATCCGGCAGCGCGTTCAGTGTAAAGACATTATAACGGTATAAATCGTAGTTCCCTTTCCCGAAACGGTCGGACGCAAAATAAATCTTACCCCCGCCGGCGAAATCGACGAACGGCGAGATATCGTTGAATCCGGAACTGTATATAGTATCGTTTATCGCAATATTACTGATCAGCGCGAATGTTCCATAATCTATCTTGAGCGTACCCTCGAGCAATAACTGGTGCTTGTTTTTTACCAGAGTGTCTTTAATAAAAATTTCTGCGGAGCCGTTCGTCTGTATGATATACTTGGTATTAGCAAGCGCGTAGATATTCCCGGTTAGATTATTGGTATTGGTGTATGGGTTTTCTATCATCGAATTGTCGAAATTCAATTCGAGTATGGAGTTATTTCCAAGCAGAATGAGTAAAATCGAGGTAAAACTCCGTTTAATATAACCCAATCCCGTCGCGTTCAATTTTATTCCACCGGATGCAAAAATATTGGTAAGATCCGGCAGGTCAATATTATACACGCTTAAATTTGTATTTGTACTTGAGACGCGAAGAAACGCAAGCCGTGTGCCCATGGATGTATAAGCGAAAACAGGATATATCTCATCGTCAGCGGTGTTGATCGGGCTATTCAGTTTCACCGGAGCGCTGAAATTACCGTTTTTATCCATGATCGCATAGTAAATGTCATAGCTTCCGGCACGGTCGGATGAAAAGAAAAGATAGTTTGTACCGCTCGATGCCCGGAATAAAAACGGGCTGATTTCATTATGATTATCCGTACTGAGATACCCTCCGCCGGACAGCGCGAGGGTGCTGACCTCTTTAGGTTCGCTTGTCGTGAATAATAGCCCGCAGGACGTCATAAACATCAATGCGCCGAAAATGAGAATATTGTTTTTCATTATTGTTCCTCCATACTTCACTTTTGAAAAATTTTTAAGGAGCCGTATTCATCAGAGTAATTTTATTGGTTAATGAAACGTTTCCGAACCAGTCGACAGCATAGGAATAAAACGAGTACATCCCCATAGATGGAAATGAAAAATAATAGTACCATGCTGACGGATAATAATTATTATAATCAGAATAGGGTATTTCTGAAAAGTTCGTCCCATCAAAACCGAAGTATAATTTAATATAAGGAGGTGTACAGAAGTTATCGGATGTCGATATATGAAAATAAATATAAGTATCACCGATTGAATCCATGTCAGATATCCCGACATAAGTTACCGTCGGCTTGGTCTTATCAGCCGGCAATATCCCTGCTGTCGATGGGAGATTGAAAAACGTCGTGACGTTATAGCGGTACAGATCGTAGTCGCCCTTGTGACTGTCGCCGCTATAGCGGTCGGACGCAAAATAGACTTTATAATCGTCCTTTGTATCCACGAACGGCGAGATATCGTTGAATTTAGAGAGATAGGCGTCGACCGAAACAGTTGTTGGAATTAACGTGGAAATATTTGTAATATTCGTTACGATAAATGGTGGTAATGTTTGTGTAAGCGTGATCGATGTTTTACTGAGCATTTCCGCGGCGAGCTGGAATTTTATACCGGTCTTCACCGTTTTGATGAATACATCGCTATACCCGTTCTGAACCGGGATTGCAAAGCCGTTCGCGGAGTAACATGAAGTTAATAGGTTCGTACTTTGATTAACAACAAACCCGTCGGGATCGAGAATCATAAAGTTAATAGTAGAGCTTTTGTTTATTGTCATGAGCGGAAATGCGCCGGACTCGTTTTCGATAAGTCCCAAACCGGTTATATTTGTTAAAATGTTCTTGCCGATTAATTCATAGTCCTTCAATAACGAAACGCTTGTCCGGACTGCGAAAAGGTTGGTGGTATTGCTCGAGATGCTGAGAAAAGCGATCTTATAGAAAGGGCTTTCTATATATACGACCGGATATATCTCATCGGAATTTGCCCCATTGATTAAATTCGTCATCATGACGGGCTGCTCGAACGTACCGTCGGTATTCATTATGGAGTAATAGATATCGTAACTACCGGCACGGTCGGACGAAAAGAACAGGTAGGCAATACCGTTAGTGTCGCGGAATACGAACGGGGTGATTTCATTAAATTCGTCTGTGCTGAGATATCCGCCATCTGAGAGCGCAAGGGGGTTAACGGACTTGGTTTCGCTTGTCGTGAATAATAGCCCGCAGGAGGCGAGCAGCAGACCCGCGCTGATAAAAAGCACAAAGTATTGAAGTTTTTTCATTTTTAGCTCCTTAATATAATTTAAATATAACTTTTCCCAAATCAACTGCCGTTTTCGTAGATGGTTATGAAGTTCGTAGCGGAAATATTTCCGAACCAATCTTGTGCATAGATATAGATATCCATAAAAGACCCCATTCCGGGAAGATTAACAATCCAATAACCGAAACGGGAATCATAATATAATTCTGTGAGTTGATGGATATTAGATCCCCCGTACACTTTTAGGAAGGAGGGATTACAAAAATTGTCATTCGCATATACAGGTAGTGTATAGTAAAAAACCTGGTTATTTGTTGCATCGCCGAAATTGACTGAGGGCGCGGATTTATCAACCGCGAGAAGATTTTTCGTAGCAGGGAGATTAAAAAACGTATCGATATTATAGCGGTATAGGTCGTAGTTGCCCTTGCCGTAGCGGTCGGACGCGAAATACACCTTAAACTTGTCCGTCGTATCCACGAACGGGGACATGTCGTTGAATTTGGAGAGATAGGCCTCGACCGGTATGGAATTGGAAATAGTCTGTGTGTTCGTGATACTAAAATTCGAAGGAAAAGTAAAATCCTGAATAACAGTCGTTCTGCTGAGCATTTCCGCGGCGAGCTGAAATTTCTCGCCGGTCTTCACTGTCTTGATAAATATATCGCTATACCCGTTCTGAATGGGGATAGTAAACCCGTTCGCGGAGTAGCAGGATGTCAGGAGTCTCATCCGCGTATCGATCAGAATACCGTCGCTGAATCCTAAGCGATACATCCATGAGGTCTTATTGGAAATCATCATAGGATAGGAGTAATCCCCGTTCACAAAATATCCCAGCCCGGTGATACTATAGGGGTCGGAATAGTTTTGATTTGCAATATTGGTGAATTGTAAACCGATTAAATCGTAAGCCTGCATATTGGTGATATTGCTCGATACCCGGATCAGGCCGAGGTAGTACATTTCCATGGAAGAGTCATAAAATATCACGGGATACATCTCGTCCGAATTTGTTTCGTTCACAGGCGATGGGAGTCTCACGGGATTCTCGAATGTGCCGTCGGTATTCATCAGGGAATACCAGATATCGTAGGTACCGGCGCGGTCGGACGAAAAGAACAGATAGGCAATACCGTTTGTGTCGCGGAATACGAAAGGGGTGATTTCATTATATTCGTCTGTGCTGAGATATCCGCCTCCGCTGAGCTGGAGTGTATTGAGCGAAGCATTATTATTTGTGGTAAAAAGCAGGCCGCATGACATAAATGCCAGACCTGTAAATAGAATAACAAAAATATTCTTCATTATCCATCCTCCTTCCCTTCTATCTTATTATTTTACATAAAAAGTAAAATAATGTAAAATAAACGTAGCATTCTTTAAATATTCGACATAATGAGTTCTCACGCGAAAAAACTTGTCGAACGTTAATAAAAAGACTCATCGGTTTCTTGACATTTAAGCGGGAGTCGATGTATAATATCAAACTTTCTTAAGCCCTTATAGCTCAGTCGGTAGAGCACCTCCATGGTAAGGAGGGGGTCGTCGGTTCAATTCCGACTGAGGGCTCAGGACTGATTTAGAGAACGAGGTGAAAAATGGCACAGATTGTAACGCTGGAATGCGAAGTTTGCGGTGAACGTAACTATACAACGACCAAATCGAAGAACATGATGCTTCAGCGCACTAAGCTTCATCTGAAGAAGTATTGTCCCCGTGATAAAAAGCATACGATGCATAAGGAAGTAAAATAACAATTAGGGCAGTAGCTCTAACGGTAGAGCGGCGGTCTCCAAAACCGCGGGCTGGGGGTTCAAATCCCTCCTGCCCTGATTTTTTTATTTTTTATTCGGAGAGTACTATGCGTGTTTTTTCTAGAATCGCTAGCTTTATAAAAGAAAGCATCGAGGAACTTAAAAAGGTTACTTGGCCTTCGAAAGACGAGGCGATTAGCTCTTCGATCATTGTAATCGGGTTCATTGTGATATTTTCTGTATTTCTTTCTTTGATCGATTGGGTGGTGGAATTCTTAATTTTAGCTTTGGTGAGATAGTATGACGAGAGGTTGGTTTGTAGTTCAGGTATACACCGGGTTTGAAAACAGTGTCTACCATAAACTTTTAGCGAAAAAGAATATCGATGCGTTGAAAGACGTTTTGCTCGACGTACGTGTTCCCGAAGAGGAATATACGGTCGAGAAGAAGAATAAAAAGGTTGTCCTGAAGCGGAAGATTTATCCGGGCTATGTGCTTGTTGAGCTTGACCTTCCCGAGGATGACGCGGCATGGAAAAAAATCTACGCCGAGATAAAGTCCGTTAACGGTGTGGGGATGTTCCTCAACGCCGGGGGCGGCAACAAGAGGCCTGTCCCGCTGAATTATGAAGAGGTGAAATCCATCTTCGAACGTACCGGCGATATCAAAACCGATCTCGGGAAGCTCGAATCGGGCTTCGAGGTAGGCGAGCGTGTACGGATCGGCGAAGGACCGTTTAAAGACTTCGAGGGCGAAGTGGAACTGATTTCCCATGAAAAGAATAGCCTCACCGTGAGGGTGGAGATCTTCGGGCGTCTTACGCCGGTCGAACTCGGCTTCTTGCAGGTGCATAAGATATAATACGTGTTTCTTAAGGAGAACGAGAAATGGCAAAGAAGAAAGTAAAGGCTGAGGTAAAACTCCAGTTGGAAGCGACAAAGGCGAATCCCGCTCCTCCTGTGGGTACCGCGCTCGGTCCTTACGGCATACAGCTTATGGAATTCTGTAAGCAGTTCAATGAAGCGACGAAAGATAAAGTCGGTTTCGTTATTCCGGTGGTAATCACCATATTCGACGACCGGTCTTTCACCTTCATCCTGAAGACACCCCCGGCCTCCAACTTAATAAAGAAGGAACTGGGTATTGAAAAAGGCTCGCCTATGCCGAACAAAGAAAAAATGGGCAAACTGACACAGGAACAATTGAAAAAAATCGCTCAGATAAAAATGCCCGATCTCAACGCGAACTCGGTGGAAGCCGGTATGCGGATTGTGGCGGGTACCGCCCGGAATATGGGCGTTGAAGTCGAGGAGTAAACGATGCCGAAAAAAATACTTGTTAAAGACGGAATAACCTATAAAGGGACGAAGCGTTATCTCGCTATGCTCGAGAAGCACGATGTTAACCAGATTTACCCTGTCGAAGACGCGGTAAAGCGTGTCCGCGAGGTCGCGACCGCCAAGTTTGACGAGACGATCGAACTGCATTATCTGCTGAACATCAAGCAGAAGCACACGATCCGCGACGTCCTTGTTATGCCTCATTCGGTAGGCAAAGAGAAAAAGGTGCTGGTATTCGCCCAGGGCGATAAAGCGACCGAGGCGAAAGACGCAGGCGCTGATTATATCGGCGGAGACGATCTTGCCGAGAAGATTCTCGGCGGATGGCTGGATTTTGACGCGGTTATCGCGACTCCCGATATGATGAAAGTCGTCGGTAAGCTCGGCGCGATACTCGGCCGCCGTAAAATGATGCCGAACCCTAAAACCGGTACGGTAACTATGGACATAGCGAAAGTGGTCAAAGAGTACAAGGCCGGACGTGTGGAAATACGCGCCGATAAGACGGGAAATATCCACGCGATAGTCGGTAAGAAATCGACTTCCGAACAGGCGATATTGGAAAACACCCTTGCGATCCATAAACTCCTGATGAAGAACCGTCCGACGGATCTCAAAGGTGAGTATATGGCGAGTATGAATCTTGCGCCTACGATGGGGCTTGCGGTACCGGTGGATTTTAAGAAGTTATCCGTTTAATAATTTCATAAAGAAAGGATACTGTCATGCAGAAAAATGAAAAGAGTAAAGTAATAGAAACGATGACCGCTACTTTAAAGGACGCCGATGGCTTTATTGTGGCGAACTTTAAGGGATTGACTGTCCCGGAGATGGAAAGCCTTCGCCGGGATGTTCGTCAGCTCGGCGGCGGGTCGAATATTATCAAAAACCGTCTTCTGAAGCGCGCCCTCGATCAGATCGAAGTCAAGGGAATGGAGCCTTATCTGAAAGAAAACACGATGTTGATCTATTCGAAAACTGATATCATCGCGTGTCTGAAGGCGCTGGTCGTTTTCGGAAAGAAGAATGACAAGTTCCAGATAAAGGGCGGATTGGTCTCGAATGCCGCATATGATAAACAGCAGGTCATCGAGATATCCAAACTCCCGGGCAGAAAGGAAATGATCGCGATTATCGCGGGCGACCTGACTGCTGTTATCGGTAAGTTTGCGGGTGTGCTGAACAGTATCATGACAACATTCGTCGGCACTGTCGAAGCATTGGAAAAGAAGAAAGCGTAAATTATAGAAAATAATTGAGGAGTAACAAAATGGCTCAGGACAAGATTACTCAGGTGATCGATATTATTAGCGAAATGACTGTACTGGAACTGAACGAGCTTAGAAAAGCTATTGAAGAGAAGTTTGATGTAAAAGCTGCTGCTCCCGTAGCAATGGCTGCTGCTGCGGCTCCCGCAGGCGGCGGTGACGGCGCTAAGGAAGAGGAAGCAAGCACGGTTTCCGTTTTCATCAAATCTCCCGGCGATAAGAAAGTGGAAGTCATCAAAGTCGTTAGAAATATTACCGGTCTTCCCCTGAAAGAAGCAAAAGATCTTACCGAATCCGCCGGTGCCACTCCTGTAAAGGAAAACATCGAGAAAGCGGACGCGGAAAAGCTCAAAAAAGAATTAGAAGCAGCCGGGGCGGTGGTTGAAATCAAGTAAGCTTGACTTCCCGTTTGCTGCATCTCTTTTATTCGCACAATAATATTGTCGAAGATAGCATTCCCCTTCTCGTTTGAATGAAGGGGAATGTGTATTTAATTTGATAAAACAGTCGGAGACAAATATGTCGTTAAAAATTAAAAGAACTACTTTTTCCAAGGCTGCCAAGGAAAGAGTGCCTCTACCCGATCTACTCGATATCCAGTTGAAGGCTTATAAAGATTTCCTGCAGACGGATGTCCCTCCGACAAAACGCGCGCTTAAGGGATTGGAAGGGGTTTTCCGCTCGGTCTTTCCCATAGAAAGCTCCGACGGGAAATTTGTGATCGATTATGCATTTTATGAGATCGGTAACATTAAATATTCCGAAAACGAATGTTTCGATAAAAACCTGACTTACAGTGTGCCTGTCAAGGCGGTTTTCCGCCTGATCGACAGGGAAACCGGCGAAATCAAAGAAAAGGATATTTATATCGGGGATTTCCCGTTAATGACACACCGCGGCACGTTTATTATCAACGGCGCGGAACGGGTAGTGGTCAACCAGATATACAAATCGCCCGGTGTACTTTTCAGTTATAAGAACAAGGAATTCTCGTCGAAGATAGTCCCCGAAAAGGGGTCATGGCTCGAATTTATCATCGATACCAAGAAAGACCTGATGTATGTCCGTATCGATTCGCGGCGGAAGGTTCTGGTTACCATGTTCCTTCGCGCGCTCGGGATGTCGGCGGGCGATATCATCGGGGCGTTCTTCGAAGTAAAAAAAGTCGACCTGAAGAAAATCGACAAGGAAGAGGCTATCTCGCGCTTAGTCGGTAAGTATATTGCCGAGGATGTAAACGACGACGAGGGCAACCTGATTATCTCCGCGGTGGACAAGCTCCTGCCCGGAAGCATCAATCAGCTTTATCAGAAGGAAAAGACCCTTATCAAGATAATCAATCCCAAGTCGATCCTCCAGAATAAGCCCCTGATTAATACTCTCGAAAAGGACGACACCAAGGACGCAGTCAACAAAGCGATCAAAAAAATATACAGCATCCTTCATCCCGGCGAAGCCGCTCCGTTGGAGAGCATTGTCCGCGAGTTGAACAACATGTTCTTCAGCCCCAAGATGTACGATCTGGGCGAAGTGGGACGCTACAAACTGGTGCTCAAACTATTCTCGGATTATGAGGGCGAGGATCGCAATCAGCTGATCCAGACCAAAACCCTGACTTTCGAGGATATTACACGTTCGCTCCTGCACCTCTTAAAGGTCTATAATAAAGATGCCGCGCTTGACGACGTCGATCACCTCGGCAACCGCCGTGTGAGAAATGTCAACGAACTCATCATGAACCAGATACTGAGCGCGTTCTCGAAGGTCGAAAAGGCTATCCACGAGAAACTTTCGTCGCGCGATGTCGAGGAGTTTTCTCCTCAGAACATCATCGCGATCAAGCCGATTGTGTCCGCTATCAACGACTTTTTCGGGATGAGCCAACTGTCGCAGTTTATGGATCAGACGAACCCGATTGCCGAACTGACGCACAAACGCCGTCTGTCCGCGCTCGGTCCCGGCGGTCTTTCACGCGACCGCGCAGGGTTCGAGGTCCGCGACGTACATAACACCCATTACGGGCGCGTATGTCCGATCGAGACCCCCGAAGGCCCGAACATCGGTCTGATCGTGTCACTCGCGACTTTCGCGCAGGTGAACCCCTACGGATTCCTCGAGACGCCGTATGTGGTCGTGAAGAACGAAAAAGTCACAGATGAAATCAAGTACCTCTCCGCAACGGAAGAGGAGAATTTCTATATTGCCCAGGCGAACATCAAGCTGGATAAGGACGGCTCGCTGGTCGAAGACCTAGTGCAGTGCCGGTTCCGCGGCGAGTTCGAACTTGCCCCGAAGGACAAGATTCAGCTCATGGATGTCGCGCCGAAGCAGATCCTCTCGGTTTCCGCCTCGCTGATCCCGTTTATCGAACATGACGACGCGAACCGCGCGCTCATGGGATCGAACATGCAGCGTCAGGCGATGCCGCTTCTCATATCGCAGGCTCCGATTGTCGGTACCGGTATGGAATACTATGTCGCACGCGACGCGCGCGCTATATTAGTAGCTGAAGAGGACGGCGAAGTCAAGAAGGTCGATTCGACCAAGATTATGGTGAAATCGAAAGCCGGCGAAAAGACTTACGATCTCGTCAAGTTCCGCCGTACGAACCAGGATACGAGCTTCAACCAGAAACCCATCGTGGACGCCGGAGAAAAGGTAGCGAAGGGCGATGTGATTGCGGACGGTTTTGCGAGCTATGCGGGCGAACTCGCGCTCGGGCGCAACATTCTCGTGGCGTTCATGCCGTGGAACGGCTACAACTACGAGGACGCCGTGCTGATCAGTGAAAAATTATTGAAGAACGACGATTTTACGTCGGTATATACGACCGTATTCGAGTGCAAAGCGCTCGAAACGAAGCTCGGAAGCGAGGAAATCACCTCCGAAATCCCGAACGTCGGCGAAGACGCCGTACGCAACCTCGATTCGGAAGGTATTATCCGTGTCGGCGCATATGTCAAGCCCGGCGACATTCTGGTCGGTAAGGTTACCCCGAAGGGCGAGCCTACCGAGACTCCGGAATTCCGGCTCCTTCACGCCATATTCGGCGAGAAGGCGAAGGATGTCCGCGATACTTCCCTGCGTGTGCCTCACGGCGAAGGCGGCGTGGTTGTCGATGTCAAGGTGTTTACCGCATCGAATAACGACGAACTCCCGCCCGGAGTCATCAAGCTCGTCAAGGTCTATATCGCCAAGAAGCGCAAGATCAAGCCCGGCGACAAGATCGCCGGACGCCACGGTAACAAGGGTGTTATCTCGCGCGTAATGGCTGAAGAAGATATGCCGTATCTGCCCGACGGTACTCCCGTCGATATCGTGCTGAACCCGCTCGGCGTACCTTCACGTATGAACCTCGGACAGCTCTTCGAGACCCTGCTCGGCCTCGCGGGATGGAAACTCGGCGTTAACTACGAGTGTCCCGTGTTCGAGGGCGCGTCCCTTGTACAGATCGAGGAAGAACTCGATAAGGCGAATAAAAAAATGTTCGATACCCTGAAAGCGGAACGCAAGAATTACGGCGAAGACGCTAAGGCGATAGAGGCTTATTACGAACGTGTCAAACTCCCCAAGAACGGGAAGTTTGTACTCCGCGACGGAAGAACCGGAATACCGTTCGAAAAGCCCGTATTTGTCGGGGTGATGTATATCCTGAAACTCCACCACATGGTGGACGATAAGATACACGCGCGTTCGGTAGGCCCATACTCGCTGGTCACACAGCAGCCGCTGCGCGGTAAGGCGAACTTCGGAGGCCAGAGACTTGGAGAAATGGAAGTCTGGGCGCTCGAGGCGTACGGTGCGGCGAACCTCTTGCAGGAAATGCTGACCGTCAAGTCCGACGATACCGAAGGGCGTGTCCGCATCTACGAGGGAATTATCAAGGGCAAGTACGTCGCATCGCCGGGTATCCCGGAATCGTTCAACGTACTGGTGCAGGAACTCCGCGGTCTCGCGCTGGACATCCAGGTGTATGACAAGGGCGGGAAACGTGTTCCGCTGAATGATAAAGAGAAGGAATTGTTCGATACGAAAATCTCTCATTTGGTGTAATATAAAAAAGGGAGTTTATTTATGAAGGGAACGACTACTTTCGGTTCCGTTTCTATACATCTTGCTTCATCCGACCTGGTCGAAAGTTTATCCTACGGCGAGGTCAAGAAGCCGGAGACTATCAACTACCGGACTCTGCGGCCCGAGAGAGACGGATTGTTCTGTGAGCGTATATTCGGCCCTACCAAGGATTTCGAATGTACCTGCGGAAAATTCCGCTCGATCCGCTACAAAGGGATTGTCTGCGATAAATGCGGCGTGGAAGTGACCGAATCGAAGGTGCGCCGTTACAGAACGGGGCATATCAATCTCGCGGCGCCTATCGCGCACATCTGGTACTACCGGATCGTGCCGTCGAAGATCGCCCTGCTTCTCGAAGTGCCGCCGTCGGATATCCAAAGTATTCTCTATTTCGAGAAATATATCGTGATAGATACCGGTGAGACCGACCTGATGCAGAATCAGGTGCTGACCGACGAAGAGTACGACGAGTACCGCGATAAATACAAGGAAGCGTTCCAGGCCGACACAGGCGCTGTCGCTATCCAGAAGATACTCAAGAATATGGATCTCGACGCTCTTTCCGACGAACTCCGCGAATTGGTCGAGCATAAGCCGAAAGTGGATAAAAAGGTACTCAAGCGTCTGGAACTGGTAGAGGAACTCCGGAAATCGAATAATAAGCCCGAATGGATGATTCTCGATATTATCCCGGTTATTCCGCCCGATCTGCGCCCGATGGTGCCGCTTGACGGCGGCCGTTTCGCGACATCCGATATCAACGACCTTTACCGCAGGCTGATCAACCGGAACAACCGTCTGAAGAAGCTGAAGCAGGTCAACGCTCCCGATATCATCATCAAGAACGAAATGCGTATGGTACAGGACGCGGTGGATTCGTTGTTCGACAACTCCCGCCGCACGCATCCGGTTACCGGGAACGGCGACCGGCCGCTTAAGTCCTTGTCCGATATATTGAAAGGAAAACAGGGACGGTTCCGCCAGAACCTGCTCGGTAAACGTGTGGACTACTCCGGCCGTTCGGTTATCATAGTCGGCCCGAGCCTCAAGCTCCACCAGTGCGGACTCCCCAAACAGATGGCGCTCGAACTCTTCAAGCCGTTCGTCATGCGCGGACTGGTCGATCAGGGTTACGCCCACAACATCAAGGCCGCGAAGCGGATGATCGAAATGGAACACGAGTTGGTGTGGGGTATCCTTGAAGAAGTGGTGCGCGACCATCCGGTGCTTCTCAACCGCGCTCCTACGCTGCACAGATTGGGTATTCAGGCGTTCGAGCCTATACTAATAGAAGAGAAAGCGATCCAGCTCCATCCGCTCGTCTGTCATGCATATAACGCCGACTTCGACGGAGACCAGATGGCTGTCCATGTCCCGCTCACGCCGGAAGCTCAGGTGGAAGCGTGGATGCTGATGCTTTCCTCGCGCAACCTGCTGAACCCCGCGAACGGTAAACCGATTGTTTACCCGACTCAGGACATGGTGCTCGGTATCTATTATCTGACAAAGAAACTGAATGAAGAAAACGATCCTAAAACCCTGCGTTCGTACGACCGTATCGAAGAAATTATCTTCGCGGTCGAAAGCGGCGTAATCGATTATAATACCGCGATCAATTTTAAAATGGACGGGGTATGGAGAAAGGATACGACTGTAGGGCGGGTGATATTCAACCAGATCGTACCGGAGAAACTCCGGTATGTCGAAGACACGATGAACAGCAAGAAGCTCGAAGCGTCTATCTCCAGATGTTATAAACTCTACGGTATCAAGGAAACCGCGCGTTATGTGGACGAACTGAAGAACGCGGGATACACCTACGCGACACGTTTCGGCGTAACGATCGCCATTTCCGATGTGGAAGTGCCCGAAGAAAAATACAATATCGTGCAGGAAACAGAGAAGGCTGTGAAGCGTATCGAAGAGAACGCCCGCAGCGGGCTGATCACCCACGATGAAAAGTATAACCAGGTCGTCGACCTATGGGCGGGCGCGAACGAAAGAATCAAGCGCCATGTGGAAAATAAACTGAAAAACAGTTTCGGCGGGTTCAACTCGCTGTATATTATGATGGACTCCGGCGCCCGCGGAAGCCGCGAACAGATTCGTCAGCTCGCCGGTATGCGCGGATTGATGGCCAAGCCGTCCGGTGAAATCATCGAACTCGCTATCAAGTCGAACTTTAAAGAAGGACTCTCGGTGCTCGAGTACTTTATCTCCAGCCACGGAGCCCGTAAGGGTCTCGCCGATACAGCCCTCAAAACCGCCGATGCGGGTTATCTGACCCGTAAGCTGGTGGATATATCCCAGGATGTGGTAATCGCTACGATCGACTGCGGTACGGTAAAAGGTATCGATATGGGCGCTATCAAGCAGGGCGATGAAATAGTCAAGCCCCTGCGCGACAGGATTGTCGGGCGTACGGTCGTATCGAATATCTACGATCCCAGAAACGGCGAATTGCTGGTCAAGGCGAACGAAACCCTCGACGAAGATGCGTCGGAGGCGATCGAGAACGCCGGTATCGAAAGCATCAAGATCAGAAGCGTTCTCACATGCGAAGCGAAGCATGGGGTGTGCGCGAAGTGTTACGGATGGGATTTGTCGCAGAGATTGCTTGTCAATATCGGGGAAGCGGTGGGTATTATCGCCGCGGAATCGATCGGACAGCCGGGTACTCAGTTGACCATGAGAACCTTCCATATCGGAGGTATCGCCGCGACCCAGATGGGGGAAAGCGAAGTCAAACTGAATTACGATGCGTTTGTTGTCGGATCGCCTCATTTTAACCCTAAAACCCAGAAGATCATGGGCAACGAGGAAGTACGGCAGTTTGCGAAGAACGCGTTCTCGGAGAGCGAATTCAAAGAACTCGAAGCGGCGCAGAGATTTTCGCCCACATTCTTCAATACCCTGAATCCTTATTTGGATAAAAAAGACTTTTATAAACTGATACCGTTCGAACGCCTCGGAAAGGCTTACGATATGACGGTTGCGAAAGATATCGCGTCCATGCTGGACGGCGAAGAACTTGCGCATTTCAACAGTTGGTTATTCGAACGCACCTACCGCGACTCGATCAATTCCGAGGAGAGCGGACTGCCGGACAACCTGATCTATCATTTCGACCGCGAGGGAAAACCCGAACTGGTCAACCCGAGAAAATCGTTCATCCGCGTACGGAAGTTGATAAATTCATATGATATCAAGGATCTCCAGCCGGCTGATTTCAAATCTCTCGCCGATAGTGAGTTCAACAGCGAAGAAGTGGTGTTCTCATTAAAGGACGGCACACCGGTCAAATTCGGGAGCCGCGTATTCGTTGTGGTTAAGCCCAACGAGGGTATGATTCATGTAATGGATAACGATATCCACGAATACTCGATCAAGGTCGGTTCGACCTTGTATGTCCGGAAGGGGCGCGTATCGAAGAAGGGCGAGAAACTCGCGGACTTCGACCCGTATAACGAACTGTACCTGAGCGAATACGACGGTATTGTCGGATACGCGATGGAAGGACCGTCGGGCAACGAGACTAAGAATAAAAATATCATTATTTTACGGGACGAGGAAAAGAATCCTCTCGACCGAATTGTGGTGATGCCCGGGACGACGCTTGCGGTACCGGAGGACACTCCTGTAAAGGCCGGGGACGTACTCGCCCGCAGACCCGCAGGCAGAAAACGCGCGAGGGACATCGTAGGAGGTCTCCCTCGTGTTACCGAATTATTCGAATCGCGGAAGCCTAAGAGTGTTTCCGTTATTTCGAAGGTCAGCGGTGAAGTCTCGGATATCGAACAGAAGAAAGGAAAATATGTTGTATCCATACGCGCGAAGAACGGCCAGATATTCGCGCACCTCATTCCCAGCGGAAAGAATATTTATGTCCGTATAGGTGATAAGGTGCAGGCGGGCGATCAGCTCAGCGAAGGTGTCATCAGTTCGCACGATATCCTGCGTGTGCAGGGATATACCGCAGTCGAGGAATTCCTCCTGAACGAGATACAGGGCGTGTACCGTCTGCAGGGTGTGGATATCAACGAGAAGCATATCAGTATCATCATCCGACAGATGCTGAAGAAAGTCGAGATAGTGGACGCCGGGGATACGGAATTCATTATCGGCCAGAATGTAGATAAAATTGTATTTAATAGGGAAAATGAAAGCGTAATCAGCCAGGGAGGGCAGCCTGCCAAGGCCCGGCCTATCCTAATGGGGTTGACGAAAGCCTCCCTCTTCACGGAGAGTTTTTTCTCCGCCGCGTCGTTCCAGGAAACACCGCGTGTGCTTTCCACCGCCGCGTTAAGAGGAGCAATCGACAAACTTCAGGGACTGAAGGAAAACCTCGTTATCGGACAGTTAATTCCCGCTGGAACGGGAATTAAATTCTATCAGGGAATCAAACTCCGTACGAACGAGTGAGCCTGAATTTTCCGCATTTGAAGATTGGCGCAAAACAAATATGTCTAAAAATTGACAAACGAAAAACGGCTCGATATAATAAACGTCACCGTTTACGCTTTAATATTGAGAAGAGGTAAAAAGTATGCCGACGATTAACCAGTTGGTTCGTTTCGGAAGAGAACTAGTCAAGAAGAAAACAAAATCTCCCGCTTTGAAGGGTAATCCCCAGAAGCGCGGTGTTTGTGTTAAAGTGACCACGATGACCCCTAAAAAACCGAACTCGGCGTTGCGTAAAATCGCGCGTGTCCGGTTAAGCCATGGTATCGAAGTCACCGCTTATATTCCCGTTATCGGCCACAACCTTCAGGAACACTCGGTTGTGCTTATCCGCGGAGGCCGTGTAAAAGACCTTCCCGGTGTCCGTTACCATATTATTCGCGGTACTCTCGACGCGATGGGTGTGGAGAAGCGTATGACCAGCCGCTCCAAGTATGGAGCCAAGAAGCCCAAGTCATAAGGAGTGAAGGATTATGCCTAGGAAAAAGAATAAAGTCCATCGGCAACCGATACAGCCGGACTATAAATATGGGAGCCTACTGGTAACTAAAATCGTGAACCAGATCATGTGGGCCGGCAAGAAATCGACCGCGACCGAGATCGTATACGGCGCGATGGATTTCCTTGCGCAGAAGACAGGCGAGCCCGCATTACAGGCTCTCGAAAAGGCGATGGAGAACATTAAACCGCCGATCGAAGTCCGTTCACGGCGTGTCGGCGGCGCGACCTATCAGGTGCCTGTCGAAGTCAGGCCCGCGAGACAAAACTCGCTTTCCATACGCTGGCTGGTAAACACCTCGCGTACGAGAAAGGAACATTCGATGGCTGAAAAACTCGGGAAGGAATTAATCGACGCGTTTAACAATACGGGTACGGTTATTAAGAAAAAAGTTGACACTATTAAAATGGCCGAAGCTAACAAAGCCTTCGCTCATTATCGCTGGTAAGGGGTTTTTTGCATGGCAGCTGAAAAGAAAATTTCTATTGAGAATGTAAGGAATATCGGGATCGCCGCGCATATCGATGCGGGTAAAACGACGGTCTCCGAACGTATTTTATATTATACCGGGAAAACGCACAAGATCGGCGAAGTTCATGAAGGCGCCGCGGAGATGGACTGGATGATACAGGAAAAGGAACGCGGTATTACGATTACCAGCGCCGCGACCACTTGTTTCTGGAAAGAGCATAAAATAAATATCATCGACACTCCCGGGCACGTCGATTTTACCGCAGAGGTTGAGCGGTCGTTACGTGTACTCGACGGCGCGGTTGCGGTTTTTGACGGCGGCGAGGGTGTGGAGCCCCAGTCTGAAACTGTTTGGCGTCAGGCTGACAAGTATAATGTTCCGCGTATTGCGTTTGTGAATAAAATGGATAAGATCGGCGCCGACTTCTACATGTGTGTCAAATCGATGGAGAAGAAGCTCGGTGTTACCGCGATACCGTTGCAGCTGCCGATTGGCGCTGAAAACGAATTTGTCGGGATGATCGACCTGATTACTAAGAAGGCGTATGTCTGGACAGGAAAAGACAAAGACGAGCAGTATGAGGAAAAGGATTATCCGCCCGAGATGAAGGATAAGGTCGAAAAATACCGTCTGATCATGGTGGAAGCCATCTGCGACGGAAACGACGACCTGATGGAAAAGTACTTAGAAGGCGAGGAACTCACTGAAGAGGAAATGATTCGCGGTATCCGCAATTCTACGGTTAACGGGAAAATGTACCCAGTGCTCTGCGGTTCCGCTTTGAAGAATAAAGGCGTACAGTTATTGCTGGATGCGGTGGTGAATTTTCTGCCGTCGCCGATGGATATACCCCCGCTCAAGGGTATCAACCCGATCACCGGAAAGGAAGAGACCCGGAAACCGTTGGATAGCGAGCCGTTGACGGCGCTTGCGTTCAAGGTTATGGTCGATACCCATGTAGGAAAGCTTGTTTTCGCCCGTGTATACGCAGGAAAACTTGAAAAGGGAAGTTATATCTATAATGTTTCAAAGCAGAAAAAGGAACGTGTAGCGCGATTATTGCGTATGCATGCGAATAAAAGAGAAGAAGTGGATGTGGTATACGCAGGCGACATTATAGCATTGGTGGGATTTAAGGATACGAGCACCGGCGATAGTGTGGTGGACGAGAATAGACCGATTATATTAGAGTCGATCGATTTCCCGGATCCCGTTATCTCTGTTGCCATCGAACCGAAGACGAAAGACGATATTAATAAACTGAGCGAAGTGCTCGGAAAGCTTCAGGAAGAAGACCCCACGTTTAAGGTGAAAACCGACGACGAAACCGGACAGACATTGATCTACGGGATGGGCGAACTTCATCTTGAAATTCTGGTCGACCGTATGATTCGCGAGTTTAATGTTCAGGCGAATGTCGGTAAACCGCAGGTTGCGTACCGTGAGACGATCAAACGTCATGCGAAGGCAGAGAGCAAGTATATCCGTCAGTCCGGCGGACGCGGTCAGTACGGACATGTCTTGATGGAAGTCGAACCGCTTGAGACCGGAAAGGGCTTCGAATTCGAAGATCGTGTTGTCGGCGGTAGAATACCGAAGGAATACATCCCCGCTATTAAGAAGGGGGTTGAGGAAGCGATCGAAAGCGGCGTAGTCGGCGGGTTTCAGGTTGTGGATGTTAAGGTGATATTAATAGACGGTTCGTATCATGAAGTGGACTCTTCGGAAATCGCGTTCAAAATCGCGGCGTCGAAGGGCTTCAAGGATGCAATGGAACAAGCAGATCCTATAATCCTCGAACCGGTCATGAAAACGGATGTCACGGTTCCCGAAGATTATCTCGGCGATGTTATCGGGGATTTAAGTTCCCGCCGCGCGAAGATAGTCGGAATGGATCCGAAGGGCGGTGCGCGTATGATTACCGGGCACGTGCCTCTCGGAGAAATGTTCGGGTATACCACGGTTCTCCGTTCGTTAACTCAGGGACGCGCTACATCGGTAATGACTTTCGATCATTACGCTGAGCTGCCCAAGAGTTTATGGGATAATGTATTAAAAGCTGAATAAAGAAAACCAGCAGGAGGAATAATAAAATGGCTGAAGGGAAATTCGAACGTAAAAAAGCGCACCTGAACGTTGGAACTATAGGTCACGTGGATCATGGTAAGACCACCTTGACCGCAACAATAACAATGTATCTCGCTAGTAAAGGGGGTGCAAAGGTCAAGAAATATGATGAAATCGATAATGCGCCGGAAGAGAAGGCAAGAGGTATAACGATCAATACCGCGCACGTCGAATATGAGACCGATAAGCGCCATTACGCGCATATCGATTGTCCGGGCCACGCCGATTATATCAAGAATATGATCACCGGTGCCGCCCAGATGGACGGTGCTGTTCTCGTTGTCGCGGCGACTGACGGTGTTATGCCCCAGACCCGCGAGCAC
The DNA here is from genome assembly GCA_020059465.1 of Brevinematales bacterium. GTDB lineage: Bacteria > Spirochaetota > Brevinematia > Brevinematales > GWF1-51-8 > GWF1-51-8. Next base: position 36,743 of record JAGVBZ010000042.1, read on the forward strand.
GTGCTTCTCGCGCGTCAGGTTAACGTGCCGAATATCATCGTATTTTTAAATAAGTGCGATCAGATATCCAAGGAAGACGCTGAGTTGATCGACCTGGTGGAAATGGATGTACGCGAACTTCTGAACCAGTATAAATTCCCCGGCGACGACACCCCGATTATCCGCGGTTCCGCCCTCAAGGCGATGGAAGCTCCCAACGCTGCCGATCCTGCGTATGAATGTATCAAGGAATTGACCGAGGCGATGGACTCCTACTTCCCCGATCCCGTACGTGCGACCGATAAGCCCTTCCTGATGTCGATAGAAGATATCTTCTCGATCACAGGCCGCGGTACGGTTGCCACCGGAGGTATCGAGCGCGGTATCATCCATGTAAACGATCCTGTAGAAATCATCGGATATAAAGATACCACCACCTCGGTCGTAACCGGTGTGGAAATGTTCCGCAAGCTTCTTGACGAAGGTATGGCGGGCGATAACGTAGGATTGCTCCTGCGCGGTGTCGATAAGGACGCTATTCGCCGCGGTATGATAGTCGCGAAGCCGAAGTCCATTACTCCGCACACGAAGTTCGAAGCCGAAGTGCTGGTGCTGAAGCCCGAAGAAGGCGGCCGTAAGACCCCGTTCCATGTCGGGTACCGCCCTCAGTTCTTTATCCGCACTGCTGATGTTACCGGAAATATTGCCGGAATCAAAGGCGCTGATATGGTTATGCCCGGCGATAACGTCAATATGACGATCGAACTGATAGTGCCTGTGGCTATCGAAAAGGGTATGCGCTTCGCTATTCGCGAAGGCGGCCGCACCGTAGGTGCTGGTGTTGTTACCGATATAACCGCGTAATAAGAGGCGTCTGTGAGTAGAATTAGAGTACGTTTAAAATCTTTCGACGCCCGCCTGATCGATAAATCCGCTAAGGCGATAGTTGAATCTGTAAAAAGTAAAGGGGGTAGGGTCTCCGGCCCTATCCCGTTACCTACCTTGACAAAAAAGTATACGGTGCTGCGTTCTCCGCATGTAAACGCGAACTCGCGCGAACAGTTCGAGTCGAGAACTCATAAGCGCCTGATCGATATCTACGAGCCGACTAATGACCTGATCAACGCTCTGATGGAGCTGCAGTTGCCGGCCGGTGTGGATGTTGAAATTAAGCAATAATTAGGGAACAGGTGGCTAAAAATGAAGGCTAATAAAGTCGGCATAATCGGGAAGAAACTCGGTATGACCCAGGTCTATGATAACGGCGTAATGACCGGAGTTACGGTGATCGATTTTTCCGATATGGAATTAATCGGGAAACGTACCATGGAAAAAGACGGTTACACGGCTGCTGTACTGGGATACGATTTCAAGACCGTACGCCGGAAGGATAAAGAGTTCAAGAAACCGAAATTCGCCCGCGAATTCAGAATCGAGGATACTGCAGTCTATGAGGACGAAGCTAAATTATCCGAAGTGATGGGTTCGGTAAAGACTATGGACGTATCCGGTATCATGAAGGGACGCGGTTTTGCGGGCGCGATCAAACGCCATCATTTCAGCGGCGGTCCCGCTACTCATGGTGCTAAGATGCATCGCCGGACGGGATCGATCGGTCAGCATACTTTTCCCGCACGTGTTTTCAAGGGTAAGAAGATGCCCGGACATATGGGAAATACCCGTGTGACTGTATTGGGTCAGAAGCTGGTGAAGTTCGACGCTGAAAAACGTCTGCTCTTTATCCGCGGCCAAGTACCCGGCGCGAATAACGGTTATGTTATGGTTCGCGACGCTATTAAAGCATAAGGAACGGAATTATGAAGATAGAAGTTTACGAAGGGAAAACCAAGACAAACGATCTGAAGCTGTCGAAAGTGTGGGACGATGTTACCGATAAGGTACTTCACCAGGTGGTAGTCGCGCGTTTGGCGAACGACCGTCAGGGCAACGCCAGCACCAAGACTAAATCTGAAATACGCGGCGGCGGACGCAAGCCGTTTAAACAGAAAGGTCTGGGCCGCGCGCGCGCAGGCAGCACACGTTCTCCTCTATGGAGGGGCGGCGGTGTGATATTCGGGCCGAAACCCCGCGATTTTGCTCAGTCGATCAATAAGAAGCAGAAGGCCAAAGCGTATTTATACGTATTCAATAAAATGAATGAAATCGGCCGGCTTTCCGTGATCGGTTCGTTTAAGGTTGAAAGCCATAAAACAAAGGATTTCCTGAAAGCGTTATCCGCGTTGACGGATAATGTTCAGGAGAGAATCGTGGTAGTAGTTCCCGATTATGATAAAAATATGATCCTTGGCGCGCAGAATTTACCCAACGTAACCTGTCTGTCGGTGGATAATCTCGATATACTCCCTCTGGTTTACGCGGCGAGAATCTTCGTGGTGGAAGCCGCAATGAAGAAGCTGGATGAGAAGTTTTCGAATATATTAAACGTGGAGAAATAAAATGTCGTTGGCGAATGAAATCCTGATCAGGCCGGTCATCACCGAAAAAGTGAGCGAAATGAACGCCGATGAGAAGAAATCCGGTAAGAAAAAAGGTAAAAAAGACGTACTCAAAAAGTACGCGTTTGAAGTCAGTAAAGATGCGAATAAGATTGAAATCACCCGGGCAATCGAGCAATTATTCAAGGTCGAAGTCGACAAAGTGAATACTATCCTCGTAAAACCCAAAAGAAAACGTCTTCGCAATCAGAGAGTGCCCGGTTACACTAATACCTGGAAGAAAGCGATTGTTACCCTGAAGAAGGGTGAGATCGATGTCTTCAAGGCATAAGCGAGGTTAATATGGGAATCAAACGATTTAAGCCGATAAATCCCGGTCTTCGGCATAAGGTCAGCTTCGATTTCGTTGAAATCACGGCGACCGAGCCTGAGAAGACCCTTATCGCTGGAATGAAGCGCGGACGCGGCGACGGCAGAAACAGCCAGGGCCGTATTACCGCAAAACACCGCGGCGGCGGAAGCAAGCGTTACTACCGCATCATCGACTTCAAGCGCGATAAGCGCGATGTCGAGGCTAAGGTAATGACGATCGAATACGATCCTAACCGTAGCGCCAGAATTGCCCTCCTCCATTATGTGGACGGAGAGAAACGGTATATACTTGCGCCCAAGGGTATGGAAGTCGGCACCCGTATTATCGCGGGCGATCACGCCGATATTCTTCCCGGGAACGCGCTGCCGTTGAAGGCGATCCCTGTGGGTACGATTGTACATAATATAGAACTCAAGCCGGGAAAGGGCGGCCAGATGGCCCGTTCAGCAGGTTCGTTTGCGAAACTCGAAGGTAAGGAGGGCAAGTACGCCATCCTGAGAATGCCGTCCGGAGAAATCCGTATGGTATTGATAGAATGTTACGCTACTGTCGGGGAAGTCGGCAACGCGGATAATTCGAACATTGTGTTCGGTAAAGCGGGAAAAAGCCGTCACCTCGGTATCCGCCCCACCGTACGCGGTATGGCGATGAATACGCACGATCACCCCCATGGAGGCGGACGCGGTAAGCAGAAGGGTTACAAGACGCCTGTCAGCCGCACGGGAGTACCTGCAAAGGGATACAAGACCCGTGATAAAAAGAAGACGACAAGTAAGTATATTCTTTCCAGACGCAAGAAATAAACGCGGGAGAACATGAATGTCACGTTCGGTAAAAAAAGGTCCCTATGTGGACGCAAAATTATACAAGAAAGCGGTAGTCGCTCAGGAAGCGACCGGCGGCGATAAAAAGACGATTAAGACCTGGTCGCGCCGTTCGACAATAATTCCTGAGATGATTGGCTTGACAATTCAGGTATATAATGGTAAAATATTCATCCCTGTTTTCGTGAATGAGAACATGGTGGGCCACAAACTTGGGGAATTTTCGCCGACCCGCGTATTTCGCGGACATTCCGGCGCAAAGAAAGCGGTAGCCGCTAAATAACAGCATAGGATTAAAAAATGGAAGCGAAAGCAATCGGGAGATATCTCCGCATTTCTGTACTGAAGCTGAGAAAAATTATCAATATCGTACGCGGTAAAAGTGTAAAAGACGCGCTTGCGATGCTGCGTGTATTGCCGAACAAAGGCGCGAAGATGGCATATAAAGTGATTCATTCGGCGCAGGCAAACTATAAAAATGTTTACCCCGAAGAGACCGCCGATGGTCTTGTGATCACTAAAATTTGCGCGGATCAGGCGCCTTATCTGAAAAGATGGCTTCCCCGTGCGAGAGGCCGTGCGGATATGCTGATGAAGGGTAATTCGCATTTGATAGTAACAGTTGCGCTTCCCGCGCCTGAAGAGAAGTAGTAAGGAGAATTTCCGATGGGACAGAAAGTTAATCCCCAGAGCATTCGCATAGGAGTTATTCGCACATGGGATTCTATGTGGTTCAGCGAGAAGGAATATGTTAATTATCTGAAAGAGGATTTTATCATCCGGAAGTATCTTAAAAAAGAATACGGCCGGGCGTTTATATCTCGAATTGAAATCGCTCGTTTTCCGCAGTTGGTCAATGTGACCGTAAGCTGCGCGAAACCGGGTATCCTGATCGGCCGCAAGGGCGCGGAGATCGAGGAACTCAACAAGAAACTCGAAAAACTTGTCCCGAATAAAAAGATCAATCTTTCCGTGAAGGAAATAAAAGTTCCCGAGCTTGACGCATCGGTCGCCGGGCAGGATATAGCCCGCCAGATCGAACGCCGTATTTCGTATAAGCGCGCGATCCGTATGGCGATCAAGAATTCGATGAAAGCCGGGGCGAAGGGTATAAAAATCCGTATTTCAGGCCGTCTCAACGGAGCTGAAATCGCACGTACAGAAGAATTTAAAGAGGGTAGAATCCCGTTGAGCACTCTCAACGCGGATATCGATTACTGCGTTTCCCTGTCCTATACGGAAATGGGTGTGGTTGGTATCAAAGTGTGGATCTGCCGGTAAACATAGAATAAGGAGACAACGATGCTTTTCCCGAATAAGACAAAATACCGCAAGCAGCAGCGCGGCGGAACGATAAAGGGCAACGCAAACAAGGGCGACAAGGTAAATTTCGGTGATTTCGGGATTATCGCGCTCGAGCCGAAATGGATCACCGAACGCCAGATCGAGGCCGCCCGTGTAGCCGCAAACCGTAAGCTCACCAAGGGTGCGAAGATGTGGATACGTGTATTTCCCGATAAGCCTTACACGGCGAAAGGGGAAGGCGTACGTATGGGTAAAGGTAAAGGCCAGCCCGAGGGTTGGGTGGCGGTTGTCAAGCCCGGACGTGTCATGTTCGAGGTAGGCGGCGTAGATGAAGCGACCGCGAAGGCGGCGTTCAGACTCGCAGGACACAAACTTCCGATACTTGTGAAGTTTGTCTCGCGTGTTGGAATATAAGGGGTACCGAAATGTCGAAGAAAATGAAAGAACTTTTAGATTTGAATTCGGACGAACTGAAGAAGATGCGCGGCGATCTGCAGAACAAGATCATGCTGTTCCGCTTCAAATCGAAAATAGAGCCGCCGAAGAATTTTATGGAAAAGCGGGAAATGAAGAAAACGGTTTCCCGTATCAACACTATTTTAACGCAGTATGAAAAGAATGGCGAAGCCCCTGTCGCCGTAACGAATACGAAAAAGAAATAGGCCGAGGGAAAAATGGAAACGAATAGAAAACAGATGACATGTCTTGTGGTCAGCGATAAGATGGAGAAATCTTGTGTTGTCGCGCACGACAGAAAGAAAAAACATCCCCTCTACGGGAAGTATGTGAAGATCAGAAAGAAATTTATGGTTCATGATGAGAATAACGAATGCCGCAAGGGCGATACTGTACTGATCGAGGAATCCAGGCCGCTGAGCAAAAACAAGCGCTGGACACTCGTGAAAGTTGTGACGAAAGCGGAGTAGGAGGCGTCTTATGATAATGCTCGGAACTCGCATGGATGTCGCTGACAACAGCGGTGCGAAAGAAATTGTTTGTATTCATGTAGAAGGAAGCTCCAAAAGACGTTATGCCCACGTCGGCGATACGGTTGTTGCGTCCGTAAAGACCGCTATCCCTAATTCGCCTATCAAGAAAGGTGAAGTCGTCCGCGCAGTTGTGGTGCGTACAAAAAAGGAACTAAACCGCCGGGACGGTTCGTCGATACGTTTCGATAGAAATTCCGCGGTTATTATAAACAAGCAGGGCGACCCTACCGGAACCCGTATATTCGGCCCGGTAGCCCGCGAACTTCGTGAAAAGAATTTTATGAAGATCGTTTCCTTAGCCCCCGAAGTGTTTTAGGAGAAGATGATGCCAAAATTGAAAGTAAAAAAAGGCGATACGGTAATCGTAATAGCCGGAAGCGAGAAAGGTAAGAAGGGTGAAATCATCCGCGCCGTGCCGTCACAGAATAAAGTGGTGATCAAGGGCGTTAACTATGTAAAAAAGACGATTAAGAAATCTAAAGAAAACCCCAGCGGCGGATTTTTAGAGATCGAAGCGCCGATCCATGTTTCCAACGTGATGCTGTTTTGCCCGAAGAACGGGAAGGGAGTTCGCGTCGGATATACGACGAATAAGAACGGTGAAAAGAAACGCAAGGCCAGAGCCAAAGGCGTTGATTATATATTCGAATAAGCAGAGAGGTTGAAAAGCAATGGCTGACAAGATAGAGAAACCGGCAAAGGATAGTGCTGCCGAGCCTAAAACAGAAAAGAAGACAGCGCCGAAAGCCGAAAAGGCTGCCGAGCCGAAGACCGAAAAGGCTTCAGCGCCGAAAGCTGAAAAAGCTGCCGAGCCGAAAGCCGAGAAAAAGTCTTCAGCGCCTAAGGAAAAGTACGTACCGAGATTAAGAGCGAAGTACGATAAAGAAGTGAAAAAGGCTTTAATGGAAGAATTTAAGTATTCTTCGCCCATGGCGTTACCGAAGGTCGAAAGAATCTCGGTAAATATGGGTGTAGGCGAGGCCATCAACGACAAAAATATACTTGACGCCGCCGCCGACGAACTTTCGCTGATTGCCGGACAGCACGCGGTAAAGACTTTAGCAAGAAAGTCCATATCGAACTTCAAGCTCCGTCAGGGTATGCCCATCGGCGCGAGAGTCACGCTTCGCGGCGACCGGATGTACGATTTTCTTGATAAGCTGATCGCGGTGGCTCTCCCTCGTGTACGCGACTTCAACGGACTGAAGATGTCCAGTTTCGACGGACGCGGGAACTACAGCATGGGTTTGAAGGAACAGATAGTATTTCCCGAAATCGATTATGATAAAATCAGCAAGGTTCGCGGGATGGATATTACGATTGTGACTACGGCGAAGACGGACGAAGAGGCTTATAAGCTGCTGTCGTTTCTCGGCATGCCGTTTAAAGAAAAGTAAGCGGAGGATTTGATGGCCAAGACATCGATTGTCGAAAAGTGGAAAAGAACGCCTAAATTCAAGGTAAGAAAATATAACCGCTGCAATATCTGCGGGAGACCCCGCGGTTATATGCGCGATTTCGGGATATGCCGTATTTGCTTTAGAAATTTCGCGAGCGAAGGGCTTATTCCCGGTGTGACCAAGTCCAGTTGGTAAAATGACAGACGGAGCGGAAAATGGATAAGATCGCAGATACCCTAACGAAAATAAGAAATGCCGGGGCAAGAAGAATTACCACGGTTGATGTAGCCAAGAATAACCTGATTGAGGATATATTGAAGATATTGAAAAAAGAAGGTTATATCATGGATTATTCGCAGAGTAAGGACTCCCCTTACGCATTTACCGTGATCCTGAAATATCAGGCGAACGGGAAATCCGTAATAGCGGGTCTGAGACGGGTCAGTCACCTGAGCCGCCGCGTTTATGTATCGAAGGATAAAATCCCCAGTGTGTATAATAATATGGGTGTGGCGATACTGACCACTTCGAAGGGTGTGCTGACTAATAAGGAAGCCCGCGCTATCGGTATCGGTGGCGAAGTTATCTGCTCGGTCTGGTAGGAGAGGAAATATGTCAAGATTAGCGAAAAAACCTGTACATATTCCCCAGGGTGTCAACATCCGTATCGACGGGAACAGCATTCTGGTGGAAGGCCCGCTCGGAAAGTTGGAGGAGAAGTTTCTCCCTAATTTTATCGGCATAAAAGTGGAAGACGGTAAGGCGATGATCGACCGGAAGAGCGATGTTAACACCGCGAGAGCGCTGCAGGGGCTTTATTGGTCGTTAATCCGTAATATGGTTATCGGTGTTACTCAGGGCTTCACTATTACAATGGAAATAAAAGGTATCGGTTATAAATGGGAAATGTCCGGGGATAATCTGATGATTACAGCCGGTTTCTCGCATCCGATGAAGTTTCCCGTCCCGAAGGGCGTAAAAATGGCCACCGACGGAATTGCGCTTCTCAATATAACCGGCATCGATAAACAGATAGTAGGGCAGGTTGCGGCGAATCTCCGTTTTATCCGTCCTCCCGAGCCTTATAAGGGCAAGGGTATCCGTTATAAGAACGAAATGATCCGGCTGAAAGAAGGGAAAGCCGGCGCTAAAAAATAGACAGTAAGGAGATTTGAAAGATGATAGATGTTATCGCGCATAAAAATGTTCAATATACCAAGCGCCGTCTCCGCAGTAAGAAGCACCTGAAGACTGCGGCGGATCGTCCGAGGCTGATTGTGACCAAGACGAATAAATATATTTATGCTCAGGTTATCGACGATGCCACTCATAAGGTGATTTGCAGTATTTCGTCTGTTTCGAAGGAAATGGCCGATAAAAAGCTCGGAAAAAGCATCGAATCCGCCAAGGTTTTAGGCGAAGCGATTGCCAAGAAACTGAAGAGCAAAAAGATCGATAAAGTTGTTTTCGACAGAAACGGTTACCTGTATCATGGAAAGATAAAAGCGCTCGCGGATAGCTGCCGCGAGGGCGGAATACAGTTCTAAAAAAAGAATTTGAGGTGAAAAATGGCGGATAATAAAGGATCCAGGGACAGATTCAAAGACCGGAAAAAGGACAAAGTCGAAAGCGAATGGGAAGAGAGAGTTGTCAAACTTCGCCGTGTTGCTAAGGTAACCCGCGGAGGAAAACGTTTCCGGTTTAACGCAATTATCGTAGTCGGTAACGGCAAAGGATTGGTCGGAGTCGGTTACGGGAAGGCGAACGAATTAATGGATGCTATCCGTAAAGCTAAAGATAAAGCGATCAAGGAAGCTAAGCCCGTCTTAAGTAAGGGTTCGACTATTCCTCACGAGGTAGTCGGCCGCTTTAAAAGCGGCGAGGTCTGGATGAGTCCCGCGTCCCCCGGTACAGGTGTTATAGCAGGCGGAGCGGTCAGACCGGTTCTTGAAATGGTCGGTCTCAAGGACGTTCTCACCAAGTCCCTGCGTTCCAGTAACGCGTTTAACTTGGTGAAGGCGACGCTTCAGGGTTTGCATAACCTGATGGATGTAAAGAAGATTGCGGAAAAGCGCGGGAAGACAGTACAGGAAGTCTTCGGAATGCCGGCTAAAGCCGAATAAGCCTAGGAGAAAAAAATGAACTATATAGAGATTAAGCCCGTTCCGGGATCGAAAAAAAGCCCCATTCGGCGCGGTAGAGGCGCAGGAAACGGTAAAGGTGTCCGTTGCGGACGCGGTAACAAGGGCCAGAAGGCCCGCGCGGGCGGCGGGGTACGTCTCGGATTTGAAGGCGGGCAGATGCCGTTATACCGCCGTATGCCGAAGCGCGGATTTAAGAATGTTAATAAAGTATATTTTAATATCGTCAACCTTATTGACCTGACCTCGTTTAAGGAAGGTTCCGAGGTGACTATCGAAGCGATCAGAAAGGCGGGTTTGATAAAATCCAACAACGCTCCGGTAAAACTTTTAGCGAACGGTGAGCTTTCGGTCAAGGGGCTGAAAATTAAAGTGAATGCTTGTTCCGAAACCGCGAAGCAGAAGGTTGAACAGTCCGGCGGTTCCGTAGAAATTATCGAATCCCAGCACTAGGAGAACTCATGCTGAAGACACTCGTCGATATACTCAAGGTTCCGGATATTAGAAAGAAGATCTTTTTTACGATAGGTCTGATTGTTATCTATCGTATTGGGGTTTATATTCCCGTTCCGGGAATCAGTCTTTCTATCCTGCAGGATTTCCGTGCGGGCGCTGCCAGCAATCCGTGGACTGATTTTATCAGCTTGTTCACCGGCGGCGGTCTGAAGAACCTCTCCCTGTTCTCGCTCGGTATCATGCCTTACATCACGACGATGATTATCATGCAGCTGCTGACCTCGGTTGTTCCGCAGCTCGACGCGATGATGAAGGAAGGCCCCGAGGGCAGAAAGAAGTTCCAGCAGTTCGGCCGTATGGGTACGGTTCTGGTATCGATAGTTCAGGGTGTTATATACGGAAATAATATTATTGCAGATAACGCGGGAACGGCTCAGAAGTTTATTCTGATTGATAACTTTTCGTTCCTGATACTGTTTATTCTTTCGGTGACAGCGGGTACCCTGATACTGATGTGGATGGGCGAACAGATTACGGAACGGGGTATCGGAAACGGTATATCGCTCATCATTATGTGCGGTATTATCGCGAGGCTTCCCGCAGCGATTTACCATCTTGCGACAACGTCCCCGGATACAATCAATGTGCTGATAGTTATTGCGTTATTCGCGATTGTTATCGGAGTAGTTGTTTTCGAGGAATCGGGTTTGCGCCGTATACCGGTGCAGTATGCAAAAAGAATGGTCGGTTCCGGCGGAGCCGGCGGCCAGGTGTCGTTTTTACCGTTCAAGGTAAACCCCACGGGTGTTATCCCTATTATCTTCGCCTCCGCCATACTGATGGTTCCGGCGCAGATATACCAGTTTATCGGGGAAGGGAATTATGAGGACACAAAAAAGATTAGTATAGCATCGCCCGGATTTGGTGATACCGCCGGATACCCGATGAACCTGAACGTTACGAATGTGATAAAAGAAGACGGCGCGCGGATGATTATCCTGCATTTCCCGTACTTCCGTTCAGAGAAAGGCAAAGATATTCTTTACGTATATGACAAAACGATGAAATCTCCTCAGCAGTTGACGGGGAGTTTCGACGATAAAAGTGTGAGTGTCGCGGGCGATACCGCGTACCTGATATTTAAGACCGACGGACAGGGGTCGGAAGCCGGATGGCAGATCGATTCCATGCAGGTGCACGGCGTGAGCGGGGTCGCAAGATTTTTCAGCGATATCACCAATGCCATGCTGCCGGGTAAACTCTGGTACTCGATCGTGTATTTCATGATGATCATATTCTTCGCGTACTTCTATACTGAAATCGAGTTGAACCCGCACGATATCGCGGAGAACCTGAGAAAACAGGGCGGATTTATTCCGGGCATACGTCCGGGACAGAAGACGGAGGAGTATATCGGGTTCGTATTGAGCCGTATCACTCTCCCCGGCGCGCTTTTCCTCGGATTTATCGCGCTTATGCCTTCGTTCGTTATTAACAGGCTGGAAATACCCCAGGACATGGGTTACCTCATGGGCGGTACGTCATTGCTGATTATGGTTGGTGTCGCGCTGGACAGCTTGAAACAGCTGGAATCGCACATGATGATGCATCATTTGGACGGGTTCCTGCATCATAAGAAAGCGCAGAAAAACAGATAGACGGAAGTGAAAATGTATAATATCGTATTCATAGGGCCTCCCGGAGGCGGAAAAGGTACTCAGGCGGACATGGTCTGTAAACATCTCGGAATTCCTCATATCTCGACCGGCGATATATTCCGTGCGATGATCAAGGAAGGGAAATCGGAACTTGCCGATATGATACGCGGTTATATGAGCCGCGGCGAACTGGTTCCCGACGAGGCTGTTGTAGACGTATTATTCGACAGGATCAGCAAGCCCGACTGCAAGAACGGCTACCTGCTCGACGGATTTCCCCGCAGTCTCAATCAGGCGCAGGTGCTTGACGCGAAGCTGGCCGCGGCGCCGTTGACGCATGTATTTCTGATCGATGTGGACGAGGAACTTCTGATCAAGCGTCTTACCGGACGCCGTACAGCGGTAAAGAGCGGAAAGATATATAATATCTATTTCAATCCTCCGAAGGTCGAAGGAAAGTGCGACGAATCCGGCGAAGACCTGATTCTTCGCGACGACGATAAGCCCGAAACGGTCACCAACCGTTTGAAGGTATATAAAGACCAGACGGTCGCGGCGGTCAATTATTACAAAGAAAAGGGTGTTTTGAAAGTAATAAAAGGCGATAAGAACATAAATGAAGTATTTGCCGACATACAGGAGGTTTTAAAGTCTTGATGGACAAAGAAGATGTCATCCGTCTTGACGGAACGGTCATCGAACAGCTACCCAACGCGATGTTCAGGGTAGAACTCGAGGGGAAACGCCAAATATTGGCACATATCTCGGGAAAAATGCGGATGAACTACATCAAGATCACCCCCGGAGATAAGGTAAATATCGAACTCTCTCCCTATGATTTGACCAAAGGGAGAATTGTGTATCGCTACAAATGACGGTAAAAGAATGAGAGGAAAAATATGAAAGTTCGTGCGTCAGTAAAACCGATTTGCGAGAAATGCCGTGTTATTAAACGGCATGGTGTTGTGCGTATTATTTGCGAGAATCCTAAGCACAAACAGCGTCAACGCGGTTCGAAACGGGTTTAACGGAGGAGGAATAGTATGGCACGTATAGCAGGTCGGGAAGTACCCAATCATAAAACAACGATTATCGGTTTGACTTACATTTTCGGAGTCGGCAGTGCAACCGCTAAGAAAATAGTCGAGCTTGCGAAAGTGGAGCCGGATAAAAAAGTATCGAGCCTGTCGGAAGACGAATTGGCCCGTATCAGGGAAGTAATCGAGAAGAACTTTAAAGTAGAAGGCGACCTCAGAACGGAAGTCGCGATGAACATTAAGCGTCTGATCGATATCGCGTGTTATCGCGGTCATAGACATAAAGTCGGTCTTCCAGTACGCGGACAGCGCACGAAGACCAACGCGAGAACCTGGAAAGGCCCTCGCCAGAACGCAATAGGCGCTAAAAAGAAATAACGGAGGATCATGAATGGCAACTAAAAAAGCCGCGGTTTCAAGAAAAAAGAAAGAAAAGAAGAACGTACTGGAAGGTATTGTCAATATCCAGGCATCGTTTAATAATACACTGATTACGGTAACCGATTTGAACGGGAACGCGTTAAGCTGGTCGAGCGCTGGCGTTGCCGGTTTTAAGGGCACCAAGAAAGGTACTCCCTACGCCTCGCAGCTTGCATGTGAAAAAGCGCTGGACGCGGCGAAGTATCATGGTCTCGAATCCGTACATGTCCGTGTAAAAGGCCCCGGCCCCGGCCGTGAGTCTGCTATCCGTGCGATCGACGCCGCGGGTATCAAGGTAAAAAGCATCCGCGATATCACTCCGATCCCGCACAATGGATGCCGTCCCAGAAAAAAGAGAAGAGTATAGGAAGGTAATAAATGGGTAGATATACTGATGCTTCCTGTAGGCAATGCCGCCGCGAGGGAGTAAGATTGTTCCTAAAGGGCGACCGTTGTTATACCGCTAAATGCGCAGTAACGAAAAGAAAGACGCCTCCCGGCATGATACCGAAGTTTCGTAAGAAACCGACCGAGTATGCTGTCCAGCTTCGCGAGAAGCAGAAGGTAAAGCGCTACTACGGGCTTTTGGAACGCCAGTTCCGGAAGTATTTCGATACCGCCAGCCAATTAAAAGGTGTTACGGGTGTATTGCTTTTGCAGATACTCGAACGCCGTTTGGATAACGTGGTTTACCGCGTCGGATTCGCCGCATCGAGAAAGGCCGCGCGCCAGTTTATCGGGCACGGGCATGTTCAGGTAAACGGTAAGAAGGTGGATATACCTTCCTATCTGGTACGCATAGGCGATACGATCACATTAGCGGACAAAGGCGCGAAAATGACAATTGTCGAGGATGCGCTCTCAAAGGTAGAAAACCGTATCGTGCCTGTGTGGCTCGAGGCGGATTTTAAGAAAAAGTCGGTAAAGGTTCTGCATATTCCTGAAAAAGCGGAAATGGCGCTTGAAGTCGAGATTAACGAGCCTTTAATCGTCGAATTGTATTCGAAGTAATGCGGATTTCCTTTTGTAGGGAGGTTTATTAATGGCACATAAAGGACTATTGAAAGATTTAATATTGCCACATGAAATGAAATATGAAAAAAGTTCCTATTCTAATAATTATGGAAAATTCAGTATTTACCCGTTCGATAAAGGGGTAGGAATCACTATCGCGAATTCTCTGCGGAGAGTTTTATTGAGTGCCATTCCGGGATACGCGATTACCTCCGTTAAAATAGAAGGGATCAATCACGAGTTCGAACCTGTAAAAGGCGTGAAAGAGGATTTGACCGATGTCATCCTCGCTATCAAGAAGATTCGCATGACATTATTGGATAATTCCGATAAGAAAATTATTCATATTTCGAAAAAAGGGCCGGGTGAGTTTACCGCAAAGGATTTTGCGGTCGATGCGACTGTTGAAGTTGTTAACCCCGAATTGAAGATCGCCACGCTGAACGCTGACGCCGACCTCTCGCTTGATATACAGATTGAATTCGGACGCGGGTACCGTTCGTCGGAAGACGCGATGGACTCCAATTCGGTGATTGCGGTTATTCCTGTGGACGCGATTTTCTCACCTATACAGAAAGTAAACTTCATTGTAGAAGATTTCCGTGTCGGCGAAAAAACGGACTGTGAGAAGATAGTGATGGAAGTATGGTCGGACGGGACGATTTCTCCTGTAGACGCGATGAGCGATGCCGCCTCCATTTTGAAGAAATACTTCTCGTTGTTCGTCGAGTTCGAAGAGGAAGAGGAAAATATTTCATCGGCTTCGGTTTCGGAAAGCGGTCCCGGCGACGATGTTCTCATGAAGCCTATTGAGGAACTCGACCTTTCCGTCCGTTCGTATAACTGTCTCAAGAGCGCGGAAATCGATAGTATCGGCGATTTAATCGCTTACGATAAAGATTCGCTCATGAAGATCAAGAACTTCGGAAAGAAATCCCTGACTGAGATTTCCGAGAAGATAAAAATGTATAATCTGACGCTTGATACCGGGAAGTCCGAAGACGGACTTCAGGATATGGATGACGAGGATTATGATGATACAGATGAAGGAGATGAGGAATGAGACACGGGAAGAAAGTAAGAAAACTCAGCCGTACCGGTTCGCATAGAAAAGCCCTGATGCAGAATCTCGCAAGCGCGTTGTTCCAGTATGAAAGCATCACGACTACTATTATGAAAGCGAAGGCGCTTCGTCCGTACGCTGAGAAATTGATCACTAAAGCGCGCACCGACACTGTCGCTATGCGCCGTCTGCTCGCGCGTACGATCAAGGACGACGAGCTTCTCAGGAAGCTTTTCGGCGATATCGCCCTCCGGTATAAAGAACGTCCCGGCGGATACACCCGGATCTTCCGTCTCGGTTTCCGTTCCAACGACGGTACCGAAATGGCGATGATCGAACTGGTTCCTGAGATGCTGAAGAAAGCGGAAGACCGTAAGCCCAAAGCCGCCGCTGCGGATAAAGCAACCGCTAAGCCGAAGCCTAAAGCTAAAGAAGCAAAAGCTAAAAAATAATGGCAATTCTGATATTGACATCCCTATCGTTACTTGCGGTAGGGATTTTTTTTATCCCGGAAATCGTCCTCGCGGGGATGATATGCGCTTTCTTCCTTCTATCCGTTATCATTGCGCCGAAAAAAATCCCGGCTTTATTGAAGCAATTGTTGTTCCTGCTGGTTTTCCTGATACCTCTATTCATCATCAAATCTCTGGTCTATTCCGACGGTTTGATTATCCGAATAGGGTTTATCAGCGTGTACTATGAGGGGATGATTAACGGCGCGGTTTCGTCCCTGCGGGTATTCGCGCTTTTCTGCGCCGTATTTTTTACCTTAAAGGTCATGTTCCCGTTAGAAAAATATAAGGACAAGTATTCGAAGATACGCGCGCTGGCGATCGTATTCTGGGCGCTGGAAATGTTCCCGGAAATGACGGGCGCTGTCGGGCAGGTAATAAAAGAAAGGCGCGCGAATAATGCGCGGGGAATCGGCTCGTTATTGGACGGGCTATACCGCAAAGGAATGGAAACGCCGAAGAAGAACGACGTTAACTCTGAATAAAAACAATCCTGCATTCGAGGGGCGGCAGTTCGTTGACCAGTAAATGCGACATCATCCGTTTCTGCCCCGTGTAGGGATTGATCATCGACGCGCACTTGAATACCTTGATTTCCTTTATCAGTATCGACGGGATCGCCGCATGCTCGGTCAGGTTCACGATAAATACCATCTTCCCCTGATCGTCCTCGAATGTCCAGTATGCCGCTTTCCGCTGAATCGGGGTAAGTCCGAGAAACTTCGCTTTTTTCAGGCGCGGGAGCAGTTCCTGATAGGTGTTTTCTATATTATGATAGATATCGTTCATTTCCTTGTCGCTTTTCCATTCCACGGAGACAATTTTATTATTAGCGAGATACAGGCCGGTAGTGCCGTCCTGATTCCCGATCAGTTCGTATTTCGAACGGATAGCGTCGCCCCACCCGGAAAACCGTGCGATAAATATCCGCATACCCACGCCCTTCGCGCCGTAGATCAGCATCGGGGTCACATTGAACAGGGGATGCGACGAATCGTGGGTGTCGACCGCGAACTGGATATTGACTTTCTTTCCGGGCTTCGCGTTCAGTTTCTCTATTTTTTTATTCAGCTTAAACGTATCTTTCAGGAGCGGTAATCCGATCGGTTTGAGAATATCGTCGCCGAGCAGGAGGTCGAAACCGGCCTTTTTGTATATCTGTATATCGGTACCCATCCGTTCCGCCATCGCGCCGATAAACTTCCTTCCACCCGAACGAGCTTTAGCGATAGTTTTCTTCAATACATAGGGCGTGATGCGGTCGGAAATCGGGATTTTCCCCGCCTTGTCGCTCACCGAATCCCATACGTGATCGACATAATCGAAACGAAGGTAATCGAAACGGAATTTTTTATAGAGCGCCGGGAAAATACCCGCGAAATATTTGATCGTCGCCTCGTTTGCCGTGGGCGGATCGGCGGGCTTAGGAATACGGTTCAGCGGCAGGTTGTCGTAAAAACGGAACGGGGTCAGTGTTCCGAACGCATGCTCGCGATGGTCTTCGCCCTCGGTGGACAGGTACTTGAACTCCGGGAAACCGCACTGTTCCTCGACATAATGGGAATACTCCGGCAGGCCGGCGCCCTTCCATGTATGCGACGGGATTGTCCAGATACCCTCGCCGATCAGTTCGTCGATCAGTTCGCGGTGCGCTTTCTTGGAAATTGAATCCTTACCGGACTGTTCGAGCGATTTCAGACCATACTTTAACAGCACCTTTTCCCGCAGAGCCTTAACCGCAGAATGAATTTCCGCCTGTCCGGCGTCCTTCAGCATATCCGACTGTTTCTTCTTTCCTGCAATTTCCTCGCGCGTCTCGGATAAGCGGATCCACCGAAAATATTCCGGATGTTCCAGAGCGATTCGGGAAAACTGCGATGTATGCGGTTCGATATCGAATCCGACGGTCATGCCGAGAAGATGTGCGAAATCGGTGAAGAAACGGACCTGCTCGTCGGGCTTCATCCCCGCCTTCAGGAAATCCTTATTCACCGTATTTTCATCAATTATAGTAAGGCTGTCGATTCCGTATATAATCTCGAGGGCGCATTCAAAAAACGGCGCGAGATGGATGGAAGTCACCCGGAGAACGGGCAGAAGCTTCGCGGCGTTGATAAAATCGCCGTGTGTATGAGGCGATGCGCCCGTACCCCGAATATTGATAAAGCAGAACGACGATTCCGCCATCCAGTTGGAATTAGGAAGGTTTTCCACAGGCGACTGAATTATTTCAGGATTATTATGCTTATCCAGAAGATGCCGGAGAAGCGGAATCATGCTGTAATACTCAAGTTTCAGGCTGTCGTGCGGCATCAGCGTGAGATGTCCCTTCGTTTTATACTCCGCGAGAACCGTCTCGCCGATTTGACGGAGTTCGTTCAGGTCGTACTTTTTTTTCAGCGCGAGTTTTTCCGCTATCGTGAAAAACTTTTCAAAATGCCGCAATGCCATCGCTTTCCCCCGTAATTAGTCCAGTATCCTTATCATAATTCCCTTTCCGTTGGAATATTCCAATTTCTCGATTCTTTCCAGCGCGGTCAGGATGTTTCCTTCCTTCGCCCGATGGGTGGTCAGGATGAGAGGCACATGGTCACCGATCTTTGTCTCGTGCTGAACCACTGAGGATATACTGATATTGTATTCAGAGAATATTCCCGATATTCCGGATAAGACACCCACCTGATCGCGGACATTGAACCGTAAATAATAACGCGATTCGATATCCGCCATCGGTTTGACCGGATAATTGTTGAAAACCTGGTATTTCGCGGAACGTTCCGGATTATCGAGCGACCGTCCGATAGAGATGATATCCGACATGACCGCAGTCGCGGTCGGGGTCGACCCCGCTCCGCGTCCGTAGTAGAGGGATGTACCCAAATACCTGCTCTCTATCATGACAGCATTGAACTCGTTCCTGATCGCAGCAAGCTGATGCTTCTCGGGAAGGAGGGTGGGATGCACCCTGAACTCGACCCGTTCGTCCGAGTCAATCCGAGCGACACCGATCAGCTTCAATATATACCCCATGTCTGCCGCATAACTCACGTCCTCAAGATGCACCGAATCGATTCCCTCGACATAAACCTGCTGATAGGGAATAGGGCAATTGAACGCGAGTGCGCCGAGAATAGCGATTTTATGCGCGGCATCGAAACCGCCGATATCCAATGTGGGATCGGCCTCGGCGAAACCGAGTTCCTGTGCCTGACGCAGGGCGGTTTTGAAATCCATCTTTTCTTCGGACATCTTAGTCAGTATATAATTTGTCGTCCCGTTGACAATTCCGTACAGCGCGGTGATATTGTCAGCGGCGAGCGCGTTAGTAACAGTTCGGATAATCGGGATGCCCCCGGCGACGCTTCCCTCGAAGCCGATGACCATTCCCAGCTCGTTGCGGAGGCCGAAGACCGCGTCCGCCTTTTCGGCAAGAAGCGCCTTATTCGCGGTCACGATATGTTTCCCGGCGCGAAGCGATTCCTCCACCAGTTTCAGAGCGAAGCCAGTACCGCCGACCAGTTCGATGATGATCGCGATTTCGGGGTCTTTCAACGCTTCGGTATAATCCGTGGTCATACGCACCGAAGAATCGGGCATGACCCTGCGGGGCGTTTTTATATCGATATCTACGATATACTTCAGGTTGATATCCACTCCGGTACGATTGAGAATCAGTTCCCGGTTGGATTGTAAGATTTCCAGTACTCCGGTTCCGATGGTTCCGAAACCGACGAGCGCAACACCGACCTTTGTCATTTCCAGCCTCCTTGGCGTCACAATCGACTAAGAAAGTAGATTATAATTGAAAAAACAGGTTTTAGCAATTTCAGACAGCGTTATTTAAGAAGAAAGAGATTGACAGAAGGGGGATGGAGAGATATAATACTCTTCCTAACAATGAAGAAATGAGGCGTTTATGTTTTTTGGGATTATTAAGCGGACCTTCTGGACATGGTGGGACAATCTTTCCTATTCGATCTTTACTTCAATGCTTGGCGCGGCGAATCCGTTCTATCTGGTTATCATCGCGGGTTTTCGTTGGCTCTTTGCAGAGGATGTCACTCTGATCCTGCAGTATAAGGATGCGTTCTTTCTGGTTCTGATGGCTTCCATTTTGAATATGCATACCTTCCCGACAACACTTGCTGCGTATTCGATGCAGGTGAAGCTGATTGACGGCGAAACCAAGTCGTTTTTTCGTGAGTACTGGGGCGAATTGAAAAAGATGTTCGGAAAGGGTATGATCTTTACGCTGATAAATACCGCGGCGGGACTTGCGCTGGGCTTCTCGATACTGTACTTCCGCGATAAGCTCGTTAATATTTATCCGTGGAACTATATCCTCATCGGGATATCGGGATGGTTTATATTCAGTTTCCTTCTTTCGCAGTTTATCATGTCGCCGCTTGTGGTTTCCGACCTGGAAGAAAAAAAAGAAGACAGGCTTAAAATCGGGTCGTATTATATGATATCGCTTTACTGGATGGTGAAAAAAGGGCTTTTAATGCTCGGGGTCGCCCTGATGAACGTGTTTATTTTTATCCTGTTTACCATTCCGGCGGTTTCCCCGTTCCTGACGGTAATTCCTATATTTGCATACATGGGATTTATCACAACAATGCACACATGGACATACCGGTATATTTTCGACGATTTTCCGAAGGGGAAAGATTTTCCAAAACGCTCGGTTCGCGATTTGTTCAGTCCTTTCTCCGGGAAACTGAAGAAACTGGAAGAGGAGAACGAAGAAAAAGACGAGCAGATTAAAAAAGATAAATAAGAATTGTCTTGCATTTCAATAAAGTTTGAATTAAACTACTATAGAATGAAGTAAAGGCGGGTGCACAGGGGGCTTTGTGACAGAGGAAGACTACCGGAAGGATATTGAGCGGTTAACAAAAGAACTCAAGTCCAAAGATGAAGACATCAAATATATGCAGATGGTCTTGCGCGCTTACGGGAATGTCGAGAAAATGACGACGCAGGAATTGATTGAGAAGGAAGAAACAATCAAGACCCAGTCGAAACTCAGCGATTTCTCCGAACGTGAACTGCGTCTTCGGGATGAAGTCCTCCGCACCATGCTGGAGATCAATAAGAATATCAGTTCCATCCTCGACGAACAGAAACTCCTTGAAAAAGTCCTTGAAGGACTCATCACCTCGTTAAAAGCCCAGCGCGGCGTCATGTTTTTTTATAATAAGGGAAAGACCGAACCGGTTATATTCAATAACATTAATGCCGATGAATTAAACCAGCCGTACTTCCAATTCTGTCTGCTTTATATCGACGAGGTAGCGCGTTACCGGAAACCTGTTTACCGGCTTTTCGAGGAACTTGAGATCAGCGGGAAAATGGGGACTCTCTCGTTCGTGTGCCTTCCGCTTCTCTATGAAGACAGGCTTATGGGGATTGTTTACGTCGACATTATTTCCGAGGATAAAACGTTCCGGATACAGGATCAGGATATTGCGGATTTATTCTGCTCGCAGGCGGCCATCTCGATGAATAACGCCTCGCTGTATCAGAAAATAAAAGAACAGAATCTGGAACTCATGAAATTAGTCAATCTGAAGGATCAGTTGATGAACGAAGTGTCAAAAAAATTGAAAAAGCCGTTGGAAGAGGTCGCGAAACTTCTGAATAAGATTTCTCAGGGCGAGGGATGCAAGGACGAGACGGTTAAAGCCGATATGGATAGGATGACATATCTTGTCCAGCAGTCGGAAAAAACGGTTGTCCGCGTACTGACCATCCAGGAACTCGAACGGGAAGTCGAGGATCTGTATTCCGACGAGGTTGATTTTAACGCACTGTTCGATTTCATTTTAGATTTTTATAAGGAAGAAGTAAAAAAGCGGAATATTACAGTCTCGGTCGATATGACGGAGCATTTCAGGGCTTATCATGGAAACCGCCAGATTATGCGTACAATTTTCGAAGAACTGATTTCCAACGCTATTTTCTACAACCGTGTGAACGGGAAGATCGAGATACGCGGCTATAAACAGGGAGATTACCTGATGGTCGATATTATCGATACGGGGCACGGTATTAAAAAAGGCGATATCCATAATGTATTCGAACAGTTTTACCGCACCGAGTCCTCGCCGACTCTCAACGAAAAGGGCGCCGGCCTCGGCCTGTTTCTTGTCCGTAAGTTTCTCCGTTATTATAACGGGGATGTCTCGGTCGAGAGTACCTACGGTGTCGGCAGTAAGTTTTCAGCGCGTCTCCTGCTGAATTAATTTCCGGATTACCTGTGATGCGAAGATTCTCCCTCGAAACTATAACTCCCCCGCTGGAAGACGTCCTCACCCGCATGGGATATAATAAAAAGAAATCCGAACTTCCTCCCGATTTGGAAAAAATGATTACCCGTGAGATACAAGACGCGCGTCCGCTGATCAAACCCTCCGGGCACACCCTCGATATGGGGATTGTATCGATGAAAGGAGGGCGTATCGCGCTGGACGGCGGACTGTCGTTCCAATCGGCGAAACTTGCGGCGATTCTCGACGGATGCGGGAAAGTTACCCTGATGGCGGTCACTGTCGGGGGTATGTGCGAACAGGAAAGCATCCGTATGATCGATTCGGGCGAGTTGACACGGGGGGTGATTCTCGACGCGATCGGTTCGGAATCGGTCGAGGCGTTTGCGGACTATGTGAATAATATTCTCGCGCGGGAGTACGGCCTATCCGGGTGGAAACCGGTTATGCGTTATTCCCCGGGCTACGGCGACCTCGCGCTTTCCAATCAGTCGGTCATCCTCGGTATTCTCGACGGCGATACTATCGGTATCCGCGCCCATCCCGAAACATATCTTCTCGATCCGCAGAAATCCATCACCGCTGTTATCGGATGGCGGAAATAACTTTGATTTTTTCCGTTTCCCGCGTTATGCTGATATATCACACGAGGGAGGATTCAATGAGAAAACATTTATTATTATCGGGACTGCTATTCGTATTCCTTGCCGTGTTGGGAAACGCGGTCGATTATAAAGATATTTCCGCGCCCGTACCGCCGAAGATTCCCCAGAAATACGCATCGTCTGTAAAATATGCCTCCAACTATCCCGAACCTACGGTCAAGATCAAGGGATTGAAGGCTGTCCTGCTCGGCGCGCCGATCGACGGGGATAACGGCAGCTGGACGAAAAGCGAGATCAAGAGCCTCCAGACCGCCGCCGCCATGCTCCGGAAATGCGGGGTGGAGGTCTACGAGTTCTATACTCCGAATAACGACTGGGAAAAGATCAAGAAAGCCGCCAATGGCGCGCATTTCCTTCTCTATCGCGGGCACGGCGTCTACGACGGCAGTATGCCCCCGAAATGGGTGGGCGGGTTCTCCCTGAAAAATAAATTCGCATCGCCGGAAGATATCAAGGCAGACCTGAAACTCGCGCAGGGTGCGATTGTGATGCTCTACGGCTGTTTCACCGCGGGAAACTCGTCCCTCGATATGGGTAAGATCAACGAGACCGAGGCAGAACGCCGTATCGCTATGTATTCCAAGCCGTTCCTCGAAATGAAATGCTCCGGGTATTACGCCAACTGGTTCGGCGAAGCCTTCCCGGCGTTCATAGCCTACCTCTTCGCGGGGCAGACCCTCGGCGAGGCCTATAAGAGTTTCTGGGACTTTAATTCTAAAACGGTTTCTTACAATAAACATCCCGATATTCCGGCCGCCGCGTTATGGGTCGACCATGATAATTGGGAAGGCACCGTATATAATAATGCGTTCGTAGGATATCCCGACAAGACCCTTGAGAACCTGTTCGGTGACGGCGCGGACGGTTTTGTGATAGACGAGCCTGACGATGATGTGACAGCAGATAAACCCAAAATTGATAATATTGTCAAGCCGGACGGAAAAGACCCCGATGTCAAGCAGAAAATGATTGCCGATTGGAGCTTCAGCGGCGGCGCAGGAAAGGGGTTGAAGCTGATGAACGGGGCGTACCTCACCCAGGATAAGTCCCAGAAATCCAAAAGCGCGGTCAAACTCGACGGGTATAACGATTTTATCGACTGCGGAACAATCTCAGGCGGCGATTTCAGCGGACTGACCGTAACTCTTTGGATGAAATCCTTCGGTTACGTATCCGCCGTCGAGACCCTGATTTCATGCGGGCAGGACGGGTGGGCGCTTATGCGGAATCCCGGCGGCTCGAAGGTGAAATTCGTACTTTCCCTAAATAAGGGCGGGAAAGTGCTCGATTTCGCCTCAGGCGCATCCGTATTCGACGGGAACTGGCATCAGGTCACTGTTGCCTATGACCATCAGGACGCGAAAATATATATCGACGGTAAACTGGATGCGTCGGTATCGGTATCGGGGGCGATGGATTTCGGCAAACTGCCGCTCTATCTCGGCATGGATCCCGGCATTAAGAAATCCAACTTTTACGGGATTATCGATGAGGTGAAAATTTACAACTACGGATTGACCGATGGGGAAATAAAAGCGCTGTATCAGAAAAAATAGGAATGATACGAAGGGAGATTCCGCCGGCATAGTACAGTGTTTCCGGCCTCCCGAATTAACGCCGGTTAGAGGATATCGATCATTACAAGCGTCACATCGTCCTCGAACCCGTTGGGTCTGTCCCTCCAGCGGGTAAGGGTATGAATCAGTTCGTTGCAGAATTCGGCTGAATTCATCTTATCTGAAAATTTCATGAAACGGAAGAGATGTTCCTCGCCGAATTCTTCGCCCTGCGAATCGGCGCATTCGGTAATACCGTCGGTATACAGGACGATACGGTCGCCGGATTCTACGGAGACCGTTTTTGTTTGATAAACCTGATCTTCAAAATACCCGATTATTCCTCCTTTGGGTTTGAGAGTGATAATATTCCCCTTCTTACGCCGGTGGACAATCAGCGCGGGATGCCCCGCGTTCGCGTAATGAAGCGTCCCGGCACGGGTGTCGAGGAAAATGCATCCAGCCGTTAGGAAATGGTTCCCGACGTTTCCGTAGAGTGTGCGGTTCATTCTCCGCAATAATTTATCAGGATGACGGATCTCGTCCAGATGGGATGCGAACGATATTTTTACCATTGAAGCGATCTGCGCGGCGGGTATGCCGTGACCGGATACGTCGGCGACCAGCACCCCGAGATTCCCGTCGTGATCGAAATAAAAATCGTAAAAATCCCCCGCCATCCCGGACATCGGGAGATAACGGCTCTGGATCTTGACGCCCTCTATTGTCGGGATCAGTTTCGGGAGAATGGACGCATGAATCTTACGGGCGATGTCCACCTCCTGCTGAATGATAATATAATCGCGCTGCGTCTCGTCGATATTCAGTATCATCACGATACCCAGCAGGATGAAGTGCACAAAGAGTAAAATATCGACAAACATAAAATTCGCCGCGATCAGGTTGATATTCATCATGAGGTTAAGTATGGTAGCGAACCCCATTGCTATCAGCGAGATAAGAAGTATGGCTTTTTTATTATTTTTCGGGGTATGCATGATGTAATAGAGGATCGCGCCAATAGAGAACAGGATTTCTACCGCGCGGATAAACTGGTCGGCGAGCCAGAAATCGTTCGTCAGTACCTGCAGGAACGAAAGCGGAATATATACCGCCGCGATCGCGGACTGGACGATTATTACGACGAGAAGGAGCTTTTTCCATATCCCCATACCGAACAGTTCGCGGTAGAACGCCGCTAAGAACGGCGATGTGAGAAGGTAGGTGACCGCCATCAGCTGGTTGTTGTAATAAGGGAGTACGCCGAAAAAGAACGGGAGAAAGTAGGAACTGGAAAGGTCGTTCAGCGAGAAAGAAAAGAAAAACAGGCTGATATACAGAAATATTTTTTCTGAGTGGCGGATACGGATCAGGTACACCATCAGGAAAATCACCGAAAGGGTCAGGAACGCGATAAATGAGAAAATATAAAAAGCGCCTTTTCCGACGACGCTATTCAGGGTATCCTCGCCTTGATGCGCTCCTGTCTGGTACTCGGTAAGTTCGAGATCGAGAATCACGAGCGCGTTTGGGGTATCGTACGCGATGCGGAAATAAATCGGATGCTCCGCGTAATCCATAGGCAGCGGAATAGTATGATGGGTTAACCTATGGTTTACCGGCACGGGGAACGGCGGCATAGTCCCGAAACTGTAAATCCGGTTACTCCCCGAGTATACCTCGAACGCCGGGTAAAAAGTCATAAAGTACAGCGCAGGATTGTCATAATCCCCCGGGGGGAGAGTTTTGCTCAGCCATTCGTAACCCTGTTCTGGCCTGTCTGAGGGCGGCGCGGACGACCATTCGGCCTGACCGGAGTATGTCCATACCGGAACGCCGTGCGCGTCTACGGGAGAATCGCCCGTCATGAACCGCCATTTCTTCGATTCAAGTTTTACCGATTTTAACTCGGGTGCAAGGACGGCCAGCATGTTCGACGATACCGCGCATACAGCATATATCCTGCCCGGGAAATCGGCGGCATTGGTGCCGGAATGATATCCCGTTATCATCAGCGAATTATCCGCGTCGGCAGTGTATAACGGGATTACTGTTTCGCGTATCGTCCCGGGAATACCTCCCCCCGGCGCGGTGTATTCGAAACGGGGCTTATCCCCGATACAGACTGTTAATTTATCGAAGGAATGAACGATCACAAGAACAGGAGTATCGGGTAATGCGATAGGGAGAACTTTTACCGCCGCGAAGCCTATACCCCTGACTGCCGGGATGCTTGTGACATCCCTCATATCGGATAGATTAGAAACAATGAATCCGGGATTTGCCGGTAAGTACTGAAACCCGGAATTGGAAAGCGCGATGAAACGCCAGTTCCGTGTGAGGTCAGCCTGACAAGCCTCGTTCACGGATCTATCGCATGATAAAAAAGAAATGCCGGATAAAACAAAAAACAGGAAAGCTAATCCCAACCCTTTTTTCATCGTCCCTCTATCGGTTTATTCGTTTCCCGCAAGTACCCGCCCGATCATGATGCCGTTGATCCCGGCCTGCATCAGTCCGCGCGTAATACCGGCGCCGTCCCCCGCCGCATACAATCCGTTGACACTCGATTCGAACCGCTTATCGGTAATGAGGCGATTCGAATAGAATTTCACCTCCGCTCCGTAGAGCAGAGTCTCGTCGCTCGCCATACCGGGAAAGATATTATCGAGCGCCTCGATCATCTCCTTGATATCCAGCATGATGCGGTACGGGAATACGAGGCTCAGGTCGCCCGGTACGGCGTCCTTCAACGTCGGGCGGATATTGTTCCGCAGGAGCCGCGCGTGAGTGGTGCGCCGCCCGCGCTGGAAATCGCCGAAACGCTGAATGATAACCTTATTCCCCGACAGCATGTTCGCCAGATGCGCGATATATTTTCCGTACGCGATCGGGTCCTTGAACGGCTCCGTAAAATGATTGGATACCAGAATCGCGAAATTGGTGTTAGGCGTTTTATATTCTTCGGATTTATAGCTGTGCCCATTGACCAGCGCAAGGCTGCTGTCGTAATACTCCGCTGCGACCATCCCGCCGGGATTCTGGCAGAATGTCCGCGCCATATCGTCGAACGTGCGCGTATAATACACGAGCTTGCTCTCGTAAAGTGCCTCGTTTGCCTCGCGCATCAGCTCGTTACGAACCTCGACGCGCACTCCTATATCCACAACCCCTACCTTAGTGCCGATTTTATTCCCGACGCACGTTTTGTCCAGCCAGTCCGCTCCGTCGCGCCCGACCGCGAGCACAACCGAATCGGCGTAGTAGTCGGTATCGGCGGCGACGCCCTTTACGGTATTATTCTCGATAATCAGGCTCCTGACAGGGTTCTCGAACTTCATCTCGATATTCCGGGTTTTCAGTTCGTTTTCAATTTTGGTGTAGATTTCATAGCATTTTTCTGTACCGATATGACGGAGCTTCGATTCGACGAGTTTGAGGTTGCTCTGGATAGCGAGGCGTTTGATGCGCTCGATAGTGTCGGCATGGTCGCCGCCGTAGACCTTCGTGTCGGCTCCATATGAAAGATAAATACCGTCCATATAACCGATCAGTTCTATCAGATCGTCTTCCGGAATATAATCGATGAGGTTTCCGCCGATCTCGGTGGAGAGAATAAGTTTACCGTCGGAGAACGCCCCCGCGCCGGAAAACCCTGTAGTGATATTGCAGGGTTTACAATTCGCGCAAACCCCGGTCTCGCGTTTCGGGCACACCCGTTTTGTGATACTGCGGCCTTTTTCGAGTAAAAGAATCTTTTTATCCGGCGCGAGACGTGAAAGCTCCCATGCGGTAAATACTCCGGCCGGACCCGCACCGACGATAATTACATCGTATGTCATATTCGCTCCCCTTCGACAAAATAGTGTAACAACGATTCTTGCGGAACGCAAGCATGAAAGGGATATATATTATCCCGGCGTATCAAAGAAACATTAACAGGCTGACCGCCATGACCGCCATACCTGCGATTAGGCCGTAGATAGCCAGATGGTGCTCGCCGTACTCGTGTGCGGCGGGTAGAAGCTCGTCAAGCGAAATGAACACCATAATTCCTCCGACTGCGCCAAAAAGCACGCCGAAAACTACATCATTTAAAAATGCGCGAAGAAGGAGATATCCGAGCAGCGCGCCTATGGGTTCTGCAAGCCCGGAAAGAAACGATAGAAAAAAGGCCTTTTTTCGATTGCCGGTGGCATAGTAGATAGGGACCGAGACCGAAATACCCTCTGGAATATTGTGGATAGCGATAGCGACGGCGATCGCGATACCGAGCTTTGGATCCTTCAGAGCGCTGGCGAATGTAGCGAGTCCCTCGGGGAAGTTATGAATCCCGATAGCGAGCGCGGTAAATATTCCCGTGCGATAGAGTTTTTTCGGATTATGGACTTTAGGAACCTTTTTCATTTCCTCGATATTATGAATCTCGTGGGGGTTCTCCGCCTTCGGGACAAGCTTATCGATCAGCCCGATCAGAACGATTCCCCCGAAAAACGCGCCGACTGTCGCCCATGTGCCCGGCACCGATCCGATCGCTTCGGTCAGCGTATCGCGCGATATTTTAAATATCTCCACAAATGAAACATAGATCATCACGCCTGCGGAAAAACCGAGCGATATGGAAAGAAAACGGGTGTTGGTACGTTTGGCGAAAAACGCGAGTGCGCTGCCGATCCCTGTCGATAACCCAGCGAAAAGGGTCAGTCCGAATGCAAGAATTAAGTTTGAAGACGGCATTGTTTCCTCCGCAAATGTAGATGTTATATTATAGCACGTCGATGATATTTGGCAATGAAAACGGGAGTATATAAACATATTAAAGTGAAGGGAATTATACATTTTCAATCATAGCGTATCCTTGCAATTTCAGCGCGGATGGTGTAAAATAATATAGTAGTAAGGATTAGAGGCAAGACATGACTCAAGAAGAGATGAAGGAAAAATTTTATACCCAGACAGAAGGACTGACATTTGATGACGTGCTGATAGTGCCGCAGGCGTCCGAGGTGATCCCCGCCCAGGTGGATACCGCGACCCAGCTCACCCAGAAAATACGTCTGAACATACCTCTTGTCTCCGCGGCGATGGACACTGTCACCGATTCGCGTCTCGCGATTGCGATTGCGCAGTTGGGAGGAGTAGGGGTTATTCACAGGAATTTTCCCGGCGAACGGCAGGTCGAGGAAGTACGCAAGGTCAAACGGTTTGAAAATATTATCATCACTACCCCCCACACTTTGACACCCGATAAGACCATCAACGAGGCGAAGGAGATCATGAAAAAAAATCATATCTCCGGTATTCCTGTGGTGGACGAAGCGAATAAGCTGATGGGAATTGTGACCCGCCGCGATCTGGGATTCTACGACGTATCCCGTCACGGAAAGGTGCAGATCAAGGATGTGATGACAGCCCGGAAGAATCTTGTCGTATCGGAGCCCGGAGTAGACTTGGGCAGGGCCGGCGAGATTATGCGTGAAAACCGTGTGGAGAAACTTCCGCTGGTCTCGGACGATAATATCCTTCAGGGACTGATCACATTAAAAGATATTACAACGATTGCGGAATATCCCCATGCGTCGAAAGACGAACGCGGACGCCTGCGGGTTGCCGCGGGAGTGGGAACCGGCCCGCAGGAATTCGAACGGGTGGAGAAGCTGGTCGAGGCAGATGTCGATATCGTAGTGGTCGACACCGCGCACGGACATTCGAAGCGCGTACTGGACATGATTCGCGCTATCAGAAAAACATTCCCGGATATTCAGATCATCGGGGGAAATATCGCAACCGGGGAAGCGGCTGAGGCATTGATCGCCGCGGGAGCCGATGCGGTAAAAGTGGGCATCGGGCCGGGATCGATCTGCACCACACGTGTAGTCGCGGGAATCGGGGTGCCTCAGGTATCGGCGATTCTGGATGTAGCGTCGGTCGCACGTAAGAAAGGGGTCGGACTGATCGCGGACGGAGGGGTCAAGTTTTCCGGCGATATCGCGAAGGCTATAGTCGCGGGCGCGGATACGGTAATGATCGGGAATCTATTCGCGGGGACGACAGAAAGCCCCGGAGAGTATGTTATCTATAAGGGGCGGCGTTATAAAACATATCGCGGCATGGGTTCGCTCGGCGCGATGGCTGAAGGCTCGAAATCGAGGTATTTTCAGGACGATTACGAGCCGGAAAAACTCGTACCCGAAGGTATAGAGGGGATGGTTCCCTATAAGGGCGATCTGAAAGATGTGATTTATCAATTGATGGGCGGAGTGCGTTCCGCGATGGGATACACCGGCTCCGTAAATATCGGGGAATTTCAAACAAGGACTAAGTTTATTAAAATCACGAACGCATCCTTGCGGGAATCTCATCCGCATGACGTGAATATCACCAAGGAAGCGCCGAATTACACGATAGGTTCGACAGAATTATAGTAACTATGGATAATAAAAATCAAAATTCAGGTTGACAAAAAAATGTTTTGCATTAAATTATATGGAATGAAATAAGAAGCGGGAATGGTTTTTAAGGAGGGGATGGCATAATGCCTGAACTGATTCTTGGGTTAAAAGATCTCGAACAGAAGATTATCGAAGGCCAGGCCTTTCTTCTGATGGAACCTATTTTTGACGACAAGCGCAATGTGTTAATGGGGACGGAAAGAGTTCTGACGGCAAAAGATGTCGATAAGATACGAACCCGTGTTCCCAGCGCGATCGATAAGGCGTTGCGCGTACGGACGACGATCCCCCATTTTATCGCCGAGGATCTTCGTATCAAGTGGTGCGCCTATCTGATTTCCCTTTTCGAGGGCGGCGAACCGTTTAAGAATCTCCCCAGAAATACTAAGGATTTTGTAACCAAATACCTGAAAGCGACGCTTTCGGAAAACGATTATGTGCTTTGGAAAC
>JAGVBZ010000038.1 GCA_020059465.1 Brevinematales bacterium
ACCCATCTGATTGTACTGACCGAGGTCATAGTAATCGTACGGATCGTATCCCATCGAGTAGCCGCCGTTCAGACATTTCGAGGCGGGCGGGAACCAGATGCGGTTGATACCGACACCGGAAACCATGTAGCGCAGTTCATACGCCTTGCTCTTCATGGTATTCCACCATGTGCCGCCGGCGGGAACATCCCAATAAAACCCTTGCATCATTACCCCGGCGAAAGCACCGGTAGTAGTGAGAATTAAAAGTGCAGACAACCATAAACCAAGCTTTTTCATATTTAACCTCCTAGGCAATTTAAAAGCTATAGTAATATAATGCATAAAGCGTACCAAATTAGAATAAAAAAATATAATTATTTATCGTCATGAAAATGCAGTAATTATGCCGAGGTGTGATACATATGTTTATACTTTATTTCAGGGCTTCTGCACTGCACTGCACTGTTCAATGCGGAGTGCACTTTGTACAGTATATATTTTGTATATATATTCTTATAGATACTACACTTTATCTTTACATTACACGCTGTATGCTATTTATGTATATAATTTTATACTTCAACTATTGCTTTTTGTTAAGATATGTTATTTTTAAACTGATCGGCCTTTCCTTCGTATTGTGCGGTATTCCCTTTGGGTTCTCGCATTTTTTTATATATGCCGAATAAAAAAAACCGCCCCGTTTGCACGGGACGGCCGTTTTTAAATATATTTTGGTTATCGGTTTATAGTCCGTCAGGAGCGTATACCGCGTATCCGCGGGGAGCCGCCCATACCTGTACATTACCGCTTGCGTCGCAAGCCTGATTGGCGGGAGCGTAGTTCTGTCCGCTGACTGTGGACGACCATGCGTATGCCTTCAGGGTCTTGCTCTTGAGGTAGCTGTTGCTGGTAACCACCGCGCCGCCCTTCCATGCGGATGAGTTATCGTTGATGATTACAATATATCCGGGAGCGCTGGCAGATGTTCCGCCGCTCTGATAGGCAATCCAGTCGCCGTCGTTGCTCTTCAGGACTGTGATATTAGGGCTGCCCGCGGCAAGCTTTTCACGGCACCATACCAACTGCTTGATACCGTTACCCCAGCCCGTCCCGGCTCCGCCGCCGGTCGCCAAGCCGTAGGTATAGTAATCTTTCCAGAAAATACAAGGATATCCCTTGTAGGTCAGGATGAACGCATAGGCGAGCATTTTATCGCTGACAATTTCGTCGGTGTCATGGTTCCCGACAAATGTTACCGCCGCCGCGAAGTTCTTCGCAGCATAGGATTTTGTAAAATCGAATACATTCGGCATATACCCGCCGCCGCCCGTATTGTTACAAATATCCTTCATGGTATAATAGAGAGCGAAATCGAATACCTGAGCGGTCGAAGCGCTTACCCATGAATCCAATGTCGTCGTGTTCGCGTCCCAGTATTCGCCGACCGAGAACGGGTTCCCTGTCGCAACACGCATATCTTTAACCACCCATGAATGAATACCCTTGACATAGTCGAATCTCCAGCTGTCGAAACCTGCGTTTGCCGTGACCTTAAGCCAGTTCATCCAAGTCTTCATATCGTTATATGCCGATCCCGCGGAAAAACACACATCAGGAAAACCGGCAAATACACCCGGATCGCTGCTGCAATAGTTGTTGGGATGGAACGAATCCCAGCGCCATTTACATTGAGCGCTCATAACCCCGGTGAAATCAGTCCATGTGCTTCCCCCGGTCTTTGGGTTCGCTTCGCTCGCGCCGCCGGAACGATGGTTCAGGACGATATCCGCGGTGCAGGATACACCGTAGCTTTTATACAGCGCAATCGCCGATTTCAACTCGGCCTGCGAACCGAAACGGGTCTCCAGAGATCCCTTCTGATTATATTGGCCGAGGTCATAATAATCGTAAGGATCGTATCCCATCGAGGTCGCGCCGTTCATAGTTTTCGAGACGGGCGGAAACCAAATTCTATTGATACCGAAACCGGAAACCATGTAGCGCAATTCATACGCCTTACTCTTCATCGTGTCCCACCAGGTACCGCCCGCGGGAACGTCCCAATAAAATCCCTGCATCATAACGCCGGCGAAACCGCTCGTAGAAATGAGAATTAAAAATGCAGACAACCATAAACCAAGCTTCTTCATATTTTACCTCCTAGGCAATCTGAAAGCTCAGTATTATGTCGCATAAAGCGTACCATATTAGAATAAAAATATATATTTATTTATCATCATGAGAACAATACAGTTATGCATCGCGGTCATACACATGTTTGCATGTGAAAAAACGGCGCATGCACTGCACTGCACTACTTAATGCGGAGTGCACATTTTTATGGGCAATGGGTGTAAATATAGTTTAAAAGATACAACACTCTATCTTTACATAACGCGCTCTATACTATATTTTAACAGCAATTCTACCCAATTTATGGATTTTTTGTCAAGAATTGTTACATTTATTAACCGTTCGATTTCCCGCGAGTACTGTGCAATTTTCCGTTCCGCGCGTTCGAGTACCCCGGACTTTTTTACATAATCCCGTACGGTTTGTAAATCATCCGGTACGAGATTCGGGTTCCCGAATATACCTTCGAGCATCCCAAGAACAGTTTTATCGCCCTGATTCTTCGCGCTCTCCATGATATAATAATAGAACAGAGTTTTCTTTTTTTCACGGATATCCGAACCTACCGGCTTTCCCAATTCGC
The DNA here is from genome assembly GCA_020059465.1 of Brevinematales bacterium. GTDB lineage: Bacteria > Spirochaetota > Brevinematia > Brevinematales > GWF1-51-8 > GWF1-51-8. The sequence goes on from JAGVBZ010000038.1 coordinate 2,702, forward strand.
CGTCCGTGCTGAATATTCCCAGTTCGTCGTCCTTGATCTGGAAGATCATGCCTAAGAGTTCGCCGATCTCTTCCAGTTGTCCGGACACCTCCGCGCTAGCCCCGCCGAGCATCGCCCCGATCATCAGCGGCAGCGAGAACGTATACCGCGCGGTCTTATAACGGTAGACGTTCAGGATATCCTCCTCGGTGACCTCCGTCTCGCTCCCCCCTAGGTAAACATCGTTCATCTGCGCAAGTCCCACCTTGAAGTACTCCTCCGCGCATAACGATATCAGCCTGTTTTTGAGCGCCGGGCCGGTCTCCAGCGCGGTCAGGATATCGAATCCCGCGAAGAACGCCAGATCCCCCGCGCATATCCCCATCGATTGGCCTAAACGCTCCGGGTCCGCCGCGCCCTCGTCCCGCCCCATTCCGGCATACTGGCTGAATACGGTCTTTTCCCCACGGCGGTACAGGTCGCCGTCCATAATATCGTCGTGGATCAGGAATCCCGACTGGAATATTTCGAGCGCGCCCGCTACCTTAAACGAATCCTCCGACGGCGTATCGCGGAAAAAGCCCTCGCTCATGACGACCAGCCCGCCCCGGATCATCTTGCCCCGCGACGTGAATTCCAGCAGACGGCGGACTGTGTCCGGGCCCCATTTATTCCCGGCGGAGTACCCGGCCTTTTTCGAATCGAAGTACCGTTCAAGAAAGCCCATGATCCGGGTCTTTTGTTCCGCGAAGTAATCGAGCATGACGTCCGCCTTTTAGGTTTCCAATATTCTACCCTAATCCCGAGATTCGGGCAATAAAATTCTTTACTTCATTCCCGTTTTAGTGTAAAATATTTCTCCAACACTTGGAGGAAAACAATGGACGCAGTTATCGAAAGACTCACCGCCGAAAGCGCGGAAAAAGCGAAAATTATCCAGAGAATAAAGGACGAGTTTGCAAAAGTCATCGTCGGGCAGCACGACTTGTTCAACCGCATGATGGCCGCGATTATGTCCAACGGGCATCTCCTATTGGAGGGCGTACCCGGCCTCGCGAAAACCCTCGCGATCAGCACGCTGTCGCAGATACTCGATATGGACTTCCAGCGCATCCAGTTCACACCGGACATGCTCCCCGCCGATATCCGCGGGACACTGATCTACAACCAGAGCAGCGGTAATTTCGATGTCAAGAAAGGCCCGGTGTTCACGAACTTCATCCTCGCCGACGAAATCAACCGCGCGCCCGCGAAGGTGCAGTCCGCGCTATTGGAAGCGATGCAGGAACGCACCGTCACTATCGGCGATACCACATACCAATTACCCGATCCGTTTTTCGTGATGGCGACACAGAACCCGATCGAGCAGGAAGGGACTTATCCCCTGCCCGAGGCGCAGATGGACCGTTTCTTCATGAAGGTGCGGGTCGATTATCCACACCGTTCGGAGGAAAAGGAAATTATCCGCAGGATGGCGGGCATGACTATCCCTGCGCCGGACAAGGCGGTCGGCGCGCAGGAAATCCGCGAGCTTCGCGATTTCGCGGGGAAAATCTACGCGGACGATAAGATCACCGACTATGTCGTCAATCTGGTTTTCGCGTCCCGCGACCCCAAGGAATTCGGGATACAGGAAGGGTTCATCAAATACGGCGCGTCCCCCCGTGCTTCCCTCGCGTTTATCCGCGCGGCGAAGGTCGAGGCGTTTTTCGACGGGCGGGGCTATGTCATCCCCGAGGACGTCAAGGCGGTCGCGTACGACGTGCTCCGTCACCGTATCATCCTGTCGTTCGAGGCCGAGGCCGAGGGAATGACCCCCGAGAATATGATCGAACAGCTCCTGAACAATGTCGAGATACCTTAAGCCTCGGCTGCCGATGCCCCACGTGCATCCACTGCGTGGGGGCTAGTCCCGATATGCATTGTTTTATTTGTATGCTTCGTCTGTCCGTGATGGAACACTAGTATCCATCTGAGGGATCAAGTTGAAATGGCCATTCTTTTTGAGGATATGGAAACCACCATTCATTCATTTCTAAGTATGTGCCTTTAAATTTCTCGTATGAATCATATATTGATAAGTTTAAATTTTGCCATTCCATTCCTTTTAACTTAAAAAATGGTAAACCGAACTCGTTAAAATACCATTCCCCGATAGGGATACCGTTTTTGTAATTAATATTTTTGATTTTTGAAAACTGTTTATTGTCTTTAAATAGTTTTCCTTTCAGATAATAATAAATTATTTTATCTGAAACTCTAAACTCAATATAGCAATACTCTTCTAAATCCTTTATCCCTATTTTTTTCAACGTTTCAGAAAAAGGTGAAGCCTCATCGAAAAACGCAATGATTGGAATTTGAGGAAAACAGTTTTTATTCGCTTTGATGCTTATTTCTTTATGCTTTTCCATTACTTTTTTTAGGTTCGCCACTTCGTACTTCTTTCCCTGATACCAGAACTCTATCTCGCTGATTGCGATGTCTTCATACTTCGTCCCGGGATAGGTAGATTCAATGATAAATGAAACATTATTAAATCGAATTGCATTTTTAAAATCTATTATTTGTCCCTCTTTTATATCGCCTAATATTAAATTAGTATAAAAAGTGTTTTCTGGAAAATCCATATTATCATATTTGTCTTTTTGAAAATTTAATCCAAGATTCTTTACTCTAGCATTTTTTAAGAATAATTCGTCGCTTTTTTGATATCCGTTATAAATCACTATTCTATCGATGAGGTAATCTTTAAAATTAAATCTAATCTCAAACCTTGCAAAATTTCCTTCTTCATCCTCTCTATCGATTTTAAAGTTTATCGCTGTTTTTAAGTCATTATCTATAAGCATGAAAAACGTGTATTTTACAGGGTCGCCATCGGGAGATAAGATAGTCGAGTCGGGGTAGAATTTGTAATTCTTTTCGTCGATATATAATTTATAATTTACTTTTTGTGTCGAGTATAATAAACTAGAAATTATAAATAATAATATTAAAATATATCTCATCCTTTTTTCCTCTTATTGCGACAATGTAACTAAATAGCCCTTTTTGTCCAGATAATCTTTTAGCTTATACTCCCAAATTTTATCAGTTTTATTGTATGATACATTCCCGCCTAAAAATTTTATCAAAGCAGAATGGGCATAATCTTGGGAATTGGGATCGCCGGGTTTCGGACTTGTATAGTTTCCATTCTGTTTACCTGATGAGAAGCGTCCGAAGCCTGTTCAGCGCCGCCGCGATATCGATCCCCCGGACGTCGCAGTAATAATACCACTCCCGTCCAGTCCCGCGGAATATTGCGTCCAAACCCTCGCCGCGGATATCGTTCTCGATCGCGCGGACGATCTCGGCGACATTTTTTGTCCCGTCGATATATCCCCGCGATTTCGCGTAATACAGGATATCCCCGAGCGTGCCGTACTGGGTGCGGTCGAATATCTGCTCCCACTCCGACAGTTCGATTTTGCTCCGACCGAAACGGATGCCGGTCTCGTAGGTCTCGATATCGATTTCGCGCTTCTTCCGGGACGGGTCTACGCTTTCGGGCAGGGGAGACCGGTGCGATACCTTCATCTTCCGCTCAGGCGGAGGAGTGATCCTCCGGGGATGCTTGAGCGCGATTTCCTTCGCGCGCGCGGTGGCATCCAGAGCGCGGTAATTATCCATCATGATGACCGTATCCGCGATATCGAGGTAATCCCCCGAACCGCCGGTGACCATCACAGTCGACACTCCCAACTCGTCGTACAATTTACGCGCGGTCTCGATATAGGGTGTGATCGGTTCCTTCGGCGCGGGAATCAGTTCGCGCATCCGTTCGTCGCGGATCAGGAAATTCATCGCCGACGTGTCCTCGTCCATCAGGAGCACTTTCGCCCCCGCTTCGATGGCTTCCATTATATTAGCGGCCTGAGACGTAGAACCGCTGGCGTTTTCGGTACTGAAGTCGCGGGTGTGCTTCCCGCCGGGCAAATCGCCGATAAACCCGGAGATATCCACCCCGGATACGCTCCGGCCGTCCTCAGCGCGGATCATCGCGGTCTCCCTGAGAGATACCGCGTATTCGCGCCCGTCCCCCGGCACATGCCCCCATATCCCCGATTTCAGGGCGTTCATCAGCGTGGATTTCCCGTGAAATCCCCCGCCGGTAATCAGCGTAATCCCGCGCGGTACGCCCATCCCGGTAATATACCCGCCGCCGGGAAACTCTATCCGTATCCGCATACTCTCCGGTGATTCGAACTTTACCGCGCCGTCGAGAGGGGTATCCTCCGCGCCGCTCCGCCGGGGCAGTATCGCGCCGTCGGGAATAAACGCGATCAGGCCGCGTCTGCCAAGCTCCATACGGATATGTTCGCGGCGTTCCGCGGTGGTAATAAACGACTGGAAGTGCTTAGCGTCGAGGCGCGACATATCAAACCCCTCGCCCACCAGCGCCGGGAACTCCTCGAAGAACATAAACTCCGCCTCGGCCGCCTCGACAGTCCGTCCGAGCGACGGCAGCCCCGCTACGATTCGTACGGTGATATTTTCTTTATCGATGACAATCGAATTGCGTTCTAGGACAGTCTGCCCGCCGTAGTTAATGGCGATCACACCTGAATTCCCCGTGCCGCGGTTCCCCTTGGTGAGACGCCGGATATTTTTCGCGAACGTCCGCGCAAGCGCGTCCCGGAACGCTGTCGAGCGCACAGGGGTATCGTAGAACCCGGCGGGGAATCCGGTCTGAGCGAGAGGTACGGTCAGGCTTATTTTCGAGGGGGGCGCGAACGGGTCGGATTGGGTACGGTCGATACTCAGGGTAAACCCCGGGAATTGATACTTACCTTCGAGACTTTTATAGAGTTTGTAACCGTTATGATCGATGCGGCGCAGTTTGGAACGAAGATTGTGCATAAAGATTTCCTATACCTTTTTCATCAGGTCGATATCCTTCCGGATTTCCTCTTCCCAACGGTCGTCCTCTTTCACGGAACTTGAGATGGTATCGTCCATTTCCGCGAGCGATGATTTCGGGATTACAGGTTTTCCCATATCGACGGGCTTCGAGGTTTTATCGGATTCTTTTTCCGATGCTGGCTCGGAAGAATCGGCCGTTTCGCCCTCGGGCTTTTCCCCCGCCTCATTTTCTGTCTCGGCCAGTTTCGCCTTTTCCTCTTCTTCGCGCGCTTTCTGCTCTTCCTCTAAAGTGATTTTCTGCTCGATTTCGGCGGTATTCACCAGATGCAGGTAATACGGCTCGTCCACGTTGAGCGAAACCATATCGAGTTCACCCTCGTTTAAAAGATAATTCAGCGCCGCCGTGTAGTTATACGAGCTTTGGAACACGTCGATAAACCGCAGTCCCTTAAAAATATTGATATCCGCGACCTTAGAGCCGATTTTTACTTCGTCATCGGGATTCTGCAGAACCATCTTCTGGCCCCGGGCATCGGAAAGAATATAAAACATAATTTTTTCAAATTGGCTGAAAATCTTCGTAGTGGTCTGATGAATCGTACGCATCATGTTTGTTTTCTGATGCATGATGTTCTTGTATTCGACCGACAGTTCGACCTGAGTCGGCCGTTCGACATTCAGCATATTCTTCAACTGACGTACCGCCGCAAGGTATTCTCGCACCCGCTGATAGATCAGGTTGATTTTATAATACAAATCCCGGAGCGAATTCCTCACATCCACCTTACGCCCTGTTCCGTCGAAAAAGACGTTGTAGGTCACACGGTTCGAGAGGAACAGGAACGAGTACTCCTTATCGAAAAAATCCACCAGAGTATTAATGACAAAGACTTTATCCCGCAGATGAAAATAGGAGAAATCGTCACTGGGATTGCTTCTCCCCTTTTCCAGCACACGGAAAAAATCGATATGGTCGTACATGAAGTTCAGCCCGTCGCGGATAGCGTCGGTCAGACCTTCACTTAGGTCGATATTATTCTTCGTATTCTGTTCCTTGACCTTGGTGGCGCTGTCGACCTTTCCCTGAATCACTTCGGCTAACTGCTTCCGCTTCCTCTCATACTCGTCGCGTTCATCCCACATCTTAGTCAGATAGCCGACATGGTCTTCCGTAATAAAACCAATAAACTGGAGGAAAGAGTGCTGCCATCCCGATTTGACGCGATTCAGATAGAAAAAGTCCACCAGAAGGCCGAGTTTTTTATATAAATAAACAAATATCGAATCGATATGCTTGATAATCGTCCGGAGGTTGCCGGTCACGATATCCGGCCTGAGATTTCTCATCCGGGACTCGATACCCATCGCACGGTTCAGCGCGTCTTTCAGGAAGGATACATACTGCTTGATACTGAATAGCTTTTTATACAATTTAGTCAGCACAAGGTGGGCGTCTTTTATCTGGGCTTTGCCGAGTTTTTTCAGCCCCAACACCTCGTCGAATAAATCGTCATCGAGCAGGTTATCGAAACGGTAGATCAGTTCATAGTAATTATAAAACCCGCTTCTGCGGAATGTTTCCTTTATTTCCTGGGAAAGTTCCTTATCCTGATATAGGATAGACGCGAGTATCTGTTTGTTTACTCTCAATGAATGACGGATATTATCTCCGATATAATTCAGGAAACGATTTTTCACGCGAATCTTGAATATGGGAAATATCCCGTTCAGGATGCACCTCACGCGCGACCAGAAAAGCTGGAACCACTTCTTAGGTCCGGATTCGGCATGTATATAATAAGGTATCCTGTAAGAATCCCGTCTTTCGCCGCGCGGAACAGCTTTTTTGGATTCGTCGGTCTGCTCGCTGTCGGCAGTCTTTTCATCGGTAGGTCCGCGATAAGTATACATTGACCCTTTTTTGCGCTGCTGCTGCACACGGCGAGCCGAACTGAGGCGTCTCCGTTCCAGAGCGGTCAGGTTACCTTCCTGTTCCTTGATATCGAGAAGATTGATGAGTTCCTGCAGATGGTCGTCTTCATACTCGGCGAAGCTTAGGTTTTTTTCATCAAGAACCTTTCCGCCGGAATAACGGAATTCCTTGAAGAGCTTCGAGCGCTGATCTGAAGCCATATTCGTCACGCCGAGCTTGTTCTTTAATTTCCCTAATCCCATAAACACCCGCCAGATATTTCTATTATATTTTAATCAATTCATAATAAAATGACAAAATATTTCAGGGTTTTTGCAATTATTTTTAATATTTCCATGAAAAATGTTCAGTATTATGCGATTAATGATTTTAAGACGTATAGATTGCCCAAGCTCCGCAGGTGCACGCAATATTACTCATCTGATAATGGGCATGGTTCTCGTATTCATCTCGGGTTGAATGTTCATACCCGATATTGCCCCGATACCGGATTAGCCGGACGCAGTACCCTTTACTTAATCGGCAGAATATAGTATAATATTCGCAAAAATAAGGAGAGAATATGGCACGCGTCCGTTTCGCCCCGTCTCCCACAGGACAGCTTCATCTCGGCAGCACCCGTACCGCAGTGTTCAACTGGCTTTACGCCCGGCATACCGGCGGAGAATTCGTCCTGCGTATCGAGGATACCGACCTGAACCGTTCCGAGAACCAATATACCGATTCCATTCTCAGGGACATGAAATGGATGGGAATGGATCATGACGAATTCTATAAACAGAGCGACCGTTTCGATATCTACCGTTCGCACTGCGATAAACTGCTCGAGACCGGCCATGCCTATTACTGCACCTGCACCCGCGACGACCTGATCGAACGGAATAAAAAGCGAGGGGTTACCGACGAGGTGACCAAGTACGACGGTCATTGCCGGGGGAATATGACCCGGCCCGACGGCCCGCATGTCGTCCGCGTCGATCTCGGAGAGGAACGCGATATCATTTTCCGCGATACCGTGCGAAGCCGTATCCGGGTGAACACCAAGGAACTGGACGATTTCGTGCTCTGGAAGGGCGATAATTCCCCGACATACAATTTCGCGGTCGTTATCGACGACAGTCTGATGAAGATTTCCCATATTATCCGGGGCGAGGATCATATTACCAATACTGTTAAGCAGATCATCCTGTACGAGTTCCTCGGATTCCCGGTGCCGGAATGGGCGCACCTTCCGCTGGTGTTCGATAAGGACCATACACCGTTATCCAAACGGAAAGGTTCGACAAATGTAGATTATTATAGAAGGAAGGGAATCCTTCCCGAGGCGCTTCTCAACTATATCGCGCGTCTCGGATGGTCGCACGGTGACGACGAAATATTTACCGTCCCCCAGCTTATCGAGTATTTTTCTCTCGAGAAGCTGAATAAATCCAACGCGGTCTACGACGAAGACAAGATGATCTGGGTAAACGCCCGTCATATCAAGACGATGGATATCGCTGCATTGACCAAACATTTCGGGGAGTTTATGGACGAGGCCGGTTTGTCGCCTGTCGCACGCATGAACGACGCGGAATGGTTTGCCAGAGCGATGGAAATCCTCCGTGAGCGGAGCAGTACGCTCGAAGATATATACAACGAGATGGCGGTTTATGCGTCGGGAGATTATTCCATCGCCCCGGACGCGCAGGCTAAACTCGCAGAACTGGAAGCCGAGCCCGGTGTCAAGGGCGCCTACGGTCAGGTTGCCGATATCATACGCGCATTGCCCGACTATCGGAACCTCGACGGCCTCGAAGAAAAACTCCGCGCCGTATCCGAAACGACGGGAGTCAAGTTCGGTAAACTTGTTCAGACCCTGCGAATACGCCTGACCGGTAAAACCGTCTCGCCTGATATTATCTCGGTCATCAAACTGCTCGGGATCGATGTCAGAAACCGGCTTGATTAGGCAAATAAATTTAGGAAGTAATTTTGAAATCAATCTTTTTTTCCCTTTTTCTTTTATTCGCGGTCATTCCCGTCACCCCCGCCTACACAGGGGAAGTAATCGGGGTAAAGATGTATCAGGAGGCCGCGACTATCACTAAAATAATCCCCTACACCGGTTCACAGATAAAATCGATGGCGAATAAAGGGGTTATCGGCGGAGCGGCGGTCAGCGTTAAAATGGAGACCGGCCCGCTGAAGGGAAAAACAGTCGTCATCCAGCATGATATTTTCGAGGACGACCCGTATGTCGAAAGCACTACTATCGAGTGGAAACCGGGCGATAAAATCGATATCGGCATGTATTTAGACCCGCAGAAGAATATCAAGGAATCGTTCATTCTGGGATTAAGCGTCGAGGAAGACGCGGATGACGAGCATAAGCTGGACGACGAACTTATATCGATTCAGGAAGCCCGGGGTAAAATGGAGCAATCGTCGGGCGTTATAGAAGAGGCCGTACACTTCTCCGCCGCAGAAATACAGGTGCACTCGAAGGTCGGGGTATACGACGGTTTTCACTACAGCATCAGGATGCAGGACGGTAAATATAAAGACGTTATAATAAAGATCGATCACCTTTTGTTTAAAGACGACATTTTGCGCCCTATCTATAAGGTCGGCGACAGTGTTTTTGTCGGTTATATTATCGGTAACGACGGTACGCCTAAAGACCCAGCGATATACGGTATCAACCGTTCATTTCCGATTATTCTCCTGCTCATTCTTTTTATCGGCGGGGTCGTCGCTCTCGGGCGATTGAAGGGACTGCTGTCCCTCGTGGCGCTGCTGGTAACCATTCTGCTCATATTCGTACTTTTCATTCCGTCTATCATAAACGGAGCGTCTCCCCTGCTTATGGCGGTCGTTGTCGCGATTCTGGCTTCGGTCGCAACATTCCTGATTATCAGCGGCTTCACATTTAAATCCCTCAGCGCGGGAATCGGAGTGGCTGTCGGATTCATCATTTCGGCTCTTCTCGTGTTTGTATTCGGGGAGATGATGGGTATCACCGGAGTGATGAACAACGACCTGAAGACTCTCGCCTATACGAACTCCACTTTCAATGTCCGCGGAATCCTTTTCTCGGGAATCCTGATAGGCGCGATCGGGGCGATGATGGATGTCGCGATTTCTATGGCGTCTACCGTTGAAGAATTGCGGAAAGCCAACCCGAATTATACTCCCGCCCAGCTTTTTGTCTCATCCCTCAACGTCGGGAAAGATCTGCTCGGTACGATGGTGAACACCCTGATTCTGGCGTATATCGGGGCAGCGCTGCCGTTTGTAATTCTGATCTACCTGCAGTATACTTCCGCTACTCCGCTTCTGAACATACTGAACCTTGAGATTATTTCCGAGGAAATACTCCGCAGCCTCGTGGGTTCGATCGGGATGCTGGTAACTATTCCCGCGACATCGTTCCTGGCGGCTTTCCTGCCCCACAAAACAAAGCCGGAAGCTAAATAATCCGGCACTCCCCGATAAATCCGTTTTCCCTCCTGCATCAAATCAAGGCATGAAAGACGTCTTCGTCTCCTTGAGTTTTATTATAAATTTGCTTATAATATTCCTAATCATTTTACGATTACAGGAGAAAATATGAAACAGAGCGCATTGATATTTATCATAGGTTTAACGATGATTTTTTCGGCCTGCGGAAACGAAAACACGCTCAACGAAAAAACCGTCCTGTTCGAGGTCGAGAAAGGCGATTCTTTATCTACTGTCGTAGAAAAATTAAAGGATAAGAAGCTGATAGACAATCCGAACCGGTTTAAAATTCTCGCTAAACTGATGGGAAAGGATAAAAAAATCCAGACCGGCGTTTACCAGATTCTGCCGCTTGAAGCATACGGCGAGATTATCGATAAGATGTCTTCCGGGAAAACACATTCGATAAAACTGACTATTCCCGAGGGATACAATATTTTTGAAATCGCTCAGACGCTCTCGAATAACGGTTTTGGGAATTATCACGACTTTCTCGCGGAGGTTCGTAAGCCCGCCTATCTTGCGCGCTACGGTATTCCCGAGGGGCAATCCCTTGAGGGCTACCTTTTCCCGGATACCTATTTTATTCCGTTTAAGTCGGAAGTCTCCAAAATCGTGGAGATGATGCTCGCCCGTTTCAACGAGGTAGTGAACGACGAGATGAAGAAAAAGATCAAGGAACGCGGTCTTACCCTTCATAAAGTGCTGACGATGGCGTCGATTATTCAGAAAGAGACGGGAATTGAATACGAGATGCCGATCATTTCGGGCGTGTATCACAACCGTATCAAATCGGAGTGGATGCTTCAGGCAGACCCGACGGTTATCTACGGTCTCCTGCTTGAGGATAAATACGACGGGAATATCAGGAAATGGCATCTGACCGAGGAATTCGATTCCCCTTATAATACCTACGCCAAGTACGGCATGCCCCCCGGACCGATCTCAAGCGTGGGCAAGCAGGCGATTCTCGCCGCGATATTCCCGGCGCAGGTCGATTACTACTTCTTTGTGGCGACCGGAAAGGGCGACGGCGCGCATGTCTTTTCAAAGACTGTCGCGGAGCATAATAATGCGGTCGGCCTGTATAAAATGAACCTGAAGAACCAGAAGAATGGCCAATAATACGGTTTCCCGTACCCGGCTGACAGCGTATCTCGACGGCTTATTCGACGGTATTATCGCGGACGATTCCACCGTCAACGGGCTTCAGATCGAGGGAGCCGAGGAAATCGGTACCGTCGGTTTCAGCGTGGATTCTTCGCTCGAAGTATTCGAGGCCGCCGCGGAACGCGGCTGCCAATTCCTTGTCACCCATCACGGGCTGATCTGGGGCGGACTGAAAAAGGTCACCGGAAACGATTACCGCCGGCTGAAAACCCTGTTCGATCATCATATCAATCTTTATGTCAGGCATCTTCCGCTTGATATACATCCCGAATTCGGGAATAACGCCGGAATCATCCGTGCACTCGGCGCGCTGCCCAAGGAACAGTTTGCGGACTACGGATACTTCGCGGAGTTCCCCAAGGCGATACCCTCCGGAGATTTTATCGGGCTTGTGAGGGATCAAATCAGCCCCATGCCGGTCTCAATGGATTTCGGTCCACCGGAAATCCGCCGGATCGCGGTATGTTCCGGGAGCCTCCGTCCGAGCGCGATATCCGAGGCGGTAGACGGCGGTGCGCAGGCGCTTCTTACCGGCGAGGGCAGTTCGTCCAGTCTTTTCTACTACCCCGCGCGGGAAAGCGGAATCCATGTGATATTCGCGGGGCATTACGCGACCGAGATTTTCGGGGTACGCAGTTTGTGCGCAAAGGCCGCGGAGAAATTTAAAGATTTGAATACGGTGTTGATTGAAATGCCGACAGGCTGGTAGAATCAGTTCGATACCCGTACGTTCTGGAGACGCATAACGCTCTGGATAAACTCGTCCAGTTTGGCTTTATCCCGCCAGTCGATATTCGCGGAGAATTTTATCCCGATGACGCGGTACCCTTCCGGCGTATTGTCGTAGGTGTTCAAAATCGTGCCCATCGTCTTGATCTGTGTCTCGTCGGGAAATGTCAGCTGCATATAAATACGTCTCAGTTCGCGGATATACTTATACATATCGGGTTCGGTGATCGTGATTTTCGCGCCGCCCACGCTCATATCCTGCAAAATCTGCGGTTCCTTGGTAACAATTTCGAAAGAACATTTTTCAAAGAGATTTTCAACAGCCTGCTGGGCAAGCGTTATGAGACGGCGGACATGCGTCTTATTGATGTATTCCTTGAGCGACACCACACGAATCTGCCCGATCGCTTCACCCTCGAAGATCAGGGGAAGGATCGCTTCGCTTTTGATGACATTCTTCTGATAAAATTCTTTTACCTTATCAAGCTGCGCAAGGATATTTTTCAGGTCGTATCCCTCTTCGCTTAGAAATTTCACATAATCCTCGTAGGAGAGGACCAAATCTTCTTTAATTTTAAAATTCGCGGTGTTGAAGACGACAAACGGTTTTTTCAGTTTCTTGATCAGCCGGGTTATTATATTTTTCTCCGTCCCGTCAAAAAGGGAAATTTTCGCGATATCGTAATTTTCCGAACGGGTCAGATGGCTTTCGATTGTGGCGATGATGAGGTGAATCTTTTTCGCAAGTTCCTCGTCCTGAACAGTAAAGTCGACCACCTTCATGGAAATTGTTGCATACATCTTCTGAACAAACTCGTTACCGGCAATCTTGATTCTTTCCTGCTTCCGTTTGGGATGGGCCTTGATAATATTCGGCATCGAGATGGTTTTCGCCCCCATCGGAATACCCTCGAAAATATAGATGCTCCCGCCCAGCGTCACTTCCGCGTCAAGGGGCCGCATATTATAATCTTCCAGGGAAAGACCCGGATGACTGCTGTCCACCTGAGATAGTATAATCTGCCCCGATTTGATTTCCTTAAACCGCGCGCTGAATACAATATCGCGGTCTGAAAATTTCACAGCAGATTGATTACCGCAAAATAGGGCGATAACTTTCATTATTTCTTTTTCGTCGGTAAATTCTTCAGTAATAATCATTTTCCCGCTCTCGATACGATATATTTATATTATACCACTATCGTTTACAATATCGGTAGGAAAAACTTAAATCTAAAATAAAAACCCCTCGAAAGAGGGGTTTTTATTTTATCTGCATATAATTAGCTGTGTAAAATAGACTGTTTCATATCGCGCCCGGCCTTAAAATAGGGCGATTTTCTTTCGGGAACATCGACCTGCTGACCGGTCTTCGGATTGCGCGCGACACGCGCGCGGCGTTTCTTGATGCCGAAGGTACCGAAGCCTCTCAACTCAATCCGATCCTCGTCGTCCAGCTTTTCGATCGATTCACGCAGTTTTTCGATGAATTTCGATACAACCAAGCTTACCTCACGACGGGACACACCGTATTCCCGGATATCGTTGTCTTCAAATACAATATCCACAATATCGGATTTTGTTAATTTGCTTCTTCCCATCTTACGCCTCCTGCTTGTTATCTTTGGCTAAAAAGTTTTTATAATACAAAGCATTCATTTTCGATACAAGACGGGATGATTTATTGCGTTTGAACACACCTTTCGACCATGTCTGATCAACCTTCGTCTGGTATTCGGTAATTGCCTTCAACGCATCTGCTTTTGTTACATCTTTAGAATTCAAGACCTCTATGGTTTTCTTTCTTAAATTTTTGATATAACTCCTCACTACCCTGTTCCGAATCCTGCTCTTTTCCGACTGCCGCACTCTTTTCTTTGCGGATTTAATATTAGGCACTTCTTCCTCCTTTGTAAATATGGAAAAGTAATACTATTTTATTACATATTAAGAATTTAGTCAAATTTTATTCCGTTCTTTTTTATTTTTTACTGGTTCGTTATCATCGTAGGAACCGCCGAAGGCTGATTCATAGTTCCCCCAATGGTCAGGAAATCGATGAATCCATGCGCATTCTCTCCCGCAACCTGCGCGCTCCCCGACCATGAAATTCTAATCCCGATAAACTGCTTTTTTTTCTTCAGCTGCGATTCGTCATTCTTAACAGTAATCGGGATCTTTATGGTCGCTTCTTTCCCCGGCGCGAGCGAACTGATATTCTGGTTCTTATCCTGAATATTTTCGATGCTCAGTACGGGGAGCAGATGAATATATATGTTATAAATCGTCGTAGTCGATATATTCGCGATTCTGAAATCCAATACGATCTTATTTGAATTCGCGGCGTCATATTTCAGGAACGAGTCGATGCGCAGCGGGGAGTTCTGGTTCAGGAGCTTGAATTCGTATATCGCTTTTCCGACCCCCAGCATCCATTCGGAAGGCGAATAGGTACCCCTGTTTCCGGACATCGCCTTAAAGAGGTCGTTGATGAACAATCCCTGTACGTTCATATATTTCGAACCGTACTTGGCTATCTGAAGATTCGCTGAAATATAATTTTCGATCGCGCTGATCTCGAATCCCATCAGATCGAGATTGCTGAAATTGATTTCATAAGATATCAGTATCCGGTTGAAATACTGGGTGATATCGCTGATATTCCGAAGCTTGTCTAATGTGGCTGCAATATCGCGGAAATTGACATTAAAGTTCAGTACGATAAAATCCACGCCCGAGTTGAACAGAACCTGTATGATTTCAGGATTTTCCATGATCTCGTCCACATACGCATAGTAGAACACAGGCTTAGTATGCCCGGATTTATTCACTATATCCTTGATATAGTCCGCGACCACATAATTTTTCCAATGCCAGAAGTTTTCGGCAAACCCGCCGGCGGCCATTTTATCCACAAAATATTTAAATTTATACACTTCCTGCATCGAATCCCAACTCGCCGGCACCGCAATATGAAACTCTTTTACAAAAAGGTCGAACAGTTCGATATCGTAGTTCTGTGAGTTGAACATATGCGACAACCCGACATACGACACGCTGCCGTTATTCATAAACGACGAAAAGAGAGATGTCAACTGCTTCTTCCGGTTCGGATCGTTCAGCGATACAATGGAATCCGATTTATTCTGCTTATTGTTCAGCAGATACCAGGACGGCATATACCCGACGCTTTCGAGGTAACTACCCTCCAGCTTCAGGGCTTTGATCCATACGCCGAACTTTCCGCCCCTCTGTTTAATCTTATCCGCAAGAGACAGGCATTCGCTGACCTTCTCGTTCATCCACGGCGAATCGAGCGACGTCCGTTCGTCGTAGGTGGCTGTAACCCCGCCCAGCATGAAGATTCCGTCCGCCGATACGAAATCCACCCAACGGGGTATTTCGTTCCAATCGACGACCTTTCCTTCGGGAGACAGGATGCTCCGCGGGGATATGAGGTCGATCGTATCGATACCGATTACGGAAAGCCCCTTCTGGATACTGAACGAGGGGGTTTTTTCCTCGATATAGAATTTATTAAAACTCTCCAATGGAGGTCGCGGGATATTCAGATATCCCTTCGCCTTCATCAGCACGTTTCCCTTCATGGATGTATCTTTGGGATACCAAATACCCACCCATGCCTGCTGCACGGAATTATAGACCAGTTTGATGGACGCGCGTCCCTGGATATCGTACAGCGGCAATCCCTCGTTGTAGAACTCCACTTCGACGACCGCGTCTGAGGGAACAGTCTTATCGTTCTTGCCGACTATTCTCGCGTAGATCAGTATTCTCTCGTAGGGGAAATAGGTTGCTTTGCGGGTGTAAATGATAAAATCAAAATCCGGATCTTCCTTGAGTTTTAGGTTATCCAGTTCGCCGCTTTTTATATCGATCTCAATGTATTTATTCAGAAATAATTTTCTGAAGTCCTCGTAAAATATATTCCCAAGGGCTAAAAAAATGATAAGGAGTCCAGCTAAACCGGCGGTAATGATTCGAAATAATCTGGTCATTTTTTACCCCTTCCTTCCCGCGTTACCCACTTGAACGGAAGATAACAGAGCGCCCCGAACAGCAGACCTACCCCTCCGGCAATAAAATACACGGTTGAGACCTGCTCGGGAAAAAGTTTAAAAAAGAACAAAACAAGCAAAGTAGCCGTCAGGAACGACGCCATGCTGAAAACAATAAACATCAGAAAGAAGTTATCTTTCATGACTTCCTCCGTCTCAAACGTGAAACTTTATTATAGCATGGAACGCATAAAAAATAAAAATTTTCCCGATTTAATTATTTATTTTTGTTTTTAAAAACCCCATTGACAAATAAACGGTTCTCGTTTAGAATTAATCCGGTAAGTAAAATACCTTATTTCTAAATCAGGAGTGACGACATGGGTAAAGAAAAAGACACTAAAAAAGAAACTAAAAAGAAACCGGCTAAATCGCTAAAGGAAAAAAGAGCGGAAAAGCGGGCAAAGAAGGACGAAAAGTAGCCGGCTGAAAGTTCCTGTTAATTATCATCTACAGACGACAGTAATCATTCTTTGCATTGATTGTACTCGATTCGATTATATTATTCCATCGTTTCGGCCTGTTGTTCTATAGGAAACCGCGGGTCGTAAAGAGGGCTGAAGCGGTTTGGAGATATGTGCGCCTGCGGAAACGGAATCATTATCAACGGATAAAAAAGCGCGATTTATGAAAAGGAGTCGTTATGAATGCGGAATTATCTCCAAAAATTGCCGGGTTCGAGAAATATTTTATCGGTATCATCGCGCTCTTTAGCGGATTTGTGCTGATTTATTTATCGATTTCAGGCCCGTTCTTTTTAGATATCATCAAGTATAAAACATCGCTGTCCAGCATCAGTCAGATTAAAGGCCAGGACCTCATCAATTTATTTATCCTTTCACCCCTTCTGCTGATAGGGGGAACCGCGCTCCTGCTGAATAAGAAAATTGCGCGGTATATATTGATTCTCACTCCTGTTTACCTGATCTATTACGCCCTCAGCATGGGATTAGGCATGGAATGGGGGATGACGGCATATACCGGAAACTGCGAAAAATATATGCTCTACTTCATCTTCCTGCTTATCGCCGGACTGTTGGTACTCCTGTACACGTTGTCGGTATTCCCGAAAAACGAGAATATATCCTTCAACAAGAAGTCCCTCGTTGTATATTCCATTATATTCGTTTTATTAGTTTCGATGTTCGCGATGATGTGGATCAAGGAGATTTTCGAGGTGCTTGAAAAGGGCGGATCGGCGGGTTATAACCAAAACCCGGCGCTTTTCTGGATGGTCAGGTTTTTCGATCTGGGATTCTCCATTCCGCTGGGATATGTAAGCGTCTACCTACTATGGACGAGACCCGCCGAGTCACTGTCGATGCAGTTCCTGTTCTACGGGTTTTTTATGACCATGCTCACCGCCGTCAGCTCGATGTCCTTCGTCATGTTTTACGAAAAAGCCCCCGATTTCACGGTTTCCGGGATGGTGCTGTTTATCTCGTTGACTGTCATCGTGTGCTTAGGGTTTCTGTACATTCTGTCCGCGCTGAGGAAAGGGAAGAAGGCCTAAAGCAAAACAGATATGTTTTATAATACTTAAGGACTCCGCTATGGATATCAGGAATATCGAAGATGAACTTCTGAACGCCCCGGTCGACAAAGGCGCTAGCGTAAAAATAGCGCTCCTGACCGGCGGCGAAACCCTCTCCATCTACGCGGCGGAGGTCGCGCCCCGGAGCAGGCTCAACCCGCATTATCACAATCACGGTATCGAGACCTATCAGGTTTACCGCGGCGCAGGACTTATGAAAACGGGACGTCCGGTCAACGGGAAAGCCGAATGGACCGATACCGCCGAAGTCAGGCAGGGCGACTGCTTCTGCATTCCCGAAGGCACGGTGCATCAGATCGTAAACGATTCGGATAAGCCGCTGCTGATGATCTTTTCATGCCCGTCGTCACACCTCGGAGACGACAGGTACTTTGTAGCGGAATAATTCTCTGACACGAAACTTCTTCGGGCTGATCTACGCTCCGTGAAAAAATATCTTAGAAATCACAGTCCCCCGGCCGCTGGCAGTTGACATTCTCCCGCCGATTGCGTAAACTTTACCCTATGAAAAAATCCGTATATATCGCCACACTCGGCTGTAAGCTCAATCAATTCGAGTCCGAGGCTCTCGCTGAGAGCCTGCGCGGCTCCGGCTTCGATATCGCCCGGAAGATCGACGACGCAGACACCGTCGTGGTCAACACATGCACGGTCACCAATCAGGCCGACGCCCGTTCGCGCGGGATACTCCGCAAGGCCAAGCGCCTCGGGAAGTTCACGGTCGCGACCGGATGCTACGCCACCGCCGATTACGACGCGCTCGCGCACTCTGATTTCGCCGACCTCGTGCTGGGCAACACGAACAAGTTCCGGCTCGCGGAGTTCCTCGGAAGTCATACTCCGGTAACAGTCGACGGCGACTTCCCGCAGATTACGAGCTTCGAGCGCACCCGCGCTTATATCAAAATTCAGGACGGATGCGAAAAGTTCTGCAGTTACTGCCGTATCCCCTACGCCCGCGGAAAAAGCCGCAGTCTCGCGCCCGAACGGATTCTTTCCGCCGCGCGTTCGCTGGCCGCCAACGGATATAAGGAGATCGTGCTGACGGGGGTCAATATCAGCGATTACCGTTACGACGGGATACGTCTCGCGCGGCTGACCGGAGACCTTCTGGAGCTTGACGGGGATTTCCGCATACGGCTGTCGTCGCTCCAGCCCGACGAGTTCGAACCGGAACTGATCGATTACCTCGGCCACCCCCGTTTTACGGATCATTTCCATATTTCGCTCCAGAGCGGCAGCGCCGGGGTGTTGACACGGATGAACCGCCATTATACGCCGGAATACTTCCTCGGGCTGACCGACCGGATCCGCGCGAAAAAACCGGACTGCGGGCTGACAACCGATATTATCGTAGGATTTCCCGGGGAGACGGACATCGAGTTTGAGGAGACAGTTTCGCTCGCGAGGAGGGCTGTGTTTACCCGCGCACATCTCTTTCCCTACTCCCATAGAAAAGGCACCCGTTCCGCGCGGTTGAAGGACGTGCACGGGAACGTCAAATCCGAAAGGGAGGCGCGCCTGCGGGAGATCTACCTCGATACCGCGAAGGACTTCATCGGGCGCGAAGTGATCGGAAAGCCCCAGCGGGTACTGATAGAGAATATCGAGAACGGCACCGCGAACGGGTACACGTCCAATTATCTGAGGATATTTTTTGACGCTGACGGGAATAGTGCAAATAGTTTCGTGAATGTCGTCCCGGACAGGGTGACGGCTGCCAAAGACTGGTCGGCCGATCTGTACGGTTCTATCGCGGATTAGGGCGTCGGTACCGGTTTCAGCAGTACCGCTTCTTTATCGATCAGGATGATCTCGTTCTTGCCGTCGCGGTCGATATCCTGGATAACCACCTTCGCGTTATGCACTGTTACGGGGAGTTTAAACGTCTCGGATTTCTTATGCGCCGGGTAGAATATAGTCATCATGACATCGTTTGTAGGGTTATATCCGAAGTACACTGCGTCCCAGTTATTATCGTTATCCACATCGAAAAGAAGATCGTCCAAATAGTAAGCGAACGGAAGCTCGATCATCTGGATGGTATTGCTGATATTCGTAGTAATATATCCCTTCGCCCCGGGTTCCTTCGCCGGGTTTTTGGAAATATAAAACGAGTTTGTAGACGTAATCAGCAGCGCGACCGGCGACATGAAATACCGCTTGGGGAAGTAGTAGAAATCCAGGAATTCGTCTTCCCAACGGATATTGGTAATGATGACATTACCCATCGTCAGAAGCATCCCGGAATCCTTACCGAAATCGATATAGCGTTCCTTGGATGCCCAGTAAATATTTTTAGCCACCCCGACCTTCGTTTCCTTGAGCGGAATTTTCAGTCCCGCGCTTTTGTAGCGTTCGATAAGGTAAGATGCATTGGGGCTATAGTAGTGGATATTATTCGCGGCGTCGTACTCGACCGGCAGATCGAACGAGAATTCCATGGTTTCAACACCGATCAGTTTATTATAGTGGGTGTAATTAAGATATGCCAGCGACGTATAGGGCGCGGTCTTGAGAGAAAGCAGGTATTCGAATGCGTTTTCCGCGTATACCTGCGCTTTCTGATGTTCGCCGAGGCCGAGATACAGATCGACAAGATTGTACCGGGTATAGAACCATTCCGGATCGGCCCGCCACGCCTTCTCGTAAAACTCCATAGCTTTCCGGAAATCGCCAGTCTTTTCGGCGATCATCGCTTTCATGCATTCTATTTCCGCCGATGGGATAAACACAGCCGCGGAATCGATCTTTTCCGCGTATTTCAGGGCCTTATCGTATTCCTTAGTGTAATTGATCAATAAAAGGGTTTTATAATAATAGGTTTCCGAGTCGGGCTTCCCGGTCATGATGGACTGGTTGATATACTTATTCGCTTGCTGCATATTTCCAAGCTTGAAATGACAGACCCCGATTCGCAGGAGCAGATAGGCCTTCTGGTCGGGAGTTTTCTGCAGAAGCGCAATATACCCGTTTAACGCGGCGTTCAGGCTCGCGGTTCTATCGATCGACGTCATACTGAATTCGTTGGACAACGCCGTAAAATATCCGGGATTCTTTATCGTATAAGGAATTTTAGAATACTTGATCTGGTTGATCCTGAAATACTGGCAGTTCACGTTGAAACTATTCTGCGAGGCAAACGAGGAGTCTTTTTTAAGCTTCTGCTCCAGCGCAATGAATTTTTCGTCGAACAGCAGATGCTGTGTCGGAATAACCCCCATCCTGACTTCGGGTTTTCCGCCGCCGCAGGATATCAGCAATAAAACCGGTAAAACGATGATAATTCTTTTCATGCGCCTATCCGAAAATGTTTTCATTATTATAGAGGATAAGCGATAAAAATTCAATCTTAGTGCCGATTGAAACTCCCGGCGTGAAAAATATTTGATTTAATAGCTGTCTTTCGGTAAAATGTATCCGCTTACATCAGTGTATGAATAAAAGGAGGGTACATTATGAAAAGAATTCTTGCGGTTATCACCGCTGCATTTATCACGGCAGGAGCATCGTACGGTGCGCCTACCTACACGGGCGCCGAGGGATATATCACGATGCCCAGAGTGGACGTCGCGGGCGCGGGACGTTTCGGCCTCAGCCTGAAGTATACGTTCGACGGATTTATCACTCCTGCGATCAACATTGTACCGTTCAACGGTTTGGAGATCGGCGCGGGTTGGGACCTCTCGGCCAACAACTACGGCATGACTCCTGTTATGGCGAATGTCAAGCTCCAGTTTGTTAAAGAAGCGGCGATCGGTTTCATGATGGAGATCCCCACTGCGAATTACCAGACGTTCCACGGCACCATTTATCTTGCATGGGAGCAGCTGTTCTCCGCGTCGGGAGTCTCGGACGATTCCGCGACTTTCGCAATAGGTTACACGTTCGATAGGGGTTCCGACATCAACGTGTTCATCGGTATCCAGAAATCGCTCTTCATCCCCCAGCTGTATCTCGTGGCCGACTTTTCGAACTTCCCCTACCGTTTTAACGGCTCACTTCCGCATGCGAGCGATAATCGCGGCGTGCTTAACCTCGGCCTTCGGATCGTTCCGCTGAAATGGCTCTCGTTCGATATAGCCGGATTAGATCTTTTCGACGGGAACCGCAGCATGATGATCGGAGTAAACCTCTATGTCTCCCTTTGGGGCGGCGGAAGCAAATAATATCAGGAAAATATCAGGGCGCGGGCAACTGCGCCCTTTTTTTGATTCTCCCGTTATTTCACTGTATACTATTCCCCTGACATGAATGGGACGGTTTATGAAACAATTATTACTCACCGGAATTCTGGTTTCCGTGATAACAGCGTTGTCCTCCGCAGCCACCGTATACAGCGGCGCGGAAGGTTATATCGCGATGCCGCGCGCGAAAGCCGCCCGTGACGGAAGACTGTGCGCCGGGCTGAAATATTCCTACCCGTCGCTCTTTACCGCCGCGCTGAACTTCGTCCCTTTGCCCGGACTCGAACTGGGATTCGGATTAGATATCGGTAATAACCTCGTCCATCCCCCGCTGATCAGCGTCAAATACCAGCTGTTTTCGCTGGGGTTCGGGATGCTCGCTGAATTTGCATCTGCGGAAGGCCAGAGCGATTATTATACGTTCTATTTCGCATGGCAGGAAGATATTATCGGATTCAACACCACGATCGGGGTGGGATACACCCTTTTTAACCCCGGGATTGTCCGCTTCTTCATGGGATTCCAGAAGGAAATTTTTCCGAAAGTTCACCTGATCTGCGATTTTGCGAATTTCCCCTACCGTTTTAACGAAACCCCCGATTTTCCGTCGTCCGTAATCGCCCAAAACGGTATCGTCAATCTCGGCCTCCGGTTCATCGTTACCCCGTTTTTATCGTTCGATATTGCCGGGAATGACCTGATGGATCCCGAACGGTATTTCTCGGTGACTGTCACCGGATACTTCAATCTCTGGCAAAACCTGAAGATTCAGCCGATTCTGCCGAATATTACTAACAAAAGCGGGTAATACTTTACATGCCAATTTCAATCAGGCATAACTGTCATTCCAATCAGGCAAGGGAATCCCGTGCAGGCGGACGATATCACAAACTGAAAACAGGAAAACCGAAATACTTGCAACCTTGCCGAATATAGTGTAAAATATTCCGTCGAATGGGGCTGTAGCGCAGTTGGGAGCGCGTTTGAATGGCATTCAAAAGGTCGTGGGTTCGATTCCCATCAGCTCCAAAGTAAAGGCCGCTCTCGGAGCGGTCTTTACTTTTTTCTGAATAGTTGTTATATTTACATAGACATAGTATAATAGTATGATTTAAATAATGTAACCGCTTACACGTTTGTTGCACAGTACTTACATGCACAACGGTTGTGCAAAACGGTGTGTTTTTAATCATATTCATACTTTTGTGTAATTTTTTGTAATTTTTATGTTTATATATTATAATGAATAAGAATATAATTTATTTTATGGCATGATTATTGCAATAATACTTGCACATTAGGTATCCTGCACTCAGCATTCAAACGTTGGGCTTTTTATTCCCTTATCGCGTCTTATTTTTTACTGAAACCGGGGGGTTTTTTCAACGGAGTTTTTATGAAAGGTTTGCTGTTATCTGTAGATCAGAACCGTGTCATTTTGCAGATTCATCCCCTATTGCGCCGTTATGTCGGTAAGGATGAAACGGTCGGCGTATCCGTGGAGAGTATCTTTTCATTCTACCCCGAGTTCAGTTTCATTCCGGAAATTATCCAAGAGATGGAAAACTCCGGGTTGAAACTGAAAAGCATCCATGTGCCTATCCGCTATCATTCCATCGAGCTTGCCCGGATAAAATTCGATAAAGATATCGATATCGAGGTGATTAAGGCCGAAATCTCGGATACTGAATGTATTTATCTTTTTAACGCGCTGAACATTGAAAATTTCGAGGAATTCTACAGCCTCCTTCGGGAGAAGGAACGTCTTTATACCAATTCGGTCGGCATCCTGAAAGATATTTCCATGGAAGTCCTCAACGAGCCGTCCTCCAAGATTGCCGCTCGGAAAAGTATCGATATGGTCTGCCGCTTGTTCAAGGCAGATACTGCTATTATCCGTCTCTATAAAAACGGCCGTGTCCTTGAAAAATATGTCTCATCCGGTCTCGACGGGGATTACCTCGGGAAACATGTAGAAGTCGATCCCCGGGATATTCCCGCGTATAAGACTGCGATCGAGGAACGCAAGCCGGTATTCGATGACAATCCGGAATCCGGATTGGGTTTCCTTTATCAGGATATTTCCATTGATCATCCCACCAAGCTTCTGGTAGCGCTTCCGATTATCAGCAACAACCGGGTTGTGGGAATTCTTGCGTTGACGTTTAAAGAACCGAACGAGTTAATACGCGAGAGCGCGGATATACTGGAAAACGTAGTCAATGAACTGAAGTTCCTGCTGGAAAAAAGCGACTATTTTCTCGAACTCCTCGATACCACCGAACGGCTGAAAAACCTGAATATTGCGATTGTGACTTCGCTATCCAACGCTATCGAAACGCGCGACCCGTACACAAAAGGCCATTCCGAGCGCGTCGCCGCATATGCTGTGGAAATGGCGAGAAATCTCGGATGGGACGATTACGAACTTGAAAAACTCCGGGTCGCAGGGGTGCTGCACGATATCGGAAAAGTCGGTATTCCCGACGCCGTTCTGCTCAAGCCCGCCAATCTGAGCGCGCATGAACGGGAAATCATGAATCTCCATCCCGAACTCTCCGCCGCGATCGTATCGGAGATCGATAACTTCTCCGAACTCGTCCCGTGGGTCCGTTTTCATCACGAGAATTTCGACGGTTCGGGGTATCCGTACGGTTTGAAGGGCAACGAAATCCCGTTGGGCGCTAGAATCCTCGCTGTCGCGGACGGTTTCGACGCGATGACATCGGACAGACCCTACCGTATTGCGCTCGGATTCGATCAGGCGAGGGAGATTCTCACGGAATGCTCCGCGACGCAATGGGATCCGGAGATTGTAAAGATCGCGCTGGATAATCTCGACGTGATTTTCCAGAAAACCCCCTCGTTTTACCATATCCCGGAAATCCTGGACGAGTTCCGCCGTCGTATTTTCAATATGAACCTGATGGACGGGTTATACCTCTACGAATATATCCACGACGAAGCGGTCGGGTATATTCAGGAGAAAAAGCCGTTTTCAACCGCAGTAATTTCCCTGAGAGAGCATATCGGCACATTCAATCCTACCGAGAAAAAACGCGCCGTTTTCAGCCTGATCGAATCGATCAAGAAAAATATTCATTACCCGATACTGGTCTCGCGATATAATTACTACGAACTTGTTCTGATGGCGCCGATGGTCAACAAACAGTTTATGCGGAAAATTCTCAATAAAGTGCTGGTTGAATTCTTCCAGAAAACCAACCTTTTTTACTCGTCGAACGTCCTGAGCTTCCCGGAAGATTCTTTCGATATAGACCATCTTCTCGAACGCCTGCTGAACGAAAAAAAGCAGACCGATTTCATGAATTAATACTCCATTTCTTGCGCCTTTCCCCACCGGATTATAAAATATTGATCCCGCTGAAGGAGTCGTGCGCGATGAAGAAAATATTATGGCTGTCCCGCAGGGATATCGAACATCCCGCGTCGGGCGGCGCCGAGGTATTCTGCGATAAAGTAATGACCGGCCTCGTGAAAAAAGGGTACGATATCACGCTTTTCTGCGCGGCTTTTCCCGGCGCGTCCGCGGAAGGCTCTATCCACGGATATAAAGTCGTCCGTCAGGGCGGCGCGTTTTCCGTATTCTTATCGGGAAAACGTTTTGCGCGGATTCACCGTCACGAGTACGACGCGATAGTCGATGAGATCAACACTATCCCGTTCTTCACCCATAGTTTCCGGGACACCCGTCAGAAAACGTTTGCGCTCGTCCATCAGCTTGCCCGCGAGATATGGTTCTACCAGATGCCGTTCCCGATCTCCCTCGCCGGGTATATAGCCGAACCGTTCCTGCTCCGCTCCTACCGAAAAATCAACGCTGTCATTACGGTATCAGAATCGTCCCGAAGCGGATTAATCGAAATGGGTGTGAAAAGCGATATATTTATTATCCGCGAGCCGCTCAACCTGCCCCTGATCCCGTTCGAACGTACCCAGGATAAGTTCCCCGCGCTCACCCTGGTATATCTCGGGAGGATCATGCCGTCCAAGCGCGTCGAGGAGATTATCAAGACACTCGCGGTTCTTACACAGGAACAGCCGGACGCGCGGCTGATCATTATGGGCAGCGGCGAGAAACGCTATACCGTCCGAATGAAAAAATTAGCAGAGAGAATGGGGGTAACCGCGAATATCGAATTCACGGGGTTTGTCACCGACGACCAGAAGAGCGACAACCTGCGCAGGAGCCATTTCCTGATGGTGACCTCGACGCGCGAGGGATGGGGAATGGTCGTAAACGAAGCCAACGCTCAGGGCACTCCCGCCGCGGTCTACGATGTGCCCGGCCTGCGGGACTCGGTCAGGGACGGCGTGAACGGGATCGTATGCCGGACGAATACTCCCTCGGAGGCGGCCGGACGAATACTCGCGCTCTACCGTGATAAACAGGCATATACCGCTATGCAGAAGGACTCCCTCGCGGACGCCTCGACATTCTCCCCTCAGATCACCGCAGACCAGTTCGAAGAAGTGATGGTGAAACGGATGGGTTGGTAGTTTTCATTTTTCATGAATGTTGAGTAAAACGGCGTATATCCGTCAGGGATATCCTATGATTAAAGTGTCCAATCTCCCGCAAAGTTGACAATCCCCTGAATTTTTGCTATTTTTCATTATCAGGTATACACTTTCATCTTCTCATATCACAAGGAGCTGATTTGAAGGACTTAACTGAAGGCAGCGAATTAAAGGTAATTATTCTATTTGCGATTCCTATGCTGATCGGCAACGTTTTCCAGCAATTATACAACACAGTCGATAGTATTATAGTAGGCAACCTGCTCGGCAAGATCGCACTCGGTGCGGTCGGCGCAAGTTTCCCTATCATCTTCCTCATGGTCTCCATGGTGATGGGGCTGGGGATGGGCGCTTCGGTGATGATCTCGCAGTTCTACGGCGCGAAACAGATGGAAAAACTCAAAGCCACGATAGAAACTTTCTATTACTTTCTTGTCATCTCGTGTATTCTGGTCACTGTTGCGGGCATCATATTCGCCGAACCGATCCTGAACCTGATGAACACCCCGCCCGAGATGCTTCAATCCGCAAAATCCTATATGATCATATATTTCTGCGGAATGATTTTCCTGTTCGGATTTAACGGTATCAGCGCGATTCTCCGGGGATTGGGCGATTCGAAAACTCCGCTTTATTTTTTGATCATTTCTACCGTCATCAATATCATTCTCGACCTTCTGTTTATCGCGGTATTTAAAATGGGTATCGACGGCGCGGCATACGCTACGGTGATCGCGCAGGCTTTGACTTTTGTCGGGGGAATGATCGTACTGCAGAAAAACCATCCCGTCCTGAAAACCGATCTCCGAAAAATGAAATTCGTCCCGGTACTTTTCGGGAAAATGGTGAAAATCGGTCTGCCGACGGGTATTCAGCAGATGCTGGTCGCGGCGAGCTTTATGGCGATGACCGGAATTGTTCTCGATTTCGGCACCGACGCTATGGCGGGATTCACATCGGCCGGCCGTGTCGATTCATTCGCGTTCATGCCCATCATGAGCTTCTCGATGGCGCTTTCCGCGTTTGCCGGGCAGAATATCGGCGCGGGCAAACACGAACGGGTTGTCAGGGGATTCCGTGCGACATTATTATTTAATATTACATTTGCCGTCGTGATAGGCGCTATTTTCGTTCTTTTCGGCGGCACACTGGTGGGCATGTTCAATCAGGATACGATGGTTATAGCCCACGGAGCGGAGTACCTCAAGATCGTCGGATTCTTTTACTGGTTCGTATCGATCATGTTTATCGTAGGGGGAGTTTTACGCGGCGCGGGGGATACGTTCTTCCCGATGCTGATTTCCCTGCTGGCGCTGTGGGTATTCCGTATTCCGCTCGCGCATTGGCTGTCGTCTCTTATCGGCCCCGATGGAATATGGTGGTCGATTCCCCTCGGATGGGCGTTCGGCGCACCCGCGTCACTGATCTATTACCTGACCGGGCGTTGGAAAAAAATGTCGGTCGTCCGGCATGGAGGAGAAACGCCTCTCCCTACTCCGCCGTTGGCCGAGGGCGCTCCGGATATCGACTAGTGCTGTGCACGCTAACCCCGATATCAAAGCAATACCCAGTATTCATCGCAAGTCCGTGTTCATGCTAAGGTTCTGCGTACGGCTATTCCCAATACTGCGCACGCTAATCCCGATATCAAAGCAACACCCAGTATTCATCGCCCGTCCGTGTTCATGCTATGGTACTGCGTACGGCTATTCCCAATACTGCGCACGCTAACCCCGATATCAAAGCAATACCCAGTATTCATCGCCAGCCCGTG
>JAGVBZ010000040.1 GCA_020059465.1 Brevinematales bacterium
TAAATAACCTGCCGTTTTCGAGGAAGTGATAGGTAAACCGGCTGGGGCGGACAAATATCACCGCGACCGGTCTTGACCAGAGTACACCTGCCGCACCCCAACTCGCGGTCATCATATTATGTTTCTCTACAGTGCCGGCCCCGATCAGCATCCATTGGTCGCCGATCATCCGGAAAATGTTTCCGTTGATTTCACCCGGCTCGATAGGTTGAAATCCCTGCATATTCCGCTCCTAATTCGCCAGATAAATCTGGTACTCTTTTGTAACCAGACTCTGCGGGCTGTCCCGTTCGGTCTTATAGAACGAGAAAAGATATTCTCCCTCGGGATAACCGGAAAGATCGAGACTCATCGACGATTTCTGGACAGCCTGCCGGAAAACAAGTTCACGGCCGGGGGCGTATATTTCAAGGACATAATCGTATTCCTTTTCACACCCGCCGAAATAGACGGTGAGGGGCGTGTTTTTCAACCGGCTGGTATTTTCGAACGGGTAGATGCTCAGGTTGCCCTTGAGTTTCTTCATATCGAAATTATTATAAATATAGCTGTCGCCGCCTTTCGTTTCGATGACCAGTTCGAGTTTTTTATTCAGAACTGAAAGATTTTTGATCGGCGTCTGGATCAGGATCAGGTTTTTGTTTTCATAGGAATACGCCAAATCGCCTGAACCGGACTTGTGCCCGATCATCTCCCCGCCTGAAAATACCTTGATGGAGGAGACGTCGATCCAGAGACTTTTTTGCGCGTCAATCCAGAAACCGAGTACTGTTTCCCGGGAGAAATTATCATATCTGATCCGGTAGCCGTATTCAACATGAAACTTCGCGCTGTTGTATTCGGTTTTAGAACCGCACCCGGAGAGAAGAAAAACTCCCGATAGAAACGCGAACAAATATAACCGCACCATAACTTACTCCGATTTTTCATTGTACTATTATCGGAGCTTCTCGAAAAGTTTCAAGCTAAAATGTCAGGAAAATTACCCAAATTATCAGAATAAAAAGACGTCAGTCCTTAAAAGCGATGGGTTTCCCCTCTGAGAACGCTTTTGCGACTTTTTTACGAGCCCTGTCATAGATCCGTGTCAAAGTAGGACGGGAAACTCCCATCCTCTCGGCGGCTTCTTCCTGAAAAAGGTCTTCGTAATCGCAGAGGCGGATCGCTTCATATTCTTCCATCAGCAGACGGACTTCATCTTTGGGATCGGCCTTTTCTCCAAGAGGCTTAAATCCCGGAACTGTCGGCGGACCTTGGATTTTCCGCGGTTTTTTCTGTCTTGACATAGACGCACCTTCCTCATGAATCGTTTTTTCTGATTTCCTTTACACCCCACGCGTTTCGGGAAATTCTTTCAGTGTTATACCTGTCGGCCGGCGGTTTGTAAACCGAAGGATACCCGATAGGTACGAGCGCAAATGGGATAACATGTTCAGGGATACCGAGAAGCCTGCGAAGCCCGTCCACACGATCCTCACGGGGATAAACCCCGAGCCATACCGCGCCGAACCCCAGAACCTGAACCTCGATCAGCAGATTCTCCACTGCCGCCGAGCAGTCCTGTACCCAGTATCCTTTATGTTTTTCTAACGTCGGATCTCCGCAGACTAAAACCGCGACAGGCGCTTCCAGTATCATGTTCGAGTGGGGGTGAATGGCGGGTACCTGGTCGAGTATATTCCTGTCGTCGATAACTATGAAATGCCACGGCTGCTGATTTCCCGCCGACGGGGCAGCCATCGCCGCGCGAAGCAGGGTCTCGATAGCGTCTCTCGGTATGTTTTCCTTCCGGTAATGCCGGATACTCCGTCTGTTGAAAATCGCGCAGAGCGCAGGCGGTTCTTCATCACCATTATTATAGCATAAGCTATCAATATTTTGACATATTTCTATCGAATTTGATTCTTTTTTTATTTCGTCCGTTTTATCTTGGGTAAACACTTCCACCAGATTTCTGCCGTTGGCCTTGGCGAGGTACAATGCATTATCGGTACGTTTGATTAATTCGTCAACCCCCTCGTTGTCGATCAGATGGGTGACTCCGAAACTGCAGGTGAGGGTTCCGATGTCATCGATTTTCAATTCGGCGATTTTCACCCTCAGACGTTCGGCTATCAGCGCGGCCTCGACAATCGCGGTTTCGGGCAGGGAAATAATAAATTCCTCGCCGCCGTAACGCCCGAATATATCGGTAGTACGGATGCTTTGCCGGACAAGTTTGACGATCTGCAGAATGGCTTTATCGCCGGTCTGATGGCCGTAGGTATCGTTGATACGCTTAAATAAATCGATATCGAACATGATGAGCGATAGCGGGTGCTGATAACGGACACTGCGCTGGATTTCAGCGGATAATTCGTCGAGGAATTTTTTCCGGTTATAAATCCTGGTCATCGAGTCTTTCATGGATAGTTCGTGATAAAGCGACTTGATCGTTTCTAGGAGGGTGATGTCAGTAAACGACAGCAGATGAAGTCCGCTGTCGGGCATCACAGTCAGATGCACGAGAAACGTGTGTGTTTCATCGGGAAGATCGTTTGCGCCGCACATATACATGGTAAAATCGAGGTCGGGATGCTGAACGATTTCTGAGAACCAGACGGGAAATTTTTTCTTCGCGTAGAAATCCCCGTCTTTTGCAACCAGAAAATCGTCGATGGTCTTTCCGCTTTTCTTATAATCAATTAACGAATCGAAACCTAAAAAATCGAGAAATGTTTTATTCAGTTTGGTGATTTCCTCACCGTCGGTGATGAGTAAGAAAGACGGGATCACATCCATAATCGTCTGGATCAGGCGGTTGTTGCGCTCAAGCGACTTTCGCTCGCTATACAGTATGGAAAGCTTTTCCAGCGCCGAGATTAAACGGTTTTGGTCGATCGGTTTCTTGAGGTAATAATCGACATTCAGCTCTATCGCCTCGAGAAGGAACTGCTCGTCATTATGCCCGCTTGCGATGATTATGGGAATATCGCTTGTTTTACGAAGCTCGCGAATCATATCTAGCCCGTCCAACTGGGGCATCCTGATATCGGAGATGATGATGTCGGGATTTTTATGCCTGAACATGTCAAGCCCTTCTTTACCGTTCGAGGCAAGATAAATCTCTTTAACTCTGCGTTTCAGGATTCTTTCCATACTCGCCCGGACAATTTCCTCGTCCTCAACGAAAAGAACAGTCATTTCCCGGAGGAAATTATCATGCGGGTTTACAAACATGCTTTTACTCATACTTCAATTTAATAGGCAATAGTTCTTTTGTCAAGTAGATTACCTTCCCTCTAAAAACAATAGAATTATCATTTATTCTTTTTGCTCGAAAATAAACGTACTGATATCGTCCTCGAATACACTGCTTCCGGACTTATCCCTCAGGTCGGTTATTATTGCTTCGACCATTTCGGGAGGCGATAAATTCAGGTTTTCACTGACAAGGTCGCGAATATAATTAACGCCGAGCAGGCTTCCGTTCTTTGCATCCTGAATTTCGAATAGACCGTCCGTAAATAGAAATACTTTATCGTTTGGTTTCAATTTCACCTCTTCGGTATCCCAATGGCGTTTTGTGATGATCGGTGAAATAAAACTGCTCTTCTTGCCGATCACCTCTACATTTTTATCATTATACACTATAAACGGCGGATGACCTGCGCGGGTATAATAAAGTATCTTTTCATCGGGATCGATCAGCATAACGGACATTGTGATAAAATAGCCCTCGATCAGGTAATCCTGAATCTCGACTGCGACTTTTTCAAGAAGGCTCTGGGTATCGATAACCCCTGCCAAAATCGTCTTAATAATTCCACGCAGCAGGAATGTGAATAGCGCCGCGATCAGCCCGTGGCCAGAAACATCCCCGGATATAATAAAGATCAGCGAGTCGACGTTGATAATCTCCAGATAATCCCCGCCGATTTCCTCGCAGGGGATGTAACGGGTATAGATCCGGTAATTCTCCTCGTCGATCATATCCGGCGGTTCCAGCGACTGTTGGAGACGCGCGGCGAAACGGAGCTCGGTTTTTATCTTTTCATTGTACGCCCTCAGACGGTTCTGAACTTCGCGCTGTTCCGTAATATCCTGGAGAATGACCAGAAACCCCGCCTGCTCCGTCTGGATTTTATGAATCACTACGGAATAAAAATTCACGCAGTCGTTCTGGGACAGGGTATTCAGCTTACAGAAATCGATTCGCTTCTCGTATTTCACCGATCCTTCCCGGTCGATACTTTCCAGAGAATCGGCGTCTATGAAAGGAGCATCGTTGAGAGGATAAGCGCGGAGTTTTTTTATATTATCGATACCGAAAGATTTTAGAAGCGCGTCGTTCGCAAAATCCAGAGTCCCGTCCGCCTCATACAGCGCGATACCCATCGGGGACTGCGAATAAATGCTTTTCAGCCTGGCCTCGTTCTCTTTGGACTCACGGACCAGTTTATGACGTTCCATCGCGTAGCTGATCGAACGGAGCAGCATGTTTTCGTTAAACTGCCCTTTGACAAGGAAATCCTGCGCGCCGAGCTTGACCGCTTCCATCGCGATCCGGTCGTCGCTCAGTCCGGTCAGTAAAATCGTAGGGATTTTATCGACATACCCGGTAATCCTTCTCAGAGTATCCAGACCATGGCTGTCCGGGAGCATCAGGTCGAGCAGGATGACATCGAAGGAACGCTCCGCTAGATCGCACGCAGCGTCTTCAATGGAAAAGTATTCCTGTATCTGAAAGAATACGGGAGAATAGCTGTTTCTTTGGGAGTCCTGCAGCATCTGTTTGAGCTGGAAAGCGTCATGGGGATTATCCTCCACAATCGCAATATGCATTTCCCGGATTTCCATTGTCTATCCTGAACGTTTAGTAAAATACTTGTATTATCATATATGAAAAAAAAAGGTTTGTCAACCCGCTGTGTGGGGGCTAATCCCGACTGCGGTGCAGGTACTGCGTACCCCCGCCCCGATGCCGAGAAAAGTTAACTGCATAATAAAATAACCCGTGATGATACTGCGTATCCTAACTCCGATATGGCGCTGGTTTTATTTGGATTCGCTGCGTCCGTGATTAAAGGTAGACTGTCGTAGTGAGCCTGCCGAACTATACCAATGCAGGCTGTTTTCATATCGTATTATACTGCATGATATCGGGATTAACCCCTCAATGTAACACCCTTCGACAGGCTTAGGGTGACATCGCAGACTCGCGATAGAGAGGGTAAATACACTGGTAATGGATCTAGCCCTCACGCGGTGACCGGATTTTATCCAGCCAGTCGCGGATTTTTTTCTCGAAACCGAGGTCGCCCGGTTCGTAGTAACGGACATCCTTTTCCGTGTACTTCTCCTCGACGAAATGATTGGGAAAGCTGTGCGGGTATTTATAGCCCACACCCTTCCCGGTATCCTTCTCCGCCTTGAAAACCGCGTTCTTCAGGTGCAGCGGGACTTTCATCACATTCCCGGCGCTGATATCGGCGCGGGCTTTATTGATACAGAGCGCGGAGTTGCTTTTCGGTACTCCGGCTAACAGAAGGGTGGTCTCCGACAATACGAGTTGGGCCTCTGGCATACCGATGAACTGGATCGCTTCGTAGCACGCGACCGCCACAGGAAGAGCTTCGGGATAGGCAAGGCCGATGTCCTCGCTTGCGAGTATGATAAGGCGGCGCGCGATAAAAAGCGGGTCTTCCCCGCTCTCGAGCATCATCGCGAGATAATAGATCGCCGCGTCCACCGCGCTCCCGCGTACCGACTTGATGAACGCCGAAATGACGTCGTAATGCCCCTCCTCGGAGGAATAACGGGTCTCGGCCTTCTGCAGTATATTGAGGATTCCCGCTTCGGTAACACGTACGGTTTCCGCCGCACCCTGCGAGAGGATCACCATCTCGAGGGTATTCAGCATCATCCGCGGGTCGGGGGTGTATTCGATCAGTTTCTCCCGTGCCCCCGCCTCGAATTCAATTTTCAGGCTTTTTACCATATTATCTTCCGCGAGCGAACGCTGAAGTATCGCGTCGAGGTCGTTCTTTTCGAGGGTCTTGAA
Source organism: Brevinematales bacterium (assembly GCA_020059465.1). GTDB lineage: Bacteria > Spirochaetota > Brevinematia > Brevinematales > GWF1-51-8 > GWF1-51-8. Next base: position 6,044 of record JAGVBZ010000040.1, read on the forward strand.
TTCGTAGATAAATAAACGGGAACGGAACGCGGGTTGGATGATGAAGTACGGATTTTCGGTGGTCGCCCCGATGATGGTGACGATACCGTTTTCCATCGCGGACAGGAACGCGTCCTGCTTTGGCTTGATAAGGCGATGGATTTCGTCGATAAATACGACCGTCCGTTCGCCCGCGAGACTGCGGTTCTCCGCCTGCACCAGCACCTTGCGTATCTCGTCGTTATCCATCGTGAGGGCGTTCGTCATGGTGAAATGGTACTCGAGCTTACTGGACAGGATTTCCGCGAGACTGGTCTTACCGGTCGCGGGCGGACCGTAGAATATCATCGAATGCAGGATTCGGTTCTCCAGCATAACGGCGATCGGTTTTCCGGGCGCGGTGAGGTGGGTTTGTCCGACGAACTGTTCGAGGGTCAGGGGCATCATCCTGCGCGATAGGGGCTGATTGAGGTTCGAAAAAAGCCCCATCAGTCCCTCGGATCCAGTACCATGACTTCTTTCTGGAACACGGTCTGTTTATATTCGAAATCTTTGCTCCAATGCTCGAAATAGGCGGAGCCGAAAACGACCGGGGCGATATGATACAGGAGTTTCCATATCTTGACGGTCATATCGCGGATTTCCCATTGCGCGTGACGGCTGACCCGAAGGTCGATAATATGGAGCCATTCCCGGAAATTCGCGGTAATCGTAAGCGTAGTGGGGGTGGCGTTCGGCAGGAGGAAACGCGCATCCTCTTTGCGGATACCCATCTCGATCAGGCGATGGTAGCCCTCCTGTAACGACTTCATGGTCGTCTCGTACAATGTTAGCGCCTGCGGGTTGTCTTTCACAGTGTCCGGTACGATATATTCGAAATGATCCTCGGTGACATACCGTTGTGAACGCTGGGTAAAACTCGCCATTCGGTGACGCACGAGCTGGTGCGACGCCGCGCGGGAAATTCCTGTGATATGCATGCTCGCCCACGAATGCTCGAAGATGGAGAGATGCCCGTTCTTCAGCAGGGTCGGCAGGAAGCGGATGTAGGAATCGTCCGACATCTTCTCATGCGAATCGTAGCAGATACGCGCGTTAAACTCGATATGCTTTTCCGGTTCGGAATTATGCGATATTAAGCTGACTTCCATGTTTCCTCTTTATATTAACGGTTTCTGAGCTTTGCGAGCAGGCGCAGGATTTCGAGATAGAGCCATATCAGCGTGACCATCAGCCCGAACGCCCCGTACCATTCGAGGTACTTCGGCGCGCCGGAACGGCTGCCCTCATTGATGAACTCGAAATCGAGCAGGAGATTGAACGCGGCGATCGCGCAGACTACGACGCTGACCGCAATACCGAGCGGGCCGGAGTCGTGAATAAATCCGAATCCCGCGCCGCCGAACGCGCGGATCAGGAGATTGACGCCGTAGAGAAGCGCTACCCCGCCTGTGGCCGCGATAATACCCGTACGAACCTTTCCGGTCACTTTTATCAGGCCGGTCGTATAGATGAGCAGCATGACCGCGAAGATCGCCATCGTAATCATAACTGCGTTGATGACTATGCCGGGATATGCCGCCTCGATGAGCGCGGATAATGTACCGAGCACGACTCCCTCGACGATCGCGTAAATCGGCGAGAGATAAGGCGCGGTTTTCTTGCCGAATATGATGATGAGCGACAGGACGAATCCAAGTATGGATGCGCCGATCAAAACGGGCAGGATCAGTTCCTCATACTGGCGCCATACCGACCAGACCAGCCCTGCGGGGATGAGCAGGAGCACGAACAGGATAAACGTCTTTATCATGGTTCCCGATAGCGTCATTGTGCCGCGCATGGGATCGTCAGCGGTCTGAACCCCCTGATCCGCGAATACATCCTTCATGAAGACGGGATTACCCGATTTGAATAGAGCCATATAACCCTCCTGTAATGAGACTGAAGTATTATAATATCCCCGCGAGTTCTTCGCAATAATCGGCCGTATCGGAGAATTGAAGAAACCCGGCGGGCTGTACCGATAAACATACCGGAGTGTATAATGGATTGGAGTGTATTCGCGCAGAGCGATATTTTTAAGTGGGTGATACTTCCGGCGCTGATTATTACCGCGAGGTTATGCGACGTCAGTCTCGGGACGATGCGGGTGATCTTTATCGGCAAGGGCTACCGTTTCCTCGCGCCGCTGATCGGCTTCTTCGAGGTGATGATCTGGCTCCTCGCGATCAGCCAGATTATGAACAACCTGACGAATATTTTCTATATGATTACCTACGCGCTGGGATTCGCCATGGGCAACTTTCTCGGGATGGCTATCGAGAGACGCATATCGCTCGGGACGGTGATTGTTCGGGTGATTACACGGGTGGAGAGCGACGGTTTGGTGGAATTCCTACGGACAAGCGACTACGGTATTACGGTGATCGACGGCGAGGGCGCGACCGGCCCGGTGAAACTGATTTTCTCAGTGATGGAAAGAAAGCAGATACCGGATTTTATCGAGATAGTCAAACGGTTCAATCCGGGCGCGTTCTATACTATAGAAGACGTCAGATTTGTGCATAGCGGGATTATCGATCCCGGGCGTGAAAAACGCCGCCGTCTTCAGTCGAAACGGAAATAATCAGTCCTGCGCCAGCCCTGACAGGATATATACAAACTGTTTCACTTCGGGATAGAGTTTATAGACTGCTTTGCCGTTTCACTCCGCGCAGTGACAGTTCGGTATTTTTTTTCCCGTTAATAACGGATTGTCTTATCCCCGCCCAATAATCAGTCCTGCACCAGCCCCATGACCGGACGGTAGAACCAAACCTGCCCGGACGTCTTATTATTCAAATCGAGCTCGGTTATCATCACAACCTTCGTATTCTTGACGTTCTGGTGCGCGAGCTGGTAATGCAGTTTTCCGAGCACCTTGTAGACAATCGCGGTATGGTCGGGGTTGCCGTAGGTTTCCCATACCGTACCGTTCGGGACCGAATAGGTGACTTTCACCGTCTTGAACTGGATGATGTCTCCGGGGATCACATCGTCCTTTTCCGGGTCGAGCGGGATACCGAATCCGGTAGTCCTCGTCCAATCGGCGCTCAGCAGATCCAACGCGGCCTGCGCCAAATCCCAGCATTCGCCGCGCCCGACCGTCTGCCCCATATGGGCGTTGACGAAATCGATGATGTACGGGTTGAGCGAAAGTTTCTGGATATCCTTCGGCGCGTCCGCCTGCGATTTAATATTAAACGCGAGCAGGGCCTGGAACGTCTGCGAGTTTACGTCGTCGGCCGCGAATAGGGTCACCTTATAATCCCCCGCGCCGTCCTTGAGGATATAGTACACGCTGAAATTTCCGTCCCATCCCGGCATGAACTTGATGTCGTGCGGTTTCCCGCCGGGCTTCCCGATCTGTATCCAGAGTATTTTATACTTCGTCCATCCCGACAGGGGCAGAGAGTACCCGATTTTCGCGGGGACGGGCTGGAGTTTCACGGTGTTCTCCCCGCCGATATAGGTCTGTACCGACGCTGATTGGTTTCCCTGATACGCAGTAAAATCGGACGGTATAGGGGACTGCACCGCCTTCCCGGTCTTCTGGATAATCAGGTCGAAGTCCTCGGTCTGCTGGGGCGACTGCGCTTTATCGCCCTTTTTCCCTGCGGACTGTCCCGCGCACGAGGAAAGAAGGTACATCGCTGCAATCATTAATACCGCGGCTGTTTTTTTCATGATAGGCTCCCGATGGATACTGAATTAATATAACACGGCGGAGCGGGAATTGTCAACTGCTGCGGATAATTAGCGGAACCAGCCTGCGGCGGGGAGGCTCAGTGTGACGAAAATGTCATCCCGGGCGCAGCCGGGGGATAATGTAGAATGTCATCGCGGACGGGAGAAGTATTCTGAGCGACGGCGCTTCGGCTGTGTTCAGCGCCCGGCTTGTCCTGTGCTTGTCGTGAGCTTGTCGTGAGCTTGTCGAACGATGCCGTGCTGAATCGAACGATGCTTTTTATACGTATTTATAAACGCAATATAAATTTGATTTTTTTTTTTTTTTTTTTTTTTGAGGGTAAACTACTCCACTTATTTTAGGAGGATTTTATGAAGAAACGGGTAATATTTATGTTTTCTGCGGTTATCGCCGCGTCTCTCATGCTGTCGTTCTGTGCCCCTGCTACTACTACCGATCCGGGAACAACTAACCCGCCGGCTACCGACTTCGGCCCTAAGTTTACAGTATTTGTGTCTGCTGCCGGAAGTGATGCCAACTTTGGTACAAATAAAAACGCGCCCGTGAGGTCCATTTCCAACGCGATCGCGACAGCTTCTGCACTTGGATTTACCAATATCTATATCGCAGCCGGAACCTACACCCCGGGCAACGGGATCAATTCCGCCCCTTACGGTGTCGAAATCGCGGTGAATAATATTCATCTTATCGGCGGGTGGAACGAAACATATACCGCAATATCCGGGTATTCGACATTCGACGGAAACGGACAAAACTATAACCATTCACTTTATATACATGATGTAAAAAATATTTTGCTCTCATCCATAGCTTTTCAAAACTCTACAAATGATGGTTCTTTTCCGCTAATAAATATTACAAAGGTTTATGGATTAAATATAATTAATTGCTTATATACAAATAATATTAGTCCTTATAACGATATAATTGATATGTTTTATAATACTAATGTGGTTTTAGACCATATTAATATTATTGGAAATACCTCTCAATCATTTATTTTATCGATTTCAGGAAGCTCAAACTTTGTTATTCTTTCATCTATGGTGTATTATAACAATACTGATCCGGGATTACCACTTATTACTTTTGCTTCTTCTCCTTATACAAGAGCATTAGTAATATCAAACAATATATTTGGAGGAAAGCCCGGTTTTTCAGATGCAATTGCAGTTCTATCATGGGTATCCAACCATATTTTTGTAAATAATAGTTTTGTTTCTGGTAGCCTCGGTTACTTATACCGTTATAGAACAATATCCACAAACGATATTAATGCGGTAAACGATACTGCATACACGAAAGCTACGATTTCCAGCGGGAATAAGATCACTAATTTCTAAGTAACAATCCCTGGGACGGCGCCTTACCCCGGCATAGCCGGGGTA
>JAGVBZ010000034.1 GCA_020059465.1 Brevinematales bacterium
CGGGATGAGGCTTGCACTGAGCGAAGTCGAAGTGTTCGTCTTTATTATTCAAACCCCTCCGGTCATACGGAGGGGTTTTTGTTTACGCTATGACCTATACGAATACAAGTTCAAAAAAATATATTTCAACAAATCTATCCGTTTTATAACTTCACTGCTCTGATTTAGTAAAACAACCTCGATTGAAATGTTTTTAATCGCAAAGAAATGAATTAATATTGCTACGGGTAGAGTTGCGAAATCATAATTTCATTATAAGGAGTACAGAATGAAGAGACGGATTTTAGTTTTCTCAGTTCTTATGGCTGGCGTTTTTGTAATGTTTTCCGCATGCGGCGGCGGCAGCGCGGCTGTAAAGGATACCAAGGGTGATGTTAAGGTCGCTGTAGCGGTAAAGCCCGCGGAAACACCTGCGAAGCCTGTAACGAATGCGAAGCCCGCGGCTGTCGCGACCAATGTCAAGCCCGTGCTGTCCGGATTGTATTTGACATCCGATGCGAAACAGATGACCGGTGTCGGTATGGATAATACCAAGCTTGCGGTCGGTGAAAGTGTCGTCATTTATGCGCGTGGAAAAGATGCCGCCGGTAAATGGTATGAACTTCCCGCTGATGTGGTTGTGAATTGGAAGGCGGACAAAGAACTTAAAGTCGAACCCGCTACGGGTAAAATGGTTACTGTAAAAGTAGCGAAAGAAATCGCAGTTTCTGCAATGGTCACCGCTACTGTAACTGACAGCAAGGGCAAGAAGATCGAAGCGATCTTTACGATTGCCCCGAAGCCCGCGGCAAAGGTTGAAACGAAACCCGCGCCGAAGACGAAATAACATCGTTTCTGCTGTAACCGAATTTATAAGAACTACAACGTCCCTTGTATCATACAGGGGACGTTTTTCTTTTTTCCGGTGCCGGCGCAATCAACAAAAGATACCCTGCATCTATCGCCATATCTCTAATCCCGCGCGGATGCCGGGCGGGTAATGAATGGATTGAGCGCCGAATATACCGGAGACGGCTGACCGTGAGGTGTATGGTATTCGGAAAGAATTTCAGTTAAAATTGCGGATAGTTATTTCTTGAATCCCTGCTCGATACTGACGCCCTGTATTACCGGGACGACCTCGACAGGATATCCCGCGTAGCTGGGGATATACTTCGATATGACGACCGCGATATATTCGTTCAGCGGCCCCGCGAAGTATCCCTCCACTTTACCGCCGTACGTTTTTATTGCTTTCGCGCTCCACACGGTCTTCAGCCCGTTTTTCAGCGATACCATGGTCACCGCCAGATCGGCGGTCTGGTCCTTCGATACATTCTGCTGATTCCCGAGGTTCATCCCGCAGTCGATCACATCCTTATTATACGTGATGGGGAACTGTTTCATGACCTGCTTCACCTGATTGATCTCGTACTTAGTAAGTTTTTCTATGAACGTCTTTTTATTCTTATTCCATATCATTCTTAAAAGGGTCTCGGCGCCGATATATTTTTTCGTCCCGTCTTTTTCCAGTTGGTAGAGCTGGTAGTCTTTCGGGATCTCGAGATCGTAGGTCAATTGGAATTTCCAAAGCACCTTATTCTCGATCATATCCTGTATTACAAGCTGAAAATGAATGATATTGCCGATGGCGTCGTCCCAGTCGCGGAGGATCGCGTACGCGAACTTTCCGTCCCTCGACCATCCTATCGGGAAGATTTTCTGCGGATTATACTGATCGTTGGGGGTGAAATACGCGGTGTATGCGGGAATTACCAGGAGCTTAGGCACATAATATCCCGGTTTGAGAAACTTCGGGAATAATACCCCCCCGCTGACGATGATAAATGAGAGGATAATAATAGCTTTCCGCATTACTCGCTCCTGTTCGAAAAATAATCATGCATCGGATCGAGGTAGTAATCGTTCCATCCCTCGAGATAATCGTCCTTCTGCCCGGCGGGGATATTCTCATGGATCAGGACGAAGCCGGTTTCGCCGTCCTTCTCGTCTAAAAGTATTTCTATTCTCGAATAAGGGTCGCTCTCGTCGAAATCGCCGGTACGCCATAGCTGGACTATCCGGCTGTACGGATCGAGTTCCACTGTCTCGCCGCTGATATAACCGTCCCACGCGGTGAATTTCCCGCCCACTCTTGGGTCGATTTTCGCAATACCCCCGGTCATCAGGGAATGCTTGGCGCTGTCCATCCATGCTTCATATACTTCTTTCGCGGGTGCGCGGAATGTTGTTTTTATGGTCAGGGATTCGCTCATAATAGCCCCTTTTCTACGCTATATAAATATCGGAAGAATTGCAAAAGGTTTTACATTAAGAAGGATTTATATATTGGAGAACGAGTTAAGGTCTCAGACCTTCAGGTTGAACCCCATATCGATTTCGGTGGCGATCTGCCCGCCGCGCAGGCCCCAGCATTCCAGACCCGGCTCGTAGATGACGATGGTGATATCGTCGGCGGGAATACCGAATCCGGCGCTGATACCGTCGACAACCTTCCGGTAGAGTTTCTTTTTTGTCCCGGTAGTCCTCCCCGGGAACGCCGTGATCTCGATCAGTATCGCGTCGGGAGTCTTATTCGACGGGAGATCGAAATCGTCCGGGGAATATATCTCCAGACGCTGTGAACGGTCGAAGTCCGGGATTTTGAATATTTCCACGAGCGCGTCATGCAAAATATCGAGCAATTTTTTCTTGGCGTCGCGGTTCGCGGCGGCCGGGTTGGTATCGCGCATTGAAATTTTTACGAGCGGCATATTTAACCCCTTTGCATTATTTGAAACCTTTCGTCAGATGGCACCCGAAGATAAACGGTTCAATCGGGCAGGGCGGACCCTCGAATCCCCGGTATGTTTTCAGAATGACGACCGCGATCCTGTCCTCGAACGGGCTTTTCAGGTATCCCGCGATCTCAGCATTGATGAACATATCGTTCGTGGATCGGGCGATCAGTTTCTTTCCGTTCCCCGCCGATTCCGCCCATAGCTTGAACCACCGGTAATATCCGAAAGTGTCAAGGCTGAGATCGGTATTATCTATTTCTAACCGGCAGTCGATGGAAGTTTTTCCGGACTTGTACGGGAACGGCTTCATTTCTAATCCGGTCTGGACTATTCCGTATTGGGCGATTTTCTTGGAGATTAATACTCCGTCCTTTTTCCAGATCGCGTGGAATATTTTTGCGTGATTGGGGTAATTGCCATAATCCTCTTCTTTAACCTTCATCCCGTACTCTTTGAAAAATCCGTAAATTTCATTGCATTCGTATATCCGGTATACGGTTTCTGCAGTATCGTTGACGAGATTGTGCACGATCACTTTAAAATCGATATAATTGCCGATACCGTCCGCCCAGTCCTGGAAACGGATATAGGCGAACCTGCCGTCCTTTGACCACCCGAGCGGATATATCTTCATCGGATTGGCCTGATTGTTCTCCTCATTATAGTCTTCAAGTCCCGGTAGTTGTAAAATCTTCGGTTCGGTGTAAACCGCAGTTTTAGCGCCCGAGGGCTGCTGAAAAGTGAATAGAATGCATGATAAAAGGATAAACTGTTTCAAAATAACCCTCGCTGGAATATCTCCATACCGTTTTCAAAACGCGACTGGCTTGTAATTAAAAACGCCCCCTTGCGGAGGCGTATGAGCGGGAAACGGGATTTGAACCCGCGACTCCCAGCTTGGGAAGCTAGTACTCTACCACTGAGTTATTCCCGC